>NZ_LT960614.1:4480000-5080000 GCF_900231165.1 Hartmannibacter diazotrophicus
GTCGCGCACGCACGCGTACATACCCAAACAATCCCCCGGATTTTGACCGTCTGCCCAACAGACGCCGCATTCGCAGCTTCAAGGGTAGTACGCGAACCGCTACGGTCGATTCGTGAAGGCGGCACGTCCTCACCAGTCCGGTGCGGAACCGCCGGAAACGTTGACTCGTGCGCCGTGAGCAGCCAAGGTTCCGCCAACGAAGAACGTTTCCGTAAGCGCGTAGCTCGATCCTCGTGACAGTCTCTGCTCGTGGCAGGCTCAAGGTATCGCGTGGCCGTTCGGACGGTACGAGAGACGATCGAGGCAGATGGAGAC
Source organism: Hartmannibacter diazotrophicus (assembly GCF_900231165.1). Classification (GTDB taxonomy): domain Bacteria; phylum Pseudomonadota; class Alphaproteobacteria; order Rhizobiales; family Pleomorphomonadaceae; genus Hartmannibacter; species Hartmannibacter diazotrophicus. The sequence continues at coordinate 4,480,316 of NZ_LT960614.1, forward strand.
GTTTGGGCAATGAATGCGGTCTGGTCCGACCATGATCGAAAGTCTATCGACCTTGGGGACGAACCGCCCATCCGTACGATTGACACCCGCCGTGCGCCGCCCGACCGCCGCGCCATCTCCCTGCGTTGGCTGACGAGCACGGTTCTCGCAGCTCTTGCCTCCAGCTGCCTGATGGCTGGCGCTCTTTACGCCGCTCTCGACGGCCGGCCGGCCGTGGCCGCCATCCCCTCGCTCGAACCCGAGACGGCAGCGCGTCCGGGACAATTCGGCGGCCTTGTTCTCAAGGCCGATTTTCCCGACGACGATCAGGAAGACACCGGATCGCGCCGGGTGATGCGGCTCAGCACGGTGACGCGCGACGGCGAGCGCGACATCATCCGCATGCGCCCCTTTGCCCGGGTCACGACACCGCTGATCACCGACGCCGATGACATCGTCGCCGACATTCCCTCCTTCGATCCGCTTCGTATCTTCGCCGAAGCCAACGCGACGACGCCGGAGAAATCCGTCAGCGATTCCTTCTATGGCGCCGACGTGGAAGGCGAGATGGCGGTCAAGGTCGTGGATTTCCCGGTCAACGACACGACCATGGTGGCCTACGCGCCCCTCTCCGACGTCGAGACGGAAGCCCTTGTCCACGACCAGGCCGAGTTCCTGACCGGAGCGGACGTCAAGGTCGCCTCGCTGCCGACGACGACATCGTCGCGTTTCGACGACAGCTTCGCGATCCGCAACTCCTTCGAGCAGCTCGGCGTGCGGATCATCCCCGAGAATGTCTCCTTCGTCGCCAAGAGCGGCGATCAGGTCTCCGACAGCTTCGACGACCGCGAGGAAAAGATCGTCACGGTCGGCAAGGGCGATACGCTCCAGGGACTGCTGATCGACAACGAGGCGACGGACGACGAGGCGCTGGAGATCAACAGCGCGTTCCGCAATCGCTTTGCCATTCCAGGTGTCGCACCGGGCGAAAAGCTGCGCATTGCCCTCGCCCCGGCCAATGACGAGACCAACCGCTACCACCCCGTCTCCGTCTCGATCTACCGCGACGGACAGCACCTGGCCACGGTCGCCCTTTCCGACGAACTGGCCTATGTGCCGGCGCAGGAACCGGCAGGCGGTCTCTCCCTTTCCAGCACCGGGCTCGGCGAGAGCGACGTCAACACGCCGCGCCCGCGTCTTTATCGCAGCCTCTACCAGACGGCGCTCGACAACGACATGTCGCCCCGCCTGATCGACGACCTCATCCACGTCATCTCCTATGACGTCGATTTCAACGCGCGCGTCAGCCGAGGTGATTCGATCGATCTGTTCTATTCGCTGGCCGACGACGGCACGGAAACCGCCGACTCCTCGGAGCTTCTCTACGTCTCGATCACGCTCGGCGGGCAGCGGCATCGCTACTATCGCTTCCGCAGCTCCACCGACGGCACCGTCGACTACTACGACGAGGACGGGCGCAACGCGAAGAAGTTCCTGATGCGCAAGCCGATGTCCGTCGGCACCTTCCGCCGGGGCTTCGGCATGCAGCGCCATCCGCTGCTCGGCTACATGAAGATGCACACCGGCGTCGACTGGGCCGCGCCGCGCGGCACGCCGATCATGGCGTCAGGCGACGCCACCGTGGTCAAGGACGGCTGGGTCAACGGCTATGGCAACTACATCGAACTGCGCCACGCCAACGGCTATTCGACCGCCTACGGTCACATGAGCGCCTTCGTGAAGGGCATGCACAAGGGCATGAAGGTCAAGCAGGGCCAGGTGATCGGCTATGTCGGCTCGACCGGCCTTTCGACCGGCCCCCATCTCCACTTCGAGATCCTGGTCAACGACCGCCAAGTCGACCCGATGCGCATCCGCCTGCCCGAGGGCAAGTCGCTCGCCGGCAACGAACTCGACACCTTCGAGGACGAACGGGCCCGCATCGACGCATTGCTGAGCGGCGGCACGCCGCCATCCAATCTGGCGGCCAACGACGTCAAGGCATCCGGCGGCTAAGCGCCAGCCGCCGTTCTCCGGTCAAATCCATCGTACGGACTTGCGCGACGACAGGTCCACAGTCGGACGGAACAGGTCGAAGCGTCGGCCAACCGGACGATGCTCTGGATTGAGTCGCTGTGATCGAAGGCCGGGAAAACCCGAAGCGCGACCGAGATTTTGAAGCAGACGCCTGTGCCGCCGGCAACGCGGGGATCGGCAACGCCGGGCGCGAAATGCTAGGCCCTGAGCGGCAGCCCGGCGCGGGCATTCATAGCCCGGCGATGGCCTTGGCGAAATCCTCCGCCTTGAAGGGCTCCAGATCGTCGATCCCCTCGCCAACGCCGATGAAATGCACCGGCAGCTTGAACTTCGCCGAAATCGCCACGAGGATGCCGCCGCGTGCGGTGCCATCAAGCTTGGTCATGGCAAGGCCGGTGACGCCGGCTGTCCGGCCGAAAACCTCCACCTGGTTGAGCGCGTTCTGGCCCGTGGTGGCATCGAGGACGAGCAGCGAGGCGTGCGGGGCGCTCGGGTCGACCTTGCGGATGACGCGGATGACCTTTTCAAGCTCCGCCATCAGTTCGGCCTTGTTCTGAAGCCGGCCGGCGGTATCGACGAGCAACACGTCGACATTCTGCTCCTGCGCTGCCTTCAGCGCATCGAAGGCAAGGCCTGCCGCATCCGAACCGACATCGCGGGCGATGACCGGCGTGCCCGTCCGCTCGCCCCAGACCTTCAGCTGCTCGATGGCCGCCGCGCGGAAGGTGTCGCCCGCCGCCATCATGACGGACTTGCCCTCGGCCCGGAACTTGGCCGCCAGCTTGCCGATCGTCGTCGTCTTGCCGGACCCGTTGACGCCGACGACAAGCAGCACGAAGGGCTTCTTCGACGTGTCGATCGTCAGCGGCTCGGCAACGGGGCCGAGCACCTTGGTGACTTCCGAGGCAAGGATCGTCTTCACCTCTTCCGGTGCGATGTCCTTGCCGTAGCGTCCCTTGGCCAGCGCCTCGGTGATGGCCATCGCCGTCGCAACGCCAAGGTCAGCCTGGATGAGGACATTCTCCAGCTCTTCCAGCGTCTCGTCATCGAGCTTGCGCTTGGTGAAGATCGAGGTGATTCCCTCGCCAATCGCCGACGAGGACCGGAGCAATCCCGTCCTGAGGCGCTGGAACCAGGAGAGTTTCTTGCCGGGCTCCGGCGCGACGGGGGCCACTTCGGCCGGCACGGGCGCCGATTCGACCAAGGGCGGTTCGACCGGAGTTTCGGCAGCAGCGGCAGGCATCTCCTCAGGCGCGTCTTCCGCCATAGGCACAGCTGCCGGCGGCATCATCTCGATGACCGGCTCGGGGACTGGCCGAGAGGTCGGCGCCTCAGGAGCCTTCGCTTCCAGCTCCTTCTCGGCGGCAGGCGCTGGCGGAGGCGCCTTTCGCTCCTCTTCGGGAAGAACCTGAGGCTCGGGATCGGCTTCCGGCTTGGCCACCATGAAGTCGGCGACCTTGCTGAAAAAGCCGGATTTCTTCTGCTCGCTCATGCCATCTCCCGAGGACGACGGTCGGCGTCAGGCGCACGGTTCTCCGTGCGCGCCCGCCCCGCCTCCGATTTTTCTATCTGCCGAACCCGCTGATCGCAAACGCGTCTCATGCGGCAAGAGCCACCGCGCGCAACGACCGCTCCGTATGCCCCGTGATTCGCGCCGGCACGATATCGCCGACGGCACCGCCATCGATCTCGACCAGCGTGAAATGCTCCGATCGGCCGAGACCGTCGCGCTCCACGAGCACGCGGCGCTCCCGTCCGACCTCGGCGGAGAAATGACGCATCAAGGCCGTCTCCCCGGCTTCGCGCAGGCGCGCGGCACGGTCCTTCACCAGTGCCTTGTCGAGCTGCGGCATGCGCGCGGCCGGCGTGCCGGGGCGCGGCGAATAGGGAAAGACATGCAGGTGCGTCAGGCCGCAGTCGTCGACGATCTTCAGCGAGTTGGCGAAGGCGTCCTCGGTCTCGGTCGGAAAGCCGGCAATGATGTCCGCCCCGAAAACAACATCCGGGCGCAGCCGCCGCACTTCGTCGGTGAAGGCAATCGTGTCGGCGCGAAGGTGGCGGCGCTTCATCCGCTTCAGGATGAGATCGTCGCCCGACTGCAGCGACAGATGGAAATGCGGCATCAGCCGCTCTTCCTCGGCGATCGCCGCCATGAACTCCGGATCGACCTCGATGGAATCGATGGAGGAGATCCTGAGCCGCTCCAGATCCGGCACATTCTTCAGCACCTGACGGATGAGGCGTCCGAGCTTCGGCGCACCGGGCAGATCCTGTCCCCAGCTCGTGAGGTCGACGCCGGTCAGCACCACCTCGCGATAGCCATTCTCAACGATTCGCCGGATCTGATCGACCGCATCGCCCATCGGCACGGAGCGGGAGTTGCCCCGGCCATAGGGGATGATACAGAAGGTGCAGCGGTGATCGCAGCCGTTCTGCACCTGGACGAAGGCGCGCGTGCGCCCCTCGATGCCCTCGATGAGATGGCCCGCCGTGTCGGTCACGCTCATGATGTCGTTGACGCGCACCTTTTCCAATCCGCCGATGCCGAAGTCGGCGCCGGCCGGCGCGGTGTCGCGGTAGGCGGCCTCGCCCAGTTTTTCCATGTTGCCGATGACGAGGTCGACCTCGCCCATGGCGGCGAACATGTCGGGATCGGTCTGGGCGGCGCAGCCGGAGACGATGATGCGCGCCTCCGGGTTTTCGCGCCGCGCGCGCCGGATCGCCTGCCGCGCCTGACGCACGGCCTCGCCCGTTACGGCGCAGGTATTGACCAGCACCGCGTTATCGAGCCCGGCAGCCTTTGCCTTTTCCTTCATGACCTCCGATTCTACCGTGTTGAGCCGGCAGCCGAAGGTGATGACGTCGATCGTCATGTCAGATGCAATTCCCGCCGCGACATGCGCGGCTGTTCCGAAAGTGGTCGGGATTTTCCGGGTAGAGCATAATGCGTTCAAGCGAACACGCGTGAACGGGAACATTGTGCTCCAGACTCAGGAATATAGAGCGGCCCGGAAGGCGCTCATATGTATCCTGTGGCCGAACGCCGCTCTATATGGCGGAATTGGGCGGAAATTGCCAGAGAAGATGCGAATCGGGATTTACGCCGCAGCAGTATCTTCGAACGTCTCCGCCGGCAGCTCGCCGATATGTTCGAGCTCCGCCGGTCCCGTCATCAGGATCTGGTCGTCGTCGCGCCACTCGATGAAGAGATCGCCGCCCGGCAGGGAGACAAGCACCTTGCGGCCGGTCCGCTTCGTGCGCGCCGCCGACACCGCGACCGCGCAGGCCGCCGAGCCGCAGGCCTTCGTCAGCCCTGCGCCGCGCTCCCACACCTTCACGCGGATATGGTCGGGCGAGAGCACCTGCGCCAGCGAGATATTTGCCCGCTCCGGGAAGATCGGATGGTTTTCCAAAAGCGGCCCGAAGCGGGCAAGGTCATAGGCCTCGACGTCGTCGACCCAGAAGATCGCGTGCGGATTGCCGATATTGGCGACCGACGGCGAATGCAGGATCGGCGCATCGATCGGCCCGATCTGCAATTCGATATAGCGCGTGTCGTGGAAAGGTTCGGCGAGCGGAATGTCCTGCCAGCCGAACTTCGGCTTGCCCATGCCGACGGTGAACTGGCCATCGTCGGTCTTGCGCACCGGCAGCAGGCCCGCGCGCGTCTCCAGCACCAGCCGATCCTTCGCGCCTTCCTCAAAAAGCCGCATGGCAACGCAGCGTGTGCCATTGCCGCAGGCCTCCGATTCCGAACCGTCGATATTGAAGATCGTCATCGCGGCATCGCTGCCGGGCGTCCTGGCCGGATAGAGCACCATGAGCTGGTCGAAATGCGCGCCGGGCGTTGCCGCGATCGCGCGCGCGGCCTCAGGGGACACCTTGAGGTCCGAATCGCGGAGATCCAGAACGACGATTTCATTGCCGATGCCATTCATCTTGGCGAAGGGAATGCCGGTCACGACCTGTCTTTCATTGCTCTGTGCGCGCTGCCGGAAGAACGGCTGCACGTTGCTGCATTCATGTCGGATTTTTGGGGCAAAGCGCAAGTGTTGACGGAAGAGCCTCTTCATTGTCATTCCCGCGAAAGCGGGAACCCATTGGCGGCTCGGAACGAAAAGGCCTGAAGTCTTCTGATCCTTCGCGTCCCCAATGCCCACTAGAAAGAGAATGCGTGGAGTGGGTTCCCGCTTTCGCGGGAATAACGGTGGAGAGGGTGAATGGACAACCAAACAGCCGCAACTTCCACGATCACGCGCGCCTTGAAGCTCGGCATCACGATGCTCGGCTTATTTTCGGTCCGATGCCGGCCTGCTTCCATAGCGCAGCGGATTTTCCCGAAAACCGGTTCCCACTTTTCGGTCCGATGCTCTAAGGTCCGCCGGCAGCTCATCGAGAAACCGGCTCCAAGCGTGACGAATCCCCTGCTCTCCCTTTATCGCCGCGATCTGGCGCTCGCCGTCAGGATCGGCGGCAGTGCCCTCATGGGCGTTCTCTTCTTTCTCATCGTCGTTACCGTCTTTCCCTTCGCCGTCGGCCCGGACCTCAATCTTCTCTCCCGCCTTGGTCCGGCGATCCTTTGGATCGGCGCGCTGTTGGCAACGCTTCTCGGCCTCGACCGTCTTTTCGAGGCCGACCGCGAGGACGGCACGCTGGACCTCATCGTCATGTCCGGACAGCCGCTGGAACTGGTGGTTCTCGTCAAATGCCTCGCGCACTGGACGTCGACCGGCCTGCCGCTCGTCATCGCAACCCCCTTCTTCGCCCTCTTCCTTGCCATGGAGCCGGCGGCCATCGGCGCGACCATGCTGACGCTGCTGGTCGGAACGCCGGCTCTCACCCTCCTCGGCGCCATCGGCGCGGGCCTCACCGTCAGCCTCAGGCGCGGCGGCCTGCTGCTCGCCGTCCTGATCCTGCCCTTCACGATCCCCGTCATGATCTTCGGCGTTTCCGCCGCCAACGCCGCGACGGTTGCCCCCTCGCCCTTCATGACGCCGTTCCTGCTGCTCTGCGCCATCACGCTGGCAACGCTCGTGCTCGCTCCTCTCGCGGCGGCCGCTGCCCTCAAGAGCGGCCTCGACTGACCCTGTCATCGCGAAGTCTGACGAATCCGGCAGGGTCCAGCGTCCGGAACGGATCGTTTGCGCCTTGATTCTGCCGAATTTTGCATGTTATGGGTCTAATAATGCAAGAACAGGCACCATAAACAGGCACAAACATGCAAGCTGTCGATATCGCACCAGCCATCGCGCTGCTCCCCGACGAACGCCAACGCCTGATCGGCGAGGCGCTCGACCGCGACGGCAAGGTGCTGGCCACCGATCTGGCGCGGTTCCTCAACACCTCCGAGGACACCATCCGCCGCGACCTGCGCGAGATGGCGAAGGCAGGCCTCTGCCGCCGCGTCTACGGCGGTGCGCTTCCCGTTTCGCCCGCTTCCGGCACCATTGCGGAGCGATCCGGCAGGAACGTGCAGGAAAAGGAGCGCCTTGCGAAGGCCGCCGCCGGCCTCGTGCGGGCCAACCAGACGATCTTCATCGATGCGGGTTCCACCAACGCCGCCATCGCCCGGGCCCTGCCCGAAGGGATGTCGCTCACGGTCGCGACCAACGCGCCGATGATTGCCGCATCCCTTGCCGGGCGGGAGGGTATCGGCGTCATCATGATCGGCGGGCGGGTCGACCCGCACAGCGGCGCCTGCCTCGGTTCCGCGGCCATGCGGGAAGCCGAGCGCATCCGGCCCGACCTGTGCTTTCTCGGCACCTGCGCCGTCGACACGATCGAGGGCGTCACCACCTTCGATTTCGACGAGGCCGAATTCAAGCGCCTGCTCGCCGCGCGCAGCCGCAGGGTCGTGGCCGTCGCCACCCGGGAAAAGCTGCACACCGGCGCACCGCACAAGGTGATGGAGGCCGCCGACCTCGGCATCCTCGTCGCCGACGGTCCTGCGGACGATCTCGACGCCTACCGCACGCTCGGCATCACCGTCGTGACGCCCAACGCCTGATCCAACGGACAATCATCATGACCCTGCCGGACTCCTCCGCCATGACCGCTCCGCGTTTCCTCACCCCGCGCACCGCCACGGTGGCGATGTTCTTCGCCAACGGCTTTGGCATTGGCAACTGGGCCGTGAGCCTGCCGCTGATCAAGGACGCCGCCGGGCTTGACGCGGCCCGCTTCAGCCTCGTGCTTCTCGGTCTTGCAGTCGGCGCGGTCGTCTCCATGCCGCTCTCGGGCTTGCTGCTGCCAAGGCTCGGCGGCAGCGGACGGGCGACAGGCGCCGCCGCAATTGCCTTTTCCCTGCTGCTCGCCCTGCCGACGTTGCTCGCCAGCCTGCCCACCCTCGTTGCCAACACGCTGGTCCTCGGCGCGGCGAGCGGCCTGATGGATGTGTCGATGAACGCCCATGCGAGCACCATCGAGCGCCGCCACGGACGGCCGATCATGTCGTCCTTCCATGCCGCCTTCAGCGCGGGCGGTCTGGTCGGCGCGCTTTTCGGGGGCGCCTATCTCGGCGTCGGCCTGCCGTCGCCGCTGCTCTTGCCGGTCGCGGCAATCGTCTGTCTTTTCCTGGTCCTGGCGACCAAGCGCCATCTCGGCGAGGGCGAGCCCCCGCGGGAAGCGGACGCCGCCCGGCCCCGCTTCCGCATCAACCGCGCCATCCTCGGGCTCGGCCTTCTTGCCTTCGTCTTCATGGTGGTGGAGGGCGCCATGGCCGACTGGTCGGCGGTCTTTCTGACCACCATCCACGAAGCAAGCCCTGCCGAGGCGGCAATGGGCTTCGCGGCCTTCTCGATCACCATGCTTGCCGGCCGCCTGACCGGCGACTGGACGCTCGCCGTCTTCGGCACGGTGAAGGTGCTGGTGATCGGCAGCCTCGCCGTCGCTGGCGGGCTCGCGCTCGCCGCCGCCTCGCCGGATGCACTCGCCGCCGGCATCGGCTTCGCGCTCGTCGGCATCGGCGCCGCCAACATGGTCCCCGTCGCCTTCAGCCTTGCCGGCAAGGCTGGCCCGGCGCCGGAAATCGGCATCTCGGCGGTCGCCACTCTCGGCTATGGCGGCTTCCTGGCCGGACCTCCGATGATCGGCTGGATAGCCGCCCATTTTTCCCTGCCCGACGCATTCTGGCTCCTGGCCGGCGCGGCCGCTCTGATGGGCGTTGCCAACCTTGCCGCCCGCACACGAGCGTGAAGCGCGGTTTGCCGGCCCTGCGAGGCGAAACGTCTCGTTGCGGTCGGGCCGCAACGCGGGTAAAACCGCCCCATGCTGAAATGGTTCTCCGACCTTGCCAACCCGACCCGCTTTCTGGGCTTTGCCGGAAAGGCCATCCCGGTCCTGACGGTGATCACGCTCGTGCTCTTCGCGATCGGGCTCTATGGCTCGCTCGTCCTCGCCCCGCCGGACTACCAGCAGGGCGAGACGGTCAAGATCATGTTCATCCACGTGCCCGCCGCGTGGCTGTCGATGTTCACCTACGGCCTGATGACGGTCTCGGCCCTCGGCACCCTCGTCTGGCGCCATCCGCTGGCCGATGTCTCGGCGAGGGCGGCCGCCCCGCTCGGCGCCGGCTTCACCTTCATCGCCCTCGTCACCGGCTCGCTCTGGGGTAAGCCGATGTGGGGCACTTGGTGGATCTGGGACGCGCGCCTCACCTCCGTGCTGATTCTCTTCATCATGTATCTCGGCCTGATCGCGCTCTGGCGCACCATCGAGGAACCGGCCCGCGCCGCGCGCATCGTCGCGATCCTGATCCTCGTCGGCTCGGTCAATATCCCGATCATCAAGTTCTCGGTCGACTGGTGGAACACGCTGCACCAGCCCGCCAGCGTCTTCCGCATGGGCGGGCCGACCATCGACGCCTCGATGCTCTGGCCGCTGCTGGTGATGGCGCTCGCCTTCACCTTCCTGCTCCTGACGCTGCACATGATGGCGATGCGCAATGAGATCCTGCGCCGCCGCGTGCGCGCCCTCGGCCTCGTCGCCGCCAGCGGAGGCGTCGCCTGATGTCGATCGATCTCGGCAACCACGCCGGCTTCATCCTCGGCTCCTACATCGTGACGATCCTCGTCATCGCGGCGATGATCGCCTGGGTGATCCTCGATCACAGGGCCCAGAGCCGACGCCTGAAGCAGCTTGAGGAGCGCGGCGCCCGCCGCCGCTCCGAACGGCAGGCACCGGCGGGAACCGCAAAGCCGCTCGCCTCGCGGCAGGAGACCGGCGCATGAGCGGCCCGGAGACCGCAGGCGAAAGCGCGAAGAAATCCGGCGGCATCAAGTGGATCGCCTTCCTGCCGCTGCTGATCTTCCTCGGCCTTGCAGGCTTCTTCCTGAAGCAGCTTTTTTCCGGCGATCCGTCGGAACTGCCCTCCGTGCTGATCGGCAAGGAGGTGCCGAAGTTCGAGCTTCCCGCCGTCGCGGGGCTGGCAAGCAATGGCCAGCCGACACCGGGCCTGTCTTCGAGCGAACTGGAGACGGCGAAATACGGCGACGTCGTACTGCTGAATGTCTGGGCGTCCTGGTGCGTGCCCTGCCGCGACGAGCACCCGCTGCTGATGGAGCTTGCCAAGCAGCCGGGCTTCACCCTCGTCGGCATAAACTACAAGGACAAGCCGCAGAACGCGGCCGATTTCCTCAACGGCCTCGGCAACCCCTTCAAGGCGGTCGGCTCGGACGAAAGCGGGCGCACGGGCATCGACTTCGGCGTCTACGGCGTGCCGGAGACCTTCGTCATCGATGGCACCGGCCACATCCGCTACAAATACATCGGTCCGCTCAGTCCCGAGGGCATCCGCGACCGCCTGCTGCCGGAAATCGAAAAGGCCAGGACGCCCGAAAAAGCCGGGACGTCCTGATCCGATCGCACGCCGCTCTCATCCGGGCGCTCGCCAGCCCCCCTCAGGCCTGCCCGTAGATGGCTTGTTCTGCCGCCCCGAGCGCCCGCATCGCGTCGGCCATTCGGTCGGGCGTATCCGCGAGCTTGTAGCCCTGGTCCAGCAGCCTCGTCGTATGGATCTTGTTGTAGATGAACGCCCAGATGATCGAGACGACGAACCAGCCGATGCCGAGCCCGACGACACCGGCGAGGATGCCGACCGCGATCATGCCAAGGCCGATGCCCGTATCGCCCCTGAGAAGGGCCGGGATGCCGCCGAAGAAGAAACTGGTCCAGCTGAAGCCGTAATAGCCGGTCTTCTGCACGCCGGAGGTCGGATTCACGAGATTGATTGCGGTTGCCATGTTGCCCCTACCGTAACTTATGATTGCATCAAACGAGAGTCGCAACTTCTTGTCAACGGCAGAGATGGGTCTGCCCGGCCCCATCGAATGACAGGGTAAACGGCCGCCCCGCAGCTTCCCCGTGCCATGACGACAAATGGCTCCGTGTGTGCCAAGGTCGGTCAACGCCGGCGGCAAGAACCGGGACCGATCCGCCTCACCTCAGCCGGAATGAAGCCGCGACGCCCATGACCGACCTCGTGACGCCAAGCTTTGAGACCCGCATTCCCGAAGGCGACGAGCGCGCCCGCGACGTCTGCACCCGCTGCGGCTTCATCGCCTATGAAAACCCGAAGATCGTGGTTGGCTCGGTGGTGCGCGCGGGCGACAAGGTGCTGCTCTGCCGGCGCGCCATCGACCCGCAGTCGGGCTTCTGGACCCTGCCGGCCGGCTTCATGGAGTTGAACGAGACGCCGGAACAGGGTGCGGCCCGCGAGGCCTATGAGGAGGCCCGCGCGTCCATCGAGATCCACGACCTTCTGGCGATCTACACGATCCCGCGCATTTCGCAGGTCCAGCTCATCTATCGGGCAACGCTGAAGGGCGGCTTTGCGCCGGGCCCGGAAAGCCTGGAGGTCGACCTCTTTTCACCCGACGACATCCCGCGCGACCGCATCGCCTTTCCCTCCGTGCATTGGGCACTGGATCAGGAGGCACGGTGGCGGAGGGGTGAAGCGGTTGGGCCGTTTATGAATCCTGTGGAGGGGTTGTGAGACGAATCAAACAACTATTTGTCCGATCGTTTACTTTGGCTCCTGACAATCTCCAAAATAGCGATCACGACTGGCTCTAGCAGTAAGAAATGCTTCGAGGCCCGGATATGGGTTAGAGCTTACCCGTTCCTCAATTGAATACTCGACCACGACTTCATGCCAGGAAAGGTCCAAATGTGGGCCTGACAAGACCGATAGTCGCCCCTCCCGCAATCCAAAATTCGAAATAACGTTTGCCCGAATTTGATCGCAAATTAGGTTGGCCGATCGCGTCAGCTCCAATACCAAATCCTCGACAAGATCGACATGATGATTATATTCTCTTAGTAATTTATTGTATAACTCCTCATCCCATCTATCTATCTTATAGAATTTTTTCGTAGTAAGCTCAAAATCGTCGTCCGCATGCGAAGTACGATGCTTATTGAAAACCCTCAATAAATCATTCAAAACAAATGCGAAATTCTTAAATGCCTGCTCCAAAGATAAATAACGACCAGGCCACACGCGTTTCATAATCCACCTAGGCTCAGGACCCATTAATTTGCATTGATGCGTGATATGTGATTCAGGGTGGCAAAGGAGTTTGCCATGCCTGATTTGTTTCTGCTCTCGCCTTCCCAGATGTCGAAGATCGAGCCATTCTTTCCGAAGTCGCACGGGGTGCCTCGTGTGGATGATCGCCGGATTGTGTCGGGCATCATCTATGTGCTGAAGCATGGCCTCCAATGGAAAGATGCCCCAAAGGGGTATGGCCCTCACAAGACGCTCTACAACCGCTTTCGCCGCTGGACCGAATTGGGCGTGTTCGATAGGATTTTCAGTCACTTGGCAGCGAGTGGCGGCGCTCCGGACACGCTGATGATCGACGCGACGCATCTGAAGGCTCACCGGACAGCGTCAAGCCTTTTAAAAGGGGGCTTCTTCCCCGCCACATTGGCCGCACAAAGGGTGGACTGAACACCAAACTGCATGCTGTGTGCGATGGCGAAGGCCGACCGCTCGCGATGTGCCTGACGGCGGGACAGGTTTCTGATCACGTCGGGGCCAAGATCCTCTATCCGGTCCTGCCTGAGGGCGGCAGTGCGACAATGATTGCCGACAAGGGATACGATTCCGACGAGTATCGCGCCGCGCTCCAAGCCAAAGGCATCGCGTCCTGCATACCGCCGCGCAAGGGCCGAAAGGCACCTGCCGAATTCTGCAAAACCCAATACAAACAACGCCATAAGATCGAGAACATGTTCGGGCGCCTGAAAGACTGGCGGCGCATTGCTACCCGTTACGACCGCCGCGCTGACGTCTTCATGGCAGCAATTACAATCGCAGCCATCGTCACTTGGTGGATTCAATGAGTCCTGAGCCTAGCTAATTTAACCAGATCGTCAAATTTTGCCGTCTCGATAGACGGCTCACCAAAAGAAAGCAATGGAGATGTCCAATTAGTCCACTCCTTCAAATGACAAAGAGAGGACCATTCATCGATATAATCAGCATAAATAATATCATCCCTCACCTTGATATTATCATAATCTGGCAAAAACTCCCGAACCCAAGACTCGTGCTGATTTTTAATTTCGTGCAGACGGTCAACAGTCCAAGTAATATACTGATCATCAATTTCTTTATGATGATTCTTGCATAATAGAATAAGATTCGAATACCGATTTCTATCATCTAATTTAAGAGGGGATATGCCCCGTGGACCATCTTCACTTTCAGCTACAATGTGCGCCATATCTCCAATCAATGCTGGATCATCAACTTCTGTATCATCTAGAACGAGGTGTTTTCGGCAAGTCGGCAAAGAACATCTCGCCGCGGCTCGACCCCACAACATTTTTGCAGCTTTTGCGGAAATTGACATCGTCATCCCCCTCCTAACCCAGTTACATCAACGGGCAATAGAATACCCGCTCAAGAGCCAGTTCCTGCCCATTCTCCAGGTCGGCCGTCAGATGCGTCGCTGCGAAGATCAGCCTGCCGCCGCCACCTGGGCGTGCATACGTTCGACGAGCCGCGCTGCCGAGGCATCGCCGAGCGCCGATGTTGGCTCGTCCATGCGCCAAACCGACGCCGTGACGGCTAGTTGCCCAAACCAGCCGAATGAAAAGCGCCGTCTATTGAAATGCTGCCCGTGGCGCCCAAGCCCAGCAGTAGCCCAGACACTCACACCTCTTCCGCAAACGCCTTCACGAGCCCCTCGAACTCCTCCTCCGAGGGAAAGCGCTCGTAGCTGTAGCAGGCGGGCGTTTCCACCCACGGCAGCTTTTCCGCCGTCTGCGTTTCGATGAAGGGTAAGGTCCACCTTGGATCGTCGAGCAGCGTCGGCCGCACGTTGACGAAGGCGTCGATGCCGGAAATCCGCGTGAACATCCACGTCTTGCAGTCCGGGCAGAAATAATGGTCGAGCTGCGCACCTCCTGCGCCGCCCTTCACCGGCTCGCCCGATGTGACGCGGAATGCCGGCGCCGGGATCAGCGCCGTCAGCGAGTAGGCGCTGGCACTCATTGTCTGGCAGCCGCGACAGTGACAGGCCGCCGTCAGGAGCGGCGGCGCGCTGATCTCGATGCCGACGTGCCCGCATCGGCATGTCCCCAAAAGCGGACGGTCAAGGTCTGCCATCGGTGAGTTTCTCCATTGGTCGGGAAAGCCCGCAATGCACGAAAGGCCGCGACGGCGGCCGGCGGTGCCATCGTCTAGCCCAGTTCTTCCAGCGGGTCATAGACCACCCGCTCCAGCGCCAGTTCCTGCGCGTTCTCCAGGTCGATCGCCAGATGCGTCGCGGCAAGGATCAGACCGCCGCCCGTAACATGCGCCCGCATCAGGTCGACAAGCCGCGCCTCCGAGGCCTTGTCGAGCGCCGAGGTCGGCTCGTCCATGAGCCAGACCGGACGGGCGGCAACGAGCAGGCGCGCGATGGAAAGTCGGCGCCGCTGGCCGGCTGAGAGCAGCATCGACGGCAGGTCGGCAAGATGGAGAAGATCCACCGCCTCCAGCGCGTCGTCGATGGAGAGAAGCGGATGCCCCCGCCCCTCGCCGGTACGCGGCTCTCCCAAAAAACTCTGCCAGAAGGCGAGGTTTTCGGTCACCGTCAGCGCCGTCTTGATCGCATCGCGGTGGCCGAGATAGTGGCAACCCTCGCCGACGTCGGTGCCCGCAAGCTTGTCGCCGCTAAGATCGAGCGAAAGCTGTCCGGCCTCAATGGAGGTCAGCCCGGCAATGGCGCGCAGCAGCGTCGACTTGCCGACCCCGTTGGGCCCGGTGATGAATAGCGCCGCGCCTTCGCGGCCCTTCGGCGCCAGGCGGACGTTCACGCCATGCAGCACCCGCCGCCCGCCGCGCAGCACGCAAATGCCGTCGAGGACGAGGCCTTCAGGATCGGACGAATGCGGCTCGGCGGATGGGGTCATGGCAGGCAACGCGGCGGTCTCGGAGTTGAAGTCGGTTGACGGCTTCCCACTAAGCGGAAATTCGCCGTCCTGCCAAGGGTGGGTAGGACACAAGCCTATCCTCAAGGTCATGGTCCGCTTCAGGCGGACCATCCACGAAGGCCACGCGCATCCGTTTCGTGGATGGTCTGCCTGCGCAGACCATGACGGCGTGAGCCTCTCCGTGGCCGAAGTCCTGTCTCTGCCTCTCCATCGTCATCCCCGCGAAAGCGGGGACCCAATCATCAATCGGCAGCGAACATCGCCTCGGGTCACGGCAGGCAGTGCCTCCCGCCGGAGCACTGTGACGCGAAAAGGCCTATGGGTCCCCGCTTTCGCGGGGATGACGACGGAGAGGGAGAAGGACAACAGGAAGAGCGGCAGGATCGCGAAGGAAGGGGAAGTTGAGGCGGCAATAACACCCACGCACCCACCCTTGACCTGACGAACGGACGCCCGATTTGTTGAATGGGCTCAAAAAAATGACCCGCCGGTCGCAATAGCCCATTCGGCCTGCTGGCGCTGCACTGCGAAATTTCCTATAAGCGCGAGGATGACCCGCCGGCCTCGCGTTGCCGGAACGGCAGGCGGGCTCGTCCCATCATCGGTCCAAACACCGACGCCGGGGAGACGCAGACGACCGGGCCCCGAGGTTTCAAGCCCCTCGCCCGGAAACCGGACACGCGCAAAGAAGCCGATCAAAGGCTCGCGACGCGTCCGATAGCCGCCTTCCCGCCGCCAACCTGAGGAAGATCCCGCCGTGACGAAGTCCCTCGACAGCTTCAAATGCCGCAAGGAACTGACAGTAGGTGACAAGACCTACACCTACTTCAGCCTGCCCGATGCCGAGGCGAACGGCCTTGCCGGCATCTCCCGGCTGCCCTTCTCGCTGAAGGTGCTCCTGGAAAACCTCCTGCGCTTCGAGGACGGCCGCACCGTCAAGGCCGAGGACATCAAGGCCGTCGCCGGCTGGCTGGAGAACAAGGGCAAGACCGACGCGGAGATTGCCTACCGCCCGGCCCGCGTGCTGATGCAGGACTTCACCGGCGTGCCCGCGGTCGTCGACCTCGCCGCGATGCGCGACGGCATGGCGACGCTTGGCGGCGACCTTGAGAAGATCAACCCGCTCGTCCCGGTGGATCTGGTCATCGACCACTCGGTGGTGGTGGACTATTTCGGCACCGCCTCGGCGCTGGCGCAGAACGTGTCGCGCGAATACGAGCAGAACGGCGAGCGCTACAACTTCCTGAAATGGGGCCAGAACGCCTTCGACAATTTCCGCGTCGTCCCGCCCGGCACCGGCATCTGCCATCAGGTCAATCTTGAGTATCTCGCCCAGACGGTCTGGACCAAGGACGAGGACGGCGTCACCTACGCCTATCCCGACACCTGTGTCGGCACCGACAGCCACACGACGATGGTCAACGGCCTCGCCGTTCTCGGCTGGGGCGTCGGCGGCATCGAGGCCGAGGCCGCCATGCTCGGCCAGCCGGTTTCCATGCTCGTGCCCGAGGTCATCGGCTTCCGCCTCGACGGCAAGCTGAACGAGGGCGTCACCGCCACCGACCTGGTGCTCACCGTCACCCAGATGCTGCGCAAGAAGGGCGTCGTCGGCAAGTTCGTCGAGTTCTTCGGCCCCGGCCTTGAGAGCCTGTCCCTCGCCGACCGCGCGACAATCGCCAACATGGGCCCCGAATACGGCGCCACCTGCGGCTTCTTCCCCGTCGACGCCGAGACGATCCGGTATCTGAACTTCTCCGGCCGCGCCGACGACCGCATCGCCCTCGTGGAGGCCTATTCCAAGGCCCAGGACATGTTCCGCACCCACGAAACGCCCGATCCGGTCTTCACCGACACGCTGGAGCTCGAGCTGTCCACCGTCGTGCCTTCGATGGCCGGTCCGAAGCGTCCGGAAGGCCGCCAGTCGCTCACCGACATCAAGGCCGGTTTCGCCGCCGCCATGGAGACCGAGTACAAGAAGGCCGCCGACATCGCGAACCGCTATCCCGTCGAGGGGAAGAACTTCGACATCGGCCACGGCGACGTCGTGATCGCCGCGATCACCTCCTGCACCAACACGTCGAACCCGTCCGTGCTGATCGCGGCGGGCCTCCTCGCCCGCAATGCGCTCGCCAAGGGCCTCAAGACCAAGCCCTGGGTGAAGACCTCGCTGGCGCCCGGATCGCAGGTCGTCGCCGAGTATCTGGAAAAGGCCGATCTGCAGAAGGACCTCGACGCGCTCGGCTTCAACCTCGTCGGCTTCGGCTGCACCACCTGCATCGGCAACTCCGGCCCGCTGCCGGAGGAGATCTCCAAGGCGATCAACGACAACGGCGTCGTCGCCACGGCCGTTCTGTCCGGTAACCGCAACTTCGAGGGCCGCGTCTCTCCGGACGTGCAGGCGAACTATCTCGCCTCGCCGCCGCTCGTCGTCGCCTACGCGCTCGCCGGCAGCGTCCAGAAGGATCTGTCGACCGAGCCGCTCGGCATCGGGTCCGACGGTCAGCCGGTCTATCTCAAGGACGTCTGGCCGACCAACAAGGACGTCGCCGATTTCGTGCACACCTACATCACCGGCGAGATGTACCGCGCCAAATACGCAGACGTCTTCAAGGGCGACGAGCAGTGGCAGGCGGTCGAGGCCGGCTCAGGCCAGACCTATGGCTGGCAGCCGGGTTCGACCTATGTCCGCAACCCGCCCTATTTCGACGGCATCACGATGCAGCCGGATGCCGTGACGGATATCGTCGGCGCGCGCATCCTCGGCCTCTTCGGCGACAAGATCACCACCGACCACATCTCCCCGGCAGGCAGCATCAAGGCGGCGAGCCCCGCGGGTGAATACCTCACCTCGCACCAGGTCCGTCCGGCCGACTTCAACCAGTACGGCACGCGGCGCGGCAACCATGAAATCATGATGCGCGGCACCTTCGCCAACATCCGCATCAAGAACACCATGGTGAAGGACGAGAAGGGCAACCAGGTCGAGGGCGGCTGGACCATCCACCAGCCCTCCGGCGAGAAGATGTATATCTACGACGCCGCCATGCGCTACGCCAAGGAAGAGGTGCCGCTGGTGGTCTTCGCCGGCGTCGAATACGGCAACGGCTCCTCGCGCGACTGGGCGGCCAAGGGCACCAAGCTGCTCGGCGTCAAGGCGGTGATCGCGCAGTCCTTCGAGCGCATCCACCGCTCCAACCTCGTCGGCATGGGCATCCTGCCACTCACCTTCGAGGAGGGCACCTCCTGGACGAGCCTCGGCATGACCGGCAAGGAAAGCGTCACGATCAAGGGCATCGAGGAGGTCAAGCCGCGCCAGATGATGGAAGCGGAGATCACCTTCGAGGACGGAACCGTCAGGACCGTGCCCCTGCTCTGCCGCATCGATACGCTGGACGAGCTCGACTACTACAAGAACGGCGGCATCCTGCACTACGTGCTGCGCCAGCTCGCAGCCTGATCGATCCCGGCCGGAAGGGCCGCCGGAGACCGGCGGCCCCGAAGCGGACGAGGAGCGGACTGGCACCGCTCCACTCCATCACGATCGCAAAAAGAAACGGCCCCGGTTTCCCGGGGCCGTTTTTTTGTCTGATGCCTTGGGAGGCCAGGATCAGGCGTGCGGTGCCTCGCCGCCCGTCATGAAGGGCAGGACGTCGAGGAAGCCGTGATAGGTCATGTCCGCCGCCACGTAGACGATGATGGCAAGACCCACGTAGGCGATCCAGCGATAGCGGTTGAGCAGGCCCGCAATGAAGTTGGCGGCAATGCCCATCAGCGCGATGGAGACGACGAGACCGATCATCATGACGACCGGATGGTCCTTGGCGGCGCCGACGATGGCCAGAACGTTGTCGAGCGACATCGACACGTCCGCGACCACGATCTGCCAGGCGGCCTGCAGGAATGTCTTCTCCTGATGGCCGCTGCCATGGGCGCCTTCGCCATCTTCCCCGCTTCCGCGCAGTTCCTGCCACATCTTCCAGCAGACGTAGAACAGCAGCGCTCCGCCGAGGAGAAGAATACCGGTGATGTTGACGAGATAGGCGCCGACGCCGGCGAAGGCGAGACGCATCACCGTTGCCGCGGCGATGCCGAAAAGGATGGCCTTCTTGCGCTGTTCGGCCGGGAGGCCGGCGGCTGCGAGGCCGATAACGACCGCGTTGTCGCCCGACAACACGATATTGATCATGATGACAGTCATCAGTGCTGTCAGCGCTTCCGGCGCCAGCAGCTGGGCGATCATTCCCTCCATGCGAATGCTCCTCTCGATGTGTTCATGGGAGAAGCGGCCGGCGGAAATTCCACTGGTCCCCCAGATCAGCCCCGCGTCGCCGCCAATTGATGGCGCATCGATACGCAGATCCGATGGGCAAAACCAGTTCGGCGGGCCACTCCCGATTTTCTTTTTCAGTCCGACATCGCGGTTCAAGGAACCGCCAGAGGGGCCCGGCCTGATGACTGGTATTTATCATGCCAACGAAATCTCGGCAAGGAGCCGCGTGAATCGAGGATGCGGCTTTGAAGAATAATCAGAGCAGAAATGGTCGTTCGCGCCCCATTCCAAGATGCATCGCACCATCATGGAGTGCATCGCAGCATAACTGGCCCTTGGAACGCCGATCTCCCGGAAGGTAGCTTTTGAACGCCCGCGACGCGGAGAAATAAATGCCGCCGAAAATCGTTAAACTTGCGGAATCAAAGAATTTTTGCCTCTACAGTGAAGATCTATTGCCATTATGCCAAAGCCAAACGATACTGCAAAAAAACATAATTGTTGGGAGGGATAACAGCTTTGAAAGCGACGCGATCACCGCGACGAATGGTCGACCAGAAGCAGGCCGTTCAGCCGACGTTGCGAAATTTCGCCTACGAGGCGATTCGAAACACCATTGCGCAGATGGATTTTTATTCGACGCCGGACGCCATCCGGCTTGATGAGCGGGAACTGGCCGAACAGCTCGGCGTCAGCCGCACGCCGATCCGCGAGGCCCTCTGCGTCCTGGCTCGCGAGGGGCTCGTCCAGTCGGTCGCCCGCAGCGGCTTCTTCGTCATGAAGAAATCGCGCGACGAGATTGTGGAAATGATCTGTGCCTGGGCGAGTCTTGAATCCATGGCGGCAAGACTTGCGACCGAGCGGGCAACGGACGAGGAACTGTCCTCGCTCAAAGGGCTGTTCGAGGACGCCGACAACGCCGACGAGGGTGCCGACGAGGTCTATTCGGACGCCAATTTCCGCTTTCACCAGGAAATTCTTCGCCTCGGCGGCAACACGATCATCGATGGTCTGACGAGCGGGTTGCTGGTGCACATGAAGGCCATCCGGCGGGCGGCGCTCAAGCAGGAGCTGCGTGCCGAACGGTCCAGATCCGAGCACTCGGAGATCATTCACGCCCTCAAGGCGCGTGATGCGGATCTGGCCGGCGTCCTCGTGCGCAATCATGCGCTGGGCCTGGCCACCCACGTGCGCGAACACGGGTTGTCCAGAGGCTGAAGAACAAGACGGTGGCGCGCCGGAGGCGATCAGGCCTCGGCGCCCACCGTCATGACGATCTTGCCGATATGGCTGCTGGTCTCCATCAGCGCATGCGCCTTCGCGGCCTCGGCCAGCGGGAAGACCGCGTGGATCACCGGCTTCACGGTGCCGGCGGCGACAAGCGGCCAGACCTTTTCCTCAAGCTCGGCGGCGATCTTCGCCTTGGCGGCCACCGACTGGGCCCGAAGCGTCGAGCCGGTCTGGATGAGGCGCTTCATCATCAGGCGGGTGAAATCGATCTCCACCTTCGAGCCCATCAGGAAGGCGATGTTGACGATCCGCCCATCGTTGGCGGCGGCAACGTAGTTCTGCTCGATATAGGGGCCGCCGACCATGTCGAGGATCAGCTCGACGCCCTTCTTGTCGGTCGCATTGCGCACCTCTTCCAGCCAGTTCTGGGTCTTGTAGTTGATGGCGAGATCCGCGCCGAGCTTGCGGCAGGCCTCGCATTTTTCATCCGAGCCCGCCGTCGTGAAGACCCGAGCGCCGAACGCCTTGGCAAGCATGATCGCCGTGGTGCCGATGCCGGACGAACCGCCATGAATGAGCAGCGTCTCGCCGGCCTTCAGGCCGCCGCGCTGAAAGACGTTGTGCCAGACGGTAAAGAAGGTCTCCGGCAGCGCGGCCGCCGTCACCCAGTCGAGATCGCCCGGCAGCGGCAGAACGTTGCGCCCGTCGACAAGGGCATACTCGGCGTAGCCGCCGCCCGGCGTCAGCGCCACGACCTTGTCGCCGACCGACCAGCGCTGCGTCCCCTCGCCGACCGCCGCGATGATGCCGCTGACCTCAAGCCCCGGCAGATCCGTCGTTCCCTTCGGCGGCGGATAGGCGCCAGAGCGCTGCAGCACGTCGGGACGGTTGACCCCCGCGGCCATCACCTTGACCAGCACCTCGCCCGGACCCGGCGCCGGCACCGGGCGCGTGTCGGGCTGCAGGACCTCGGGCCCGCCCGGCTCCTTGATGGCGATGACGGTCATGGTCTCGGGCAGACTGGTCATGGGAGCGCTCCGGATCGATTGGGAGTGACAGGGCGGCCGGATAAAGGCTTGAGCGGGACGTAAGACGCCTGCCAGAGCCGGTCAAGTCCGCAGACGGCGGCCACTCAAGGAAATGGCTGCCGACGCGAGCAGCGTCCGGCAGCCATGACAGAAAAACAGCGATCGGTCGCGAACGCTCAGTCGAAGATGCCCTCGCTGTGCTTGTCCACATAGTCGGCAAGGCCGAGCGTGTGGTCGCGCGCCAGCTTTTCGGCGAGCTCCGTGTCGCGCGCCTCGAGCGCGGCGATGATGGCGCGGTGATCGAGGATCGACTGGCTGGCGCGATCGTCGCGCCCGATGGTGATCTGGCGGATGCCGCGCACATGCAACAGCAGGTTCTCCGTCATTTCGGCAAGCACTTGCGAACCGGTCAGCTGAATGATCGTCTGATGGAAGCGGATATTCGCAGTCGAATAATCGGACAGATAGTCGGACGGCTTGTGGGTCTCGTCGAACTCCGCGAACATCGGCCGAAGCTTGGCGATGTCGGCGTCCTTGGCCCGCTGGGTCACGAGGCGGGCTGCCATGCCCTCCAGTGCCGCCCAGGCCTGGACCATCTCGATGACTTCGCGCTTCGTCTTGCGCAGGACGATGATCCCCCGCCGCGGCATCGACTTGACGAAACCCTGCTGCTCCAGCATGGCAATCGCTTCGCGAACCGGAGTTCGGCTGATCCCAAGACGTTCGGACAACTGTCGCTCGTCGAGCCAGGTTGGCTCGTTGCTGCTATAGATGTCCATGTTGGTGATGGCCTGTTTCAACGCGCTGTAGACGCGCGTCTTGTAGGTCTGCTCGGGAGCAAACTTTTCCAGCACCAGTTCCGGTGTCGACTCGTCGGCGATCGGCCACCGAACCTGCGATTTGATTGCCACCTGCTACGCCTCCCAAACCATCCACTTCACTGGGATTTATAATGCCATCTCAGCATTATTGCACGAAGTGAGAGGGAGGTGAGACAATTCATCCCGAAACGGCAGTATTTGAGGGGGTTCCTCTCTGAATCCCGGCGTTCAGGCGTTATGGCGTCCGATTTTTTGCATACCGGACGCCATTCGATCACCCATGAGCGCCGAACTCAAGCGCAATGGCCGCTCCGATTTCGAGAATCGCCGCGTGGCATTCCGTGATCGGATCGATCAGCCGCGCGCTCAGGGACTCGTAGTTGGCCGGCGCCTCGCCCGGATATGTGTACGATTCACGCAATTTATAGCCCGACATGTCCGCCCCGTCGGCCGGATAGGCATCGTGCAGCAGCGCGACGGCCTCGGGAATGCGTAGCGCGAAGATGAGCTGCATGATGTCGTCGCGCGAAATGTCGTTGCGCGTCGAGAACCGGGGCACGCGGGCCGCCATGAGGAAAATGTGCTGGAGAAGCGCCAGTCGCACCGCGTGCAGCATGTCGAGCCGCTGCCGCTTCTCGCTGACCTCCGAACCCGGATTGAGCCCGCAGCGATCGAGCACCCGGTGCAGCCAGATGGCGTCGAGCCTGAGCTTCACGGCCATCGCGCTGATCGAGGCCGCCCTATCGTCCTCTTCCAGAAGCTGGGTGATGAAGAGACATGGCTCGGCCAGATGCGGTTCCGCCCCCGCATAGGGCCGGGTCGACCAGAAGACCGGATCGTAGAGCACCGCGAAGGCCGCCAGTGCCTTGATGCTCGACCGCTTTTTCATCTCGCTGACATGCGACGTCAGCCGGCGCAGCCGGTCCGATGTCGCATAGACGTCCACGAACCGGTCCTCGTCGCCGCGCATCGCCGTGCCGAAGCCCGCGATCACCGTCAGCGGATGACCGAGCTGCTGCAGGATGGCGTTGTGCGGGATCGCCCGGAACTTGCGCACCTGATGCACGTCGCTGGCCGAGACGTCGAACTGCCGCCGCGACTTGCGCGAGCCCGTCTCGTTGAGAAGACCGGGCGCAAAGGAGCCGAGAGTTACGTGATAGGCCCGGTCATCCAGCAGGTGATCGTGGAAATTGGCGACCCGGCGATAGAAGTCGAGCGAGAAATTCGTCCGCGAATAAAGCGCATCCTCGCCGGCAAGATCGCGCCAGTCCGCTTCAGCCTCGATCAGGCGGCTGACCGTAGCAAGGGCAAGCTCCGGCGTTTCGAAATAGACAAAGCCGTCGCCGCCCTGGAAGGTCACCTCGTGCTTGACCTTGATCCCGAGCGTTTCGAACTGCATCCGGGCCCACGGACTGAACACATAGAGCGAGCGATCGACAAAGGAACGCTGGTGCGCTCCGCGCCCCGCCGATTCGCCGTGGGTGTCGAAGATCAGGACCTCGACGTCGGTCAGGCCGTGACGCTCGCAGGTGCGGGCAAGCTGGCCGTGAAGACGCTCGATCGCCAGGGCCGCCGGAATCTGGCCCATGAAGCGGCCGGAGTCGGAAAAGCCGGTCTGGATCGCGATCCGGCCGCGCTTGCGCACCATCTCGCAATATTCAGGCGTGCTTGCCAGGGCCTCGAAGAACCGCGAGGCGCTTTCCAGCGCTGCAGGCGTCTCGAACAGCGGCGAGACGTCGATCTTGTGGTCGACGCCGAAGAGCTTGGAAAAATAGAAGGCCGTCAGCGCCGTCGCCGGCAGTTCGCATTCGGCGATCAGCATGCGGATCGAGCAGTCGCGGTCGACATGCTTCAGGATCTGCGCGGCGATGATGAACATGCGCAGCGCCGTCTTCTGCTCGATGTCGAGCGAGCCGAAATTGACCTTCAGCGGCTCGGCGTCGCGGATGAGGCCCGCCAGGCGGTCCATCATCGACCGGCTACCGATCTGCTCCTCCGACTCCATGTCGAGATGCTGCATGATCGCATTGTGAAGCTGCGTGGCGTTGATGCGCATGTGCACCTCGCCGACGCCGAAGCCGAGCGACTTCATCTCGCTGCGCAGGGTGATCAGCTCGATCGCCAGATCGTCTGGCGCCTCCTCGATCGCCTCGTTGAGCATGGCGACGAGCGCGTCGACACTCACCTCCTTGTGCGGATGGTCCGACGTCAGAAGGTCGGCCGCCGTGTCGAGCGAGCCCTTGTCGAGCGGTTCCTGGGAAAAGGCCTCGTGGACCCAGGCGCTCCAGGCGCGAAGCCGCTTCAGTCGCAGCGACAGCTGGCCGATGCGGCTGTTCTCCTCGGCAGCGCCGGGAAACTTGTCGCAAATCCGTTCCAGGACCGTCTCGTAGCGGGAGATCTGGTGAACCTTTTCCGCCAGCCGGAAGCGGAACGTATCGCTCCAGCGGATGTCCGTGCGCCCGTCGAGGTCATAGCCGATCCAGGTCCCGAGCCCGGAAAAGCCGACATTGGTCTGCTTCCAGTCGTCCGGATGGCGCTCCTTCATCACGGCGACCGCAACGCGGGTGAAGGTCACGAGAGCCGCCTTCGCGGCATCGAGCGCGTCGAGCGTCGCCGCGTGCTCGATCTGCAGCGTCATCGGCGAATCGGGACCGAGAGGATCGGACGGCGTCGCCACGTCGTGGCCGCTCGCCTTGCGGGCCAGCGCCTGACGCTGGCTGCGCTTCAGGAGGAAGGTCGGATGGGCCGTGAAGACGATGCCGATGCGGGCGCGCTCCAGAAGCGCGAGATCGTCCTCAAAGGAGCCGCCGCTGCCGATCAGCTTCTCGATCGCCGCCCTCAGCCGGTCCACGTTGTCTTTGAGGGCGACCGGGCCGACATAGGCGCCAAGCCCTTCGGCCCGCGCCTCGAAGGATTCCTGCCCGAGCCGGCGGGCCAGATTGATCAGGTCCTCGTGGGCCAGCTTGCCGGCTTCCATGTCCCGGGAAAGTTCGAAGGAAAGCTGCGCCACGGGATTGTATCGCGGCTCGTCCCTCAGGCGCCCGCGAAAGCTCTCCAGGCGGCTGCGGCACTGCGCCTCGAGGGTGGCAGGATCGGTGAGCGGCCCTTGAACGATGGCTGCGCTATCCATGTCGACCTCACTTCCGTCTGGTTTCGCCTCATGATTAGACGCAGGACGCGTCCCCCGGCAAGACACCACGGTGATCAATAAAGAGGCATGCAAGGCAAAGCGCCGTACGACATTCGGGCGGATGCCGGAGCATGACGGCAAAGCCCCGGAAATTCATGCGTTTAGAGGCAGGATTCGGAACCGAAACGGAGAATAGAATGCCCGATTGCAAGGCGGCACCCGTCGGCCGGTAAAACAGTTTCGCCGCCGGATAATGCGCCGGCACCCTCATCCGCTTGGCGATCCTGGATTCATACCGCGAGCACCGCGGCCCGAAGGCCGCCTCCCGCCGCGGGCGCGCCCGGCTGGGAACAGGCCAGCAGATCGTGCCAATAGAAAAACGGGCGCCAGAGGCGCCCGTCCTGTGAATGCCCTGCGCGCTGTCCTACGCTTTCCCAAGCGCCGCGAGCACGCGATCCGGCGTCATCGGCATCTTGCGCAGACGGACGCCCGTCGCATCGAAGAAGGCGTTCGCGACCGCACCCGGCACGATGCGGGTCGAGGATTCGCCAGCGCCCAGCGGCCCGAGTTCGGGATGCTCGATCAGGTGAATCTCGACCTCTTCCGGGATGTCCTGCATCTCCATGATCGGATAGGAGTCCCAGTCGTGCGAGCGAACCATCGCTTCATCGAAATCCACCTCCTCGAACAGCGTGCGGCTGAGAGCCATCATGACGCTGCCCTCGATGGTCGAGCGGATCGCCCTGGCGTTGATGACCTGGCCGTGGTCGGCGGCGACGGTGAATTTCCGCACCCAGACCCGGCCCGTCTTCCGGTTCACTTCGACTTCGGCGACGACCGCGTTGACTGGACCGCCACGCTGCGCATAGGCAATGCCACGCCCTTTCAGGATGTCGCCCTCGCCCGGATCGGGATTGGGACCGACGCGCGTTTGCCACTTCGCCGCCTTGGCGGCCGTCTCCACCACCGCGATATCGCGAGGGTCCGTCAGATATTTCAGCCGGAAGGCAACGGGGTCCATGTTCGCCGCCAGCGCCACCTCGTCGATGAAGCTCTCCTGCCCGAAATGCACCTCCGGCCCCATCGGGTCACGCATATGCGCGGTCCTGAGCGGCGAAGCGGTCAGCAGAAGCGGATCGATCACCTGTTCGGTGTAGCGCATGGTGGCGAACTTGTAGGACTGCTCCGGCGACCGGGAGGCGTAGCCATTTTCGGGCTTGCGCTCCAGCAGATGGCCGGCCAGCAGCGAGCCCGCCTCGTCGCCGCGCGAGCGCATGTTGCTGCGGGAGAAGGCCTTGATGGTGAAGTTGTAGCCGACGACGTTGCCATCCGCATCGAGGCCCGCCCTGCCCGTGGTGACGGCAGCAACGCCTTTCGGATCCCAGGCAATGCCTTCGTGGCGCATCCACTGCACGCGCACGGGTCGACCGACCGCCGCCGATAGAACCGCCGCATCCGCCGCGCCGTCATCGGCGTCCGAACGCCCGTAGGACCCCGGACCCGGCATCCAGATCGCCCGGACGTTTTCCTCCGGAATGCCGAGCACATCGGCGACACCGGGCCGGACCGAATGCGGCTTTTGCGAATCCGTCCACACCGTCACCCCGTCCCGCGTGACATCGGCCAGACCGAAGGCCGGAGCCATGCGCGAATGACTTTGGAATGGCCATTCGTACTGGGCAGTGATCTGCTTCGGCGCGCCTTTGATAGCGCCGTCCACGTCGCCGTCTTCCGTCGTGTGCTTTTCCGACATGACCTTTGCGCCGCGGATGTAGTCGTGCAGTCCGGACGTGGTCGTCTTCAGTTGCGGCGAAGGGTCCGACCAGGTCACCTTCAACTCCTGCGACGCACGAATCGCGTCCCACTCTTCCTCTGCCACGACGCCAAGGAAATGGTCCTTCCACACGACCTGCGCCGCGAACGGGGCCACCGATGCCGTATCGACCTCGACCGGAACCGCTCCGGCAACGGGTGGGCGCACCATTCGCCCGTGCAGCATGCCGGGCAAGACCATGTGATGGGCATAGCTGCGTGTCGCCATGACCTTGCCGGGCACGTCCTTGCGCGGCACTTCGGTCCCGACGAGGGTGTACTGATCCGGCGATTTCGGGGGAAACTTGCTCTTCAGGGTGAGGCTGTTGCCGTATTTCCCGTTCCACTGAATGGTCGACGAGAAATAGCGGTTGCCGACAAGTTCGCCATAGGTCACCGATTTCGAGGCGTCCGCGACCGCGACGACTGTTCCGTCCTTCACCGTCAGCGCATCGGCGGGAAGTTCCAGTTTCTTGGCGGCCATGTCCATGAGCACCCGGCGCGCCTCGGCCGCTGCGTTGCGAATAGCGACGCCGCTCTCCTGCACGCCGGTGCTGCCCGACGCCCCGCCCTGATCGACGGTGAGCGCGGTGTCGCCTTGGATCACGTTGACGCGGTCGATGCCGACATCCAGTTCCTCGGCCGCCATGATGGCGATGCCCGTGTCGGTTCCCTGGCCCATGTCCATCTTGCCCCAGTACACCGTGACGGTGTTGTCCGAGGAGACGGCGATCCACGAATCGAGCGAGGCGGGATCGAGCGGCCTGTTGGTCGCGCGCGCCGCAGCAGGATCGGTGGTTTCCAGAATGCCGGCCGGCACGGCAAACGCGACGACAAGAGCGCCGCCGGCTTTGAGCAGATCGCGGCGCGCAAGGCTTGGATTGATCATTTTCCCATCCCCCCTCAGGTCCGCATTTCCTTGGCCGCGCGCTTGACCGCCCGCATGATCGACATGTGGGTGGCGCAGCGGCACTTCAGGCCGACGAATTCGTCACGGATGTCCTGGTCCGTGGCGTCGGGATTCCGCTCCAAGAGCGCGACCGTGTACATCATCCAGCCATTGGTGCAGTAGCCGCACTGCGGGACTTCCTCGGCCATGAAGGCGGCTTGAACGGGATGCGGCTTTTCCTCGGTGCCGAGGCCGTCGAGCGTGCGGATGTCTCCGTCCACCGCCGAGACCGGGGTCACGCAGGAGCGGATCGGCTGGTTGTCCATGAGAACCGTGCAGGCGCCGCACTGGGCAAGCCCGCAGCCGAATTTCGGCCCCTTGAGTTCGAGTGCGCCGCGCAGCGCATAGAGCAGCGGCATCTCGGGATCAGCCGTGATGTCCCGCATGGTGCCGTCGATCTTAATCGAGAATTTTTCTTTCATCGTTCCCTCCCTGTCTCCTGCATGACTGCATGCGATCGATCCGTGCGGCGACAGGCGGCGGGCAAGCCGTCCCGGCGCGCTGTCCGGCGCGTTGGATGCCGGGGCGACGAAACGGAACGGCAGAGGTGCCCCAGGGGGTCGAACGTGACCGAACACCATTGAGCGCAGGCGGAGGCTCAATTTGCTGCATGCGGATGGACGCGCTCCAGGCCGGACAAGTCCGTCCGTCCGTCCGGACCGGAGAAGAGGCCGACTGCCGGATGCGGAAGTCGCCAGCGGCTCGTCGGCGGAGATGGGCTCGCGGCTTGCTTGTCCCCTCCTGCGGCGAGCCTAGGAGGTTCATCCGGTTGTTTGGAAGAATTGAAACGCTATGCCACTCAGGCCGGATGAAATTGGCACGACGAGAAGGCAAAAGCCGCGGCGTCGCCCGAAATTGTGGCCCGGGGCCATTTCCGGCGAGGCGCAAGGCGCGGCGGGCCGCTCGCGGGGCAGGATTTCCCGAGCGTCGTTCGGGTGCCTGCGAAGGGTGTGAACGAGGGCCGCCTGCGGCCGGCGCGGGCCTGAAAATAAAAAAGGATGGCGCGCAAGAAGCGCGTCATCCCGTGTTTGTCGTCTTGGCCAGGGGCGGCTCGACTGTGCCGCCCCTGGCCAGATGGCTGATCCGTGATCAGACGGCCTGAGCCGCGTGCATCTCGGCGATCTGCTCGGCGGAGTAGCCGAGCTGCTGCAGCACCTCGTCGGTGTGCTCGCCGAGCAGCGGCGAAGCCTTCACCTCGACCTTCATGTCCGAGAACTTGATCGGCGAACCGACGGTCAGGTACTTGCCGATCTTCGGATGGTCGACCTCGACGATCGTGCCGCTCTCGCGCAGCGACGGATCGTTGGCGATTTCCTTCATCGACAGGACCGGCGAGCACGGAATGTCGAACTTGCGCAGGATATCGACCGCCTCGAACTTCGTCTTCGTCGAGAGCCAGCTCTCGATGAAATTGAAGATGTCGAAGATCTTGTCCTGGCGGGCTTCCGCCGTGTTGTACTCCGGATCGTCGATCCACTCCGGCTTGCCGAGCGCCTTGCAGATCGGAGCCCAGGCATGGCCCTGGATGGTGAAGTAGATGTAGGCGTTCGGGTCGGTTTCCCAGCCCTTGCACTTCAGCACCCAGCCCGGCTGACCGCCACCGCCGGCGTTGCCGCCGCGCGGCACGACGTCCGAGAAGGAGCCGTGCGGATACTGCGGATACTCTTCCAGGTAGCCGAGGGCGTCGAGACGCTGCTGGTCGCGCAGCTTGACGCGGCAAAGGTTCAGCACCGAGTCCTGCATCGAGACCGCGACCTTCTGGCCGGTGCCGGTCTTGTTCTTCTGGTGCAGAGCCGTGAGGATGCCGATGGCAAGGTGCATGCCGGTGTTCGAGTCGCCGAGAGCGGCGGCCGAAACGGTCGGCGGGCCATCCCAGAAGCCGGTGGTCGAGGCAGCACCGCCGGCGCACTGGGCGACGTTCTCGTAGACCTTCAGGTCTTCGTAGTGGTGGCCGTCGGAGAAGCCCTTCACCGAGGCGAGGATCATGCCCGGGTTGAGCGACTGAATGTGCTCCCAGGTGAAGCCCATACGGTCGAGCGCGCCGGGGCCGAAGTTCTCGACCATGACGTCCGATTCGGCGATCAGCTTCTCAAGCACTTCCTTGCCCTGCGGCGTCTTGGTGTTGAGCGTCAGCGAGCGCTTGTTGGAGTTCAGCATGGTGAAGTAGAGCGCGTCGGCGTCCTTGACGTGACGCAGCTGCGAGCGGGTCACGTCGCCGGCGCCGGGACGCTCGACCTTGATGACGTCCGCGCCGAACCAGGCGAGCAGCTGCGTGCAGGCGGGACCGGCCTGAACGTGCGTGAAGTCAATAATCTTGATCCCTTCGAGTGGCTTACTCATCTGGGTCTTTCTCCCTTTTCAATCGTTTCATTTTCCGTCCGGAGGCCCGCCGGGAAAGGACGTTTGGCCCGGAACATCACACTCCCACCCGACGAGGGTGGAAACTTGCTTGCAACCGGTTTTCCGCCTGGCGGCGAACCGGCGCGGCAGGGACGCGGAAACGCTTTACTCCGCGACCTTCGCCTGCAACTCCTTCAACTTGCGCCGCAGCTCTCGGTCCTGCTGCCAGCGCTCGGTCTCGTCGCGGACGACCGCGACGATGCCTGAAATCGTTCCATCGGCGTCGTGCATCAGCGCCACCGTGAACGCGATCGAAAGGCTCGATCCGTCCTTGTGCAGCGCCGGCACCTTGAGCAGCGACGTGCCGTAGCGGGTCACCCCGGTCTGCATCGTCTTCTCATAGCCGTTCCAGTGGGCCGGTCGCTGGCGCTCCGGAATGATCAGATCGAGCGACTGCCCGATGGCCTCCTCGGCCGAAAACCCGAAGATCCGCTCCGCCGCTGCGTTCCAGAACGTGATCCGGCCGTCAGGACCGGACACGATGACCGCGTCGGGGATCACCGCGACGAGCTGCTCGTGGTCGAACGACGCCATGGTCAGGCTCCGTTCGCCATGCTGCTCGCCACCGGCATGCAAACTCGGCGGACGGAAGCCGTCTCGTGACCCGAAGGCCCAAGTCTGCCAGATAGCGTCATTCTCTGTCCTCCCACACCGATCGCCTGCTCTCATGCACGACAGCCGCGTTGGCAAGCGGATCGGACCGGCCGCCGAACCATGGCACGCCAGCGGGTGGCATTTGGCATGCCAAACAACATGAATGTCAAGTCCCTGCGAAGTCAGCGGCGCATCACGATCAGTTTTCTTGGCAGGGACCGGAACGGTGAAAAGGGCGAAATTCCTATTTCAGCCAGAGCCTTGAATGAATCTGTAGAAAGCCGCATCCAGGCCCGACAGCAACGTTCAAGACGTCTGTACGCCCTGCCGGATGCAGCACCCGGCAGGGCTGGAGTGCCTTATTCGGCAGGCTGCATATCCACCGCGCGGGCGTTGGAAGCCAGCATGCCGCGGCGCCAGGGCTTCAGCACCCCGATCGCCAGGAAGGCGGTCAGGGCGTTGAGCACGACACCGATGATGAAGACCGGACCCCAGTTACCGGCACCGGCCAGAGCCGTCCCGAACGGCACCAGAAGCGCCGCCGTGCCCTTTGCCGTGTAGAGAAGACCGGCGTTGGTCGCGGCGAACTTGGAACCGAAGGTGTCCGTGCAGGTGGAGGGGAAGAGGCTGTAGATCTCGCCCCAGGCAAAGAACACCGTACCCGACAGGATCACGAACGCGATGTGGTTGTGGCCCCACAGATAGAGCAGGTAGATGCCGATGGCCTCGATCGCGAAGGCGATGAACATCGTGTTTTCGCGGCCGATCTTGTCGGAGATCCAGCCGAAGAAGGGCCGGGTCACGCCATTGAGCACGCGGTCGATGGTGGCGGCCAGCGTCAGGGCGGTCATGCCCCAGGCGATCGACATGTCGGCGACGCCGAGGTCCTTGGCCATCGGAGCAAGGTTGGCCGTGACGACCAGGCCGCCCGAGCCCACCATCACGAACATGGCGTACATGAGCCAGAACATCGGGTGCTTGACCACTTCCTGGGGCGTGTACTGGCGCTTGCTCTGGACGATGTTGCCCTTGGACTCAGCCTCGGGAACCTGTCCCTCCTTCGGCGCATAGAGGAAGAAGGAGAAGATGACGATGATGATGCCCTGCCCGAGGCCGAACCACAGGAAGGCATGCTGGTAGCCGAAGTTGGCGATCGTTGCCTGGATCGGCCAGACGGTGAGGGCCGAACCGGCACCGAAGCCCGCCGCCGTGATACCGGAGGCAAGGCCGCGCTTGTCCGGGAACCACTTCAGCGCGTTACCGACGCACGTGCCATAGACCGATCCCGCGCCTATGCCCGCCAGAACTTGGCCGAGGCAGAAGGTGAACATGTCGGATGCCATCGAGTTGATGACCCAGCCGGCACCGCACAGCACACCGCCGATGAGAATGACAATCTTCGGGCCGAACTTGTCGACGAACCAGCCTTCGACAGGGACCAGCCATGTCTCGAACAGGACGAAGAGCGTGAAGGCCCATTGGATTTCCGACCGTGACCAGCCGAAGGATTGCTTGATTTCCGGAACGAAGAACGTCCAGCCGTATTGCAGATTGGCGATCATGACCATGCAGACGACGCCGATGGCCAACTGTCCCCAACGGTAGCCGTCGCTGACAGGTTGCGCTGATGCCTGGTGTTGAATCGATTGAGTCATTTCCTAACCCTTCACGCTTGTTCGGACTTGGATGCCGCGCTGAAGGGCCAGACACTGGTATCTATTATGCCAAACGGCAACTGCCTTTTTTTGAAGATCTGCAATTTAAACAAAGTCACTGTTTTTAAGTAGCTTTTCATGGTTGCAATCGATCCGTTGAGATACAACCAGACGAGATTTTGTTACGTGACAGAAACAAACTTTTTGGACAGATCCAAGGAAAACAAGTCAGTAAGACTGATTATATCCTTCACGGAAAAATGTTCTCCGGAATGAGGCCTCTAAATTTTTCAAGCCGGCTTGAATGAAATAAGCCAAACTTTATAGATTTCTAAGACTTTTCAAATTGTTAAACGATTTACGACAGTCGGGCACCTTCATCGTGACGCCAAATGTGTCGTGGGGGAAAAGATCCTTTGCCGGCGACGGAGTGAATCCTTCTGACCGTCTCTTCAGGCCCCTCGGCGTCGCCCGATGAGGCAGCCATCGCGCCATCGCAATGCAGCAACACCGAAACATCTTGATTCAATGGAGGTGAGAGCCACCCATCCGCCCTGCTCCGGGCGGCCGGGATCATCTGCACGGCCTGCGCCAAAGGGCTTGCAGCCGCCTTGCCGCGACCCCGCGCAGGCCTATCTGCGAACACGATGACGCGATTCCACAGGTCAAGAGAGGCAAAGCGCCACATGATCGATTGACATCTGGTATTTGGCATGCCAACGGTAATGCCAACAAAGAAATGCCATCTGGGGAGAGATCAGGAACGATGCGGCCGGGAGCGCAAGTCAGACGGCCGACTGGGTCCGGACGCCGTGCAAAGGCCCCGGACAACGGACAAACCAACAAGCGTCGCATTTACCAGGCCCTGAAGCAGGCCATCGTCGAGATGGATGTTTATGGCACGGATAAAACGATTGAGTTGGGTGAGAGGCAGCTGTCCAAGGAATACGGCGTATCGCGGACGCCCGTTCGTGAGGCCATCGCGATGCTGGAATACGAAGGCTTCGTGCGCACCGTACCAAGGCGCGGCGTGGTCGTCGTCCGTAAGTCGCCGGACCAGATCATCGAGATTATCGAGGCCTGGGCCGCCCTTGAGGCAATTGCCGCTCGGTTGGTGGCCTTGAACGCCAGGCCCGAGGAAGTCTCGGCTTTGCGTGACCTGTTCACCGACAGCAATGTGGAGGATTTTGGCCCCGAGGCGCTTGGCGAATACTCGCGGGCCAATCTGGATTTTCACCAGGCGATCATCCGTCTCAGCGGATCGCAGACGCTGATCGACCTGACCGAGGACCTGCTCTTGCATGTGCGCGGCATCCGCCAGATTGCAATCGGCAGGGCTGAACGCCGGCGGCGCTCGATCGACGACCATTTCGGCATCATCGACGCGCTGGAAAAGAGGGATGCGGATCGGGCCGAGGCCCTGTCCCGGCAGCATACGCTGGGACTGACCCAATTCGTTGAGGCGATTGGCCAGCAGGCCTAGGTCGCTTCGAATGGCACGAGACGGATCGCAGAAGATCAACCAAGACAGTCCTATAGCAAGACAGTCCTAAAGAACGTCCGGGAGAAAACGGAATGTCCGCAGTAGCACAAACCATTGATGCCGCCACTGAAGAAGAGCGCGATCTCACCGATGGCTTCCATCTTGTGATCGACGCGCTGAAGCTCAACGGCATCGAGACCATTTACGGCGTTCCGGGGATTCCGATCACCGACCTCGGCCGCATGTGCCAGGAAGAAGGCATCCGCGTCGTCTCGTTCCGCCACGAGCAGAACGCCGGCAACGCCGCCGCGATCGCCGGCTTCCTGACCAAGAAGCCCGGGATTTGCCTCACGGTCTCTGCGCCCGGCTTCCTCAACGGTCTGACGGCTCTCGCCAACGCCACGACCAACTGCTTCCCCATGATCCTCATCTCCGGCTCCTCCGAGCGTGAGATCGTCGACCTGCAGCAGGGCGACTACGAGGAAATGGACCAGCTCGCGATCGCCAAGCCGCTCTGCAAGGCCGCCTTCCGCGTGCTTCATGCCGAAGACATCGGCATCGGTGTCGCCCGCGCCATCCGCGCGGCCTGCTCGGGCCGTCCGGGCGGTGTCTACCTCGACCTGCCGGCCAAGCTCTTCGGCCAGGTTCTCGACGCGGAAAAGGGCGCCCAGTCGCTGGTCAAGGTGATCGACCCCGCTCCCGAGCAGCTCCCGGCTCCGGCCGCCGTCAAGCGTGCGATGGACGTGCTGAAGGGCGCCAAGAAGCCGCTCATCATCCTCGGCAAGGGCGCGGCTTACGCCCAGGCTGACGACGACATCCGTGCGTTCGTCGAAAAGTCGGGCATCCCCTTCCTGCAGATGTCGATGGCCAAGGGCCTTCTGCCGGACAACCACCCGCAGTCCGCCGGTGCCGCCCGTTCGCTGGCGCTGCTGGAATCCGACGTGGTCGTCCTCGTCGGCGCCCGCCTCAACTGGCTGCTCAGCCACGGCAAGGGCAAGCAGTGGGGCCCCGCCGGCTCCAAGAAGTTCATCCAGATCGACATCGAGCCGAAGGAGATGGACTCCAACGTCGAGATCGCCGCTCCGCTCGTTGGTGACATCGGCTCCTGCGTCAAGGCGCTTCTGTCCGGCATCGACGGCAAGTGGGAAGCTCCCTCGGCCGAGTGGACCGGCGCCATCAGCGCCAAGAAGGACGCCAACATCGCCAAGATGGCGTCGCGGCTGATGAAGAACTCCTCGCCGATGGACTTCCATTCGGCCCTCGGCGCGCTGAAGACCGTCATTGCCGAGCGTCCGGACGCCATCCTCGTCAACGAGGGCGCCAACACGCTCGACCTCGCCCGCGGCGTCATCGACATGTACCAGCCGCGCAAGCGTCTCGACGTCGGCACCTGGGGCGTGATGGGCATCGGCATGGGCTTTGCCATCGCCGCCGCCGTCGAAACCGGCAAGCCGGTCCTCGCGGTCGAGGGCGACTCGGCCTTCGGCTTCTCCGGCATGGAGGTGGAGACGATCTGCCGCTACAACCTGCCGGTCTGCATCGTCATCTTCAACAACAACGGCATCTACCGCGGCACCGACAAGGATCCGACGGGCCGCGATCCGGGCACGACCGTGTTCGTCGAGAATGCCCGTTACGACAAGATGATGGAAGCCTTCGGCGGCGTCGGTGTGAACGTCACCACCCCGGACGAGCTGAAGCGCGCCGTTGACGAAGCCATGGACAGCGGCAAGCCGACCCTCATCAACGCGGTGATCGATCCGGCCGCCGGCAGCGAGAGCGGCAACATCGGCAGCCTCAACCCGCAGAGCGTGGTCAAGAAGAAGAAGTAATCGGCAACGACCGGTTACTGACGCTGATCGCCCGGCGATCCTCCCAAGTCCGCTCCCGGCCGATATCTCGGCCGGGAGCCGGCCCGGGGAACGGGTGACATAGCGACGCGGATGGCCAGTGCGTGGTATGCCACGTACACAGGCTTTGGTATAAAAAGAAAAGTTTATATCCGCAGGAGAGGATTCATGGTCAAGGCGCTCGAAGGCGTTCGTATTCTCGATTTCACACACGTTCAGTCCGGGCCCACATGCACCCAGCTTCTGGCTTGGTTTGGCGCCGACGTGATCAAGGTGGAACGGCCGGGCGTTGGTGACATCACCCGCGGTCAGCTGGTGGACGTCCCCGAGGCGGATAGCCTCTATTTCACGATGCTGAACCACAACAAGCGCTCGATCACGATCGACACCAAGAATCCCGAGGGCAAGCGGGTTCTCGAGGAGCTGATCAAGATCTGCGACGTGATGGTGGAGAATTTCGCTCCCGGCGCGCTCGACCGCATGGGCTTTTCCTGGGAGCGCATCCAGGAGATCAATCCGAGGATCATTCTCGCCTCGATCAAGGGTTTCGGCCCCGGTCCCTACGAGGACTGCAAGGTCTACGAGAACGTTGCCCAGTGCACCGGCGGTTCGGCCTCCACGACCGGCTTCCGCGACGGCCTGCCGCTGGTGACCGGCTCCCAGATCGGCGACAGCGGCACGGGCCTGCATCTTGCGCTCGGCATCGTCACGGCGCTCTTCCAGCGCACCCACACCGGCCGCGGCCAGAAGGTCAGCGCTGCCATGCAGGACGCCGTGCTCAACCTTTGCCGCGTCAAGCTGCGCGACCAGCAGCGTCTCGCCCACGGTCCGCTGAGGGAATACAGCCAGTTCGGTGAAGGCATCGAATTCGGCGACGCCGTGCCGCGCGCAGGCAACGACAGCGGCGGCGGCCAGCCGGGCCGTATCCTGAAGTGCAAGGGCTGGGAGACCGACCCGAACGCCTACATCTACTTCATCACCCAGGCCCCGGTCTGGGAGAAGATCTGCGACGTCATCGGCGAGCCGGACTGGAAGACCCACCCGGACTATGCCAAGCCGGCGGCTCGCCTGCCCCGTCTCAACGCGATCTTTGCGCGCATCGAACAGTGGACGATGACCATGGACAAGTTCGAGGCGATGAACATCCTCAACAAATACGACATTCCCTGCGGCCCGATCCTTTCGATGAAGGAACTCGCCGAGGACGAGTCGCTGCGCGCGACCGGAACCGTCGTCGAGGTCGATCATCCGGTCCGCGGTTCGTATCTGACGGTCGGCAACCCGATCAAACTGTCCGACAGCCCGACGGAGGTGACCCGTTCGCCGCTGCTCGGCGAGCACACCGAAGAAATCCTGCGCGAAGTCCTGAAATTCTCCGACGACAAGATCGAGGATATTCTGGCGACCGGCGCGCTCGGCGTAACGTCAAAGGTTGCCGCCGAATAATCTCCCTCCCTGGCGGGACACTCAGGCGGTGGTATTCCTTTGGATGCCGCCGCCTTTTTTCTTTCTCGCAAGGACAGAACACTGCAGCCGGCCGTGAAAGTCGGCTCCAATATCTGGAGAGGTCAACACGCCGCACCGGCAATACATTGACGCGCCGGTTTGTCGTGGCATACTGCATTCCAGTCATCACGATTTTCCGAATTGCCCCTTTTCAATCGGGTGTGAAGGCTGCACTCTTTTCGCAAGATCATCCCCTGCGAAGGGATGGCGGCAGGTGGGAGGACGCTCATGAAACTGCATGAATTCCAGGCCAAGCGGTTGCTGACCCGCTTCGGCGTCTCCTCGCCGCCCGGCCGCGTCGCGCTGACGCCTGACGAGGCGAGAAACATCGCCGTCGAACTCGACGTCAAGGCCTATGCGGTCAAGGCCCAGATCCTCGCCGGTGGCCGCGGCCGCGCCGGTGGCGTCCGTCTTGTCCAGACGCCAACCGAAGTGGAAACCGCCGCCGCCGCATTGATCGGCCAGCGCCTCGTCACCGAGCAGAACGGCCCCAAGGGACACCTCGTCAAGCGTGTGTTGGTCGAGGCCGCGATGCCGATCCGGCGCACGCTGCACGTCTCGCTCTTCGTCGATCGCTCGGCCGGCGAGATCGTCGTGCTGGCCTCGCTCGGCGGCGGCGACGACATCGAGGAGCGCTTCCGGCGCGGCGACCTCAAGCTGGAGCGCCTGTCGCTCGGCGCAGGCCGGACCTCCGCCCTCGACGGTGCGAAGGATCTCGCCGGACGCCTCGGCCTTGACGCCTCACTTGCCGATCGTTTCGCCGATCTCGTCGAACGCCTGCGCCAGGCCTTCATCGACGTCGACGCCAGCCTCATCGAGATCAACCCGCTGGTCGTCACTGACGAGGGCGCCCTGATGGCCGCCGACGCCAAGATCGTCGTCGACGACAACGCCCTCTTCCGCCAGCCGGAGATGGCCTCCTACCAGGACGAGGAGGACCTCGACGAGACCGAGGTCAATGCCCAGCGCCGCCAGCTCAACTACATGGAACTGGACGGCAACATCGGCCTTGCCTGTAACGGCGCCGGGCTCGGCCTTGCCACCCTCGACATGGTCAAGGCGGCGGGCGGCAATCCGGCCAACTTCATGGACATCCGCACGACGGCGAAAAGCCTCGACGTCGCCTATGGTTTCGGCCTGCTTTTGAAGAACCCGCAGGTCAAGTCGATCCTCATCAACGTCCACGGCGGCGGCATGCAGCCTTGCGACACCATCGCCGAAGGGCTCGGCATCGCCATGCGCCGCACGGGGCGCTCCTGCCCCACCATCGTACGCCTCGCCGGCAAGAATGCGGACTTTGCCCGCAACCGCTTCGCCAACTTCGGCTGCAAGGTCATCGAATGCCCGGACATGTGGTCGGCCGCCCAGCGCGCCGTCGCCGCCGCGAAATAAGGAGAGCCAGTCATGGCCATTCTCGTTGACGAAAATACGCGGGTCCTCTGCCAGGGCATGACCGGCTGGGCCGGCAGCCACCACACCGCGGAAATGATCGCCTACGGCACCAAGGTTGTCGCCGGCGTCACCCCTGGCAAGGGCGGCCGCTTCCATCTTGGCCTGCCCGTCTTCGACACCGTCGCCGAAGCGATGACGGCGACCCAGGCCAAC
The DNA here is from genome assembly GCF_900231165.1 of Hartmannibacter diazotrophicus. Taxonomy (GTDB): domain Bacteria; phylum Pseudomonadota; class Alphaproteobacteria; order Rhizobiales; family Pleomorphomonadaceae; genus Hartmannibacter; species Hartmannibacter diazotrophicus. The sequence continues at coordinate 4,520,090 of NZ_LT960614.1, forward strand.
GCCAGCATGCTCTTCGTGCCGCCGGACAACGCCGCCGCCGCGATGATCGAGGCGATCGAGGCGGAAATGCCCCTCATCGTCGCCATCACCGAGCGCGTTCCTGTGCTCGACATGCTGCGGGTGCGCGATGCGCTGAAGGGCTCCAAGACGATCCTCGTCGGCCCGAACTCGCAGGGCGTCCTCGCGCCCGGCGTCTGCAAGATCGGTGTCATGGCGACCGGACCGGAGCGCCGCGGCCATGTCGGCATCATTTCCCGTTCCGCCTCGCTCACCAGCGAAGTCATCGCCCAGGTCAGCGCGGCCGGCCTCGGCCAGTCCACCACCGTCGGCGTCGGCGGCGATGCGGTGCACGGCCTCGGCATGCGCGAGAGCCTCGAGATGTTCCTGAAGGACCCGGAGACGCACGGCATCGTGCTCATCGGCGAGATCGGCGGCAACGAGGAGGAAGAAGTCGCCGACTTCGTCAAGCAGGTTCGCCCATCGATTCCGATCGTCGCGCTCGTGGTCGGCCGCAACGCCCCGCCGGAACGGCGCATGGGCCATGCCGGCGCGCTCAACCAGGCCGGACGCGGCGATGCGGAGAGCAAGATCAAGGCACTCTCGGGCGCTGGCGTGATCATCGCCCCGAGCCCACATCTCGTCGGTGAGACCATCCGCCAGTCGCTCGCCTCGAAGGCGGCGTGAGCCAGTCGGGCTTTCGGCAACGCATGAATCGAAAAGGGCCGCCCCAAAGGCGGCCCTTTTCTTGTCTCGATGCAAACAGACGGCAGTCCGTCAGCACAGCACCCGGTTGGAGAGCGTCCCGATCCCCTCGATCGAGACCTCGACGATATTGACCGGCTCCTTCATCGAGCCGACGCCGACCGAGGTGCCGCAGGCGATCAGATCGCCCGGCATCAGCGTCATGTCCTGCGAAATCCGGCTGACGAGGTCCGCCGCCGGGAAGATCATGTCCGAGACCGGATAGTTCTGCCGCTCGGCGCCGTTGAGAACGGTGCGGATCGACAGCGTCGACGGATCGAGGCCGGTGGCGATCACCGGTCCGAAGGGGCAGAAGCCGTCGAAGCTCTTGGCTCGCGCCCACTGCGGGAAATTCGGGTCCTTATTGAGGAGATCGCCGGCCGTGATGTCGTTGACGCAGGTGTAGCCGAAGATGCCGTCTTCCGCTTCGGTAACGCTGGCATTGGCCAGCCGCTTGCCGATCACGATCCCAAGCTCGCCCTCATAGACGATGCGGCCGTCATAGGCCTTCGGGCGCGGCACATCGGCCTGCGGCGAGGTGATGCTGGAGACGGCCTTCAGGAGATAGAGCGGGTCTTCGGGCGCCGAAACGCCGAGCTTGGCGCCAAGCGCGCGAAAATTGTTCCAAAGCGCGATCACCTTGGTCGGCTGGCAGGGCGGCAGCAGCTTGAGGCCATCGGCCGAAAGCGTGCGCCCCGTGTCCGTCGCACCGTCGAACATGTCGCCCTCATGCACATGGACGACATTGTCCTCGACGGTGCCGAAGGCCGCCGTACCGTTGTCGTCGAAGCGCACCCATCGTGTCATGGTCTGATCTCCCGTCTGATTGTCTTCTTGATCGAAAGACGGCAGCGGACCGATCGTCCGCCGCCGCCTCTTGCGTTTCTCAGGAGTGGAACCTCAGCTCTCTCTCACTCGAGGTTCTTGATGATGTTCTCGACCATTTTCTTGGCGTCGGCGAAGAGCATCATGGTGTTGTCGCGGAAGAAGAGTTCGTTCTCGACGCCGGCATAGCCCGATCCCATGCCGCGCTTGATGAACAGCACGGTCTTGGCCTTGTCGACGTCGAGGATCGGCATGCCGTAGATGGCCGAGGTCGGGTCGGTCTTGGCCGCCGGGTTGGTGACGTCGTTGGCGCCGATGACGAAGGCAACGTCGGCCTGGGCGAACTCGGAGTTGATGTCTTCCAGCTCGAACACCTCGTCATAGGGCACGTTCGCTTCTGCCAGCAGCACGTTCATGTGCCCGGGCATGCGGCCGGCGACCGGGTGGATGGCGTATTTGACCTCGACGCCCTCCTCCTTGAGCTTGTCGGCCATCTCGCGCAGCGCATGCTGGGCCTGGGCGACCGCCATGCCGTAGCCCGGCACGATGATCACCTTGCCGGCGTTCTTCATGATGAAGGCCGCATCCTCCGCCGAGCCCTGCTTGACCGGCCGGGTCTCCACCGCGCCGCCCGCCGGGCCCGCCGTCTCGCCGCCGAAGCCGCCGAGGATGACCGAGATGAACGACCGGTTCATGCCCTTGCACATGATGTAGGAGAGGATCGCGCCCGACGAGCCGACGAGGGCGCCGGTGATGATCAGCGCCGTGTTGCCGAGCGTGAAGCCGATGCCGGCCGCCGCCCAGCCCGAGTAGCTGTTCAGCATCGAGACGACGACGGGCATGTCCGCGCCGCCGATCGGGATGATGATCAGGATGCCGAGCGCCAGCGCCGCCAGCGTGATCAGCCAGAAGACGGCGTGGCTCTCGGTGTTGACCAGCACGACGATCAGGATGACGAGGGCGGCGGCGAGCGCGATGTTGATCACGTGCCGGCCGGGCAGCATGATCGGCTTGCCGGACATCCGCCCGTCGAGCTTCAGGAAGGCGATGACCGAGCCGGTGAAGGTGATCGCGCCGATGGCGACACCGAGGCTCATCTCGACCAGCGCCTGGCCGTGGATCGAGCCGACCTCGCCGATGCCGAGCGCCGAGGGGGCGTAGAGCGCGCCGGCCGCCACCATCACCGCGGCAAGGCCGACGAGCGAGTGGAAGGCCGCGACCAGCTGCGGCATCGCCGTCATGGCGATCTTGCGGGCGATGACCGCGCCGGCGCCGCCGCCGATGGCGAGCGCGATCACGATCAGCGCGATCGAGCCGACGGAGAGATGGATGCCGGCCAGCGTCGTGAGGATCGCGATCCCCATGCCGACCATGCCGTAGAGGTTGCCCTTGCGCGAGGTCACGGGGCTGGAAAGCCCCCTCAGCGCCATGATGAACAGAACAGCAGAGACGAGATAAAGGCTCGCCATCACATTCGCGGACATCGCCTTATCCCTTCTTCTTGTACATCGCCAGCATCCGGCTGGTGACCAGGAAGCCGCCGAAGATGTTCACCGCCGCAAGGATCACGGCGACGAAGCCGAAGCCGCGCGCCATGCCCGCCGACGCCGACGTCGACAGATCGACGCCCACCGCCAGCAGCGCGCCGACGATGATCACCGACGAGATCGCGTTGGTGACGCTCATCAGCGGCGTGTGGAGGGCCGGCGTCACCGACCAGACCACGTAGTAGCCGACGAAGATCGCGAGCACGAAGATCGACAGGCGGAAGACGAAGGGATCGATCGCGCCCCCGCTCATGGAATGGACGGCCGCGCCGATGCCGTCGTCGAGGCCGTTATGCGCGGCGCCCGCAAGCTGGTCCACGATGGAGCCGGCGGCTTTGGCCGCCTCGGCGGCCTGGTCGGCGGCAAGCCGGGCCGCCTCCGCCGCCGCCCGGGCGCGCTCCAGCGCCTCGTCGGGTGAAAGTGTTGCCATGGTCGTTGTCCCCTTGGATCAGTCGCGGGGTCCGTGCCCCGCGCGAGGTTCGGTTGGCCTCATGGGATAGGAAAATCGGAAAGCACGCGCCGTGCGGCAGCCGAGAATGGCAAGACTGCCGGAAGCCCCCCTCCCCGAGGAAGATGGCCGCCCGGCAAGACCCGCCGAGGGGGCCGGGCGCCGAAGCCGGCGCCCCCGCCTCCTTGCCTAGAAGGCCCCTTACGCGGCCTCTTTCGGCGCAAACGCCGGATGTACCACCGCGCCGTCGCGCGTCAGCACCGTCGCCTTCACCAGTTCGTCCTCGTAGTCGACCTTGAGCGCCTTGGCCTCCTTGTCGACCAGCGTCTCCACGAAGGCGTAGAGGTTCTTGGCATAGAGCTGCGAGGCCGTCGCCGCGATGCGGCCCGCCACGTTCCTGTGGCCGACGATCTTCACCGCCCCGATCTCGACGATCTCGCCGGCGACCGCGCCTTCCACGTTGCCGCCGCGCTCCACCGCCAGATCCACCAGCACCGAGCCCGGCCGCATGGAGGCGAGCATCTCGGCCGTCACCAGCCGCGGCGCCTGCCGGCCCGGGATCAGCGCCGTGGTGATCACGACGTCCTGCTTCTTGATGTGTTCGGCAACGAGGGCGGCCTGCTTGGCCTGATACTCGGCCGACATCGGCTTGGCGTAGCCCGCCGCCGTCTCGGCCTGCTTGAACTCCTCGTCCTCGACCGCGATGAACTTGCCGCCGAGCGATTCCACCTGCTCCTTGGAGGCCGGCCGCACGTCGGTGGCCGACACCACCGCGCCGAGGCGCTTGGCGGTCGCGATCGCCTGCAGGCCGGCAACGCCCGCGCCCATCACGAAGACGCGCGCCGCCGGCACCGTGCCCGCCGCCGTCATCATCATCGGGAAGGCCCGGTCGTAGACCTCGGCCGCGTCGATCACCGCCTGGTAGCCGGCAAGGTTGGCCTGGGACGACAGAACGTCCATCACCTGCGCGCGAGTGATGCGCGGCATGAACTCCATCGCCACCGCGACGAGCCCGGCCTCCGCCATCGCCTTGACCGCGTCCTCGTGGCCATAGGGGTCCATGGTGGCGATCACCAGCGCGCCCTTCGGGATCAGGCCAAGCTCTTCCGCCTCGGGACGGCGCACCTTCAGCACCACGTCGGCGCCGGCATAGGTGTCCGCCGCCGAGCCGGCGATCTTCGCCCCCGCCGCCTCATACTCGCCGTCCGGTATCCGCGACAGCGCACCGGCGCCCGTCTCCACAACCACCTCGGCACCAAGGCCGACATAACGCTTCACAACATCCGGAACCACCGCAACGCGGCCCTCGCCAGATGCAACCTCTTTAGGGACCACGAGCTTCATCGTTCGTCCTACCTTCCCGTTTCCTGAACCCTCGTCTTCGCCGCCGTCCCACGATTGGGCGGAAGCAGGCAGCAAAGAACCCTGCCGGGCGGAGACCGCCTGGCATTCATTTCAATCGATACCTTGAAACCCCACAGCCGCACGCCGCGGCAGCGCCATGAAGAGGCGCCGCGCGGCGAGTGCGCGCCGAAGCTCAGGCGATCGCCTTGACCTTCGGCTCTTCGACCACCTCTGCCTCGGGGAAGCATGGATAGATCCCCTGCACCCGCGCCATCTGCTGTGCCAAAGCCAGCACGCAGTCGATGAAGGGCGTTTGCATGCCGGCAAGCCGGCCCATTTCCTGGACCGCCGTCAGCAGCGCGTCCAGCTCGATGACCTTGCCGCTTTCCACGTCCTGCAGCATCGAGGTGCGGTGCGCACCGACCTTGGCCGCTCCGTTGATGCGGCGTTCGACGTCGACGCGGAACGAGGCGCCGAAATGCTCGCCGATGGCCTGGGCCTCGAGCATCATCTTGCGGGCAAGCTCCCGGGTACCGGCATCCGTCGCGACGACGTCGAGCGTTGCACGGGTCAGCGCCGAGATCGGGTTGAAGCAGAGGTTGCCCCACAGCTTGATCCAGATGTCGTCGCGGATGTCGTCATAGTATTTCGCCTTGAGGCCGCAGGCATCGAGCGCATCGCCGAGCCGCTTGACGCGGGCGCTCTCGGTCCGGTTCGGCTCGCCGAGGCCGAACTGGTTGCCGTAGATGTGCTTGATAACGCCCGGCTCGATGATCTCGGTCGCCGGATAGACCGTGCAGCCGATGATCCGCTGCGGTCCGATCACGTTCCATTGGCGGTTGCCCGGATCGACGCTCTGAAGACGCAGATCCTTGAACTTCTCGTCGAGGCCGTAGAAGTACCACCACGGCACGCCGTTCTGCGCCGTCACCACGGCCGTATCAGGCCCGAGCAGCGGAACCATCTGCTCGGCCGATTCCCAGGCCTGATGCGCCTTGAGGCCGCTGATCACATAATCCTGCGGACCGAGTTCGCCCGGATCGCGCGTCGCGGGCATCGCCTCGACGATTTCCTCGCCGTCGATGATCAGTTTCAGACCGTTGGACTTGATCGCTTCAAGATGCGGACCGCGCGCCACGATGGAGACGTCGACGCCGCTCCTTTTCAGCATGACCGCCATGTATCCCCCGATAGCGCCCGCGCCGAAAATGCATACCTTCATCACGAAATTCCTTCCTGGTCATGCCTGGAGCATTGTCCGTCGCCGGTGTCGCGGTCCGAACGAAGACCCATGCTCTTCTGGTTCGCTCCGGTGTGCTGCCCGCCCGGTCCAACGACCACGCGGGGGCAGCACCTCCCCCCGGAAAACAAGCCCTGTTCCTCAACTCGCCAGGTCGCCAGACGATGCGCATGACCAAGCCCACAGGCGCAAAACCCATCGGCATCAGCACGTATTAAGTATGCCACGTCAACGCGCCAAAAGTCGCGCTCGCATCGAGAGAGATTGACGACCGTGAAACCGGCCTTTGACAAGAAATCCGTCCTCATCGGTCCTTGCGAAAGATCCTTTGTCTTCCGTAAACCGATAACGGCAATATGACTTGCCTCCCCAATCGACTTAGTCGAGTTTCTTTTCTGTGGTATGCAAGATGCCAGAAGATACCCGACTGTCAATCCTGCCGGACGGCGCACAACGGCCGAATCCGGTCTGGGAGCGCATTTGTCGCAGGCAAAAGCCGCCGGAAATCCGCGCGTTTCGGGCATTCGGCGCGGCCACGGCCATGGCAGGCCGCTGCGTTGCATATTTTCTGAAAAGGCTTGAAATTTAAATGAAAACGCCGCGGAAAGCCGATTGGCTGACCGCGGCGTCCGATGGGGAACCAGGGACGATTTCCGGCAGGCCTCAGGCCGCCTTGATCCGCTCCAGGGCCTTCGTCATCGTGTCGCCGAGAAGGGCCGCGCGCTGGAACAGCGCCTCGACGGCTTCCTGCATGTTGGTGCTGAGTTCGCCCGTCCGCCGGGCATCCTCGCTGACGCTGATGATCGACTGCGCGACATCGCGCGTGCCCGTCGCCGCCTCGTTGACGTTACGTGCGATCTCGACCGTCGCGGCGTTCTGCTGCTCGGCGGCCGCCGCGATCGTGCTCGAACGCTCCGACATTTCGGCGACCAACTGGCTGGCCGAACGCGAGGCTTCCATGGACACCATGGCGGCCGACTTCATCGCCTGGATTTCGCGGTCGATCTCCTCGGTGGCCTTGGCCGTCTGCCCGGCAAGTGCCTTCACCTCCTGGGCGACGATCGCGAACCCGCGTCCCGCCTCGCCGGCCCGCGCCGCCTCGATGGTCGCATTGAGAGCCAGCAGGTTGGTCTGGGCGGCGATGTCGTTGATCAGCGTCGTGACGTCGCCGATCCGGTCGACGACCGTGTTGAGGGCATCGATGGCCTCGCTGGAGCGCTCGACTTCCTTGACCGCGTTGTTGGCGATTTCCGAGGACGAGCGGACAGCGCCGCTGACTTCGTTGATCGAGGCGGAAAGTTCCTCCGAAGCGCTGGCAACGGTCTGCACGTTCGCTGTGGTCTCCTCGGCGGTGCTCGAAACCGACATCGCGCGATCCGTGGTGGCGGACGCGATCTCCGACAGCGAGCGGGCCGTCTCGTTCAGCGCGCGGGAGGCGGCGATGATCTCCTCGCCGATCGAGCCGACGGTCTCCTGAAGTTCGTCCGCGACGCGGGCCATGTCGACCTTGCGCGCTTCCTCGTTGATCCGACGCTGCTCGCTGGACTGCATTTCCAGAGCCCGCGACCGCGACAACCCCTCACGGAAGACGGCAAGCGCGTCGGTCATCTGGCCGATCTCGTCGCTGCCCGCCTTGGCGAGCGTGACATCGAGATCGCCATTCGCGAGGCGCGAGGTCACATCGGCCAGTCTGCTGAGAGGCTTGGAGACGAGGTAGAAGTTCAGGAAGCCAAGGCCGGCAGCGAAAAGCGCCACCAGACCGGCCGCAAGAAGGCTGATCGATTCGACCGAATGAAGAGCCGACTTCTGGTCGGCCGAGGCGACCTTGCCGCGCTGCTGCAGCGCTGCCTCGACGCTGCCGATATCGCTGTTGAAGGCGCCGAGAAGCTTTGCACCCTCGCCGGTCAGTTCGATCGCGCGGGCGAGATCGACCGTCATCGGGTCGCGCATCAGCTGGATCTGCCGCTCCACGACCGACGACCGCCAGGTATCGAGAGACGCCTTGGCGTTCTGCAGCGTCTTCAGCTCGCCCGGCGCCTCGGCGGCGTAGAGCTCTTCAAGCCTTGCGGACTGGGCATCGATCTTGCCGCTGACGTCCTGATAGGTCGTGACGAAGTCGCGATTTCCGGTCAGGAGGAAATTCTTGAGGGCCAGATTGGCGGCCGTGACATCGTCGGAAAGCTCACCGGTGTCGGACAGCAGGTCGACCAGGGTGAGGTTGTTCTCGACGAGGGTGGTCGCTGTCGTCGCGCGCGAATGAATGATGGCGCTGGTTCCGATGGCGATGAGGGCCAGGATCCCGAATGCCGCAAAGCCTTTCGCACTGACCGATATGTTCTTGAGCATGATCGTCTTCTCTTGTCGATAGGGCTGCACAGAAGCCGCTCTCGTTGGCCCCACGCATGGGAGCCGCGAGAAATTTCACACCGGCGGGCCTCGGAGACGCAGGCCGCCGGACGGGCGGCTCGCTATGTGCCGAATGCCTCACGGCGCTGCAACTCGGTCAGGTTCAGTTCGACCGTGACCGCGCCGATCTCGTTCTGTCCGGAACTGTCCGTCAGCGTGAAGCTGACCTGGCCGCGCCAGATCTTGCTGTCGTCGTCCCATTCCGGATCGTCGACGAAGACTGCATCCTTCGACACATCATAGGTCTTCTGGAACTTGGCTTCGTCGCCCTGCCAGAAATCGCTGGTGATCGAACTCTGCCCGACGTTGAGGCCGTTCTGGTCCATCACGAAGATTTCGGCGTAAAGGCCGATCGAACGCCCCTGCATGCGCGTCAGGTAGATCGAGAGGGGGTTGGACAGCGTCGCCGCGATCAGCGGCTTGTCGTCCATCTCGCGTTCTTTGCGCCACTGCTGATCGAGCTCGTCGATCTTGGCTTGTTCGAGCTTCTGCAACCGGTCATTCTGCGCCGCGACAGAGACCCGGACAATGTCGGTCTCGACCCAGCCCTTGATGTCCTTCATCACCGACGGCGTCAGAAGCGCTTTGAAATCAGGCTGCGGCGGCTCCGCTAAGGCCAGAGTTCCCGAAAGCATCAACGCGGCCACCGAAATCACCAAACGCATCTGTTGCATACCTGCCTCCTTACATTAAGGCAGAGATAGAATGAGCCGATTAACGTCCAGTAAATTGAAACGAACCGGCTACAGAAAACTACTTAAGCTTGAAATTATATTTGTAATACGTTTTTTCATCGAGAAATATATTTCGAACAGGAGTATGTATTCACGAAATTCAATTAACTACGTAATCGCTAAAACTAAATAAAATTCAACTAATTAAATTTTTTATATAAATTTCAACCGATTCACAAGAAAACAGAACGACATTTCAACTACGCCGTAATTGCAGTATGCTGCGACGGTAAACGAGCCGTTCGTAAAGATCGGCCATACCGCGCTATCCGGCAGTATATCCGGCCCAACGGGATGGAGGTCAAAAACAGGCGTCCCTGCAACCGATCCAAGCAGATTGAACGCGTTGACAACGAAAGATTGCTCGTCCATGCACGCGTTCGTTGCCGCAATCGCCTCTCCCGACGACCGCATCCGTGACATCCGACAGGTCGTCGGAAGACGACGTTGCTACAGAAAGGCCATCGTGATGCGCGATACTTGCGGTGACACCAGCCGAAACACCGGAGCACTACTGGTCCAAAGCCACCATTATCCCCGGCATGCCGCAGACCGCGGGGATGAGGACTGGCTGTCATAACAAAGAGAGTGTGGCCATGACTGCCAACGCCCAGATCGTCACCCCCCGCAACATCGAAATCCTCCTTGTCGAGGACAACCCCGGAGACATCGTGCTGACGCGCGAAGCCTTCCGGATGGCCGATATCGGCAACAGCATCAACATCGCCGAAGACGGCGAACTGGCGATCACCTATCTCGACAAGGTGTCCCGGCACGATCCCTCGGTGCCGCGCCCCGACATCATTCTGCTGGACCTCAACCTGCCGCGGCGCAATGGCCGTGAGGTGCTGGAACACGTCAAGCAGCATGAAAGCCTGCGGCGCATTCCCGTCATTGTCCTGACGACGTCGGATCTGCCCGAGGATATCAACGACAGCTATAACCGCCACGCCAATTCCTACATCACCAAGCCGCTCGACATGCGCCAGTTCATGTTCATCGTCTCGACGATCAAGGATTTCTGGTTCGGCGCATCGATGCTGCCGCGCACATAGGCCGGGGCATGCGATTGGGGCCCGGACCTGCGAACGGCGGGCTCGCTCTCGCCCTCAGTTCTTCGCGCCGGCCTGTGCGATACGTCCCTGTGTCGTTGCCTCGGCACCGGACGGTTCTTCTCCGGCGAAATGCCCGTGGTCGAGCGCCACGCGCTCATCGAACACGAAACATCCGCCTTCCCACTGGCTTTGCGATTCCGGCACCTGTTCCAGATAGGCCAGGATGCCGCCCTTCAGGTGGTAGACCTCCTCAAAGCCCTCGGCGAGCATGTAGGCGCTCGCCTTCTCGCACCGGATGCCTCCAGTACAGAACATCGCGATTTTCCGATGCCGCGACGGATCCAGCGTTGCCGTCACATAGGCGGGAAACTCGCTGAAGGAGCCGGTCATAGGGTCGACCGCGCCCCGAAAGCTGCCATGCTCGACCTCGAAATGATTGCGCACGTCGATGACCACGACATCGTCGCTGGAAATGACGGCGTTCCAATCGGCCGGCTCGACATAGGTTCCGACCTGCGAAAGAGGATCGGCCCGTTCCGCGCGCATGGTCACGATCTCGGGCTTCACGCGCACCTTCAGCTTGCCGAACGGCATGGTTTCCGCCTGCGAGAACTTCAACTCCAGCCGATCGAGCCGTCCCTTGAAGGCGGCGCCATGCCGCAGTTCTGCGATGAGGGCTTCAACGTCCGCGTCGGAACCGGCAACCGTGCCGTTGATCCCCTCCTCGGCCAGGAGAAGGGTGCCGAGGATGCCTCGGTCCCGGCAGAAGGCGTCGAGATGCGAGCGCAGGTCCTCGCAATCCGGCAGGCTCACGAACTGATAGAGAGCGGCGACCTTCACGGCCAATTCCAGAAACTCCGATTTCCCCGCAATTCGCCGGCGGTCAGACCGCCTCGAACTCAAGGAGACTGTAGAAGCCCGACAGACCGGCAGGACGGCGCGACACGAAGCGCAGGCCCTTCATGTCCATCAACGATCCGGAGGTGATGCGCGCGTTCCAGCCAAGAAGGTGCCAGAGCGGCGTCAGCAGCTGCCCGACCTGGGCCAAAAGTCCCTTCTCGGATGCGAAATGGCTGAGAATGAGCACCCGTCCGCCCGGGCGGACGACCCGGCGCATCTCCGCCATCACCGCCTCCGCATCCGGCACGACGGTCATCACATACATCGCCATCACGGCGTCGAACGACCCGCTCTCGAAGGACATAGCCGAGGCGTCCATTTCCAGAATGCCATCGACATTCGTCAGGCGGCGCTTGGCCACCCTCTTGCGGGCAATCTCCAGCATGTGGGGGCTGAGATCGATCCCGGTGACCCGGGTTCCGGCGGAATAGAGCGGCAGCGAAATACCCGTGCCGACGCCGACCTCCAGAACGCTGGTGGTGCCTCGTGGCAGGGCCTGAACCGCGTTGCGCCGGGCACCATCCATGATGGCTCCGAAGACCGCATCATAAATTGGCGCCCAGCGGGCATAGGCCGCGACGACCTCGGTCTCGCAAATACGAGAGTCGGCAACCGCCGCCGAGCCATCGAGTCGCCGGCCACGACCGCTGCTGGACCTTTCCTGCATGTCCTGTCCTCTCCCCGCGACCGGGCCGCGCGAACGCGCACCCGCTCCCGTCTCGCAACCGCTTGAAATGCGGGATTGTTCCCTTTCACTCTTGATAGAGGAAATGGGGTCGGTCTTTCAACGGTTCGAAAGGCCCAAAATCGCCTCCTGGCCCCAGCGGTCCGCCTTCATCACCCGTGAAGACTTGCCGCACCGCGAAAGCTGGCGCGGAAACGGGGACGAGGTAGCCATTCAGCCTGACGCCGCCGAAACCAGGCGGTCCGCCGGCTGCCGCGCCGGTTGGGCGTCGAAACGGCTGGAGGTCGCCGCGATGAACCCGCCGCCGAGCACCCGTGCGCCGTCGTCGAGCGAATCGTAGAAGACGCAGGCCTGTCCCGGCGCAACGCCCTGCTCGCCGTCGAAAAGGTCGACGTGCACCGCTCCATTCTCATGGCACAGCAGCGCCGGCTTGGGCGGCCGGGTCGAGCGGACCTTGGCGTAGATTTCAAGGCCCTCGCGCGGCAGGTCGGTCAGTGCGCCGTCGCCAATCCAGTTGACGTCGCGCAGCGTCAGCCGCCCGGTCAGCAGCGCCTCGCGCGGCCCGACCACCACCTGCCGGCGTTCCGAGTCGAGCTTGATCACGAAGAGCGGCTCGCCGAGCGCGATGCCGAGGCCGCGCCGCTGCCCCACAGTATAATGTATGATGCCGTCATGCCGGCCGAGCACGCGCCCGTCGACGTGGACGATGTCTCCGCCCTCGGAAGCGCCCGGCTTCAGCCGTTCGATGACGTCGGCATACTTGCCGGTCGGCACGAAGCAGATGTCCTGGCTGTCATGCTTGTCTGCGACGACGAGGCCCAGGCTGCGGGCGATCTCGCGCGTCTCGGCCTTGGTCAGCCCGCCCAGCGGAAATCGCAGGAAATCGAGCTGATCGCGAGTCGTGGCGAAGAGGAAATAGCTCTGGTCGCGGTCGAGGTCGACCGGCCGGCACAATTCGCGATGGTCTCCGACCTGGACCGAGCGGACATAGTGGCCGGTCGCCAGCGCCGCCGCGCCGAGATTGCGCGCGGTCTCCAGAAGATCGGAAAACTTGACCGTCTGGTTGCAGGCAACGCAGGGGATCGGCGTCTCGCCGTGGATGTAGCTCTCGGCGAAGCTGTCGATCACCGCATTCTTGAAACGCTCTTCATAGTCGAGGACGTAATGCGGAATGCCGAGCGAAGCGGCGACCTCGCGCGCGTCGTGGATGTCCTGGCCGGCGCAGCAGGCGCCCTTGCGATGCACGGCCTCGCCGTGATCGTAAAGCTGCAACGTCATGCCGACGACATCATAGCCTTCACGCTTCAGCAGTCCCGCGACGACCGACGAGTCGACGCCGCCGGACATGGCGACCACGACGCGTGTGTCCTCGGGCCGACCCGGCAGATCGAGGCTGTTCAACATGCTTTTCCTCATTCGGACCCAATATCTGGCGCTCTCGAACTCTCTCGGCGCATGGACGCGTTGTCGACCACCGGGCAGGCAACGTCACACAAGGCAGGACGAGCAAGGCGCCCCGTGCTTCACGCCCCGAAGGCGGAACCGGACAGATGGGCAAGGCCCAGCGAAAACGGTTCTCTCTCTTCCACGCGGCGGCACGGCATTCTTCGTCCTTCCAATAACACCAAACGCGATCCGGCGAAACGGTCGCCCGAAAGCGCGATGGCTTGAGCAGCCGGGACGGCAGTTTTTTCCCACGCTCCCGGCAAGGTCTGCCCTCTGGCGCCGGTGAACCCGCCTCCGAATAGGCAGCCTGCTGGCGCCCGCCCGGCAAAAACATTGTTTTCCAGACCCTTATGAAAAGCCGGAAAACTGGCCTGTCGATTGCGTGGATCACATGCCAATTCGAGGAACACCATGACCATCGCGCCGGCCGCACCCAAACCAGTCGCTCCTACCGCTCCCAATGTGGGAAGCGCGATCGCGTCCGGCAATGCGCCTGCCCAAAGGGAGACCGGTCGCGGCGACTTCGGGACCTATCTTTCCAGGGGACGATCGGCGGCCACGAACGAGACGGTGGACAGGCACGCCGCTCGCAGGGAAGACCGCCCGGACAGGACCTCGCAATCAAGGCACAGGTCCGACGACCGCGCGGACCGGGCCGATGTCCGCCAGGATCGTCATGACCGTACGGCCAGACCTGACCGGGCTGACCGGACCGACCGGCAGTCCCGCGCAGAAGAAAGAGCGTCCGCCGGCCGGTCCGAGCGGCATGCCGTCGACGAGGTGCGGTCCAAGTCGGCCGACATTGCGGAGGCCAAAGACGCAAGGCCAACCAAGGACGCCGAGAAGCCGCAAAGCGCCGAGACGAACGCCGCCAGCGCGGACCACATCGACGACACCACGCAGCAGGCGACCGCCGGGGCCAACGCACCCGATCGTTCCGAAGCCGAGGCACTTGCCAGCACGCGCCGCGCCTATCCGTGCGACAAACATCGCGCCGACCGGAAAACGGATGGCGGCGACGCCCCCGCCGACGTTGCGGACGCCAGCGCCGCTGACACCGGATCGGAAACCGCCCAGACGGACGCCGCATCGTCCGACGCCACATCGTCTGAGGTCACCGAGCCAGAGACCACGCAGTCCGAGGCCGCAGGGCCCGAGACCACACAGTCCGACGACGCGCTGGCTGACGCCGCAGAGACCGCCTTGCCCGAAGCAACCGGCACGCAGACCTCTCCGGCATCGGACGACACCGCAGCAACCGATGCCGCCAGCACGGACGACGCGGAAGCGCCGGCCGCAGCCGCCGATGGCGAGGCAACCGACGTTGCCCTGCCACCGGAACAGCCTGCCCCGGCACCGGTGCCAGAGGAAGTGTTCCCTCCCGCGCCTCTCCCGGTCGCAGCCGATGCGGAAGGCCCTGCCGGCGACACGCCGAATGCCTCGGCCAGCACCGACGAGACCGCGGCTGCGACGGACGAGGCTCCGGACAATCTCCCGCCCACTCCGCCGGCGCTGCCAGAAGAGCAGAGCGCTGCCGCAGACGATGCCGAAACGTCAGCCGGGACGGACGATGCCAAAGCGTCCGACGAGGCGGACGGAGCCACGGACGAGCAGGACGCGGCCTCGCCGAATGATGACGAGCCGGCACTGCCGGACGATACGTCGCTCGATCTGGTTGCCGCAGCCATCCCGCCCGCGCCGGCGCCCGTCGAAGCGGCGCCGGTTGCCGCCGATCAGTCATCCGGCACAGACGCAGGGACGCCGCCTCTCGCCGAGAGCGCTTCCCAGCCCCGCGAGCCCGCGTCACCGGCGCCGTTGCCCACGTCACCGGTTGCCTCCCCCGAACAGGCCGCGACGGCAGACGCCGACGCAACCGGCGACACCGGCGGCACTGGCACGATCGCCGATAAAACGGTCGCGGTTTCCGCGGACGGCGATGCGGCTATACCGGCTTCAAATGAATATGCTGACGTCCCGGACGGCACGGAGAACGCTGTCCCGACCGATGCTGTCGACGTTCCTGTCGAAGAACCCGTCCAGGAAATTGCCGCGGACAGCCTGATCGACATGTCATCCGTCGACGACGCCGAGACGGCGGCGTCGAAGCCCGCGACCGATCAGGCGGCGGCGCCGGGCCCCAGGGAACCCCGCCCTGAGGCACGGCCGATGCCGCCGCACGCGCAAGGCGCGAGCCATGCCTCGGCCACCGCGGCCCAGCACGCCAACGCCCAGTCTCCCGTGGCGGCCGTCAATGCCGCCGGAGACGCATCCCAGACGAATGCGGCGCCCGATCTGTCGAAAGTGACGGTGATCCAGGAGCAGGCCCCTGCCAAGACGCCGGACGCGGATGCCGGCAAGCAGGTCCAGGTCGACGACGGACTGACGGCGACCGTGCGCGTCCGCCATCTGGACGCAGCGCCCCGCCAGCCCGACCCCGCGGTCCAGACCGCCCCGGCCGGCACGTCGACGCAATCCGCCGCGAGTGTCTCGCAGCAGGCCGCGACGCAGGCCGGAGCCATATTGGCGGCAAGCGCCGCGCCCGGTGCGGCCAACGCACGGCCGACCTCCACGGCTTCGACCGAGAAGGCATCGGCCGGCGATGGCGACGCGGTCGATGCGGACGGCGTCACCACCCAGTCCACGCCCGCCCGCGCGGGTGCGGAAGCGAACTCCCGTGCGGAGGGAGTGCGCGCGCCGGTCTCCGGCGTCAGCGATGCGGCGGTCGCCTTTGCGCGTCGCATGGCGGAGGCTGCCTCGGGCCGCCGTGACAACCTGTCGAAACCGACTGGCGACGATTTTGCCTCCCTGCTCGGCCGCCAGTCGCCCTCGACCATCACGACGACACCCCTCGGCACCGCCACTGCGACCACGACGGCGACCCCGCCATCCCTGCCCGTGCAGCAAATCGCCAGCCAGATGGCCGGCGCCGCCCTCACGGGCCAGAGCAAGTTCGACATCAATATCGAGGGCGACGACCTCGGCCGCGTCGAGGTCCGGCTCGATATCCACCACGATGGCCGCACCCACGCCCATATCGTCGTCGACCGCAAGGAGACGCTCGACATGATGATGCGCGACCAGCGCCATCTGGAGCAGGCCCTGCGCGACTCCGGCCTGGAAGCCGGCGAGGACACCCTCTCCTTCTCGCTGCGCGACGACGGCACCGGGGACAGCCGGCACGATCGCCAGGAGGATCGCGACAACCGCGGCCCTCGCCCGGTCGATATGGCAAAGGCAGCAGAGACGCCGGCCAGCGCCCAGATCGTCGCCGCTTACACCGCCAAGGCCAACGGACGCATCGACCTCAGGGTCTGATGCGCGTTTGACAGCAACCGAACCATCTGGAAGTCACCATGGACGTTTCCGCACTGAGCAGCCCCTCCTCGTCGACGACAAAGTCGGCGAACGCGGCCAGTTCCCTGCTGTCGAACTACGATACCTTCCTGACGCTGCTGACGACGCAGCTGACGACGCAGAACCCGCTCGACCCCATGGACGCCGACAAGTTCACCGAACAGCTCACGGCTTTCTCGTCGGTCGAACAGCAGATCGAGACCAACTCGAATCTGGAGGACATGCTCTCCGCCCTGTCGGCGAGCGCCGCGCTCAACCTCGTCAACTACGTCGGAAAATCCGTCACCGCGCTCTCCGATACGACGCAGCTGTCGGGCGGCAGCGCCCAGTGGACCTACACGATGGGCAACGATGCGGAGACGGTCGACGTGACCATCACCAACTCCGCGGGTGCTGTCGTCGCAAACGACAAGATCAAGGCGAATGCCGGAACCAACACCTATACGTGGGACGGCACGACGAGAAACGGCGGCGAGGCCACCGAAGGCGACAACTACACGATCTCCTTCTCGGCGACCGATTCCGACGGCAAGTCCGTCCCCGTCACGACCCAGGTCAAGGGCAAGGTCTCGGCCGTCGACGTTTCCGGGTCCGAGCCCTATCTTGTGGTAAACGGTTCGTCGGTTCCGCTGAGCGGTGTGCTTTCCGTCAACAACTGAACGAATATCAACCAAAATCGCCAAAGCCTTAACGCGGTGTCCCCGAAGGGACGCCGCGCCGAAGGCGTTGGCCGGCAGGTCTGATCGCTCCAAGATGTTGACGGTGCGCGACAAATGTCGTTCCGGGGCGGCCCCTCGGGCTTTCCGCCATGGCGGTGTGGTCGCAACCGGACCTTCACCATAACGGGCCACATGCTTGACCATTCGTTAGGAAATCACTTCAAATTTCCCGCCTCAAGTCATTATGATTATTACTGAATTGTTGCCAGCCAGTTAGGCTATTTTTAAGTCGCGCGGTGTAGTTTCCACAACTGGACAGGTCGAGTTCAGTGTGAGAGTACGATGACCGAGCAAATACGTCCGCGCGTAAAATATGTGATCGGCCCAGACGGTAGTCCGCTGACGATCGCAGATCTTCCGCCGGAAAACACCAAGCGTTGGGTGATCCGTCGCAAGGCAGAAGTAGTCGCTGCCGTTCGCGGCGGCCTGCTGTCTCTGGAGGAGGCCTGCAGTCGTTATACGCTGACGGTCGAGGAATTCCTCTCCTGGCAGCAGTCGATCGACAAGCACGGGCTTGCTGGTCTGCGCGCAACGCGGGTCCAGCAGTATCGCCCCTGACGAACCGACCGGAAGCGACCGCCTGCAAAGCCCCAACGACATGGCCGAGCAGTCCGACGGGTAAATGCGTTTCACTGGAACGGGCACAGCCAAATGGGCGGCTTTCCTCGGAAAGCCGCCCTTTTTGCGTCTTGGACAGAGAAACGGCCGCGACATCGGATTGTGGGACCGGATTGCGGCACCGCCGACGCGGGCTCGCTGTCGTCCTTTGCGGCCCTTCCGTCCGCCGCGCAATCGTTCTCATTCTGACAAAAATAATTCCTGGTTTGTGCTCCCGGCGCCCCGATAGGCAAAAATTGCCGGGTTTCCGGTTGAGCCATGGACCGGATTTCGGGCCGCAAGGGCCATTCAAAACGCCTTGTTCCGTCGGGCGTTAACAACTTGTTTACCGAGTTGGGGGGAAATTATTGCCGGGTTCGGGAAACGGGTTCGCCATCGCGTTCGCAGTAGGCGGCGCATCCGGCCGATCCGGCCAGAGCATCGGGCCGAAACGCCTGTCTCCACGATGACGGGGATGGACGCGGTTTTCGGACAATCCGGTGCTCCGGCATCAAGAGGGCAGAGCCGCGGGAAATCGGCTCAACGACAAGAACGGATCGTTTCCGAGAGGCATTGGAGTGGGGCGTGAACGGGCTATTTGACGTCATCAAGTCGATGGGACCGGCACGATTGGGTGCCATGGGCGCGGTCGCGCTCGGCCTCGTCGCCTTTTTCGCCTTCATGATCATGCGCTTCAACGAAGTGCAGATGGCCCCGCTCTATTCCGGCCTGTCCTTCGAGGACTCGTCCGCGGTCGTCAAGGAACTCGACAGCCTGAACATTCCCTATGAACTCAGGGAAGAGGGCAAGACGATCCTTGTCGCCGATGCCGACGTCCTCAAGCTGCGCATGCAGCTTGCCGAAAACGGCCTGCCGACCGGCGGCGGCGTCGGCTACGAGATTTTCGACAAGTCCGATGCCCTCGGCACCACCAGCTTCGTCCAGAACGTCAATCATCTGCGCGCGCTGGAAGGCGAGCTCGGCCGCACGATCCGCGCCCTCGATCGCGTCGAGCAGGCCCGCGTCCATCTGGTCCTTCCCGAACGCCAGCTCTTCAAGAAGGATGCGGAAAAGCCCACCGCCTCCGTCGTCCTGAAAACCCGCGGACAGCTCGAGACGGCCCAGATCCGGGCGATCCAGCATCTCGTCGCCTCGGCCGTTCCGGGGCTTCAGCCCTCGCGCATCTCGATTGTCGACGAAACCGGCCGCCTGCTCGCCTCGGGCGAGGACGGCGACGACCAGGGCCTCTTCGCCTCCAACCTCGACGAGCGCACGACCTCCTACCAGAACCGGATGGAAAACAAGATCGAGGAGATCATCGCCTCGGTGGTCGGTCCCGGCCGCGCCCGCGTCAAGGTCAGCGCCGAGCTTGATTTCAACCGCGTCACCCAGACCGAGGATCACTTCGATCCGGATGGCCAGGTTGTCCGCTCCTCGCAGAACCGCGAGGAAAACTCCTCCACGGTCAACCCCAATGGCGAGGTCACCGTCGGCAACCAGGTGCCGAACGGCGGCAACGGCAACGACGGCCAGAGCCCGACGGACCAGACCAGCAAGACCGAGGAGGTCGTCAACTACGAGATTTCCAAGACCTCGCGCACCGAAGTGGTCGAGGCCGGCGGCCTGAAGCGCCTTTCGGTCGCTGTCCTCGTCGACGGCAGCTATGCCCCCGACGCCAACGGCAACATGGTCTATTCGCCGCGCACCCAGGAGGAGCTCGACCGCATCTCCGCGCTCGTGCGCACGGCCATGGGCTACAGCCAGGACCGGGGCGACCAGATCGAGGTCGTCAACCTGCGCTTTGCCGAAGGGCCGCCCTCCCTGCCGGTCGACGGCATCGCGCCGGGCCTGTTCGACTTCGACAAGTCCGACATCATGCGGCTGGCGGAACTGGGCGTGATGGGCGTCATGACCCTGCTGGTCCTGCTCTTCGCCGTGCGCCCGCTGGTCAAGCGCATCCTTTCGCCCGAGCGCATCACCGAGCACGTCGCCATCACCAACCAGTCGGCGACCATGGTCGACGAAAACGGCAACATCGTTCCCCTGGTGGAAGGTCAGAGCGGCGAGCTCACCGCCATCGAGGCGCAATCGGAAGTCAGTCGCATCGATGAGGCCCAGGCTCAGGGCGAAGCCCAGATGGTCGAGATCAAGAAGGTCGGCAAGCTCGTCGACGAGAACCCGATCGAGGCCTCGATCATCATCCGTAACTGGCTTCTGGAGGCCGCCTGACCATGGCTGCCGCATCCAATCTCGTCCAGGCCATGTCGGCCAACGGGCTGACGGTCTCCTCGGACTCCGAAAGCCGCATTCTCCAGGGCCCGGAGAAGGCTGCCGTGATCATGCTCGCCCTCGGCGAGAAGTTCGGAGCGCCGATCTGGGGCCTGATGGACGAAAGCGAGGTCAAGGCGATCTCCATCGCCATGTCGCGGATCGGCCCGATCACGCCGAAGATGCTGGACGAACTCCTCGTCGAGTTCGTCACCTCGGTCAGTTCGACCGGCGCTCTGACCGGCAACCTCGACACCACCGAGCGGCTGCTCTCCTCCGTGCTGCCGCCGGAAAAGGTTTCCTCCATCATGGAGGAAATCCGCGGCCCGGCCGGCCGCAACATGTGGGAGAAGCTCTCCAACGTGCACGAGAACGTGCTCGCCAACTATCTGAAGAACGAATATCCGCAGACCGTCGCCGTCGTCCTGTCGAAGATCCGCTCCGAGCATGCCGCCAAGGTGCTCTCGATTCTGCCTGAGGAATTCGCGCTGGAGGTGGTGAACCGGATGCTGCGCATGGAAGCCGTGCAGAAGGACATTCTCGACAAGGTCGAGCAGACCCTGCGCATCGAGTTCATGTCCAACCTGTCGACGACCCAGCGCCGCGATTCGCACGAGTTGATGGCCGAGATCTTCAACAAGTTCGACCGCACGACCGAGGCCCGTTTCCTCACCGCCCTTGAGGACGAGAACCGCGACTCGGCCGATCGCATCAAGACCCTGATGTTCACCTTCGACGACCTCGGCAAGCTCGACGCCGCCTCGATCCAGACGATGCTGCGGTCGGTGGAAAAGGACAAGCTGGCGCTGGCGCTCAAGGGTGCCAACGACACGGTGCGCGACTTCTTCTTCCAGAACATGTCGACCCGCGCCGCCGCGCTGCTGAAGGAAGACATGGAGGCTCTTGGCCCCGTGCGCCTGCGCGACGTCGACGAGGCGCAGTCGTCCATGATCAACACCGCCAAGGATCTCGCCGCGCGGGGCGAGATCATGATTACCAAGAACAAGGGTGAGGACGAGCTCGTCTACTGACGACTGGTCTCGCGAAAGGATCATTTGATGGCATCGCCCGCCCGCTTCATGTTCGACAATGACTTTGCCGCCCCGCCCCCGCCGCCGGAGCCCGAGGCGCCCAAGGTTCCGATGATCGAGGTCTCCGTGCACGAGGCCCTGATGGCCGACGCCGTGCGGCGCGCGCACGAGCGCGGCGTCGTCGAGGGTCGCAACGACGCGGAGGTGAAGGCCGCCGGCCGGCTCGCCGACGAGGCCGCCCGCCTCGCCTCGGCCGCGCAGTCGATCCTCGCCATTCTCGACACGGAGCGCCTGCGCATCGAAAAGGACGCTTTGCAGCTTGCCGAAGTCATCGGACGCCAGCTTGCGCGGGAACTCGTCGACATGCACCCAAGGGATGCTATCATGTCGGTGATTACCGAGGCGCTCGCGCCGCTGCGCCAGACCCCGCACTTGGTGGTGCGCCTGAGCGCCGATGACGCCGAGCCGATCGGCGCCGAACTGAAGAAACTCGCGCACGAGCGCGGCTTCGAGGGCCGGCTCGTCATTCTTGGCGAAGACAGTATCGAGCGCGGCGACTGCCGCATCGACTGGGCGGACGGCGGGATCGTTCTCAATCGCGCGGACTGCGAGGAAGCGGTCTCGCGCGCCATCGACCTGCATATCGTCGGAATGGAAGAGGAAGCCCGTCTTGCGGCGGGAAAAGCCGCAAGCGGCACGTCGGCAGAAGCCGCCGGTGAGGCGGCCGGCAACGAGCCGGACAGCAAGGCGATTTCGAGAGAAGAACGCGCCGCGCGGCGGCGCATGAACAGGTCCGAAACGGCATGAGCGAAGAAGAGGAAGAAGGCGGTCTGGCGCTGGACGAGCATGAGGTCGCGCGCAGGGCCGAGATGGACGACGAGGATCCGAACCAGGCCCACGCCGCCAACGAGCTGGAGGCCGTGTTCGACGTCCCCGTGCGCGTCTCGGCGATCCTCGGCCGCGCCCGTCTGCCCGTCTCCGACATCCTGAAGATGTCGACCGGAACCGTGATCGAACTCGACCGCAAGGTCGGCGAGGCGATCGACATTTTTGTGAACAACCGTCTGGTGGCCCGCGGCGAGGTCGTGCTCGTCGAGGACCGGCTCGGCGTGACGATGACCGAGATCATCAAGTCTGACAAATGAGGCCATTGCCTGCCTGGGCGCGAAGCGGACCGCGCCGGCAAGGCTACCCCGAGGGAATGAAGACCATGCGACTGCTTATCGTCGGAACACTGTCTGGCCAGCTCACGGCCGCGACGCGGATCGCGCTCGACAAGGGTGCGGCGGTCGTGCATGCCGACAGCATCGACATGGCGATGCGGACCCTGCGCTCGGGCCGGGGCGCGGACCTCGTGATGATCGATGTCGGCCTGCCGATCGCGACCCTGATCCTGAGCCTTGAGGCCGAGCGCATCCATATTCCGGTGGTCGCCTGCGGCACCGCGACCGATGCGAGGGCCGCCGTCGATGCCATCCGCGCCGGCGCCAAGGAATATATCCCGCTGCCGCCGGATGCCGAGCTCATCGCAGCAGTCCTCTCGGCCGTCTCGGCCGAAAGCCGCGACCTCGTCGTGCGCGACGATGCCATGGCCATGGTCGTCAAGCTCGCCGACCAAATCGCCCCGTCGGAAGCCTCGGTCCTGATCACCGGCGAATCGGGCACCGGCAAGGAGGTGCTGGCCCGCCACGTCCACGCCAAGTCGGGCCGCGCCGACAAGCCCTTCGTCTCGGTCAACTGCGCCGCCATCCCCGAGCACCTGCTGGAATCGGAACTCTTCGGCCACGAGAAGGGCGCCTTCACCGGCGCCGTGGCCCGCCGCATCGGCAAGTTCGAGGAAGCGACTGGCGGCACCCTGCTGCTCGACGAAATCTCCGAGATGGACGTTCGACTGCAAGCCAAGCTCCTGCGCGCCATCCAGGAGCGGGTCATCGACCGCGTCGGCGGCCAGAAGCCCGTGCCGGTCGACATCCGCATCATCGCGACCTCGAACCGCAATCTTGCCGATGCCGTGCGCGAGGGCACCTTCCGCGAGGACCTTCTCTACCGCCTCAACGTGGTGAACCTGAAGCTGCCGCCGCTGCGCGAGCGCACCGCCGACATTTCGGCGCTGTCGGACCATTTCGCCCGCAAGTATTCCGAGATCAACGGCCTGCCGGCCCGCCCGATCTCCACCGATGCCAAGCGCGAGTTGATGGCCGCCCCCTGGCGCGGCAACGTGCGGGAACTGGAGAACACCATTCACCGCGCGGTGCTGCTGGCGACCGGCGACGAAATCGGTATCGATGCGATCCGCTCGCCGGACGGCTCCCGCCTTGGCGGCGCGGCCGGGGCCGGCGCCGAGGACAGCAACGCCGCACGCGCCGCCGCGACCGCAGAGGCCGTCACCCGCGCGCTCGTCGGGCGCACGGTCGCCGACGTGGAGCGCGACCTGATCCTCGATACGCTCGACCATTGCCTCGGCAACCGCACCCACGCAGCCCGCATCCTCGGCATCTCGATCCGCACGCTGCGCAACAAGCTCAACGAATATTCCGACGCCGGGCTCGACATCCCCGCGCCGGGCGAGGTGCGCTCGGCGGTGGCGTAGGGCAAATCCAGGAAAACGAAAATATCCCGGAAAACGGCAGCGCCGGACCGAGGCTCAACCAACGAGAAGCTTGAGGCCGACCACCGCCAGCGTGACGGCCAGGAGATAGCGCAGCGCCTTGTCCGGGATCACCGGCGAGAGCCAGCTTCCGACGATGATGCCCGGAACCGAGCCGACGAGCAGCGAGATCAGCATCATCATGTCGACGGTGCCGACCATCACGTGGCCGAGCCCGGCCACCATGGTCAGCGGCACCGCATGGGCGATGTCCGAACCGACCAGCCGGACGATCGGCAGGCGTGGATAGAGCAGGATGAGCGCCGTTACGCCGATGGCCCCCGCCCCGATCGACGACAGCGAGACGAGAACCCCCAGGGCGGCCCCGACGGCAATTGTCAAAGGTGCGCGCACGGACGCGTCCTGTGACACCGACCATTCCTTCGCCTGGCGCGTCAGATGCCTGCGCCAGACCAGGCCGGCCGATGTCAGCAGCAGAATGCCGCCGAGCAGCTTGGTGATGAAGTCGTCGGTGCTTTCCGACTGCTGCAGATCGAAATGGGCGATGAGGCCGACGGTAAGCAGCGCCGCCGGCACGCTGCCGAGGGCCAGCAGACCGACGACGCGCCAGTCCGTGGTGCCCTTGAAGCCATGCACCGCCGTGCCGACCAGCTTGGTGATGCTGGCATAGAGCAGGTCCGTGCCGACGGCCGTCGCCGGCTTCACGCCGAAGAAGAGAACGAGCAACGGCGTCATCAGCGAGCCACCGCCAACGCCGGTCAGCCCGATCAGGCATCCGACCAGCAGACCGGCGACGCTGTAGGACCATTGGATCGAGGCGAGAAGGTCAGTCAGGCGAAGCGCCCCCCGGATCGGGTGTCCTTGTCCCCGGCACTGCCAGTCTGCGGGCGGACACTCTGTGACATTGGCTCGGACCGGATATCCGGCGGTTGGAGACCGGCACTCAACGTCTTGCGACCGCTGCAGTTCCCCTCGGGGGTCCGTCTCCACGCAGAGCCTATAGCATGGAGCCCGGTCGGGAAAAGCACCGCAGAATGACGGATCGGCCACACCGCCGGCTAAAGTCCTGTCAATATTGAATTTTGCCCGCCGTGAACGCCGCCATTAACCAATCGGTAACCATGCTCCCGGCAAATATTGCCTAGTTTCATGCGTTCTGGCTGATTTGGGGGAAAGCGGCGCGATGTCCGATACAAGCGTGGTCACAAGCGAAGAGGCGCCGTCAGGCGGCCTTCCGAGCATCGCCCACCTGAAGGGGATGGTTCTGCGCGGCGACGTCGGGCTGGCGCTCGGTGTGATGACCATTCTGGTCGTCCTCATCGTCCCGATGCCGGGCATCCTGCTCGATCTCTTCCTCGCCATCTCCATCATTCTTTCCGTGATGGTCCTGATGACGTCGCTCTTCGTGCAGAAGCCGCTGGAGTTCACGTCCTTCCCGACGGTGCTCCTCATCGCGACCATGCTGCGGCTGGCGCTGAACCTTGCCTCGACCCGCCTCATCCTCGCCAACGGTCACGAAGGCGGCGCGGCGGCCGGCCATGTCATCGAGGCCTTCGGCAGCTTCGTGATGGGCGGCAACTTCGTCATCGGCCTCATCGTCTTCGCCATTCTTGTGGTGGTGAACTTCGTCGTCATCACCAAGGGTTCCGGGCGCATCGCCGAAGTCGCGGCCCGCTTCACCCTCGACGCCATGCCCGGCAAGCAGATGGCGATCGACGCCGACCTGTCCGCCGGACTGATCGACGAAAATTCGGCCCGCCAGCGCCGCAAGGATCTGGAGGACGAAAGCGCCTTTTTCGGCGCCATGGACGGTGCCTCGAAATTCGTCCGCGGCGACGCGATCGCCGGCCTCCTGATCACCTTCATCAACATCATCGGCGGCATCATCATCGGCGTGATGCAGATGGACCTCACCTTCTCCGAGGCCAGCCACTCCTACACGCTGCTCACCGTCGGCGACGGTCTCGTCTCCCAGATCCCGGCGCTGATCGTCTCGACCGCCGCCGGCATGCTCGTCTCCAAGGCCGGTGTCACCGGCGCCGCCGACAAGGCCCTCGTCACGCAGTTTTCCAACTACCCGACGGCCCTCGGCATGTCGTCCTTCGTGATGTGCGTGCTCTCGCTGCTGCCGGGCATGCCGATGCTGCCCTTCCTGGCGCTGGCGGCGGGCGCGGGCACCCTGGCGTTCCGGGCCGAGAAGAACAACAAGGCGAAACGGGCCAAGGTGGTGTCCGACAAGGCCAAGGCCGACGCACCGCCGCCGCCGCCCGCCGAGGAGCCGATCTCGTCGGCTCTCAAGATCGACGAACTCAAGATCGAATTCGGCTATGGCCTGCTGCCGCTCATCAACGGCAACGGCGGCACCGGCGACAGGCTGTCCGACCAGATCAAGGCGCTGCGCCGCCAGATCGCCTCGGAGATGGGCTTCGTCATGCCGCCCGTCCGGCTGCTCGACAACGTGCAGCTCCAGGGCAACGACTATGTCATCAAGGTCAAGGAAGTGGACGCCGGCACCGGCACGATCTTCCCCAACCAGTTCATGGTCATGGATCCGACGGGCGGCAATGTTGGCCTGCCGGGCACGCAGACCACCGAGCCGACCTTCGGCCTGCCCGCGACATGGGTCGAGGGCTCCCTGCGCGAGGAGGCGGCGATCCGGGGCCTCACCGTCGTCGATCCGGCGACCGTGCTCTCCACCCATCTCTCCGAGGTGCTCAAGAACAACGTCGCCGAACTGCTCTCCTATGCCAACGTCAAGTCGCTCCTGAAGGAACTGCCGAAGGAGCAGGCCAAGCTCGTGGAAGACATTTCGCCGAGCCAGATTTCCACCTCCGGCATCCAGCGCATCCTGCAGCAGCTCCTCGCCGAGCGCATCTCTATCCGCGACCTGTCGACCATCATGGAAGGCATCGCCGAGGCGCTGGCCTTCACACGCTCCACGCAGTCGATTGCCGAGCACGTGCGCACGCGCCTTGCCCGCCAGCTCTGCGCCCAGCATACCTCGCCGAACGGCTACCTGCCGCTCATCACCATGTCGCCGGCCTGGGAGCAGGCCTTCATCGAGGCGCTCGTCGGCGAGGGCGACGAGAAGCGCCTCGCCATGGCTCCCTCCAAGCTGCAGGAATTCGTCACCAAGGTGCGCGATGCCTTCGAGGACGCCGCCAAGAAGGGCGAATTGCCTGTCCTCATGACGAGCCAGATGGCCCGCCCCTACGTCCGCTCCATCGTCGAGCGCTTCCGGCCCCACACGGTGGTCATGAGCCAGGCCGAGGTCCATCCGCGCGCGCGGCTGAAGACGGTCGGCTCGATCTGACGCCGACACCGAAGGGCCAACTGCCGCCGACCCCGGGGTGAGAGCGCAACGGAAAGTCGTCGAAACGCGACAGCATTGACGAAGGCTTAAGGGGATTGCGCCATTTTGAGGAAATGGCGACCCGTTATCCTGTTCCGATCACGCGGGCCATTGTTCTCGCGTCCCTTCTGCCGATGCTGTCGGCCTGCGGCTTCTTCGACTTCGAGGAGCGCGATCCCTGGCGCGAGCAGGCCGAGGCCGCCTGCTATGCCCGCAAGGAAGTCACGCCAAGCGCCGTCGCCGTCCCGATGAAGGAAATCGACGGCCCCGGCATCTGCGGCGTCCGCAAGCCCCTCAAGGTCAACGCCTCCCTCGGAGGAGCGGTCGAGATCACGCCGCCGGCGACCCTCGACTGCCCGATGACGGCCGCCATCGGCCGCTGGCTCGACACCGTCGTGCAGCCGGCGGCATGGGAACGTTACGGTGCCCCCGTCGTGTCGATCAAGAATGTGGCTTCCTACGGCTGCCGCACCCGCAACCACAAGCGCGGCGAGAAGCTGTCCGAACACGCCTTCGCCAACGCGCTCGACATCGCGGCCTTCACGCTGGCGAACGGCTATACGGTGACGGTGAAGTCCGGCTGGCGCGGGTCGGAGGCCGACCGCGCCTTCCTGCGGCAGGTCCACTATGGCGCCTGCGGGCCGTTCAAGACGGTGCTCGGTCCCGGCACTTCGGACGGCATGCACGAGGAACACTTCCACCTCGACCTTGCCAAGCACAACGCGAAATATTCGGCCTATTGCCGGCCGACCCCGGTCGAGCCGCCACCGGCCGAACCACGCATCTATCAGGCGTCACCAGGGTCCGTGCCGAACATGTCGACCGTTCCGGTGGCCTCGCTCGGTGCCCCTGCAACCGACCCCGTGCTCTCGAACAATCCGGAGGCTCCGCCGGATTTCTCCAGGACGGCCATCCAGCAACCGGTCTTTCGGCAGCCGAGCGACCAGCAACCGGCGACGACCGGTCGCCAGCAACCCCGGATGCAGCCGCAGACGGCCCCACAGCGCCAGACAATCGATCCGGCGGACGTCTATCATGGCCGCCAGAACGACGGATATGGCCAGCCCGTCTACCAGACGCAGCCGTCCTACCCGCCACCCCAGCCAGTCCCCCAGCCGGCGGCCGGCTACGGTACGGCTCCCCGGCCCGTTCCCTCACCCACCTTTGGCTTCGGCACGTCGCCCCTGCCGCCGGCCCCGGTGCCGTCAGGCCCGATCCCGCCGGCCAACATCGGCCCGCCGTCGCTGGTCTGGCAGCGCGGCCCGCAGGCCGCGATCATGGGCGACGTGACGGGATCGATCCGCTAACGGCAACGGCCCGGGCATGAAGGCCCGGGCCGCCGCAGATATCTCAGCCGGCAAGGACGACGGGGCTTATTCCGCCGCCTCGCTGCTGACGATCTTGTTCGGATCGTAGTTGAGGATCGGCGCCAGCCAGCGTTCGGTGTCCTCGACGCTCATGCCCTTGCGCGCCGCATAGTCCTCGACCTGATCGCGTTCGATCTTGCCGACCCCGAAATAGTGGCTCTCGGGATGCGAGAAGTAGAGTCCCGAGACGGCGGCGCCCGGCCACATGGCAAAGCTTTCCGTCAGCGTGATCCCGGCCGCCTTCTCCGCGTCGAGCAGATCGAAGAGCGTCCGCTTTTCCGTGTGGTCAGGCTGGGCGGGATACCCCGCCGCCGGCCGGATGCCGACATATTCCTCGGCGATCAGCCCCTGCGGCGTCAGATCCTCGTCAGGGATATACCCCCAGAATTCCTTGCGCACGCGCTCATGCATGCGCTCGGCGAAGGCTTCCGCCAGACGATCGGCCAGCGCCTGACTCAGGATCTTGGAATAGTCGTCGTTGGCCCGGGCAAAGCGCTCGGCGACGACATCCTCGCCAATGCCGGCCGTCACCGCGAAGCCGCCGATATAGTCGGCGATGCCCGTCTCCTTGGGCGCGACGAAGTCCGACAGCGCCATGTTCGGCCGCTTGCTGTCGCGGGCGATCTGCTGGCGCAGCGTATGCAGGCTGGCGAGCCGCTCGGTGCGGCTTTCGTCCTTGTAAAGCTCGATGTCGTCACCGACCGCGTTCGCCGGCCAGAAGCCGATCACGGCCTTGGCCGTCAGCCACTTCTCGTCGACCATCTGCTTGAGCATAGCCTGCGCGTCGTCGAACAGCGCGCGGGCCGCTTCGCCATAGACGTCGTCGGTGAGAATGCCCGGATAGGTGCCCTTCATCTCCCAGGTCGAGAAGAACGGCGTCCAGTCGATATAGGGCACCAGTTCGCCAAGATCGTAGGCCTCGAACGCCTTCGTTCCGAGGAAGGACGGCGTCTTCGGCGGCACCGAGAGATAGTCGTAGGTCGGCGCGTTGGCGCGCGCCGCCGCAAGCGGCAGCCGGCGCTTGTCCGCCTGCCCCCGTGCGTGCGCTTCGGCCAGGCGGGAGTATTCGGCCTGGATGTCGGCGATATAGCCGTCGCGCTTGCCGCCAAGCAGGTTGGAGACGACGCCCACGGCGCGGCTGGCGTCGGTCACGTAGATCGCCTGGCCCCGGCTGTAGTTCGGGTGGATCTTGACAGCCGTATGAATCCGGCTCGTCGTCGCCCCGCCGATCAGCAGCGGCACGTCGAAGTCCTGGCGCTCCATCTCCGCGGCAACGACGCACATCTCGTCGAGCGAGGGCGTGATCAGGCCCGACAGGCCGATGATATCCGCCCCTTCGGCGCGCGCCGTCTCCAGGATCTTCTGGGTCGGCACCATGACGCCGAGGTCGATGACCTCGTAGTTGTTGCACTGAAGCACGACACCGACGATGTTCTTGCCGATATCGTGGACGTCGCCCTTCACCGTCGCCATGACGATCTTGCCATTGGCCGGCTTGTCGACGAGGCCCATCTCCACCTTTTCCCTCTCCATGAAGGGCATCAGGTAGGCGACGGCCTGCTTCATCACACGGGCGGACTTGACCACCTGCGGCAGGAACATCTTGCCCGCGCCGAAGAGATCGCCGACGACGTTCATGCCGGCCATCAGCGGCCCCTCGATAACGTGGATCGGCCGCTCGGCCGTTGCGCGCACGGCCTCGGTGTCCTCGACGATATAGTCGGTGATGCCGGCGACCAGCGCATGCTCCAGCCGCTTTTCCACCGGCCACTCGCGCCAGGACAGATCGACGACCCGTTGCTTGGTGCCGTCGCCCTTGAAGCGCGGCGCTTCCTCCACCATCCGCTCGGTGGCGGTGAGGTCGCCCGACGCCGGCTTGCGGTTGAGGACGACGTCCTCGCAAAGCTCGCGCAGGTCCGGATTGATGTCATCGTAGACGGCCAGCTGGCCGGCGTTGACGATGCCGAAATCCATGCCCTTGGTGATCGCGTGGTAGAGGAAGACCGAGTGCATCGCCTCGCGCACCGGCTCGTTGCCTCGGAAGGAGAACGAGAGGTTCGAAACGCCACCCGAGACATGGGCGTAAGGCAGATGGTTGGTGATCCACCCCGTCGCCTCGATGAAGTCGACGCCGTAGTTGTCATGCTCCTCGATGCCGGTCGCGACCGCGAAGATGTTCGGATCGAAGATGATGTCTTCCGGCGGGTAGCCAAGCGTCCCGGTCAGGATGTCGTAGGACCGCTTGCAGATCTCGATCTTGCGGGCAAGCGTGTCCGCCTGGCCCTTCTCGTCGAAGGCCATGACGACGACCGCCGCACCGTAGCGGCGCACCAGCTTCGCATGATGGATGAAGGCCTCTTCGCCTTCCTTGAGCGAGATCGAGTTGACGATCGGCTTGCCCTGCACGCATTTCAGGCCCGCCTCGATGATCTCCCACTTGGAGCTGTCGAGCATCACGGGAACGCGGGCGATATCCGGCTCGGACGCGATGAGGTTGAGGAACTCGACCATCGCCGTCTGGCTGTCGAGCAGGCCCTCGTCCATGTTGATGTCGATGACCTGGGCGCCGCTTTCCACCTGCTGGCGGGCAACGTCGAGCGCGGTCGCGTAATCGGCCTCGCGGATCAGCTTGCGAAAGCGCGCCGAGCCGGTGACGTTGGTGCGCTCGCCGACGTTGACGAAGGGGATCTCCGGCGTCTTGACGAAGGGCTCCAGCCCCGCAAGACGCATGCGGCGATCGATCTCGGGCACCTTGCGCGGCGGAATGCCGGCGACCGCGTCGGCGATCGCCTTGATGTGGTCCGGCGTCGTGCCGCAGCAGCCGCCGAGCACGTTGACGAGGCCGGCGCGGGCGAACTCGCCGACGAGCTTGGCCATCGCCTCCGGGCTCTCGTCATATTCGCCGAACTCGTTCGGCAGACCCGCATTCGGATAGGCGCAAACGAAGGTGTCGGCCATGCGCGAGAGGTCGGCGACGTGCTGGCGCATTTCCTTGGCGCCGAGGGCGCAGTTGAGGCCGATGGTGAAGAGATCGGCGTGACGGACCGAGTACCAGAAGGCCTCCGCCGTCTGGCCCGACAGCGTGCGGCCGGACAGGTCGGTGATCGTGCCCGACACCATCACCGGCAGCTTGATCCCCTTTTCCTCGAACACCTCGTCGATGGCAAAAAGCGCCGCCTTGGCGTTGAGCGTGTCGAAGACGGTTTCGACGAGGAGCATGTCGGCGCCGCCGTCGATCAGGCCGCGCGCCGCCTCCGCATAGGCAATGCGCAGGTCGTCGAAGGACGTCGCGCGGAATCCCGGCCGGTTGACGTCCGGCGACAGCGAGGCCGTGCGGTTGGTCGGGCCAATCGCGCCGGCCACGAAACGCGGACGCGACGGATCGGCGGTCTCCGCCTCGACACAGGCGATCTTGGCGAGCCGGGCGCCTTCGAGGTTCAGCTCGTAGGCAAGCTCTTCCATGCCGTAGTCGGCCTGGGCGATCGTCGTCGACGAGAAGGTGTTGGTCTCGACGAGATCGGCGCCAGCGGCGAGATACTGCCGGTGAATATCGGTGATGATCTCCGGCTGGGTCAGCGAGAGAAGGTCGTTGTTGCCCTTCAGATCGCGGCCCCAGTCCTTGAACCGTTCGCCCCGGTAGCCGGCTTCGTCCAGCCGGTGGCGCTGGATCATGGTGCCCATCGCGCCATCGATCACGAGGATGCGCTGCTCGGCGAGAGCCTTCAGGCGGGCAAGCGTGTCGGAGGAAGGTGTCGTCATCGGATATCTTTCGCTTCGTCGCCGGCGCCAGCCGTTTCACGGCGGCGGATCATTCTGTCTGGGCAAGAAGACCCAATTCGCAAGATGGTATAGCGACTGGGGGCGGGACTTTCATCCCGTCCGCCGCCGCTTTTTCCTCAGGCGCTAGGCCGCCGCCGTTGCCTTGGCGACCTCTTCCGGCTTCGCGCGCAGGCCGAGGAGATGGCAGATGGCGAAGACGAGGTCGGCCCGGTTCATCGTGTAGAAGTGGAAATCCCGGAAGCCCCGGTCGACGAGGTCGAAGGCCTGCTCGGCCGCGACCGCCGCCGCAACGAGCTTGCGCGTCTCCACATCGTCCTCAAGGCCCTCGAAGCGCTTCACGATCCAGGCCGGAACGCTGGCGCCGGCGCGCCTGGCGAACTGCGCCGTCTGGGAGAAGTTCACCACCGGCACGAGACCCGGCACGATCGGAATGTCGATGCCCGCCTTGCGGACCCGCTCGACATAACGCTCGAAGACGTCGTTGTCGAAAAAGAACTGGGTGATCGCCCGCGTCGCGCCCGCATCAACCTTGCGCTTCAGAAGTTCGATGTCGGCAACGACATCCGGGCTTTCGGGATGCTTTTCCGGATAGGCCGAGACGCTGACCTCGAAATCTCCGATCTTGCGGATGCCTTCGATGAGCTCCGGCGTCGAGGCGTAGCCCTCCGGATGCGGCTGGTAGCGCTGGCCGACACCGTTCGCCGGGTCGCCGCGCAGGGCCACGATGTGGCGCACACCAATCATCCAGTAGTCGGAGATCACGTCGTCCACTTCCTCCCGCGAGGCGTCGACGCAGGTCAGATGCGCCGCCGGCTTCAGCGGGGTCTCGCGCAGCATGCGCGCCACCGTGTTGTGCGTCCGCTCGCGGGTCGATCCGCCGGCGCCATAAGTGACGGAGACGAAGCGCGGCGACAGCGGAGCAAGACGCTTGATCGACGCCCACAGCGTCTCCTCCATCTTCTCCGTCTTGGGCGGGAAGAATTCGAAGGAAACGCCGATGTCGAGGCCATCGTGGCTGCGGGTCGGGCTCATTGTTGTTGTCCTTGCTCGGTACGGATTCGTGTCGGATGAAAGGTTGAAATCGGAGCGGTCTCTGATGGGATCAGGCCATGAGTTGACGGCGGTCCCTGGCAAGCCAGAAGGTCACGGTCAGCGGCTGGGCATCGGCGCCCTCGCCGGAAAGGTCGCGAATCTCCACGACCTCCAGACCGGCGGCGACACACCAGTCGGCCACCTCCTCATGGGCAAAACCCAGCCGGCGATGGGCGTGGCTCTCGCGCAGCATCTCGATGTCGTGTGGCGCGAAATCGACGACCAGCAGGCGGCCGCCGGGTGCCAGCGTCCGCGCCGCTTCCCGGATCGCACGGGCCGGATCGTCGAGATAGTGCAGCACCTGGTGCACGAGGACGAGATCGAAACCGTTGGCCTGGACCTGCAGGTCATAGGCATCGCCGTGGCGCACCTGGACATGGTCGAGCCCGGCTTCCGACAGTCGGGCACGCGCGACGGAGAGCATGTCGTGGCTGGTGTCGACACCGACGGCACGGGCGGCGAGCGGCCCCAGAAGCTCCAGCATCCGGCCCGTGCCGGTGCCGATGTCGAGCAGAGCCTGGACGGGCTTGTCGCCAACGACGGCCCGCACGGTCGCCTCGACGGAGTCTTCCGGCGCATGCAGCGATCGCAGCCGATCCCAGTTCTCGGCCATGGCGCGGAAATAGCGCGCTGCGGCCTCCGCATGGGCTATCTTGACAGCCTCGTGGCGCTGCCGGTCACGGACAAGGACCGCGTCCTTGGAATCGAGGCAGTCCAGGATACTATGGGCGATGCGTCCGCCCTCTCCCTCGCGCGCGAGGCGGTAATAGACCCAGGCTCCCTCGGGGAAACGCGAAATCAGCCCGGCCTCCGACAGGAGTTTCAGATGCCGGGAAACGCGCGGCTGGCTCTGCGTCAGGATCTCGGTCAGATCCTTGACGGTGAGATCGCCGGAATCGAGCAGCGCCAGGATGCGCAAGCGCGTTGCCTCGCCGGCGGCCTTGAGACCGCCCAGCAACTTTGCCAGCGAAACTTCGGCATGGCCGGCCACCCGCGTGTCCATGACCCTTGCACCACCCTTTTTGAGGAATTTGATATAAAGATATCTTTATGCCTTTTCCGGAAGGATTGCAAGCGTCGGCCGCGCGCCATGCGCCAAAAGGTCGGGGAGGCGGACTGGCACTGAAGGGCTGGAACAAAAAAGCCGCCTCCAACGATGTGGAAGCGGCTTTGCGCTTTGGCCGGGCGGTGCCTTGAACGGCACCCGGAGCACTACGCGATCTGGCGGGTACTCAGGTAGAGTTCGACCCGCTCGCGGGCGGCGGCGGCGTCGAGATCGAGGAAGCGGTTGAGCGAGTCCGTCCGCATCTGGCTCGAAAGCCTGTTCTTCCAGGGGCCGACCTTCAGCATCGCCTGAACGGTTTGCAGGCGGAACCCGGCGGCCTTGGCGACCATGATGAAGGGCTCGGTGTCGATACGCACGAGCCAGTGCTTGGCTTCCTCCAGGCTCACCCCGGTCAGAACGGCGAAGCAGGCGACGGTCTCGGCAAACCGATCCTCCAGAGCAAGACGGCACATGAGCGGCTCGTTGACGCCCCTCTCCTGATCGAACTTGCGGATTTTCGCCCAGGCGATCTCGAAATCGTAGAGCCCCAGCCAGTAGCTGTTGGACATGCGTTCCTGGGCCACCTTCTTGGCGCTTGCCATGCGGCTCTGGTCCAGTGCGTGGCCGCTCTGGCGCAACGTGTTGCGGACTTCCTCGGTCGCCTTGTCGACAAGCTGCGCGATCACCGCATCCGGCGTATCCGTGCGTCCGCCGAGCGCGGAGGCCGTCACCACATCCGACTGCGCCTGCTCGATGAGGATATTGAGCGCATTCGCGCCGATCGTGGCACCGTGGTTCCCGGCGATCTTGGCGCGGATGCTCTTGTCGCCCCGCTCCACGGCCAGATCCGTCACTTCCTCCGACAGCACCGGCCGGGTGGAAATGGCATCGACGTGATCGCGTCCGAAATCCTTGATGATGTTGATGAGGTCGACATCCGTCAGCACCGGCGACTGTTGCAACACCGGCCTTGCGACCTCGATATCATCCCGGGCAAACCGCCGGATCGCTGTTTCGGGCGCGCGCCGCAGCGGTGCGATCTTCACCGCGGCGAAGGCCCTCGCCTCCATCTCGACCATGTCCGCCAGACGGGTCAGGACCTGATCGTAGATTTCGATCTGTTCCAGCGTGCAGCGCTCCGACGTCACGGCAAACAGGGACGCCACACTTTTCATAAGATCATTCCGCCGCGCGGACGATCCATCACTATCCAGGGCTCTGAAGTCGATGAGGTGGCTTTCAAACATGATCACTTGCCATTTATGACGGTCCAACTCACGCCGTTATAGAGGGCAAGTGTCGAGACAAAATAAAAAGTGGCGGTGCAATTTGCACAGTGTTTGATTAGAAATTTACGAAATG
The DNA here is from genome assembly GCF_900231165.1 of Hartmannibacter diazotrophicus. Taxonomy (GTDB): domain Bacteria; phylum Pseudomonadota; class Alphaproteobacteria; order Rhizobiales; family Pleomorphomonadaceae; genus Hartmannibacter; species Hartmannibacter diazotrophicus. Next base: position 4,556,036 of record NZ_LT960614.1, read on the forward strand.
AGAAGACTTGCGGGAGCCTTCCACAACCCCGGTTCCGCAGGTTGCAACCGCCCAAGAAACAGACGATGAAAGCAGACAGAACGATGTCCGATGACCGCCCGTCCGGACCGACGCCCCCGCCCACGGTTCCGGACGAGGAAGTCGTCTTCATCGGGCGCATTTTCACGCCCTATCTCAGCCGCTCCGATTGCCCCCGCAACGTGCGGCAGGCGCGCGAAGCGGAAGGGCACGCCCTTCTCGAGATAGACCCTGTCTATCGCCCTGGTCTATATGGGCTTTCGAAGTTCTCCCACGTCATCGTCCTCTACTGGATGGACGAGGCCGAGCGCGACATCCTCGTGCAGTATCCAAGGCATGTGGACGGCCCCTGCGGTGTCTTCTCCATCCGCTCGCCCGCCCGGCCCAATCCGATCGCCATTTCTGTCGCCCGCATCCTGTCGCTCGACGAGGAGCAGGGACGCATCGAAGTGGAGCAGCTCGACTGTCGTTCCGGAACGCCTCTTCTCGACATCAAGCCCTACTTCCCATCGGTCGACTCGGCACCCGATGCAACGATAGGATGAAGTTAATCCATTTACTTTAGGTAGATTCACGTAAGTGGCGAGATTGCGGCGTCAGTGTGGCCGCCCCCGCCAAGCGGCCAACGTGAGCGGCAACCGGTTCGCCGGCGTTGTCAGGCGTACACCCACTGCTCCGGCAGCCTCGCCTCGAAGGCCGCGTTGGCCTCGACGACGCCGGCACGCTCGACCACGGCCACGACGCCGCGCAGCCTGCCCGCCGCCTTGACGAACAGGAGATCCAGCCCCTCGCGGTCCGGATATTCGTTGGCGATCTCGCGACCGGCGAAACGGCAGGGCGCGTTCTGTCCCATCACCAGGATGACGGCGCCGCTCTCGAAGAAGAGGCGCGTTCCGACGGGCAGGAAGGTGAAGTGCGGGATGCCCGCGACGACGGCGTTGGCGCCGATCCAGCTCGCGTCCAGTCGCGGCAGGTCCATGGCCTGCCTGACCGCATCGAGTTCCTCGGTCGAGATGAGGGTCAGCTGGCGCCAGTTGCCCATCGCGCTGCCGCGCGGATACCAGGGTTCGCGCGCGCCGGCATCACGAGTGTGGCCCGTGTGCTTGTCGCCAACCGCGCCGGCGAAATCGAGTTCCAGCCAATCGACCGGGCGGCTGCGCAGGCCCTCCCCGTCGCCAAGACCCAGCCACCGAATATGACCTTTCAGCCGCGTCGCCGGAACGATTTCGGGGCGGGGAAAAACATCCTGCATCATCTGGTCATTCATCGAAGGCTCTCCTGGGAATCGGTGGCTGCCGGAGTGGTAGCATGGCCGGTGGATCGGGCGGCATCAAATCCCGCCAACGGCCGGATCGCCGGCCGCCTGTCTCCTTTGGCGCACCGCTGGCGCCATATGCCGTTGCGACAGACCAAAACCCGCGATTCCATGGCTTCGCCTGCAATGGAATGCCCGACAATTGCGCCAGGATTCCGGGAAAGGGTCTCGATGGTTGAACAATCCGTCAAGCCTTTGGCGGCTTGAAAGAGCCGCTCGTTTCAGCACATGCATGACATTCACTGCAGGCTGCCCTGAGGGCTGCCTCCCTTTGCCCGCATGCTGCCGTCCTCGCTCGGAGAAATCCCTTGGCGCTCACCAACACCCGCGACCGCTACGGGCTCGCCGCCCAGGTCTTTCACTGGCTCATCGCCATCCTGATTCTCACGCTCCTCGTCGTGGGCTTCGTCATGACCCGGCTGCCGCAGGCAACGGACGCCGACATCGGCCTCAAGGTCTTCGTCTACAGCCTGCACAAGACCATCGGCGTGACCGTGCTTTTGCTGGCAGTCCTGCGCATCCTCTGGGCCCTGACCCAGAAACGGCCGGACCCGCTTCATCCCGACCGCCGCATCGAGACCTTCCTCGCCGAGACGGTCCACTGGTCGCTCTATGTCGCCATCCTCGTGGCGCCCCTCTCGGGTCTCGTCGACCATGCCGCGACAACCGGCTTCGCGCCGATCTGGTGGCCCTTCGGCCAGTCCCTGCCCTTCGTGCCAAAGAGCCCGGCGCTCGCCGCCCTCGCCGGCTGGCTGCATTTCGGCATGGCCTGGCTTCTGGTCGTCTCCGTCGGTCTGCACGTTGCCGGCGCGCTCAAGCACGCCGTCATCGACCGCGACGGCACGCTGGCCCGCATGGTACCCGGAAAGGCCCACCGGGTGGAGGTGCCGCCCGCGTCCGCAACCCATTCCCTGAGGGGCGCCGTCAGCGCGGCCGCAGCCGTCTACATCGTCATGCTCGGCAGCGTCTTCGCCTATGCAACCATCCTGGCGCCGAAGGCCGCCTCCCCTGAGACGGCAACCGTTGCCGCCGCCCCGGCCGAGACCGGCACGACGGACGCCTCGGCACCCACGGTCGCATCGCCGGCCGAGAGCGAATGGGCCGTTGATCACGACAAGAGCAGCCTCAAGATCACGATTTCGCAGATGGGCTCGCCCGTCGAGGGCGAATTCGCCAGATGGAACGCCGGCATCACCTTCGATCCCGATGCGCTGGACAAAGCCCACGTGACCGTGACCATCGACGTTGCGAGCCTGACGGTCGGTTCCGTGTCCGATCAGGCGAGAAGCGCCGACTTCCTCGATGCCTCGGCCTATCCGACCGCTATCTTCGAGGCCTCCGCGTTCAAGAAGACCGGAGACACCTCCTATGAGGGTCAGGGAACGCTGACGCTGAAGGGCAAGACGATCCCGGTCACCCTCGCCTTCGATCTGGTCATCGACGGCGATCAGGCAGAGATGACCGGCAAGACGACGCTGAACCGCATGGACTTCGGCGTCGGCGACCCCGGCTTTGCCGACGAAGGGTCGGTCAAGTTCGCGGTCGAGGTCGCCCCCCATGTCGTGGCCCGCCGCGCCGTCGACTGACCTCGGCCCTGCCCTGCGAATATGAAAACGGCTGCCGGGATGACGATCCATCCCGGCAGCCGTTCTTGTCTCTGTCTGGTGCGGACGGTTACTTCGGCAGGATCTCGTAGGTCACCTGCACGTCGACGCGAAGGTCCGTCTCGCCTGCGGCCAGCGGCACGCTGTCCATTTCCGCCCGCATCGCCATCGTCTTCATCGCGTAGGGACGCGGCGGAGAGACCATGTTCTCGCTCATGTCGAGGATCCGGCCGACCGAGAAGCCACCGGCCTCGGCATAAAGATCCGCGCGGCGCTTCGCCTCCTTGAGCGCCTTCTGCCGGGCTTCATCCATCAACGCGCTGTCGTCGGCGACCTCGAAGGAAATGCCCTCGATGTTGTTGGCCCCGACCTTGACGACCTTGTCGAGCAGCGGCCCGGCGGTTTCGAGATTGCTGATCGTGACCGTCACCCGGTTCATGACCTGGTAGCCGGTGATCCTCGGGCCTTGCGACGGAGCGTCGCTCGGCTTGTCGTAGGGCGCATAGACCGGCTGCAGCGAGAAATTGGAGGTCTGGATGTCCCGCTCCGGCAGGCCCGCATCCTTGAGAGCGGCCATCAGCGCCGCCATGCTCTTGTTGTTGCCGGCAAGCGCCGCCTCCGCGGTCTCTCCCTCGGTGACGACGCCGGTCGTCACGACAGCCGTGTCCGGCGGCGCCGAAACGACGCCTTCGGCCGAAAGGCTCAGCGTCGAAAGACGCGGCGCCTCTTCCGCGCGTGCGGCTCCGCTGGCCGCGAAAGTGGATGCCGCGGTCAGTCCGACCAGCAGCAGAAGAATTCGGTTCACGCGCATCTGGCTCCCTCAGTCTGTTTCGCCGGGTTCGGGCAACGTCTGCAGCCTGTCGTTGATTCGGCCGGTTCGCCCCGCTCTTGCATGATTTCGTCCCGCGATATCAAACCATTTCCGCTCATTGAGGCTGGATTGCGGCCCCGTCCGCGAATCTGGTGCCGGCTCGCAACCTGTCGTTAAGCCTGCCGGAAGAACCTTGTCCGAACCTAAGCCGGAGTTTACCGCCCCCGTGCCATGACATCTGCGCGTTTTCACAGAATTCGGAAGACCGTCATGTCAGATACGAGTGCCCCGACCGGGCCGAAGTGGACCTCCGAGATCGGACTGGGATTTGCCGAGACCTTCCGCAAGCTCGGCTTCAAGGCGGTTGTGCCGAGTGCGGACAATCTGGAACCCGCTCCCATTCCGCCGGAATGGATCGTCGACGGAGCCCCGGTCGCCCGGATGACCGTTCTCGCCGAAAGCGCGGACGGCGGCGTGACGACCACGCTCTGGGACTGCACGGCCGGAACCTTCCGCTGGCATTTCACCTGGGAGGAAACGGTTCACATCGTCGAGGGCGAAGTGATCGTGACGGATCTTTCAGGCAGGACACGCCGTCTCGTCGCCGGCGACGTCGGCTATTTTCCCGGCGGAACCTGGGCGCTCTGGCACGTGCCGGAGCATGTCCGCAAGATCGCCTTTTGCCGTCAGCCCGCCCCGCGCATCGCGATCAAGGCCCTGAGGCTCTTTTCTGGGCTGCTCACTCGCTTGACCCGCCCGCATGGCTCGGGCTTTTCCAAGGCGCCCGGCCTGCCGGACTGACACGGACAACGGCCCGCCAGCCGGGTCCGGGTTCCTCGCCGACTTTTGGCCTTGCCGCCAATACGATGTCGGGTTAACTGATCGATGTCTGGCTGAACGCTGGCGTTGCACCCTGGGTCCTGCCCGGGAGCGGCAATCCCGGCCTTTGGCGCGGCTTCCGGCGCGCTCGTGCCTTTGCCCGCCAAGGACAGACCGGGCCCGTAGCTCAATGGTTAGAGCCGGCGGCTCATAACCGCTTGGTTGGGGGTTCGAGTCCCTCCGGGCCTACCACTTCCTCCCTAAGTGTCGGAAGAATGGCGAATAATCATAAAAACAATAGCTTAAAGCGCCGGTCTTCTACACAAGCCTTCTACACAAGAGGGCGAAATGAGGGGGAAGGCGACGTGGCCAGACCACCATGGCGAAACTCGGCGGCTGGCCTAAAGGGGCGGTGGTCTTTGGAAAAGCCAGCGGGTCGGTCGAGCCGCCGGGCGATCGGCAATCGGTCAGACCGTCGATGGGCGATGACCTAGAAATGCGCTGGAGCCGGCTCACCGGACACCAAGGCTTGGCAGCCGGCGGTCCAGCAGTTTTTGCCACTGTGAGCTTGTGATTTGTCATGATTCCCGCCGGGCGCGATATCTCCGGACGGGGCGCAGTACGCCCGGGCAGGCGTCCGGTCCGGCATGAGCGTGTTGGCATACGCGCCGGCCGCCACCCCCGCAAACATAGCCTGCACAACGAGCAGATAGGCGGCGAGAATCGCGACCCATGATCTGCTGCGCGGATTGGCTGAATGCGACACGCGATCTCTCCTACCGCCACCCATAGCGGTGGCACGGGCATTGAAAAAGCAGCATAGCGCCACGTTGATGACGCCGAGAAGGTTGAGTTCAACAACTCGGCGGCAACAATAGCGGCGGTGACAAATTTTGCCGGCTATCGATTTGGACTACGCCAAGTGTAGATCGTTCAGTCCCTTGCGCAACAGGTCCTGGTGATTGGCCGACCCGTCGACGGGCAGAAGAGTCCGCTTGGCAATCATCCAGCGGCCATCATGCCGTTCGAGTTCCCAGCGGTTCACGACGGCGCGGTGAATCCGGTATCCCGTCGAGACACCGTGATTTGGCAACTCGCGCGGCTCGCCCTCATGGTCCAGATGAACAATCATGAGATAGGATGTCACTGTAGCGACGTCGCCCCGCAGATCGATAAGCGGCAGGCCGGCAAAATGAGCGAGCCCGCCGCGAATAGCGTCGTCGTGCTCTGGTCTTTGTATGAACGCGGCAATGTCCCTGGCGCCTTTCGCACCGTCGAGCGTCGGTCCGCGGTCGAAAACGCCATCTTCGCGGTAGACCGACAAAGTATAGTTCGCATGCCCCGTATCCGCGCTTGGCGGATGAGATGCGATAAGCTCGTAGATTGCGAGCTTGTCTTCGATCGTACGCAGCCTGGTTTCAAGATCGGGCAAGTTGGGCGAGTTCATGATTGGTCTTTCCTCTTCTCGTTTATCGCTGAAGGTGTGGGCTGGCGATGCGGCTGGCCGCCATCGCCGAGCCTGAGGGATGTGCCATTCGGGTCCGTCCCGAACGCCGCGCGAGGGGCGGCCAAGCCGGCGACCTCACGATAATGGCGACTGAATGCGAGTGAACTGGTGGAATCAGGGTGACGTGTCTGGTTGTCTCCTTGACAGGCATCCTACTAGAAGGTAGGTAGCATGCATGAGCAATTTGACAAATACCTCCGACGACATTCTGCGTTGCGCCCGCTCGCTCATCGTCGCCGGCGGATACAACGGCTTCAGCTATGCCGACATCTCCGAAGTGGTCGGGATCCGCAAGGCGAGTATCCACCATCATTTCCCAAGCAAGGTCGATCTCGTCCGCACCCTCGTGCGACGGTATCGCGAAGACGCTGAGGCGGGGCTCGCCGAGTTGGAACGGCACACGCCGGAGCCGGCTGATCAACTGCGCGCCTACACAGGTTTCTGGGCGGCGTGCATTGCCGATGGAACAAGAACTTTTTGCGTGTGCGCCTTGCTTGCCAGCGAAATGCCGGTGCTGCCGCCAGACGTCGCGACGGAAGTCAAAGCTTATTTCCGCATGTTTTCGGCCTGGCTGACTTCCGTGATGGAGAAAGGTGCAGAACAGGGGACCCTCGTTCTGTCCGGTACTGCCCGATCCGAGGCAGAGGGGTTCATGGCAACGGTGCACGGCGCCATGCTCTCGGCGCGGGCCTATGATGATCCCGCGGTATTCGCCACCATCACCCAGCCCCTGATCGAAAGGCTCATCGCAGTTCGGCAGTGACGGAGAGGCCGGAGACCTCGGTTCGCCCGCCAGCGCCAATTATCTAATCGGTCGCTGCGCGGCAGCTTCTTCTTCACTCGGCTTCTGCGGGCACCTGGCGCACCGCGTTGGCCGTCTAACTCGCGCCAAGAAACTACCTACTAGTAGGTATGAAGGAGATAACATGCTTCGGAAACTTTTGCCGGCCCTTTTCGCCGCCGTCGTCGCCCTGCCGCTCGCCGCCGGCATGGGCTCACCCGCGTTTGCTCAGAACGCCAAGGCCGAGCCGGTTCGCGTCCGCGGCGCTATCGTCGCCTTCAGCGGCCAGGCGTTGACGGTGAAGACGCGCGAGGGCCAGACCGTCGACCTCGCCCTTGCCCAGGGATGGATGGTCTCGAGCGTCGCTCGCGCGGCCGTCACCGACATCAAGCCCGGGGATTATGTCGGTATCGCTTCGCTTCCCACGAAGGACGGCGGCGATGGGGCGCTCGAAGTCCTGATCTTCCCGCCTGCCCTGAAGGGCGCCGGCGAGGGCAGCTTCGGATGGGACCTGAAGCCCAACAGCACCATGACGAACGCGACGGTCGCGGATGCGGTCAAGGGCGTGAACGGCCGGACGGTCACTGTCTCGTATCATGGCAAGGAGAAGAAGATCGCCATTCCCGAAGGCACGCCCGTTGTCACCTTCGCGCCGGCCACCGAGGCCGATCTGAAGCCGGGGGCGGTTGTCTTCGTGTCAGCCGAGAAGGGCACAGGCGGCGCGGTCACGGCGCAGCGGGTTATCGTCGGCACCAACGGCGTCGTCCCGCCGATGTGAGTCGATGAGGCCACCGGCCGGCCCGAACAGCGTCCGGCCGGTGGATTTCCACCTCGCAACAGCTAGATCAACGCAACCAGCCCGTCAGGATCGACCCATGAATGAGGAGACGCGCCCCGCGCACGCTCCATCACGCCAGACGACCGTCCTCATCCGGCGTCACTCCGTCGCGACCCGTCTGACGCACTGGCTGAACGTGCTTTGCCTCAGCGTCCTGCTCCTGAGCGGGCTCCAGATATTCAACGCCTATCCGAGGCTCCACTGGGGCCAGTACGGCGCCGACGCCGATCCTGCTTTCCTCACCATAGGTGCGGGCGAAAGCAACGGAGACCCTCGCGGCTATGTGCGGATCGGCAGTATCTCCGTTCCCACCACGGGTGTCCTGGGCCTATCGAAGATCGACGGCGAGTGGACTCCGCGGGCATTTCCAAGCTGGCTTACGCTTCCGTCCTATCAGGACCTCGCGGCCGGCCGGCGCTGGCACTTCTTCTTCGCCTGGGCCTTTGTCATCAACGGTCTTGTCTATCTCGGATACGGCCTCCTGAGCGGGCATTTCCTCCGTGATTTGGCGCCGGACCGTCATGAGCTCGCGCCGGGCCACATCTGGCGCGAGACCCTCGATCACGCTCGGCTGCGTTTTCCTTCGGGGGAGCAGGCCCGCCGCTACAATACGCTTCAGAAGCTCGCCTACATCGCGGTCATCGCGGGTCTGTTGCCTTTGATGGTGCTGACCGGGCTGACCATGTCGCCCGGCGTGGATGCGGCCTTTCCGGTTCTCCTCGATATCTTCGGCGGGCGTCAAACCGCCCGGACGCTTCACTTCATCACCGCATCGCTGCTCGTCCTGTTCGTCGTCATACACGTCGCCATGGTCATCCTCTCAGGCCCCTGGAACAACGTGCGCGCGATGATCACGGGCCGCTATGTCATCCGTCAGGGGGGACATGACGCATGAGCAGCCTTCTGACCCGCCGGCGCTTCCTGATCGGCGGCACGCTCGGCACCGGTGCGCTTGCGCTGGGTGGCGGCTACGCCTTGGAGCAGAATGTTGATGTCGATGCCGTGCTGCGATCGGCGGAGACGCTCACGATGGGCGCACAGCGAACGTTGCTGCGGCATAGGCCTCTCGCGCGGGAATTCTCTGCGGCTGACATTTCGCCAACATTCCGGGTCAACGGCACGCAAGCGCCCGACTCCAAAGAGTATGCCGCGCTACGCGAGGGCGGCTTTGCCGACTGGAAACTGAAAATCGGCGGGCTGGTGAACCGACCGCTGGAGTTTTCGTTGGCGGACCTCAAGAAGCTTCCTTCGCGCAGCCAGATCACCCGCCATGACTGCGTTGAGGGCTGGAGCGCGATCGGTAAATGGACCGGCGTTCCGCTTGGGCTCATGCTGCATGCGGCAGGGCTTAAGCCGAACGCCCGCTTCGCCGTCTTCCATTGTGCCGACGAGTTGGAGAAGACGTTCGATGGCAGCGGCCGCTACTACGAGAGCATCGACCTCATCGACGCGTTTCATCCGCAGACGATCCTCGCTTACGCGATGAACGACCAGAACCTCACGGTGGGGCACGGCGCGCCGTTGCGCCTCAGGGTCGAACGGCAGCTTGGCTACAAGCAGGCCAAATACGTCATGCGCATCGAGGTCGTCGACAGCTTCGGGGGCCTATGGGGCGGCAGAGGCGGCTTCTGGGAGGACCGAGGTTACGAATGGTACGCGGGGATCTGAATGCTCGACAAATCCCCAATCTGCAAACGCACATACTTCCCCGCACCTGCACGTAGTCCGCGATGGACGGGCGGAGAGGCGGGCTGGACCAAGGAGGCGGTGTGACGTCGCGATTGGGTTATTCGTGACAGCTCGGAAAGCTTGGACACCATTCGTCGAGCGCTGGGGCAGCGCGGAACGAGCTGTCGATCGCATGGACCCCTCTCAATCATGATCGACGCCTCACATCGACATCTTGACCCTCGCGGTCGGGTTATGTATTAGAAGCGCCGCAGCATGCCTTAATGGCACTGTCGTAGGCGTTACCGTCATCCAACGCGTCCGATGCCGAGGGGGTCCCAGCAGGGAAATCTCGGCGATCAATCATATTGGACGCTTGTTGGTATGTCTTCATCTTCATCTCACGCAACGAATCCGTCTGGCACCTCCGCGTTCGCCGGACTCTCCCCCGTTGTACTTGCCGTGTTCCTCGGATTTCTGGCTGTAAGTGTGCCACTCGGCGCTCTGTCCCTGGAAGTCGGAGGTAACCTGGGCTTCGGCACAATCGTCGTCGGTTCGGTCATTGGCCTGCAGTCGCTGGCGACGCTGCTGACACGACATCAGGCCGGCACCCTTTGCGACCATCGTGGTCCTCGAAGGGCCGTCCTCATCGGGCTTCCGTTAGCGGCTAGCTCGGGCGTGGCATATGTGTTGTCGAGCGTGCTGCCCGTCGACACAGCCGGCAAGCTGGCCTTCATGATCGCCGGCCGGCTGGTGATGGGTCTTGGCGAGAGCCTCTTCCTGACCGGATTGATGAGCCTGGGCATTGCGCGCCTCGGGGCGGACCGGACCGGCAGGGTCATGTCATGGACCGGGATCGCAATCTACGCAGCCCTTGGTCTCGGTGCGCCGCTGGGTCTTGCCGCTCAGGCGGCCTACGGTTTCTTGGGGGTCGGGCTGGTCGCGTGCCTGACGCCTCTTCTGGCACTGGCCATCATTGTGCGTCTTCCGCCGACACCCGCTGCCGGCGGAACGCGCGTGCCTTTTCATCGCGTTCTTGGCCTGATCTGGCGTCCCGGACTCGTGCTTGCCCTGGCGATGGTGCCCTTTGCGGTGATGGCAGCTTTTCTGCCGCTTCACTACGCTGCGCGTGGATGGTCGGATGCCGGAATAGCGCTGTTCGGTTTCGGCGCCGCCTACGTTCTCGTGCGCCTGGTCGCACCGGGACTGCCGGATCGATTTGGCGCGACGAGAGTCGCGATCGGTTCATTGTCCTTCGAGCTCGCCGGGCAGGTGTTGTTGTGGCTGGCTCCGACCCCGAGCACCGCGGCGCTTGGAGCGGTCCTCACCGGCCTCGGCTTCTCGCTCGTTTTCCCGGCGATGGGGGTTCTGGCAACCCGATCCGTGCCGCCTGATCAGCGTGGTCGCGCGGTCGGGAACTTCATCGCCTTCGCGGATATTGCGCTTGGCGTCACCGGACCCGCCGTTGGTCTTGCAACGCAATGGGGCGGGATCGCCACAGCTTTTCTCGTCGGCGCGACCGCGACCTTGGCGGCACTCCTTCTGCTGCCCTCGATGAAGCTCGGCAAGACGTCCTGAGCCTGACGGGTGCGCAAATGGCGCCCGCTTCCATTTTCTCCGATGCCGAAAGCCTGCCCGGAAATAAGCGGCGCGGGCGAAGCGCGCACATCTCCCATCACCTGAAAACTGAGGAAGCCCATTCCATGAAACTCGAGGGAAACACGATCCTAATTACGGGCGGAACGAGCGGCATCGGCCGCGCGCTTGCGGAAGCCTTTCACCAGCGGGGCAACCGGGTGATCGTCACGGGTCGGCGCCAGAGCCTTCTCGACGAAATCGCGGCCGCTCATCCTGGAATCATCGGGATGCCGCTTGATCTTGATGAACCAGCCTCGCTGTCTCGCCTCGGTACCGAGGTGCGCACACGGTTCCCGGAGCTCAATGTGCTTGTCGCCAACGCCGGCGTTTCGCGGCAGGAAGACATGACTGCTGGTAGCTGGGACGCTTCGAATGCAGTCGAGATCGTACGGACGAATATCCTTGGCGTGCTGGCGGCAACCGCAGAGTTCCTGCCGATCCTGAAGGGCCAGCCGAACGCCACCATCGTGGCGACCAGCTCCGCACTCGCCTTCGTGCCGCGCGTGGATTTCTCGACTTACTGCGCCAGTAAGGCATTCCTGCACTCCTGGCTCGTCTCGGTGCGGCATCAATTGCGCAATGTGCCGGTCGAGGTTCTCGAACTCTCTCCGCCCTATGTGCAGACAGAGCTTACGGGTGTTCAGCAGGCCTCCGACCCCCGCGCCATGCCTCTCGACGCGTTTGTCGCAACCGTCATGCGGCTTCTCGAGCGCGGCGACCACCCGCGCGGCGAAATCCTGCTTGAACGCGATCATGTGCGGCGGTGGGCGGAGCGGGACGGCACGTACGACGCCATTTTTGCTGCGATGAACCCGTCATAACGAAGCTGGAGAGATCATCATGATGACCAGGCTTTTTTTGGCCGCGACGTTGATTTGTGCCGCGCTCCCTGCCGCCACGGCTCTGGCACAAGGCGCGTTGGATGACCGGTCGCGGCGAGCAGCAGTGCAGGCGAACGGCCGCCAGGTCGTGGAGGCGGCGCAGGTGTTCTTTCTCAGCCTGACGCCGTCCCAGCGCGAGGCGGTCCTCAACCCTTATTCCTTCTCGTCGGCCACGCACTGGTCGAATCTGCCAGAGAAGGACATGGCGCATGCACGGGCCGGCCTTTCTACCGGCACGCTAACACCTGCGCAGTGGCAGGCTTTCAACGGCTTGCTCGCAGCGGCCACTGGATCGGGCAAGAACGAGGGCTTCGACGAGATTCAACAAATCATGAACGCCGACGACTTCATCAGACAGTCGGCGAGACGCTCCGCAGGTTACGGCCGGGACCAATACCGCATCGCCTTTCTCGGCGTGCCAAGCGTTGCTGGACGGTGGCAGCTTCAGTTTGGTGGACACCATCTGGCGCTGAACCATACATACGCCGAGGGGGTGCTGACCGGCGCCACGCCTTCGTTCAGAGGGGCGGAGCCGACATCTTTCGAGTTCGCCGGCTTCTTGAACCAGCCAATGATGCGCAAGCTCAGGGCGATGAGCGCGCTCATCTCAAGTCTGGATCGCTCGCAGGCCAGCTCCGCTCGTTTCACCCGTTCGCCCGGACATCTTGTCGCCGGGCCGGGTCGCGACTGGCATTATCCTGTCAAACCCTACGGGATCCAGGCAACGGATCTGACCGTCGAGCAGCGGCAGATGCTTCGATCGATCATTGAATCCTATGTGCGCGATACCGATGACGCAAATGCAGCCAGGTTGACGGCGATTTACGACGGCGAACTGGATCAAACCTTTGTCAGCTTCTTCGGTGACGCGACTCTCGATCGGGATGGAGACTATTTCCGAATAGATGGTCCATCCGTGTGGATCGAACTGATGATGGATGGGCCGTGGAGTTTTTTGAAGCCGCATCCGCATTCGGTCTGGCGCGACAAGAATACCGACTATGGCGGTGTCAGGGGCTGAGGCGTTCCGGCCCTGTCGACAGACAATTGAGACCAAATCAGACCGGCTCGGCATCGCGCTCCAGACATGGATGAATAGTCATCAATTGACGCTGTGCCAGCCAGCCAACATAGGCCAGGCGCCTCTGGCGCTGAATGACCAAGCGTGTCAGTGAGAATTTGAGATGCTCATCGAGGCCCCAAAAGCCTTCTACACAAAAGGGGGAAGGCGACGTGGCTAGTTGCATCAGACACGATTGCCCCCATTAATGAGTCTCCGCCGGCAACACCCGGCACAATTCAGAGATAGCGGGCCCAAATATCCACCGTGGAGGCCTGCCCAATATGGTCATAGTTGGTCTCCAGCCACTCATCGGCCTTTTCGCGCCCACGATCGCGAAGGTCCACGAGCGCCGTCCAATCCGCATTCAATTTGCTTGAAACGCCCAGCTTTTTCATTGCCTCTTCATCCGAAATGCCATGCACAAAGACCGACTTGAGCCCAAGGTCGATGTCGGGGTGGGTCTCGATCAGTTTTGTGACGAAGGCAATGGCGCGCATCTCACGCATCAGCGAGGAGTTGAAGCTGATTTCGTTGATCCGGTTGAGGATCTCCATCGCCATCTTCGGCACTTCCTCGCGCTCGATCGGGTTGATGTGAACAACGAGAACGTCAGGCGTCTCGCATCCGTAGATCAGCGGAAAAATCGCCGGATTGCCCATGTATCCGCCGTCCCAGTAGGCTTCGCCATCGATCTCGACGGCCTGGAAGAGGAACGGCAGGCAGGCAGAGGCAAGGATCGCATCGACCGAAAGCTCGTCATTGGCAAAGACCTTGACCTTGCCGCTGCGCACGTTCGTCGCGCAGATCTTGAGCTTCAGCGAGCATTTCGAACTCTTCAGCGCCTCAAGGTCGACCGACTGCTTCAGCACCGACTTCAACGGATTGATGTTCGCCGGATTGAACTGGTAGGGCGACATCAGCCGCGTCATGAGGTCGAAGACCAAAAAGGCCGGCGAGTTCTCGAGCGATCGGGTGCCTGAAAGCCGGTCGAACAGGCTCGGCTGCAGCGGGCCGAACGCGGCGGCATGACTGACACGGCGCCAGAAATTGGCCAGCGCCGTCTGCGCTCCGCGTCGCCCGCCTTCGGCAAGGCCATAGGCCAGAACCGCCGCATTCATGGCACCGGCACTGGTGGCGACCACGCCTTCGAACGAAAGATCCTCTTCCTCCAGCAGGCGATCGAGCACCCCCCAGGTGAAAGCCCCGTGCGCGCCGCCACCCTGCAGCGCCAAGTTCAGTACCTTCTTCGACCGGGCGGTCACGGGCTGCACCGGTCGGGCCTTGCCCGCCGCCAGCCGCGAAGCATCAGTATGAGTGTTCATGGATTTCTCCTCGACGGCTGGTCTCAATGGACCGTTTCTGAGAGCGTCGTTCCGATTTTCCCAATCAGCCCAGAGCGCTCGGATGTCATTTGAACGTCCGGCTTTTTGCGAAACCCGGAGCCACATTTGCGGTACGAGTTAAAGCTATTGAGTTCGGGCAATTTCCTATCGATCGGGCGATTCCACCTGATCGCAAAGCGCACTAGTGCGCCGTCCAGCCACCGTCGACGGGCAAGGCCGTGCCTGTGATCGACGCGGCACCATCGGAGCAAAGGAAGACAGCGAGAGCGCCCATTTCCTCGACGGTCGCGAAGCGCTTTGTCGGCTGCTCCTTGAGGAAGACGTCACGGATGACAGCGTCGCGCCCGATCCCGTGGGAGGCCGCCTGGCCGTCAATCTGCTTTTCCACCAAGGGCGTCCAGACGTAGCCGGGGCAGATCGCATTGCAGGTAATGCCGTCCTCGGCCCCTTCCAGAGCCACGACCTTGGTCAACCCGACCATACCGTGCTTGGCTGCGACATAGGCCGATTTGAACGGCGAGGCGATGAGACCGTGCGCCGACGCAACGTTTATGACGCGCCCAAATCCGCGCCGGCGCATGCCCTGGAAGGTTGCCTGAACGAGATGGAACGCGGCCGAAAGGTTGATGGCCAGAATCGCATCCCACTTTTCGGCCGGAAAGTCCTCGACCGGCGCCACGTGCTGGATGCCGGCGTTGTTGACGATGATGTCAACTTGCCCAAAGCGCATCGCGGCGTGCTCGGCCATCATGCGGATGGCCTTCGGGTCCGTCATGTTGGCGGCGTCATAGGCAACGTCGACATCGCAACATTCGGAGAGGCTCGCCCGCTGGGTCTCGATTTCCTCCGGATCGCCGAAGCCGTTGAGCATGACAGCGGCGCCCGCCCTGGCCAGCGCCTCGGCGATGCCGAGACCAATCCCGCTGGTGGAGCCTGTGACGATGGCACTGCGTCCCTCGAGGGCGCGCCGACCGGTTTCCATGTCTGAAGTGGTGGGGTCGACCAGAAGCATTTCATTCATCTCCTCTGCAGAGCCGCAAGCGACGGCCCGTTGGCAAAACAGTGGATGAAATACGTCGAGCAGGAAAATACCGCGGTGGTATGATTTCTATACGCGGATGGCATTGGCAGAACAAAAGGGTCTAGCCAACAGTCTGCGCTATCCGGAATGCTTGACAATCACGGGCGCCGCCAATGGACATACACCACATTCGCTATTTCCTTGCCGTCTGCGAAACGCGCAACTTCACCAGAGCGGCGGAGAATTGCAACGTCACCCAACCGGCGCTGTCACGGGCCGTTCAGCAGCTCGAAGACGAGGTCGGTGGCCTGCTGTTCCGCCGCGAGCGCAATCTCACGCATCTCACGGATCTCGGCGCATTGCTGCGCCCTCGCTTTCAGCAGGTTCTTGACGAGCTTTCCGGCGTTCGCCTCGAAGCCTCGCGCTTCTTGTGTCTGGACAATGCCAACCTCAAGGTCGGCATCATGTGCACCATCGGCCCACGGCGCTTCACCGGGCTTCTGGCTGACTTCCACACCCGTCACCGCGGCATCCAGCTGCAACTCGTCGAGGGCGTGCCCAGCCGTCTGTCCGAACTGCTGGAAGCGGGGGATCTCGACGTTGCGATCATGGCGTCATCGTCGGACTTTCCCGAGCGCTTCAATGTCACGCCGCTCTTTCGCGAGCGTTTTCTCCTCGCCTTTCCGGCCGGCCATCCGTTGACCGGCGACGAATGCGTTCCCATCGCGGCACTCGACGGACAAAACTATTTGCGCCGGCTCAATTGCGAATACCGCGACTTTCTTGCGGCCCTTTGCGAGAGCAAGGGCGTCCGGCTCAATGTTTCCTATGCAAGCGAACGCGAGGACTGGATCCAGAACATGGTCGCCGGCGGCCTCGGTATCTGCTTCATCCCTGAATTCAGCGCGGTCATACCCGGACTGCAGGTCCGTCCCGCCGTGGATCCGGAAGTTTGGCGCAAGGTCTGTCTCGTGACCGTCGCCGGACGTCGATTTTCTCCCGCAGTCTCGACCTTCGTCAGTTCTGTCAAATCCTACGGCTGGCCGGAAAGTGCACTGCACAAGACCGCGGCCTGAACCAACGCAAGACACACGCAAAGAATAATGTGACGGAAGGCTGACGCCTGCCGGACACGATTTTTGTTTTCATGTAAATCGTCATAGCTTCAAGCTATGAAATCAAGTATCAGCCAGCATTTCTATAGAGACCTTGTTCAGGTCACTCTCCGCATAGCCCCGCCTCGTTGCTGGGCCAATCAACGGAGAGATTGAAATGACTTCCAATATTCTTGAAAACCGCACCTCGTTCGGCCTTGCTCTGGCGGCTTCGATCTTTGTCGGCGCCGTTGCCCTGGCGGGAACGCCAGCCGCGGCCGGAGACTGCCCGGCGGATCAAACCACGACCGTCGACGTCCAGAAGCATCCCTCGATGCCGGCTGGCGTCACCGACAATGTCATCGCGACGATCGACCTGTCGTCAAAGGGCGGAACCTGGAAGGGACAGATGTTCCGCATGCGCAAGCTGGTGGTCCAGCCCGGCGGCATCGTGCCCTGGCATGAGCACAATCTTCGCCCTGCCAACATCCTCGTGCTGTCCGGCTCGATCACCGAATACCGCAGCACCTGCAAGGTGGGCATCCGCCATCGTGCCGGCGACGTGACGACGGAATTCGGTGACCTTGCCCACTGGTGGAAGAATACGGGCAAGAAGCCGGCCGTCTTGATCTCCTCCGACATCCTGCCGCCGGCCATGGCGGACGACCAGGTGATGTGACCGGGCACCCAACAGGCATGCCTTTCCTTGATGCGTCTCCGCCAGATCGTGCGGAGACGCCTTTCGCCGGAGCCCGCCGATGACGATTTCCAATCCCTCGACGTCCCGCTTGCGCATGATCGCGGCCGACAGCTGGCGCTTCGGTCTCATCGCGACCATCGCATTCCTGACCCTCGTCGATCTCTTCGCCGCCCAGGCGATCCTGCCTTCGCTCGTCGACAAATTCTCGGTTAGCCGGGCAAGCATGGGTTTCGCGGTCAATGCCAGCACCTTCGGTATGGCGGTGGCGGGTCTAGCAGTCGCGCTGTTCGGGCGCCGCATCGATCGCCGCAACGGCATCTGGATCAGTCTCGTCGTCCTTTCCGTACCGACGACGTTGCTTGCCTTCACCGACGACATCACAACCTTTGCCCTGCTACGGGTCGTTCAGGGCATCGCGATGTCGACGGCGTTCACGCTGACAATGGCCTATCTCGCCGAACATTTTTCCGCCGGCATGGCGACGGGCGCTCTGGCCGCCTATGTGACCGGCAATGTCGCCAGCAACTTCTTCGGCCGGCTTCTGTCTGCAGCCGTCGCCGATGGTTACGGTCTCACCACAAACTTCCTGGTCTTTGCGGCCCTCAACATCGCCGGCGCCGTCATGGTGCGGGCAACGCTCAAGAAGACCGAGGCGATGATGATGACCGATGCGGCCAGCGGGCCGGCGCGCGGCGCCTGGCGCGGGCCGCTGGCGCATCCGCAACTGAGAGCCTCCTTCATTGTCGGCTTTCTCATCCTCTTCGTCTTCATCGGCACCTACACCTACGTCAACTTCCAGCTGACGGCGCCGCCGCTGTCGCTGTCGCCGATGACGCTCGGTCTTGTCTATTTCGTCTTCCTGCCGTCGATGCTGACGACACCGCTGGCGGGCCGCGTCACCGACCGCGTCGGGCCGGGACAAGGCATTGCCTTAACGCTCGCCATCGCGGTCGCCGGCCTTGTGATGCTGCTTGCGACCAACCTGATCGTGGTGCTCCTCGGCATGGCGCTCGTGGCGATCGGCACCTTCCTCGCCCAGGCCATCGCCACCGGGCATGTCAGCCGGACCGCAACGACGGACCGGGCGGCGGCGAGCGGGATCTACCTTGCCTCCTACTATTCGGGCGGTCTCGCCGGCGGCTTCGTGCTTGGCAAGGTCTATGACGGCCTTGGCTGGGGCGCCAGCGTCGCCGTGCTGGTCATCGCCCTCGTTGCCGCCGTCGGCGTTGCCCGGGCACTACGGCCCGCCTGCGCATGATCCATAACCCAGCGTCATTGGAACGAAAGCAGGCCGGCATTGGCGCTCACCAAGAAACTGTCAGAAAAACAAAAGGCTGGCGGATTACTTGCCGCCCTCAACATCCATGGAGAGACACTATGCTCGGTTCCCTGAAATTCATTGCCGCCGGGGTGTTTGCCACCACGATGGCCCTCACTTTCCCCGTCATCGCGTCGGACGGCGTCGTCACTGTGAAGAGCGACTATTCGGTTCGCGAGACCGTGGCGCGCATCAAGAAGGACGTCGCCAAGAAGGGCATCACGTTCTTCGGCGTCATCGACCAGGCCGATCTCGGCCATAAGGCGGGCAACAAGGTGCTGCCGTCACGGCTCGTCATGTTCGGCAATCCGGCTCTCGGCACCACCTTCATCACCGCCAATCCGGAGGCAGGGCTCGACTGGCCAGTGCGCGTGCTCGTCTACCAGACAGCCGATGGCAAGGTCTTTGCGGCCTATTCGGATTTCGACTGGATCGCCAAGCGCCATGGCATCACCAGTCGCAAGGCCCAGTTCGAGATGGCAAGCGAAGTCATCCAGTCGATCACCTCTGCGGTGAAAAAGCCCTGATCGACATGTCTGTGGGGCGCACGCCCGAAAACAGACCCAAACGTCAAGAACGGCGGCGGTCATAGCGTGACCGCCGCCGTTCTTGACGTTTGCCGCCACCGGAGACGATCGGCCCCTCGGCCCGTCCCAAAGACACACGTCGAAGGCCCTGCTCCGTTGCGCAGCGAGATCGCCTTTCGATAGCCCACTCACGAGCCGATCCGGCCTCGTCAGGCTCTCCAATCCCCAAGTGATGCCAGCAGGAAAAAGGGTGCCTGAGCTTGCGCCAGGCGGCGCCGTGTTCACCCGGCCGCTGGATGTGACCAGCCTATGGATTCCATGCCGAGCTCGCATTTCCGCCCATCCGCAAGATGTGGGAACGTTTGGATGTTAGCGGCGAAACGAACGATCGTTCGCCTTCAACCAAAGATCAGGAGACTGCAAGATGAACCCGACGAAGACCCTCATCGGATCGGCGCTGGCCGCCATCGCCACGCTGGGCGCGACCGCCGCCGTTGCCGGCCCTGCGGCCCAGCCCGGCTACACATTCGAAAAGTGCTACGGCATCGCGAAGGCCGGTCAGAATGACTGCCAGACGGCAACCCATTCCTGCGCCGGGACGGCAACGAGCGACGGCCAGGGTGATTCCTGGATCTACGTTCCGGCCGGCACCTGCGCCAAGATCGCGGGCAGCGCGATGATGCCCAAAGCCTGACGCCCGTGTCCCCGGGCCAGCCAAGGAGTTGAGCGATGTCACACCGTTTCTCCCATCGTCCGGTCCCCGTCAGCGGCGGCATCGGACTGCGTTCTCCGCACATCGGTGAAATGCTGGTGCGTCGTCCGACGATTGGCTGGCTCGAGGTCCATGCCGAGAACTACATGGGCGACGGAGCTGCCGTGGCGGCTCTGGAGCGCCTGCGCGCCTCCTATGCACTGTCGGTGCACGGCGTCGGCCTTTCGCTCGGCAGCGCCAACGGCATCGACCGGGACCATCTGGAGCGCCTTGCCCGCGTCTGCGAGCGCTTTGAACCGGGCCTCGTTTCCGAGCACCTTGCCTGGTGCGTCGCGGACGGTGCCTATCTCAACGATCTCCTGCCCCTGCGCTACGACGACGAGGCGCTTGCGATCGTCGCCCGCAATGTCGGGATCATGCAGGACCGGCTGAAGCGGACCGTGCTCATCGAGAACCTCTCCGCATACCTTTCGTTCGAGGGTTCGAGCCTGACAGAAGCCGAATTTCTGGCCGAACTCGTCAGGCGCACGGGCTGCGGTCTCCTGCTGGACGTCAACAATGTATTCGTGTCCGCGCACAACCTCGCATTCGACGCCAAACGCTTTATCGATGCTCTGCCGGCGGCGGCAATCGGCGAAATCCATCTCGCCGGGCACGCAGTGAATGAAGTCGACGGCGGCACCATCCTGATCGATGACCACGGCTCGCGCGTGCCACCGGCCGTCTGGTCACTCTATGCCTATGCACTCGGGCAGATCGGGCCGAGACCGACCCTTATCGAATGGGATACCGATGTGCCGGAACTTGATGTTCTGCTTGGCGAGGCGATGTGGGCCGACATGCTGACCGCCTCTCTGACGTTCACGGGCATTGGTCTGGCAAACCCGCCGGCCGACGCGAGAGCCTTGCCGAAGGTCATCGCCTTCGAGGACCGATGGTCGCCAAGGCTGCCGGCCCTCACCGCCGTCAAGGCCATGAACGCCTTGCATTGGCCGGTGGAGGCAAACATTCCCGTCGGAGAGCGCCATGCCCTCGCTTGAGGAACTGCAATTGGCAACGGCCCGGTGCGTGCTCGGACATGCTTCAGGCTACACGCTGCCGCTGACCGGCAGCAGCAAATCGGCGGCGCGTCTTGGCATCTACCGCAACAATACGCGCTCGTCGCTGACCACGGTACTCCTCACCGTGTTCCCGGTGACAGCAGGGCTCGTCGACGAGCGGTTCTTTCGGTATGCCGCCAGCGACTTCATCAGCCGCTTCCCCCCTGCCGAAGCGCGCCTCGCACGCTATGGCGCAGGCTTCCCGCGGTTTCTGAAGTCTCTGGAAACACTTGCCGAGTTGCCTTTTGTCGCCGAGGTCGCCCGCCTCGAATGGGCGATTGCCGAAGCGCTCGACGCAAAGAGCGAACCGCCGCTCGCGCTCGAAGCCCTGGCCGGTGCCAGTCTGAGTTTGTCGCCATGCCTGCGGTTGCAGCCATCGCTTCGTCTCATCGCCTTGCGCACGCCGGTCCTCGCGATCTGGCAGGCGCATCAAGCCGGGCAGGAACCGGCACCAGGATGGCGCCGTGAAGTCGAGCGCATCGCGCTATGGCGCTGCGGAGACGCGGTCCGGCTGGCGACCATCGGCCATTCGGATTTCGCATTCCGCCACGCACTGGCCGCCGGCTGCGGGCTGGAGCCGGCCGTGAAACGGGCACTTGCCCGCGATCCGATGTTCGACCTCCTCGGCGCGCTGGTTCGTCTCATCCAGGACGGACTCGTGGTCGAACTGAAGCCGTGAGCCGGTTCGCGCCGAAGGTGTAGCGATTGCAACTTTGTTCCTGAGTGGGACGAGCGGGTGCCGTAGGGCGCCGTTCGCATGCTGCTGCTCGCGCAATTTCTGTCCGAGGAGCCTGACTGAACCAAACCGAAGGAGAGACCCATGACCGCCGTTCCGACCATGTCCAGCGCCCCGCGTTCGGGGCTGATCGCCCTCTACCGGAAAGCCGTGAAGCTGCCCGAGCGTCTTCCGCTCTCGGTGGTGCAACTCGCCGCGCGTGTCGCCGTGGCACACGTTTTCTGGCAATCCGCCCAGAGCAAGCTTGCTTCCTGGCCGGTGACCCTGCAGCTCTTTGCCGCCGAATATCAGTTGCCGCTGATTCCGCCGGAGCTTGCCGCGCCGCTCGCCACCACTGCCGAAATCACGGGCGCCGTGCTGCTGCTCTTCGGGGTCTTCGCCCGCTTCGGCGCGCTGATCCTGCTTGGTGTCATCACGACGATCCAGATCTTCGTCTACCCGGGGAGCTGGGCGGAGCACCTGTTGTGGGCATCGCTGCTGCTGCTCATCCTCAGCCGCGGAGCAGGTGCCATTTCCCTCGACGCCGTGGCGCAACACCTCCTGCCGGAAAGGAACTGACCCATGTTGCAGGAGGCCGTGATCGAACGGGCGACACCGCCCGCCGGACAGCAGACAATGCCGGACGTGCCGGCACCAGTCGGCGGCGAGCGGCCTCGGGTCGTCATTCTCGGCGCCGGCTTCGGCGGGCTCAACGCCGCCATGGCGCTTGCCGACGCGCCGGTCGACATCACGATTGTCGACCGGCGCAACCACCACCTGTTCCAGCCCTTGCTCTATCAAGTGGCGACCGCCGGGCTGTCGCCGGCCCAGATCGCAACGCCCATAAGGCGCGTCCTCGCCGCGCAGAAGAATGTCACGGTGCTGATGGAAACCGCCCGGGCGATCGACCCTAAGCTCCGGACTGTCACCACCTGCACACGTGAGATCGACTACGACTATCTCATCGTCGCCATGGGCGCCCGGCATGCCTATTTCGGCCATGATGAGTGGGAAAAGACGGCGCCGGGCCTCAAGACGATTGCCGACGCCACCGACATCCGCGCCCGCATTCTGACCGCCTTCGAGAAGGCCGAAGCCCGCCAGGACCCGGCCGGGCGGGCCGCTCTCATGACCTTCATCGTCGTCGGTGGCGGTCCAACCGGCGTCGAGATGTCGGGCGCGATCGCCGAGCTTGCGCGCCAGGCCATCGTTCGCGATTTCCGCAACATCTCGCCCGAAACGGCGCGCATCGTTCTCGTGGAGGCCGGACCGCGCCTGCTGCCCTCGTTTCCGGAAACGCTATCGGCCGCCGCTGCGCGGCAGCTGGAGAAAATCGGTGTCGAGGTCAGGCTCGGCGCATCGGTCATCGCTTGCGACGAGGGCGGCGTTACGTTGGCCGGCGACGCACGGATCGACGCAGCAACCGTCCTGTGGTGCGCCGGGGTCATGGCCTCGCCAGCCGCCAGCTGGCTCGCGGTTCCGTCGGACCGTGCCGGGCGCGTCATCGTCAATCCCGACCTTTCCGTGCCGCAGTATCCGGAAATCTTCGTGATCGGCGACACGGCCGCCGTGCTTGCCGCGGACGGACGTCCGGTTCCAGGTGTCGCGCCCGCCGCCAAGCAGATGGGCCGCCATGCGGCCGTGGCCATCCGCTCCAAACTCGCCGGCTGGCCGAGCCAACCCTTCCGCTATCGCGATTTCGGCAATCTTGCCACGATCGGGCGCAAGGCGGCCGTGGCCGACCTTGGCCGCATCCGGCTCTCGGGCTTTGCAGCCTGGTTGCTCTGGAGTCTGGCGCACCTGTGGTTCCTGGTCGGATATCGCAATCGGCTGGTCGTGTTCCTCGATTGGGCCTTTGCCTACATCGCCTTTGAACGCGGCGCCCGTTTGATCACTGAACGGAGCGAACGTTGAGGACCATGGCCGGTTCCGATCCCCGCAAACTCGAGCGGCCGAACCCGGTTCATCGTGATCCGGCCGCCCGACGCCACGAGTTGGAAATGTCGATACCGAACAGCTTTCCCGGCTCCGGCGCCCTTGACGATCCTGCACACCGCTCTCGCGGAACGCCCAACCCGGCGCGGCCACCTCGTGGGTTGCCGGCCGTCATGCGGAGTTGAGACCGATGTCCCTTGGGAGCGAGTTGCCTTCGTCGAAAGGTCGCCGCAACGACGTGGCCCTGTTCTCGCGTCTGCCGCGCATGCGATTCGGCAGGGCGGTCGTGTTGCTCTTCCTGCTCGCCGTTCTCTCCACCGCAGGCCTCGTCCACTATTTCTGGCAGCAGACCGCGAACCGCAACGTCGACAAGATCGTCGCCGAACTGGACGCTCAGGTGGCCGCGACGGTGCGTGGCGAACTTGCCGGTATCTTCATCGCGGCCGAAGGAACCGTCGAAACGGCGCGCTCGATCTTCTTTCAAGGTGCCATCAAGGCCGATGACGAAGCCAAGCGGGAATTCATCTTCCTGGCCCTCCTGCGCGCCCACCCGGCGCTCAGCTGGATCGGCTTCGGCTTTCCCGACGGCCGGTTCTTTGGCGCCCATGCGACCGACGACGACAAGATTGAAATGCTGGAAATCGGGGCTGGCGAACCTGGTTCGCCGCGTCCGCTCCGGCGCGACGTCTACTCCCCCATTCCCGGCGACATCATGTTCGAGGACCGTATCAAGGACGAAAGCGCCTATGTGACGCTGGGGGCGCCGTGGTACCGCGCCGGCAAGGAAAGCGACACCCCGCTCTGGACAGATGCCGACGTGCTGCCGAACGGCTTCGAGCCAGCCATCGTCTCCTCCAACCGGCTCGTCATGTTCGGCAACTTCCAGGGCGTCATCATGACCGCGGTCGGTCTGCAGCGGCTTTCGGGCGTGCTTGCGGGTCTCGGTGCTGCGCGTATCGGGGAAATCTTCCTGCTGCGTCCAGACGGGACGGTTCTGGCGACCTCCGCGACGAAGGACGGCACCCGCGCGTCGAACCTCGCCGATTTTCCCGCCGACGACGTCTTCGCCCGGGCAGCCATGGACGCATTGCGAACGCAAGCCGACCCGGAATTCCACGTGATGGTCGGCAGCAGCCAAGGTTCGGTCTACATTTCCGCCAATTTGTTGCCGTTCAACGGCTGGCGGCTGGTCACCGCGATTCCACGCTCCGTTTTCGCCGACGAGATCGACCGCAATACCAACAAGGTGCTGATCGTCATCACCGGCTTGACGCTCGTTGCGGCGGCAACAGCCGTGGCCTTTGCCAATTTTCTCTTCGCGCGGCCCATCCGCCAGCTCGCCGAACAACTCGTTGCCGTCGAGCGCTTCGATTTCGACGGCGTTCGCCGCATTCCCTCGCCGCTGACCGAACTCGATGATCTCTCCGCGGCATTGCAGCGCATGGCCGCCGGCCTCAGGGCCTTTGCTCGCTTCATGCCGCTCGACATCGTGCGCCCGTTGGTGACAGGAGCCGTCGAGCCGAAGCCCGGCGGCGATGTGCGCGAGATCTCGGTGCTCTTCGCGGATCTTCCCGGCTTCACGGAGCTGACCGAACGACTGGGGCCGGGCGTCGAGCCTCATTTGACAGCCTTTCTCACCGTGGCCGTCGAGGCGGTGCATCGCGAGGGCGGGACCGTCGACAAATTCATTGGCGACGCAGTGATGGCAATCTGGAATGCGCCCGGGCCGGTGCCCGATCATGCGCTAAGGGCCTGCCGCGCCGCCGCCGCCATCCGCGAGGCGATGCACGCCATGCCCTCCCCCGTGACTGGCGACGGCCCACGGGTTCGGATCGGGATCAACACCGGCACCGCGCTCGTCGGCAATGTCGGATCGGAAGAGCGGCTCAGCTATACGGCGATCGGCGACACGGTCAATCTTGCCAGCCGCCTTGTCGGCGTTGCCAAGGATCAGCATGTCGAAATCGTTCTGAGCAAAATGACCCATGAGGCGACAGGCGCTCGAATCCGGACGACGGCACTCGGCGAGACGGCCATTCGCGGTCGCACGGAGCCCGTCGACGTCTATGCGCTCAACTAGCCCGATACCGTTCGAATGGCAGGGTGTGCAAAATCAAGCCGCCCTCCGCTTCTCCAATGAAAATCCAAAGTGGAAGCAAGGCGACCGAGCACCGCATGCGGGCTCGACGGATTTGACTCCGTCGGCAAGACGCAGCAGGCCGCCACGCGAGAGGACGTATGGTGCGGGCATCGGACCGACTGTAACGGTCCTACAGCAAAGCTTTCCCGATCGAGGCTCCGCCATCGACGTGCAGCGTCTGCCCGGTGATGAATGCGGCATCCTCCGACAGCAGGAATTCAATCGCAGCGGCCAATTCGTCAGGTTGGCCGAACCGCTTCATCGGAACGCCGGCTAAGTAACGCGCCTCGCCTTCGCTGCCGATGGGATTGTTCTCCCGGAACAGTTCCGTTTCGGTCGGCCCCGGAGAGACCGCATTCACGGTAATCCCGGTCGGCGCGAGTTCGAGCGCCCAGCTTCGCGTGAAGCTGACGAGGGCTGCCTTGGCAGCGGCATAGCTTGTCCGCTGAAGGCTGCCGAGAACAGTGAGGCTGGAAATATTGACGACACGGCCCCAGTTGCGGGCGCGCATGCCCGGCAGGGCGGCCTGCACGGCCACCAGGGCGGGATGCAGATTGACGCGCATCACCTCCTCAAGCGTTTCAACGGCGATGTCGCCAAGCGGCGCGGCCCTGACCAGTCCGACATTGTTGACCACGCCATCGACATTGCTGTCCTTGACGATCCTGGCCAGGTCCTCGTTGGCACTGCGGTCGGAAAGATCGAGCGTATGCAGCGGGCCAGGAAAAGCGTCGTTCGGGTTCCGGGCAATGCCGATGACAGTGTGGTTGCGTGCGGCCAGACGGTTGGCAAGCGCCAGACCGATGCCCTTGCTGGCGCCGGTGATCAGGAATGTTCTCTTCATCGGGAAAATCCTCTGGCCCCGCCTCCGGGGAAGCAGGGCCATCATGGGGTGAGTGGATCAGGCTGCGGCGCGGCCTGCTGCCTGACGGAGCGCCGGCAGCATGTCTTCCGGTTCCGGGCGACGGGTGTAGTCCGGGTTCACCTCGGCGTAGAGGATCACGCCATCCTGACCGACGACGTAGCGGGCCGGCATCGGCAGGGTCCAGCTCTCATCGCCGTTGAAGCCCGGAAGGTCGTTCTTCAGCGACTTGTAGAGCTCGACCAGGTAGTCCTGCATCTCGAAGCGCAGGCCGAAGGCGGCGGCAACGTCGTTATGCGGGTCCGACAGGATCGGGAACGTCAGGTTGTTCTGTCGCACCGACTTGCGGCTGTTGACCGGGTTCTGCGGCGAGATGGCGACGAGCTTCGCGCCGAGCGTCTCGAACTGCGGCAGTGCTTCCTGCAAAGCCTGGAGTTCCATGTTGCAATAGGGGCACCAGACGCCACGGTAGAAGCTGATGACCAGCGGTCCGTGCGCCAGGAGATCAGCGGACGACACCGGATTGCCATCGGGATCGGAGAGCGTGAAGTCCGGCAGGCGATCGCCGGCCTTCAAGGCCTTCTGGGCCGCCCCCGAGGCAATCAGCTCGGCGGTGGCGCGGTGCATGGTCTCGATGACCGAGTAGGGGACGTTGTAGGGCGGTTTGCCGGCTTCGAAATCGGCCTTGAAGGCGTCGAGCTTGGATTGCAGGGTCATGGTCATTCTCCGTAGGGCTGGAACGTGCCGCTTCAGGGCGAACCCTGAAGCTTGGCGGTTGATGAGAAGGAGGGGTCAGCCGTTGGCGGCCATCGAGCGGGCGACCTCGGCGGCGCTGATGCCTTCGAGAGCAAGGCCGTAGCCGATCCCTTCGTCGATGATCCGGCGCAGTTTCTGCGTCAGCGCGATGCGGGTGTAGCGGCTGGTCAGCGGCGGCAGGGCGGCGATGCCCTCGGCGATTTCATGGGCACGGGCGAGCAACTTGTCGGCCGGCACGATCTCGTTGACGACGCCCCAGTCCTTGGCGGTTGCCGCATCGAGCACCTGGCGGGTGAGGATGAAGTGGCGGCCGCGGACGCTGCCGATCACTTCCGGCCAGAGCAGGTTGACGCCATCACCGGGCACGATGCCGAAATCGAAATGCGGCTTGTCCTGGAAGACCGTTTCCGGGGTTGCGAGGATGATGTCGGTCAGCAGCGCATATTCGGAATGCAGGAGAACCGGGCCATTGAGCGCGGTGATCATCGGCACTTCGATGTCGAGGATGTTCATGAGGACCTTCTTGCCCTCGCGATAGATCTTGTCGTAGCCGACGGGCGAGAAGAAATCGAAGCCCTCTGGGCTGATCGCATCCATGAAGGCATCGCCCGAGCCGGTCAGGATGACGACGCGGTTTTCGGCGTCGGAACCGACCTGATGGAAAAGCTCGACGAACTGCTCATGGGTGTGGCCGTTGAAGACGAGCTTGCCGCCATCGGTGTGGAAGGCGATTTCGAGAACGCCGCTCGACGAACGGGTCAGACGGGCATTCGGGAAGCTGTTCTTGTAGGTATCGAAGCGGGACATGGGGATACTCCTGGGTGTTTGGGTTTTGCGGTCGGGGTTGGAGAGGAAGCGGGACAGGAAGCGCATGGGTCAGGCCGCCGAAGCCGGCGTTTCGACCAGCGCCTCAACGCGGACGATGGCGCGCTGGACGGCGGGGCGTTCCGCCACAGCCTCGTACCAGCGGGAAAGATTGGGATGACCGTCGAGGGTCAGACCGGGAAACTGCCGGCGCCACAGCCAGCCGAAATGGGCGATGTCGGCGATGGTGAAGGCGTCGCCGGCCATGAAAGCCTGCGTGGAAAGCCTGCTGTCCAGCAGACCGAGGATCCGTTCGGCCTCGCTCGTGAAGCGGGCTTCGGCGATTGGCTGCGGCTCCGGCGACGAGCGCTTGAAGAAGCCGGCATTGCCGAAGGCGGGGCTCAAGGCCGAGGCGTGGAAGAAGAGCTGCTCGAAGACGCGGGCACGGGCCGCGCCGCCGGTCGGCAGGAGCTTGCCGGTCTTCTCCGCCAGATAAACGAGGATGGCGGCGCTTTCCGTCAGGACGAAGCCGTCATCCACCAGGACAGGCACCTTGCCGTTCGGGTTGAGCGAAAGGAAAGCCTCTTGCTTCTGTTCGCCCTTGCGGACATTGACCGCCCTGAGGTCGTAGGGAAGGCCGAGTTCCTCCAGCGCGATCGGCACCTTGACGCTGTTGGGGGTGGCAAAGGCGTAGACTTCGATCATGCTCGTCTCCATCGGATCGTGTTCGGTGGAGAGAGTTATGACCATTCCCGAATTCTTGCGGCAGGCGCCTTGAGGCGATATTGCTTATTCCTGAGGAGAATGAGCAATGGACCGATTACAGGCGATGACCGCGTTCGTGCGGGTGGTGGAAACCGGGTCTTTCTCGCAGGCGGCCCGGCGGATCGGGGTTGGCCAGCCCGCCATCTCGAAGACGATCGCGCAACTGGAAGACCGGCTGCAGGTCCGGTTGCTCATCCGGTCGACGCACGGGCTGTCGCCGACTGATGCCGGGATTCGCTTTTATGAGCGGGCGAAGACAGCGATCCAGGAAGCGGACGAAGCCGAGCTGGAAGCGAAGGGGGCCGGCGCCGGGCTTTCAGGCCGGCTTCGCATTTGTGCCGCAACGACATTCGCAAGACTCATGGTGATCCCGCGCCTGCCGGAGTTTCTGGCAGCGCATCCCGATCTGGACGTGGACGTCGTTCTCGACGACCGGGTGATCGATCTCGTGTCCGAAGGCATCGACATCGCGTTGCGCATGGGAGATCTCGCCGACTCGTCGGCCGTCGCACGCCGCCTTGCAACCGGCCGACGGTCGGTGGTTGCGACACCGGCCTATCTCGCAGAGCACGGTGTGCCGCAGGTGCCCGCGGATATCGCCGCGCATCAGGCAGTGGTCTATACCCAGCTCGGCAGGAGCTGGACCTTCCGCAGGGAGGGAACCGAGGCGTCTGTCGCGGTCTCCGGCCGGGTTCAGTTCAGCGCGGCCGAAGGCATCCGCGCGGCAGTCAAGGCCGACATGGGGCTCGCCGTCACCTCGGACTGGATGTTCTGGCCGGAACTGATGAGCGGCGAGGTTGCGCGCGTCCTTGAAGACTGGGAGCTCCCCAACATCGACCTCTGGGCGGTCTTTCCCACTGGGCGCCTTGCAAGTGCCAAGGCGCGGGCGTTCGCAGACTTCGTGGAACGGGTTGTCGGCTAGGTCCGTCTCCCATTGGCAAGGCTTTGCCATTCCGCCTGGAGCGGCGCCCGAAACTCAGGGACGCCAAGATCTCAGGTCGAGCAGATTCGATCCATCCTTCTCGCCGGGCAAGTGCCCGAGCAGCCAGGGTATGCGCTAGGGGAAGATCTGGTATGCCACAGCATTCTTCTCCTTGAATGAACGGCGTTTTTGCCTATGTTGCGGTGCAAGAGAGATGTGAAATGGAGTGGCCCTCATGACGACCACGATTGCCGATACAACCGCTCGCCTTGGCTCACCGATCGGGCAGGATCGGGCACCCTTCGATCCCTTCGGTCTGGCCAGCGGGCTTCGTCTTTGGCGCACCTATTCGGCGCTCAAGGATCGCAGCGATGCCGAACTCGCCGAAATGGGGATTGCGCGCAACGATATTCCGCAGGTCGCTTTCCGGGCCGTCTTTGGCGGCTGATTGCGCTTGAAGCGCTGACGTTTTGAGACGTTGCCGGTCGGCACCGTGGACCGCCCAGGTCAGAGGTTCGTCAAGGATCAGACCCGGCGCATGGCCGGCCCTTCCGCGGCAAGCAGCCGGTCCGTGATGGCGCCGACGAATGCGGTGAACTCCGGCGTTTCGACGATGCCGCTTTGCTCGGCGGGATAGACAAGGGACAGCGTGCGCACCAGCGACGGCTCGACGATCGGATGGGCGCGCAGTGTGCCCGCCCGCAATTCGCCTTCCGCAGCGCCATAGGGCATGATCGTCGCAGCAATCCCTTTGGCAACGAGGTTCTTGACCGCACGCAGGGACTGAACCTCGTAAGCCACCTGAAGCGGGATGCCGAGACGAGCGGCCGTGCTTCCCACAAGACGCGAGACCACGTCGTCGCGCCCGGTCAGAGCCAAATCCTGCGCAAGGACCTGACGGAATGTCATGGTGCCGGCTTCGTTCGACCGGTCCGGCGCCGTCAGGCAGCAGAGATCCTCGTCCAGCAGCGCCCTGTGCAGGAGGCTTGCTCCGATGTCTGTCGCGAATGTGAGGGCGCAGGTCAGTTCGCCCTGCTTGAGCATCCGCGACAGGACGAAGCTGAATTCCTCGACCAGATGCAGCGCGACATTCGGAATTTCCCGGGCGAGATCCGTCAGGATCTGGTCTCCGACCAGACGCATGATCGATGGTGTGACACCCATGCTCATGGAAACAGTGCCGTGGGTGGCGAATTCCCGCATGGACTGGCGCGCCTCGTCGACCAGCGCCAGGATCCGCCCGGCATAGTCATCGAGGCGCAACCCCGCCGCGGTCGGCGCGACCCCTCGGGAATGCCGTTCAAGCAGGACGACGCCGAGTTCGTCCTCGAGGCTGCGGATCTGGAACCCGAGCGCCGTCTGCGCCACATTGAGTTCTCTGGCCGCCAAAGTGATATTGCCCGTCTCGATCGCCTTGCGAAGGTAGATGAGTTGGCGGGTCTTGATCATCCGCTCCCTCCGGCGCGAGACATTGCGGCTTTCCCTGTCGTCGACCCGATCGCGCCGGGCGATCGCGTGCCGTTTCAGGCGACGGGCGTTTACACGCCGACACCACGGTCTCGGGTCCATCCCTCCAAGAGATGACGATAAGACCAGCGATGGCATCTGCCGTCCGAATGTCGGCGCATCCCCGCAGCCCAGGGACGTTGCCCAGGGACATTGCAATGTCGATCGGTTCTGTTGCCGCCAGACCATAGCAGGCCACCAGCGCCATTCCGCCAGTCAATTCCCTTCGGGCTGCCAGCGTATTTCGTGCTGGCGGGGATCAGACCAGCGGTGCCGACAGCCAATCGATCCATGGAGCCGGAAGCCCGATCGCCTCGAGCATCCAGGCCGTATCGAGCGTGATCGCGACCGCCCCGACGATAGACAGCAGGATGGACAGGAGGATCCATCCGTCCAGCACCTCGTGCTCGCGGTTGATCACCCCGCTGAAGAGAACACGAAAGATCACCGAAAGACGCTGGATCGGCACCACGACCGAGACGGGCGCCACCGCGAGCGCGAGATAGCGGAAGAGCTGGGAGAAGGCGACCAGCACCGAGGAAACCAGATACCAGCCGCCGGAGCCGCGATCGAGGGTCGCCATGTAGCCGCGCCCGCCGACGGCCATCACCATGAGGCCAACGGCGACCGTTGCGGCGACATAGGAGACAAGGCCGCCGGCCACCGAATTGCCATAGCCGCCATGCGCCTCCAGGGCCCATGAGATCAGCAGCGGGCTCGATCCGTAGCCAAGTGCACAGACGAGCCCCCAGAAGAAGCCCGGGAGATAGTCAGGCTCGAAGCTGTTCGCGCGAGCGCCCTTTGCCGCCTTTCCACCCTTGCGCCGGACAACCGCCATCGGCCCCACCAGAACGAGGAGAATGCCGAACGCATTGACGGCGTTGACGGTTTCGCCGAGGAAGAAGAAGGCCAGTGCGAGCGCGACCAGGATCGAGAGTTGCTGCACCGGCGTCGACAATGCAGCGCCCAGCGCCTGGGTGGCGCGGTAGTTTCCGTAGCGGCCGATCACCAGATGAACGATGCCGGCAAGCGCCATCAAAAGCCAGGTCGAGAGCTGCCAGTCGCGCATCACCGTGAACCCGCCCATCGCCGCGGCGAAGGCAAGAAACAGCGGCACGCCGAGCGGCACGGTGATGGCCATCGCCTGCAGGACCGTCGATTTCAGCACGCCCCGGCGGATGCAGGCCGTATTGAGGCCGAAAAAGGCGGCGGACCCGAAAGCCAACATTGCGCCGAACATGGACAGGCTCCATCGTTGCCTGAGCGCGCGCTCAGGCGATCACGGGAAATTCGGTACTGAAGGATTGCAGCCGGCCGACCGGCGCTCCGCGCGCAGATAGCGCCGGACGAGTTCGGGCGTCAGCGCCATGCCCTCGACGTATTCCGGCGCGTTCTCCAGCTGCTCCAGGTCATTCAATCCGCATTGCTTGAAGATGCGGTTGATCGTCGAGATCAGCCGCAACGGCCGGTCCGGATCGGCATTGAAATGCTGGTGGATGGTATTCGGCGGAACATAGATGACGTCGCCGGCCTCATAGTCGAAACGCTTGATTTCGTCCTGCGGCTTCCAGTGATAGTCGTCGGTGATCTCGACGTCGCAGTCCTGGTGCAGGTCGTAGCCCTTGCCCTCGAGCACATAGAGGCATTCTTCCGCGAGATGACGGTGCCTGCCCGACCGGGAGCCTGGCGGAATGATCTGCATGTAGGCGTCGACCGTCTCCATGCGCGTGTTCATGCCCTCGTTGATGAGGTGCTTCAAGAGCCCCTGCCGCGACATTTCCCACGGCATTTCGCCCGGATGGACGATCTTCCTGCGCGCCGCATTGCGCCTCGGCGCGGTTTCGGCGTCGTCGAGAAGCTGCTGGTAGAGGTCGTTGTTCAGCGTGCCGTCGATCCAGGCGGTCGTCTCGCCCCAGGCCATCTCAATACCCCTCCGGCGGGTGGTTGAAATCCTCTTCTTCCTCGCGCACGGCAAAGCCCTCGCCACCCGGCGCCGGCGTCGTCTGGCGCGGCACGACGGTCTTCTGGAACAGCATGTTCATGAAGACGAACATCGGCTTGGTCTTCAGCACCAGCGCCCGCGCCGGCTTGGTGTCGGACGCATTGAAATGCTGATGGACGCAATTGTTGTGCACGATGGCGACATCGCCCGCCTTCCAGTCGTAGCGGATGCCGTCGTGGACCTCGTAGCCTTCGCCATCCAGAATGTAGAAGGCCGCCTCGTTGACGTGGCCGTGCTTCTGGCTCTTGCCGCCGGGCCCATATTCTTCCAGGTGAATGTGGAAGAGCTGGCTGATGCCGTCCTTCGGCTCGACATAGTGGCGGCTGTAGGCCTGCGGCCCATCGACGAACTTGATCTCGCTGGCCTTGCGAACCCGAGGCATCGACCGCAGCCGCTCCAGCTCAGTGGTCAGGTTGTATTCGCCCTCGATGGCGCGCACGAAAACGCGGTTCTTCTGGCTGTGATAGTAGCCGGCTGGCTGTGCCTCGTCCGACGCCTCGCCATGCGCATGATCGCCGCGATGGGGAGAGCCCTTGCTGTCGTCCATCATTTCCTCCCTCGTGGCCCGGCCATCCGGCCTGCGCCCGGAGCCCGCCGCACCGCCACCTTCAGCCATAAAGGCCCATTGTCCCCATATAGATGAGGCAAGGTCTCGTGGGTCGCTCAAATGCGAGATACCTGCCATCGCGAAATCCTCTGGGAAGGGCGCCGTCGCCCTTTCCCTCAGACGCCCGAACGCTGCCAGCCCCGCCGCATCGCCCTCAGCCGCCGCAGCGTCGGCATCAGGAAGGTGACCACCGTCGCCACGATGAGAACGATAGAGACGGGACGGGCCATCATGAAGCCGACAGGATGGCCATCGGAGATCATGATCAGCTGATGGAGGGAATTCTCCGCCGTTTCGCCGAGCACAAGTGCGATCACCAGCGTCAGCCGGGGATAGTCGAACCGGATCATGAGATAGCCGAGCAAACCCATGAGCACGGTCAGAAGCACGTCCGCCATGCGCCCGTTGAGCACATAGATACCCGTCAGCGAGACGGCCACGACGACCGGGATCACCAGCCCGACCTCTATCCGGGTCACGAGCACCAGCAGCCGCGACAGGGCAAGGCCCACCAGCGACGCGCCGACCGCCGAAACGGTCAGCGCCACGATCAGTCCATAGATTTCACGCTGGTGGTAAAGCAGGATGCCCGGCCCCGGATCCATGCCATGCAGGACGAGGATACCGAGGAAGAGGGCCGTTTCCGCGCTGCCGGGAATGCCGAAGGCCACCGTTGGAATCAGCGATCCGCCATCCTTGGCGTTGTTGGCCGCCTCCGGAGCGATCACGCCCTTGATGTTGCCCTTGCCGTAGCTGTCGGGATCGCGGTCTGTCTGGACGGCCGAACTGTAGGCCACAAAGGCGGCGACCGTGCCGCCGAGCCCCGGAATGGCGCCGATGAGTGTTCCGATCACCGACCCGCGGATCAGCGTCGGCCAATGACGAAAGACCGCAAGGACACCGTCGAAGACGCCCGTGATGCGCATGGTCTTGTCGTCTGCGCCGGGATTGGCCGAAGCAACCGACCCGCCCTTGACTCCAAGCTCGATCATCTGGCTGATCGCGAACATGCCGGTCAGCGTCGGCACCAGCGGAATCCCGTCCCACAGATAGTCGATATCCATCGTGAAGCGCAGGTCGCCGGAAATCGCGTCCTGACCGACGAAGGCAAAGAGCAGGCCGACGCAGCCGGCGATCAGGCCGCGCAGGAGCTTGCCGCGCAACGAGACGGCGATCGCCGCAAGGCCGAGGATGGTGAGAAGAAAGAACTCCGCCGGGCCGAAACTCAGCACAACCTCGCGCGCCACCGGAATAAAGAGCAGGAGCGTTAGGAGGCCAAGGAGACCGCCGAGCGCCGAGGCGGTCGCGGAGGCACCAATCGCGAGGCCGGCCTTGCCCTGTCGGGCCAGCGGATAGCCATCGAAGGTCGTCGCGGCATTCGGCGCCGTGCCGGGCGTATTGAGGAGGATGGCCGTGATCGATCCGCCGAAGGTGGTGGCCCCCATGACCCCGCCGGACAGATACATCGCGTCCAGCGCGTTCATGGAAAAGGTCATCGGCATCAGAAGGGCCAGCGCGGTCGTGCCGCCAAGCCCGGGAATGAGACCGAAGAGCAGCCCGAGGAACACGCCGCCCACGAGATAAAGCAGACTTCCAGCGCCAAGCACGTCGCCGAAGGCCTGGACCAGAGCATCAAGCCCCATGTGAAGCGATCCTTGTCCCTTGCGCGCCGCCCCCTGGAGAGACCGGCGCGGACCCCATAGCGATCACGGCGGTCATTGCCCGCTCAAAAGCGCCTTGTGCGCGGCATAGAAGGTCGAGAGATCGTCCATCATCGCCTTGGTATCGGCTGCATTCCTGTACTGAAGCCGGGTGTTGGACCCCTTGGCCCAGGCCTGGACGTCGGCGCTTTCCGTCGCCTTTGCAAAGGCGTCCTGCAGCGTCTTGACGACGTCGGCGGGCATGTCCGGAGGGCCGCCGACCACGCGGTTGATGGTGAAGCGGGCAACGTCGGGATAGCCGAGATCGGTCGTCGTCTCCACGCCCTCCAGCACGGGCTTGTCGGTCAGCGTCGTGATGATGCGCAGGTCGCCGGAATCGACATACTTGGACAGTGAGGAGATCGGCTTCAGCGTCGCATCCACCTCGCCCCGCATGACCGCGATCATCGTGTCGTTGGAGCCGCCGTAACCGGCGATATTGGTGATCGGACACCCCATCATGTCGAAGGTGATGACCGCCGTGATCGACGACGTGCTGTCCTTGCCGGTGTCGGAAAGCTTGATCGGCCGCCCGAGCGCGCACAGATCCTTGGTGCTCTTGTAGGGGGAATCGGTCTTGACCGCGATGGCGTATTGCTCCTCGGCAAGGTTCGCGATCCAGGTCACCTTGTCGAGATCGAAGCCGATCTTGCGATCCATCGCTTCGCTGACGGTCAGGCCCGGAATGTTGAAGATGCCGATGGTGTAGCCATCCGGGTCGGCCCGGTAGACAGCCTGACCGCCGCGCGTGCCCGACGCGCCAGAGATATTCTGCGGAACGACGGTCGCGCCCAGGACTTCCTGCAGCGCCGGGATGTAGGCGCGCACAATGGTGTCGAAGCCACCGCCCGGGTTGTAGGGAATGACGAAGGTGATCTCGCCGTCATTGGGAAATTCGGCATGCGCCGACGACACAGCCGCGGCAGCGCCAACAAGGGCGGCGACCGCCCACGTCTTCCATTTGGTCATGACATCTCTCCCGGTACCATTTTTTGATTGTGTGCGTCCTGATCGCGTGCCGGCGTGCCCGCTCACCACTGCGAAAGGCCGCCCTTTGCGAACAGCAGTCCCCGATAGAGGCGATAGTCGAGCAGCAGTTCGAAGACGAGGAACTGGAACAGCGCGACAACCAACGCGGTCGCGATGGCTTGCCGCCAGCCCCGGCCGGCCCAGAAGCGGACGAAGGCCAGGCAATAGAGAGGCAGGGCAAGGAGCGCGCCGAAGAGGGCCATCGCCGCGAAGGCGGCAAGAACCCAGCCGATCAGGAGCAGTTCCCGGCGCAGCGGCGGCAACTGCGGCATCTCGCGATTGTCGAAGCCGGCGCCGCCGATGATCCGCACGGCGACATGACCGGGCAGCCGGCTCCGGCTCCACAGATCGGCGAAGGCCAGGATCACCAGCAACCCGGAGGTGATCATCGGGAAACGGCTGGAGATCGGTCCGTAGTCCATCGACCAGAAGAACACCGCACAACCGATCGCCAGCAGAATGACCGCCGGCCAGATCGACGCCACCGTGTCCGGGATGGAACGCTGCTCTTCTTCCTCTTTGGTCACGGCCCTGTCGTCCATGCTCGAAGTCCCAATGTCCCACCATTGGCGATGCGGCGGTGCCCCATCGCTTTCCTTGATTGTCCGCGGCCGGATCTCCCGTCAGAAGACCCGGTATCCGTTCAGATAGCGGTAGAGCAGCCCTCGATAGAGCTCGATTCCGAAGCCGTATTCGAACAGTGCGAAAAGCACGGCCGTGGTCCCGACCGCCAGCGCCAGCGCCAGCCAGAGGCGCTCGCGCGCCAGGACACGGGACAGAAAGACAATCAGGAAGAAGGTCCCGACATAGTGGCCCAAGGTCCAGATGATCGCGATCGTGCAGGTGAAGACGCCACTCAGCACCGCAAGCTTGGAAAATTCCGGAATGCGCCCGCCCAACGCGTGGCCAAGGTTGCTGAAGACGTCGGACATCGCGCCGGCGCGTCTCAGGCGCAGGGCCTGCACGCCGATCAGGATCAGCAGGGGCACCATGATGACGAAGGGCGTGCGCGACGACACCAGCTTGTAGCTGAAGGCCTCCACGAAGGCGGCGAGGACCAGCAGGCCGACGAACGCAAGGAAGCAGATCTCGAGCGTGCGATGCGGCACTGCCGGCTCGCTCGCCACCGGAACCGGATCGGCGGCCGGTGCCGAACTGTCTTGGTCAATCATGTGGTTGCTGATGTCCGTCATCATGCTGCCCTCCCGCGATCCCGGATCAAGCCGCGGATGTTCCAGGCGAGGAATCCGGCGGTCACGAGCCCGAGCGCTGCGGCGAGCGGTTGGGTGAAGAAGAATGGCCCGTCGAGAAGCAGGGCCAGATAGAGGTTCTTTTCGACGGCAAAGCCGAGCACGAAGCCGATCAGAAGGGCGGCGCGCGAATAGTTCAGCACCTTCATCAGGTAGCCGATCACGCCGAAGACGAAGGCGATGCCGATGTCGAAGAGCGACCGGTCGGAGGCATAGGCACCGGTGAAGATGATCGCCATCAGGACCGGAACGATCACCTCAGCGCTCAGCGCCGTCGCCCGGGACAAGGGGTTGACCAGGAACATGCCGATGATCGTGCCGATCAGGTTGCCGATGATGATCGTGAAGATCATCACGAAAACGATGTCGACATGCTGGTTGAGCATCCTCGGTCCGGTCTGCATGCCGAGGATGAACAGACCCGACAGAAGGATCGCCA
Source organism: Hartmannibacter diazotrophicus (assembly GCF_900231165.1). Lineage (GTDB taxonomy): Bacteria > Pseudomonadota > Alphaproteobacteria > Rhizobiales > Pleomorphomonadaceae > Hartmannibacter > Hartmannibacter diazotrophicus. The sequence goes on from NZ_LT960614.1 coordinate 4,594,226, forward strand.
TCGAGGAGGAGCCGGGTATGCCGAAGGCGACCGTCGAGGCGAGCGCCCCACCCTCGACCGCGTTGTTTGCTGATTCCGGGCCGATGACGCCCTCGATGTTGCCCTTGCCGAAGGACGCCTTGTCCCTGGCCGTCTGCTTGGCGTGGCCGTAGGCGACAAAGGCCGCCGGCGCGCTGCCAAGACCCGGGATCAAACCCATGGCCGTGCCGATCGCGCTGCAACGCAGGACGAGCCACCAGTTGCGGAAGGTGAGGCCGATCCCCTGGAAGACTTGCCGCTGCGTCTCCTTCGCCGAAAGCATGCCGGTGGTACCGCGCGCCAGCGAGCCGCCCGTCGACCACAGATCGAACATCTCCGCCACGGCGAAAAGGCCGAGAATGACGGGCACGAGGGAAAGGCCGTCGGACAACTCCAGAATACCGAACGTGAAGCGCTCCGTATTCGTCACATTGTCGAGGCCGATCATGGCGAGCAGCATTCCCGCCAGCGCGGCAATGAGGCTGCGGATGAGATCCTCCTTCCCGAGGATCGCAACGAAGGAAAGAGCGAGAAACGCCAGCATGACCACTTCGGGCGGGCCGAAGAGCAGCACCACGTCACGCAGCAGCGGCAGCAGCGCGGCAAGCACGACCGAGCCGAAGATTGCGCCGAGAAGGCTCGACATCATGGCAGCGCCGACAGCGACGCCGGCCTGCCCCTTGTCGCGCATGGGTGGGCCGTCGAGCAGCGTCGCCGCATTCTGGCCGGTACCGGGAGTGGAGAAGAGGATCGCGGTCAGGCCACCGCCCTGCGCAACCGCCGCATGGGCGGCAAGCAGGAAGGCAATGCCGGTGGTGGGTTCCATCGAGTAGAGGAACGTCACCGCCATGGCCATGGCGAAGTGGCCGGAAAGGCCGGGTATGACACCGATGATCAATCCGAAGACCGCCCCGACAACGATATAGGGCAGCACCGTCAAGCTGGTCGCCGCGACAAGGCCCTGCAAGGCCCCCTCGACAATGGTCATGATTGAATTTCCGTTCCTGCTCTGGCTGCTTCATCGCGATCAGGCGGGCGGGAGCCGCGAGGCGGAGACCGCAGTGGGCGCGAATGCCTCCTGCCGGCCTTCGCCTCGCATTGTCTCCCCGAAAGCGCGTTCTTCAGATATCGCCGCGGATCGCGGCAACGATCTTGTCGTGGACGTCAGGCGCCAGGTCTGTCGCGGCCTTGGCGATCTGCTCCATATCCGCGCCGCTCGCATAGTCGAGGTCACGCTCGGTGTCCGCCATCAGCTTGACGAACTCAGGATCCGTCATGGCCTTCTGGAAGGCATCGCGCAGAAAGGCGAGACGATCCTCCGGAATGCCTGGAGGACCGGCAACGGGACGGCCGACCGCATTGAGCGCATCCCAGGCATCGAGCACCGGCATCACCGCTTCGGCGTTGGGCAACGCCGCCGCCTTTTCAAACACACTGGGAACATCGGGAAGCTGCGCAGACCGCTTCTTGGGGCTTTGCAGGACGATGACGTGCTCGCCGTCCTCGACGCCCTGAATCGCGCTGCCAAGCGACCCCCACATGCCCTGGATGTCGCCGCGCAGCATGGCCTGTCGGACGTCGGAGGAATTGTTGAAGCCGTGTACCACCTTCTGGTCGATCCCGAACGCCGGACCGGTGATGACCGCGTCGACGTAGGTCGACCCGCCGAGGCCGGTGGCGCCGAGCAGCACCGGCTGTTTGGACGCGACGACGTCGTCGAACGTCTTGTAGGGGGAACTTGTGCCGACCACGAGCACCCTGAGGTCGGCGACCATGCGGCCGAGATAGCTGAACTCGCCAATCTTGTAGCGCGCGCCCTCGATGCCGGAGAGCTGGTTCGTGACCATCGCCGAACCGTTCATGATGCCGACGGTCAGACCATCGGCCGGCGCGTCGAAGATCTCGTTGGCGCCCTTCATGCCGCCGGCGCCAGGCATGTTCTCAATGTCAACGCGCGCGCCGGTGTATTTCTCCATGTAGGGCGCGATCGCCCGGCTGTATTCGTCGTAGCCGCCGCCGGGATTGTAGGGCACGATCCAATTGATGACCTTGCCCTTGTAAAAGGCCGACGCGTCCTCGGCCCAGGCGTTGCCGGCCGTTGCCAGCGTCGCGCCGGCCACGAGGCAGACGGCGATTCCCTTTAGAAAATCTCTCCTCATAGCAATCCTCCCACGGAGCTGTGTTCTTTTGTTCTTGTAGGTGCGTCCGACGTGCCGAATCCAGCCGTCCCGCCCACCGGGTCACCGCATGCGATCTGTCGAATCCGACGAACGGCACGGTAAGCGCCCATGTCACGAAAGCAGCGTATGAAGCACCGGGAGGGCCGTCAATGAGACGGCGGTCCGTATAGCGGAACGTTTTTTAGACAAGTCCAAGCTGTTTTTTTGCTGGCAGCATCGAAATGCTGCCAGCAAGGTCGCAAGATTTATCTTATCCGCATGCAGACACAGGCAATTTCAGTTCAGCCAATTTGCTGCAGTGCGACATTACTCTTCTTGGAAATCATTTCGGTCTTGCTGGCCATAGCCAAATGTGTTGGCAGCCGGATGGCGCGCAACTTAAGGATTCAACGACATATGGTCCGGGGCCTCACCGCGACCGGGCGAATTAACTTCGCGAATGCGGCGGTCTCCTGCTGGATCGCCAGAAAACACAATCAAAATCCGGGAACAGGCGCATGGGCAAACTTCACCTTTCCGTCGCGGTCGGCGACTATGACCGTACCCGTCCCCTCATCGACGGGGATGTCGCCATCGACGGTGTTGAGGGCATCTACATGCGGCTGCATCCGGAAGAGATCTTCTTTCGGGCTTTCCGGCATCAGGAATTTCACATCTGCGAACTGTCGCTGAGCTCCTTCACCGTCCGCACGGCGCGCGGCGACAATCCCTACATCGGCGTGCCGGTGTTTCCCTCGCGGGCCTTCCGGCACACCTCGATCACGGTTCGCAAGGACCGTGGCATCAACACGCCGGCCGATCTCGCCGGTCGCAGGATCGGCGTTCCGGAATACCAGCTGACGGCCAATGTCTGGGCGCGGGCAATCCTGGCCGAGCATGGCCTTTCGCCCGAAAGCGTCGAATGGGTGCGCGGCGGGCTTGAAGAGCCGGGACGAACGGAAAAGATCGCGCTGTCGCTTCCGCCCAGCATCAGGCTCTCCGATATCCCCGCCGAGGCAACGTTGTCGTCGATGCTGGCGAAGGGCGAGATCGATGGCATCATCGCCCCGCGCATTCCCTCCTGCTTCGACGGTGGACGAACGGTCGGCTGGCTTTTCGACGACCCGCGCGCCGCCGCGATGGACTGGTACCGGCGCAGCGGCATCTTCCCGATCATGCATGTGCTGGGCATCAGGCGCGATCTCGTCGATGACCATCCGTGGCTACCGGCCGCCGTGCAGAAGGCCTTCGTCGCGGCCAAGCGGATGGCCCTGGAGCGGCTGTCCGACACCTCGGCCACAAAGGTCACGCTGCCCTTCGTGGAGGACCAGCTGCAGGACGCGATCGCCTTGCTCGGACCCGACTACTGGTCCTATGGTTTTGCCGAAAACCGGCATGTGCTCGATGCCTTCCTGGACCATCATCATAGCCAGGGCCTTTCGCCACGGCGCGTTCAGGTCGAGGAGCTGTTTCACCCGGCCGCGATGGAGACGGCCCGGATCTGACCTGGGCCGCCAGGACACTATTCGCACACGACCGGGGTGCGAGCCGCTCAAAGGGCATGGGCAGGACGCGGAGCACGCGCCGGCCCAGACTGCCCGGTGAGCCTAGAACGGTACGCTTTCAAGGAACTCCAGAACCCGCGCGTTCGTAGCTTCCTGCGTCTGCGCCGAGACGGGCACGTCCCAATATTGTGCATTCGGAATGCATTCTTCCAGAAAACGCGCCGCCGACGTTGCATGGGAGGCGTCAGCGCCCGGCACGATCAGCGTGGGCGTATCGAGGCAGAGCAGGTCTTCCGGCTCGGCGCCCGGCGCACTGTCGCGATCGAGCAGCGTGCGCGCCATGCCCGCCACGATGATCCGATAGCGATCGACAGGCAGAGACACATAGGCTTCGGCAAAAGCGGGATCGCGGCGCAGCACCGACACCCAGGGTCCGCCACGCGGATCGGCGCCGAAAGCCTTGTCGCTGCTGCGGGCAAGGTCGACGACCGCAGCAAGGCCGTTTTCCTGGACATAGCCGAGATGCGTGGCAAAGCGCTGATGGCCGTTGAGCCTGTAGCGTGCACCGCCGACAGGCCAGAAGAGAACCTGGCCGGCAACCCGTTCGGGATAGGCGGTGGCAAAGGCCGCAACCGCGCTAACCCCCATGCAGCCCCCCATCAGAAGCGCCCGGTCGATCTTCAGGTGATCGAGGAGCCCCCTGCCCTGCTCGACATAGTGGCGCCAGGTGACGCGCTCGACACGCCCGCCCGACAGGCCCGTCTCCCGGCGATCGAAGGCGATGCAGGTATAGTGGGCGGGGAGCGTCTCCAGGAAGCGGATCTTGGCATAGATGCCCTGGGTCGACCATTTCTCCACGGTCGCGTCGAATCCCCCCGGCGCATAGAGAAGAAGCGGCGGACCGGAGCCCGTCACCTCGTAGCGCGTCTCTATCCCGTCGATGACCGTCGTTGCCATTGATTGCCTCCACGCGCCGGCGCGCCGGACTGGTGTTGAGTTTCTTGCGGCCATACAGGCCGATCAGCCTTTTGTGAGATCCTCGCAGCCGAGGCGCTTCAGGCTTTCCTCGACCCAGGTCTTCGGATCGAGGCGGCCGGCAAGCGTTTCGGCCAGCGCTTTCGCCTCTGCCTCGCTCTTGGCCTTCGCCGCCTTGTAGACGGCCTCGGTCTGCTCGTAGGGCACGCAGAGAACGCCGTCGTCGTCGCCGAGCAGGAGATCGCCGGGATTGATCACCATGCCGCCGAGCGCGAGCGGCACATTGATCTCACCAGGACCGTCCTTGTAGGGCCCGCGGTGGTTGACGCCAGCGGCGAAGACGGGGAACGCATTGGCGCGAATCCAGCCCGAATCCCTGACGGCGCCGTTGACGACGACTCCCACGGCACCCTTCTGGATCGCATAGGAGATCATCATCTCGCCGATCAGCGAATTGGTGAGGTCGCCTTCCGCATCCACGACAATGACGTCGCCCGGCTCGGCCATAAGGAGCGCCTTGTGGAGCATCAGATTGTCGCCCGGACGGGTTCGCACCGTCAGGGCGGCGCCGGCCATGGCCCCGCCCGCGTGCATGGGGCGGAGCACCGGCCCGCCCGCGAACATGCGGGACATGGCATCGCTGCAATTTGCGACGGGAATGTCGCGAAACCGCTCGGCCGTCGCCGTGTCGACCTTGCGGGTGCGTGGCAGAATACGGAAACCGATGGTCACGTTGATAGCTCCTGCTTGTCGTTGTCGTTCACCGTCACATCCACGGCAACAGCGAGGCATGGATCACATCCGGCACGCCCTGCCCGCCGACCGATCGAATGGCAAGGTCCGCATCCTTGAGGCCGAAACGGTGCGTGGTGACGAGTTCCAGCGGGAACCGCTTCGAAGCGATCTGTTCGAGGGCCAGTTCGCAGGCCCGGTAGGAATGCCCGCGCGCGCTCTTGATCGTGATCGCCTTGGTGGTGACCCTTTCCAGAGGGAAATTCGGAAACTCCTTCATCTCGCCCTGGACAAGGATGGTGCCCGCCTTGCGCTTCAGCGCCTCGACGCCGAGCAGGATCGGGATCGTCCCGGCCCCAGCCGTGCAATCGAGCGAAATGTCGACGCCCTTGCCGGCGGTGATCTCCATGATGCGGGCGAGCGGATCCTCCTTCTGGACGTCGATGACATAGTCGGCGCCAAGCTTCTTGGCGACCTCCATCCGTGCCGCGTCCTTGGTCGTTCCGGTCACGATGATCAGCGACGCACCGGCCTGCTTGCAGATCACGGTCTGGGACAGTCCCTGCTGGCCGGGTCCCTGGATCAGGACGGTGGAATTGTAGCCGACGCCGGAATCGAACAACGACCATTCCACGCCGTTGGCCATCGGTGTCACGAGGCCGGCAAGCTCCGGCGTCACGCCCGCCGGCACATGGTGCACCACCGCGTTCCAGGGCAGGTAGACATATTGCGAGAAGCCGCCCCAAAGATGCGGCGCGCGCTCGGCCGAGGTGTAGCCGTAGCGGATCGCATCGGGGTTGTTGCGCCAGTCGGTGTTTTCGCAGTGGCGGTATTCGCCGCGATGGCACCACTGGCACTTTCCGCAGCTGACATAGTGCTCGACGAAGACGAGATCGCCTTCCTTGAACCCCTTGCGCGCGGTGAACTCGCGTCCAGCCTTGGCAATATAGCCGATGTTCTCGTGGCCCATGATGGTCGGCGCGGTCCACGGCGGGTTCTTGAAGAGCTTCACGTCCGTGCCGCAGATACCGGCGACCTCCATCTTCAGCAGGGCACCGTCGACCGGCACGTCGGGCATCGGAAATTCCCGGATTTCCATCTGGCTCGGCCCGACGCGCACCGCCGCGAAAACGCTTTCAACCATGCCCTCTTCCTCCCAACGAAAATTTCGCGAAAACCCTTGCAGATCGGGCTCGTGCGTTTTGACAAGCACCCCGTTCATGCCCACCTTGTGCGTGCGGCAAGACGAAAGCCCCGGTATCGAGGACGGGTATGCGATGATCAGAGCGGCACGGCGCGACCCCGGACAACGAGATGCGACGACGCGCATCAAGGCCTGGACGCGCGCGCGTTTCGCGCTTGCCGAGAACGATACGGTCTTCGTCAGCGAAGTGGCCTGCGGCCTGCCCGGCTGCCCGCCGATCGAGACCGTGGTCGCGTTCTGGACGGCGCCGGAAACCCGCCATGCCTACAAGGTCTTCAAGCCGCTCGCGTCTGTCGAGGAGACCGACCTGCCCCCCGCCTTCATGAAGACCGCGCTCATCGTCGGGCCGGACGATTTCGGCTGTTGCTGATCCGGCATTCATGACGCCGTCGCCCTCTTGAGGCGGGCGTCCAGCCCCGGATAGACGCGGCGGGCATTGCCCTCGAAGATCTTGTAGCGATCCGCCTCGCTGAGTGCCGGGATGCCGTCAACATAGCGGCGCGTGTCGTCGAAGGCATGGCCGGTTTCTGGATCGATCCCCTTCACCGCGCCAAGCATCTCGGATGCGAAGAGGATGTTGTCGACCGGGATCACCTTCGCCATCAGCTCCATGCCAGGCAGATGGTAGACGCAAGTGTCGAACCAGACATTGCCGAGCAGGTGATCGGTGAGCAGCGGCTTGTTCAGCGCCTGCGCGAGACCGCGATAGCGTCCCCAGTGGAACGGGACCGCGCCGCCACCATGGGGAATGACGAAGCGCAGCGCCGGAAAATCGGCGAAGAGGTTTCCCTGGAGCAACTGCATGAAGGCGGTCGTGTCGGCATTGATGTAGTGAGCGCCGGTGTGATGGAAATTGGGATTGCAGGACGAGGTCACGTGGATCATCGCCGGCATGTCGAGTTCGCAAAGCTTCTCGTAGAGCGGATACCAGTGCCGGTCGGTGATCGGCGGATCAGTCCAATAACCCCCGGACGGATCGGGGTTGACGTTGACCCCGACGAAGCCGAGCGCGGCCAGACGCTCCAGTTCCGGCAGGCAGTTCTTCGGCGAGACGCCGGGAAATTGCGGCAACTGACCGACAGGGACGAACTTGTCGGGCAAGAGCTCCGCGATCCGATGGATCAGATCGTTGGACAGGCGCGTCCAGACCTTCCCGGTCTCCTCCGTGCCGACATGATGCGCCATGCCGGCCGCGCGCGGCGAGAAGAGGGCCATGTCGATGCCACGCTCGCCCTGCAGCTTGAGCTGCGGCTGAACGGACTCCAGCAGCATCGCGTCGGTGATGCCGAGTTCGGTGGTTGTCGGCCGGCGCATGGGGTCGGCCAAGCCGGCGAGTTGCCGGTCGCGGAACTGATGCAGGGCCTGCGGCTCGGTCGTGTAATGGCCGTGGATGTCGATGATCATGACATGCTCCCGGCAGCGACCTGCTCGCTCAGGGGGAAAATCTCACGCAGCGTGTAGCGCTTCGGCGTCAGCCTCTGGCGATGGGCGAAGTCGAACAGCAGATCCATCGCGGCGGCGTTGGGGGCAAGGCCGTAGGGCAACGCGGCCACGCCCGTCTGCGGGCAGAGCGCACGCGCCTCCTCGAACATCTTCGCAAGTTCATCGGCAATCCAGGGATAACGATCCAGCAGGTCGTTCCTTACCGAAACGACGTGGTTGACCGGGAAAATGCCCGTTTCCGCCGACCAGGCCTTCGCCGCGGCTTCCGCGTCCGGAATCACCGGCCTGACGGCTGCCGGATCCACGTCCCGTTCGCCCATGATCGCGACAAGATCACCGGCATGGAGCAAGTCGCGCAGCCGGCTGCCGGCGGGCGCTCGCTCGCAACCCGGCGGATCGACATACTCGGCCACATGGGCGTCTTCCATCGTGACCCAGGTGATGCTGTCGAGGTCGACGCCATACTGGGTCGCGAGGATGCCGCGAATCCAGACGCCCGTCGTCTGCGAAAAGGCCCGGACACCAACCCTTCGACCCTCCAGATCCTTCGGGCCGCGAAGACCGGACGCCGCGAGACAGACGAGATTGGAATGATGCAGCCGTCGCCAGAGCGGGATCGGCAGCGCCGTGATCGGCTTGCCGAAGTCATGTGCGAGAAGATGCGTCGTCAGCGCCATCTCCGAGACATCGAGATCTCCGCCCCGGACCATATGCCTGAACGCGCCGGGAAGCGGATCGAACTCGACGAATTCGAGCGTCAGCCGCGGGGATCGGACGCGCCCGTCCTTCAAGGCAGCGACATGTTCATGCTTGCCGAGAGCGATCCTGATCGTCAGTCGGTCGTCCACGTTCCAAGGCCTCCGTCGATACGAGCATCGGAGCGCAACGCTCGAAGCGGTTTCGGCAAGATCCGATGCTCAAACAGGGTCTGCGGCCCCGGTCCAGTCGACGACATGGATGGCGAGGCGACAGGTCTTGCGCGGCGACAGGGCCGCTCGCGCCTGTCGAAAGCAAAGCCGCCGCGGACCTCAAGGTCCAATACGGCTTCTCTCTTGGCTCCAGATGAAATCGAACTTCCCCGCGCGCCCGGCGGATGTCAGGGCGCAACCATGCGGATAAGCGTGGCAAGACCGGCCGCGATCAGGGGCAGCGGCAGGGAGGCGGCGAGCCTCGTTGCGCCGAAGCGCAGGCCCATCAGCGGGATCTCGTACATGATCACCCGATGCATGGCGAAAACCGACCAGGCCGTCAGGAGCGTGATCAGCTGAACCTGGCCGGCGCCGGCCTCATTGAGAACGACGACGAGCGGAAAGGAGATCATCGGGCCGGCAGGAATAACGCCGCCGACCAGCATGGCGATGATCACGCCGCGAAGCCCGGACTCCGGACCGATCTGTTCGGCAACAAGGCCGCTCGGCACCAGCATGCCGACGAAGCCTGCCGTCAGCACAGCCACGATGATGCGCGGCATCACCTGCAACGCGCGGATGGTCGCTGCCCGCGTGGTCCTCACGCCTTCGGCAAGGCCGTAGCGCCGGAAGACCATGTAGCCCAGCACGACGGCACCGACCCAGAGCAGAAGCGTCGCCATCACTGGTCCTCCCGGCCGGGGGAGGCGCCGATCGAATCCGCCGGCGCATCGTCCGGATCCCTCGCCCACAACGTCAGCAGCCCCGCAATCAGCGGCAGCGGCAACGAGGCGAGAAAGCGGACGACCGCGAACTCGATGCCCATCAGCGGCACTTCCCACATGAAAACCCGCTGAAGGCCCATCGTGGTCCAGGCCGTCACATAGGTGACGAGCGCGCCGAGCCCGGTGCCGCCGTTGCGCAGCACGGTGACGAGCGGAAAGGCCGTCATCGGTCCGCCCGGCGTCGCCGCTCCGGCGAGGGTCGCAATCGCCATGCCCTTGACGCCCGACTGCTTGCCCATGTAGCGGCCGAGGAAGGCCGGCGGCAACAGCACCTGCACGAAGCCCGCGATCAGCAGGGCCGCGCCAAGCTTGGGAACGAGGAAGGCGATGAGGGACAGGTCTTCGTGAAAGGAGACCTCAAAGGCCTCGGCGCCGAACTTGAGATACGCCAATGTTCCGGTGACAATCGCCAGACCGGCGAAGATGAAGAAGGACTGATCGAAGGCCTCCTTCCAGGAGAAGGATTTGCCCGACTTGCGCGACATCTTCGAATCGGGTGGCGACGCTTTGTTCATCCAAGACCGCCTTCCGCAGGCTGAAGCGGGCGCACGCTCCGGCCCAGGTAATTGACTTCGTCGCCATAGAGCAGCGCCTTGACGTCGGCAGCGCTCAATGTCTTGACGAGCTGGTCGACCTGGCCGGCAAGCGGCAGCATGAGGCCGAGCTGCTGGGCCATGTCCATCGTGATGTCCATGTCCTTTTCCTGCCAGGTGAAGCGGGTCGTGTCCCAGCGGCGCAGCGTGCCGTTGGTGCCGGGGCAGTCGAGCAGCACCTCGCGCATGCGCTGACCGTCCAGCCCATAGCGCTTGGCGATCAGCAGCGTTTCGAAATTGCCGACGCAATGGATCCAGTGCAGGAGATTGTTGCAGGCCTTGGCCACCTGCCCGGCGCCGACCGGCCCGACGCGCACGACGTCGCGGCTGTAGCTCATGAGGACGGGCCGGACGGCATCGATGTCGTCCTCGGCCCCGCCGCATAGCGAGAGAAGCGTGCCTTCCCGAGCCCCCGTCGCGCCGTAGACCACCGGTGCATCGACGAGACGAAGACCCCTGCCGGCGAGACGGCCTGCAAGGTCACGCACTGTCTCCGGCCGCACGGTGGCAGCCACGACGATGACCGTTCCCGTCTTCGCAGCGCCGGCGAGCGTCTCGCAGACCTCTTCCACCTGTGCATCCGTCGCAACGGCAAGGATGAAGAGGCCGCCATCGTCGGCCATGTCCTGAAGATAGTCGCCGGTCGGCATACCGCGTTCGCGTGCGAGGGCCATGCGTTCGTCGCTGACGTCGAAGACGGCGACATCGAATCCCCTGGCTTGAATGTGCCCGGCCATGGCGAGCCCCATTTCTCCGGCTCCGACAACAACTGTCCGCATCACTGTCCCCCGTTTCCGCGGCCTCTCATCCGGATCAACCGGCATGTTGGGTGATCGTGTCGACGAGCGCGGGCACGCCGCTTTTCACCTTGGCGATCGCGCGTTCGAGCGCTCCGCCGATATCGCCGGGGTCTTCGATCGGCCCTTCCGCATACCAGCCGAAGCCGCGCGCGATGGTCGAAAAGTCCGGCGCCGGATCCATGATGTCCATGCCGATATAGGCGCGTTCCTCGGGTGTCTTACGCTGGCGGGCGACCGTGATCTGGTGTTCCCAGTCGTTGTAGTAGGCGCGGTTGTTGTGCATCACGCAGAGAAACGGGACCTTGTGCTTGGCCGCGAACCAGAGCGCGCCGACGTCGAACATCAGGTCGCCGTCGGTCTGGCAATCGACGACAAGGCGGCCGGTGCCACGATGGGCGAGCGCGATGCCAGTCGCCATTCCGATCTGCGTGCCCGTGCCGAGGGCCTTTCCGGGCCACCGGTAGGGCCTGTCGAAATCCCACAGCTTCAGAGCCCAGTCCTCAAAGGCATTCGTGGTGAGCACCCAATCCTCGGTGCGAATGCGATCCCAGACCTCGCTCGCCAGCCTCGGCAATGTGATCGGTTGCGCATCCCAGTTCTCCAGCGCCTGCTCGCGCCAGGCCTGTCGCGCCCGCGCATGCATCTCGCCCACCGCCCCGGCCCGGTCGCGCACCTTCCGGCGAAGTCGCTCGTCGCCTGCGATGCGTGCCGCGCAGAGGCGATCGAGCGCCGGCAGGGCCAGCGCAGTATCGGCAAGAACGCGATGGTCGTATTCGGGAAAGCGTTGGTAGTCGGTCGCCCATTTGGAGATCTCGATGTCCGCGAAGCCGATGTCGAGCCATTTGCAATTCGGTGGGAAGAGCGGCTGCAGCGTCCGGTTGATCCGGTCGTTGACGTGCGTCGGCCGCTCCCAGTCGCGGCAGTCAAGCAGCGAGATGAGGTCGGCCGATCGGAAGACATCCTTGTCCATCCGCATGTCCAGCGGATGCTCGGTGGGAAAATTGAGCCGCCATTGCGTATCGACGACCGGCGCGCCAAGCGTCTCGGCAAGGCGGACCATGTCGGCGAAGCCGTTGCGATCACGGCCGACGAACTGAGGCAGCAGCACCGGCCAGTCGGCTGAAACCAGCATGTCGGCCGCCGTCTCCAGCGCATCGGGATCGGGTGCGATGCGGCTCGGTGCCGTCGCCGAAGAGGGCGACGGCAGCACCACCGGCGCCTCCAGGGGGGCCTCCTGAAGCGCCGCGTCATAGCACATGTAGATCGGCCCGCGCGGTTCGGTCATCATGATCGACCAGGCGCGGGCAAAGCTGTCGGCGACACCATCGATGCCGCCCGGCTGATAGTCCCATTTCACATAATCGCGGATCTGGGTGCCCTGCACGTTCGCCGTATGGGCCCAGTCGACACGGGGGCGGCGCTTGCCCTCGTCCATCGGGCCGGTGGCACCGATGACAAAGACAGGAGCCCGATCCGTGTAGGCATAGTAGATGCCCATGGTCGCATGAAGCAGGCCGACGACGTTGTGGACGATGACGGCAAGGGGCTCGCCGGTTGCCTTGGCGTAGCCGTGGGCGATCTGCACGGCCACTTTCTCGTGCTGGCAGACCAGCATCGGCGGCGTGTCGCCGTTGTGGTTGACCAGCGAATCGTGAAGTCCGCGATAGCTCGCACCCGGATTGAGCGTGATGAAGGGAAATCCGTATTGCCGGATGAGGTCCGCGATGACATCGGACTGCCATACCCCTGTCGGCATCGCCTCACCCTGCGCGCCCGCCAGTGGCGCGCCAGCCACATCGATGTTCATGAGCCACGCGCCTCGTTGTCTTGCCCCGTCGAAAGTTTCTGCGAAATAAAGGCGACGGCGCCAAGCGCCGCCGTCCTCCGCACGATGCCGGCTATTCGTCGGTCAGCGCCTTCTTCAGGAAGTCGACCGTCTCCGGCGTCTGGTCCAAAGCCTCGACAACCGCCTTCTGCACGCCGTCGCCAACGGCGGGGTCGATGGGGAGCCCCAGTTCCTTCGCCTTGGCCAGGAACTCCGGATCGGTCGTCGCCGAGGCGTATGCGTTGCGCAAGGCCGTCAGGCGATCCTCCTCGATACCGGGAGGTCCTGCGGTGAAGCGGGACAGCTGAGCCTGCGATGCGACAAGCGCCACGGCTTTGCGGCCCGCGTCTGTCGTCACGAAGGTGGACAGTTGCGGCACGTCGGTCTCGCTGCCGCCTACCTGCGCGATGAAGCGGGCATGGCCTTCATCGACGAACTGCTGGAAGCTCGAGCGCGATCCCACGATGCCCTGGACTTCGCCCCGCATGATCGCAAGCTGGTCGTCGCCACCATTGTAGCCGGTGATGATGCGCACGGGCATCTTGAGCGAATCGACCAGAAGCGTGGTCTCGATCGTCGAGGCGCTGCCAGCGCCGGCCGAGGCGAACTTGATCGGCTCCTTGAGCGCCATCAGGTCCTCGAAGCTCTTGATGCCGGACTCCGTCGAAACGACGACCACGCGGGGATCCGAGGCAACCTTGCCGATCCAGGACATCTTCGTCAGGTCGAACTTGATCGCCGGATCGCCCTTGATCTGGCTGTAGATGAGACCTGTGTTGAAGGTCCCCAGGGTCAGGCCGTCCGGCTCGGAATTGTAGATGTAGTTCGCACCGATGAGGTGGCCTGCGCCCGGCATGTTCTGCACCACGAAGGTGCTGCCCGGCAGGTACTTCTGCATGTATTGCGCGACGAGGCGACCATTGGTGTCATAGCCGCCGCCGGGCTTGGTCGCGACAACATAGGTCACGGTCTTGCCGTTGTAGAAATCTTCTCCCGGGCCTGCGAGAGCCGCCGTGATCCAAAGGCCCGCGCCCATGGCGGCGATGGCCGTCGTCCATTTCCCCAATTGACTGTTCATGTCCGTTTCCTACCCTCCCCTTGATTTTCTTGGCCTCGTCTTCTGCCGGACAAGGCCGTCGCGCCTTGAGTCAGGCCAGTCCTGCGGCCTGCAGAAGTGACGGTGTGAAGAAGCCCGGGTGCAGCCTGATCTGCAGCACCACCCCGAATGCGAAATAGAGAGCGAGCGTCGCGATGGCCGCGACGACGGCGGCGCGGATCAACCGCATGTCCGCTTCAAGCCGGAGGAACAGCGTCAGCATGACGGGTACGGCCGCATAGAAGCCGAAGCACAGGACGCCGGCGATGAAGCCCAGGAAATAGCCCCACATGACGAGTTCGCGATGCAAGGTCGCGCCCTCAAGTTCGCTTTCGACCTTCTGGCCCTCGTCCTCCGGCTTTCCGGCCTTCTGGGCATTTCGAAAGCGATAGTTCCGCCGACCCATCGCATGGCGCGCATCGAGCCCAAGCTGCAGGAGACAGAGGCCGAGGCCGGGCAGACCGACGATCAGGGGCATGAAACGGGCGCCGGCCGGAAACTGCAGGATAGCGATCGCCACCATGGCGCCGAAGAGCGCCGTCATGAGGACCGTGAACCGGGTGCTGAAACTGTTCATGGGATCAACTCACATATTCGCTCTTGCGGCGCGTCGGCCGCAGATTGCGATAGACGGCGTAGGCCATCAGTCCGACGATCATGGCGATCAGCACGAGAGACAGCGGACGCAGGAAGAAGCCCCAGCCCCACAGTTGCAACGCCTGGTGCAACGATCCCTCGGCCTGTCCTCCAAGGACCAATCCGATGACGAAGGGCGCGCGCGGCCAACCGGCACGCAGGAAGCCGTAGCCGATGATGCTGAAGAGCACGAGAATCACCAGGTTCTGCCACTGGTTCTCGCTCGTGAAACAGCCGACCGTGATGAAGAGCAGGATGAACGGCACCAGATAGCGGCCATTGATGAAGGTCAGCGCCGCGATCCAGCGGCAAATGACGAGCAGGATCGAAACGGCGATCAGATTGCCCACGATCAGCGCCCAGATCAGCGTCCAGACGAGATCGAGATGATCCGTCATCATCTTGGCGCCGGGCTGGATGCCAAGGATCAGGAAAGCGCCAAGCAGGACCGCCATGCCGGAACTGCCGGGGATGCCGAAGAAGAGAGTCGGCAGCAACGACCCGCCCTCCTTGCCGTTGCTCGCCGTCTCAGGCGCGATGACGCCTTCGATCGCCCCATGACCGAAGCGTTCGGGCGTCTTGGATGTCTGTACGGCGTGGCCATAGCAAAGCCAGGCGGCCGCCGATCCACCGAGGCCGGGGATCATGCCCACAACAGCCCCGATGATCGACGTGCGAAGCACCAGCCACCAGTGCCTCGGCACCTCCATTACCCCTGAAAGCAACTGGCGGTAGGAAAAGTCCTTGTCTTCGGCCGCGACATTCGAGATCGACCCGCCGCGAGCCCCGAGAGCGAGCATTTCCGGGACGGCAAAAAGCGCGAGAACGGCCGTGACAAGGCTCACACCGTCCCACAGAAACAGGAAATCGCCGGCATAGCGCGGCGTGCCCGTCTGCGGATCCATGCCGACCGTCGACAGCATCAGTCCCCAGAAGCCGACAATGAGTCCCTTGACGATCTTGTCGCCGCTGGAAAGGAAGGCGATGAAGCTGATGCCGAGCAGCGCGATCAGGAAGAACTCGGCGGGACTGAACTGCAAGACGATGGGTTTCAGAAAGGGGATGAGGACCGCGAAGACGATCGCGCCGATGATGCCCCCGACGCCCGAGGCGGTGATCGAGGCGCCGAGCGCGCGCGCCGCCTCGCCCTTCTTGGCCAGAGGATAGCCATCGAGCGTGGTTGCCGCGTCATCGCCGTCGCCCGGGATGCCGAACATGATCGAGGAGATCTGGCCGCTGGTGCCGTTGACGGCGTGCATGGTGAGCAGGAAGACCGCACCGGCGACGGCGTCCATGCCATAGACGAAGGGAATCGCCATCGCGATCGAGAGCTTGCCTCCGATACCGGGCGTCACGCCGACAAGCAGGCCGCAGACGACCCCGACCAGCATGAGACCCATGATGTGTGGGGATCCCAATAGATGAAAGAGAGCCCCGAACATGGTCTCGACCATCGTCGCGAATTCCTCCTTTGGCGCGGCTGTTGACCAGCCGTTTTTGTGCAAGTCGAATGGCGCGATCTGCGCTTCGCAATTGCGACCGTCCGCCTCGGGTCATGAGCTGGTGTCATCTGCGGGCGCCGGTTGATCGGGGTATCTACGGACATCGAGGGCCTGACTGTCCAAAACAATATGGACTGGATAGCCCCATCGTTTTCGTCTTGGCGCGCCCCGTCGAGCCGCGATCAGCGGTCTCGCGGTCATGGCCGATCCGCAGGGGATGTCAGCCTGGAACATCTCCAGCCAGACTGAAAATGGCTCTTGAAAGGGCCTCCCAGATTGATACGCTATGGAAAAAATACGTCTGGGAGGAACAACAATGGATATTCGCAGCCTCAAATTCTTCTTGGCTGTCCTCGAACAGGGCAGCATCACAAAGGCTTCCGAGAGCGTGCATGTCGCGCAGCCGGCTCTCGGTCTCCACATTCGCAAGCTGGAGGAAGAGCTGGACCTGCAGCTGCTCGAACGCCACTCGCGCGGTGTCCGCGCCACCGAGGCCGGCGAACTGCTTGCCCGCCACGCCGAGCTCATCCTGCGCGATGTCGAGCTCGCCAAGGAGGAAATGACCAACTATCTCAAGGTGCCGAGCGGCAAGATCACGATCGGCCTGACGCCAACCGCCCGCGAGGCGATTGCGGTTCCGCTGGTGGCGCGTGTCTCGCGCGACCTGCCCTCCGTGCATCTGACGGTGAAGGAAGCGCTGAGCGAATCGCTGGTGGAATATCTGCTCAACTACCGCGCCGATGCGGCTCTGGTCTACAACACGCGCGAGGGCGCCGATCAGCTCGCCTTCGAGCCGCTCGCCAACGAGAACATGTATTTCGTCTATCCGCTGAAGGAAGGCGTCCGCGAGCCCGACACGATCCCGCTCGCGGAAGTGCTGCAGCATCGGCTGATCCTGCCGACCCGCCCACATCTGGTCCGCACGGAGATCGATCGCCTGGCGAGCAATCTCGAGGTCACGCCCGAGATCATCCACGAGGTCGATTCCATGCCGGCAATCCGGGATTTCGTGGCCAGGGGGCTTGGCTGCTCGGTCATGCCGCATGGCGCGGCGAGCAATATCATCTACAGCGGCCTCGTCGGCAGCCGCCTGATCGTGCAGCCCGAGATCAAGCGGATCCTGCACCTTGCCTATCTGCGCCGGCGCTCGATTTCCAAGGCGTTCGACGCGACCTTGCGTGTCCTCAAGACGGTCGTCGAAGAAGAAAAGCAGCGCTCCGGCGGCCAGTGGCAGCCGATCCTCGCTCAGTTCCAGCGCGCCTCGACCCTAACGCTGGAGCCGAATACCGTTCCGGCCATGTCACCCATGTCACACGTTCAGTGAGAATGGTGGATATGGCCGTGCGTGTGGTCATACCCGTGGGGGTCATGCACATCGTGGTCGTGGGAATGGCCGTGGTGCTGGTCGTGCAGGCGTTTTGCCGTGCGGGCAGGCTCCGCCTGCCCGTCGAGGAGCGCTTCGAGCGTCGAGCGCATGAGATCGTCGCCGGGCGGCAATTGAGCCGCCAGGAAGCCGGCGAGACGGGCCAGAACGATCGCCTGGTTGGCGATCGTTTCTGCCCGCTCGCCCTCCGGGACGGCAACGAGATCGCTGACCGCATGGTTCAGCACCCGGCGAAAGAGCTGCTCCATGTAGGCCGGCCGCTGGCTGTCTGAGAGCAGAGGCGGCTCGGGCCGTTCCTTCAGCGTCTCGCTGTTCACGCCATGTCCGCCGGCGACATAGAGCAATCGCGCCATGATCTCGTCATCGAATGAATGATCGTCCTCGACATCACCGCACATCGCACTGCCCCTGTCGCCGTCGTGTCTGACCGTTGAAGTTCAGGAGGCCGCCTTGGCCTGCCACTCCGGCAGATCGGCCTTTTCCGCTTCGTAGACCGTTTCCATGCGCGACTCCAGTCCGTTGCGGGCGAGCGCATCGGCAAAGAGGCTGCGCACGGCCGGAGTCTCGTCCGCATAGTCGATCTGGTCGCCGCCGATCCGGCGGCTGATCCAGGCCTTCGGAACGCCCTGCGCATTCCGGATGGAGACCGATTCATGCTTGAAGGCGAGATAGCGGGCCGGTGTCTTGCCGGTGTTGAAATGCTGATGGAACCACATGTTCGGCGGCACGATCATCGTTCCGACTTCCCAGTCGTAGCGCCGCGGCTCTTCGCCTTCCGGCCACATCAGGCTGTAGCCCTCGCCTGAGAGGACGATGACATGGGCGCCCGGACCATGCCGGTGCCCCTTCTTGTAGGTGCCGATGGGAAACTGCGAAATGTGGCTGTTCATGGAGCCGCGCGCCATGTTGAAGCGGATGTGGCCGCCACCGGCGCCGCGCTCCTTGGCGGCGATCAGCGGCAGGTTGACCGCGTCGGGCACGAAATTGGTCCGGAGCAGAAGTCCCTGCTGTTCGCCCGGATCGGAGAAATAGTCGGGTTCGCCGTTGAAACGGCCGGCAAAATCATGCGCCGTGTTGAAGATGAAGGCCTCGTCTTCGTAAAGGTTCATCACTGGCGGCGCATTGGTGACGGACACGAAGCGCGCCGGCGCCTGCCCCGACCCATTGAAATGCTGATGCCAGGCGTTGAGGGGAATGGCAAAAAGCGCGCCCTTCTGCCATTCGAAGCTGACCTTCTTGCCGGCGTCGTTCCAGACGGTCGTCGATCCGGTGCCGTCGAGGATCATGATCATTTCCTCGAACAGCTGCCGCTGCGGGGCGAGCTTGCCGCCCGCCGGAATCTCGCAGACATAGCAGTCATTGGAGGTGCGCGACGCGTCGTGATTGATGAAGACACCGCGGCCGCCCCGGCGCGCCCAGGGTTTCAGCTCCACCGTGTGAAGGTTCCGCACGTAGAAGGCGCTGATGATATCGAGCCCTTCGTCCGCGACCCATCGCGTATAGGGTGTTTCCTTTTCGGTCGCGAACTTCTTGGCCAGTTCGTCAGAAACGATCGCGTCGCCGGACATGAACACACTCCTTTTCCTTCAGCGGCCCGCGCGCTCCGTGTCGGCGGTCCACCCCCGTCTCTTGATGTCTCCAAGCGGTAACCGATCGGTTCGACCGCGAGAAATATCGAAAATGGATGGGAGCCAACGGCTCGGCGACCTGCCGAGCCGTGGCCGAACGCCTGCGATCTTGCAGCCCTCGCGCAATCGGTCTGGCCCGGCGCTCGAAGACGCGAGACACCCGTTCTAGGATTGTCCCGGCGCGCAAGACCGGCAACAGGCAGGGAGAACGAGGATGGCGGGCAATGTTCCCGGCGACGACGAGCGGCCCAACGACCCGGCCGGCCATACGATCGCCGACCACCTTTACGGCGATGTCTTCGACCACGAGCATGGTCCGGACGCCGACCACGATCACGACGACGTCGATTTCGGACCGCTGGAGGAGAACCCGATCTGGATCTCCGATAACGTCCAGCTGACCAGCGTCGGCATGGACATCGGCTCGTCCGGCACGCAGGTGATCTTCTCGCGCGTCCTGATGCGCCGCATCAGCGAGGAACTCACCAGCCGCTATATCGTCGCTGAACGCGAGACCCTCTACCAGTCACCGGTCAGCCTCACGCCCTACCGCAGCGACACCCGCATCGACGAGGCCGCCCTCGGCGCCATCATCGATGAAGCCTACGCGGCGGCCCGCATGTCGCCCGACGCGGTCGACACCGGCGTTGTGATCCTGACCGGCGAAGCCCTCAGACGCGAAAACTCCGAGGCGATTGCCGGCATCCTTGCCGAGCAGGGCGGCGAATTCGTCTGCGCGAGCGCCGGCCATCACATGGAATCGCGTCTGGCCGCCTACGGGTCCGGCGCGGCGCGGCTCTCCTACGAGACCGGCCAGCGCATCCTCAATGTCGACATCGGCGGAGGAACGACAAAGCTCGCGATCGTCGAGAAGGGCACGCCGACGGTCACGGCGGCGATCCACATCGGCGGGCGCCTGCAGGTGACCGCACTGGACGGCAAGATCACACGTCTCGATCCGGCCGGACGGCATCACGCCGAACGCGCGGGGTTCGCCTGGGCCCTCGGCGACCGGGCGGCGCCGGAGGACCTCGACCGCGTCGCCGAACTCATGGCCAGAACGCTCGCCGAGGCGCTTGGCCCGGCGCCGTCCGATGCCGTCATGCAGCTCTATCTGACCGATCCGATCACCGACTTCGGCCGGATCGACGGCATCATGGTCTCCGGCGGTGTCGGCGAATATGTCTACGGCCGCGAAACCCGCGATTTCGGCGACATGGGGCTAAGGCTCGGTCATGCCGTGCGGGACGCCTTCGCCAGGCTCGACATCCCCTTGCTGCCAGCCGCCGCCTGCATCCGGGCCACGGCCCTCGGCGCCTCCGAATACACGGTTCAGCTCAGCGGCAACACGAGCTTCGTCAGCCATCCCGGCAACCTGCTGCCGCGTCGCAACCTGCAGGTCGTCCGCCCGCTCCTTCCCGAATCCATGCAGGGCGCTTCGCCGGGCCTCATCGCCAGGGCGATACGCGACCACCTCGTCGCCTTCGATCTCGACGCGGCGAGGGCCGATTTCGCGCTGGCGCTCTCCTGGTCGGAGAAGCCGGACTATCCCTTGCTGCGCATTCTCGCGGAGGGTATCCGCGACGGATTGAGCGAAAGAATAGCCGCCGCGCTGCCCATCTATCTGATGCTCGACGGCGACATCGCGATGACCCTCGGCCGCATCCTCGCGGAAGAACTCGGCATCGCCAGCGATCTCCTGGTCATCGACAGCGTGCAGCTCTGGGATTTCGACTTCATCGACCTCGGCCGCATCCGGCTGCCCTCGCACACGGTGCCTGTGACGATCAAGTCTCTCGTTTTCAACGAGGACCCGCGCGCCATGCGCCCCTATCAGCGCCTTCACCATCGGTCCGGCACCGCGTCCGGCGATGGTTCGTCCCATGGTCATGGCCACAGTCACCACCATCACGGGACGCACAGTCACGGGCCGCACAGCCACACCCATGACCACCACGATCATGGCGACCACGGCCATGGCATCCATCGGCACAGCCACGAGCCGGGCGAGGAAATGGCGCCCCCAGGCCATGAGAAGAGCGATGACGTCGTCCCGCGCTGACCTCCTGACGGGCCTTCGCATTCTGGAAGCGAACGGCCTCATCGATTTCAACGGCCACGCCAGCATCCGCACCGAAGGCGGCCTTGTGATCAACAGCGGCAAGTCCGTCCGAAGCCGGCTTTCCGCCGACGACCTCGTGACAGCCGATCAGGCGGGCACCGTCGCTCCCGGTTGCGACGCCGCACCGATGGAAGTCCACATCCACACGGAGATCTATCGACGCCGGCCGGATGTCGGCGCGGTCGTCCACGGACATCCGTTCTGGTCGACGCTGCTGTCGTCCAGCGGGCTGGATTTTGCCGTCGTCTTCGCCCAGGCCTCGCTTCTCGGCGACGTCATGCTTTATCCCTCGCCGCTTTCGATCAACACGCCGACTCTTGGCGGAGAGGTCGCCGACCGTCTCGGCGATCGCCGCGCGGTTCTCCTGCGCGCCCACGGCATCATCGTCGCGGCGGCGGACATCCGAACGGCCACCGTTCTTGCGCTGTATCTGGAAGACAATGCCAGACGCCAGTGCCTCGCCGCCCAGATGGGAGGCAGTTCCTACTGCTTCTCGGCGGATGAGATCGCCGTGTCGCGCAAAAATCTCGACCGGCCCAATCTCTATGCCAAGGCGTGGGACTATTTCGAGGCCAAGCTGGCCTCGCCGCCAGCGCGATCAGAGCCCGAAATGCACTGAATCGAACGAATGCTCGTCGATCCCCAGCGCCTTCAGTGACGCGGCGTCGGGACGGCGCCCGTAGCGGATGGCATTGGCGCAGGCACAGGCCGCATCAAGCTGGTCGAATATCTTCACGATGGGCCCGAAAAGCCCATTGGAGGAGCGGCGGGCCTGCCTGCCGCGGGTCTGTGAAAGGGACATGGCCGAACTCCTTTTCAAGTCAAATGCCATGTCCGAATTAGGCCTCTTCGCATCGCCGCATGTCTTGATCTGGATCAAGAACAACCCGCTGGCAGCACAATATTTTTGCGCGCGAGACCGCCTTTTCAAGGCGAAAGCCATCGCCCGCCGAACCGGTGAAAATCCGGCGGGTGAGGACGAGGATGGATGCGGTCGAAATCCTGCTCGCCGCGCCCGGAAAGCCTGAACCGGGCCGCAGGAAATCTCAGTAGAACTGATCGAAATGAATCTGTCCGGCCGGCACGTTGCGCGCGACCAGCATCTGCTGGACCGCGGCGCCCATCGCCGGGGGGCCGGCGAAGTAGATTTCGCAATCCGCGAGACGCTCGCCGACGAGCTGTTCGGCCGCTTCATGGGCAAAGCCGCGCAGTCCGCTCCAATCGTTGGCCGCATCGGCCGCCGCGGAAACGACCGGATGGTAGTGAATGCGTTCGCCAAAGCCCGGCAGCGCCTCGAGCATTTCGCGGCCGCAAATGTCGCGCGCCGTGCGGCCGCCGTAGATGAAGTCGATGCGCCGTCCCGCGAGCTCCGGCGCGCTGGCCGCAGCGCGCGTGATCGAGATCATCGGCGAAAGCCCCGACCCGCCGGCAAGGCAGACAATGTCGCGGGGGGCATCCTCGCGCAGATAGGCCATGCCGTAGGGGCCGTCGAGCGTGATCCGGAAGCCCGGTTCGGCGGCCGCGAAGAGCAGGCCGGTCACCTCGCCATCCGGCACGCGCTTGATCTGGAAATGCCATTCGCCGGACTGGCCATCGGTGTTGCTCATCGAATAGGCCCGCTCGCCGCTCGCGCCGGGAAGCTCCAGCAAGGCATATTGCCCGGCCAGGAACGGACGCGGCGTGTCCAGCCGGAACCGGAACTCGCGAATATCGTGCGTGATGTCGCGCACTGCGATCAGTTCGGCGCCCTGACGCATCGGCCGAATGCGGCTTTCATAGCGCGGCATCATCCGAAGCTTGACGACGCAGTCGCCTTGCGGAAGCGCCTGACAGCCGAGCCGGCGCCCACGCGCAAGATCGCGCTCCGACAGGCCCGGCGGATCGGCCCGCCGGTGGATCACCTCGCCCTCGATGAGCTCGAAGCGGCAATTGCCGCACGATCCGACATTGCATTCGTAGGGAAAGCCCATGCCGCTGCGAAGCGCCGAGCGCAACACGGTGTCGTCCGGCTCGCAGGTCCAGCCTAGTTCCGTCCCCGCAACTGCGATCCTCGCCATGGTCGAATGCTCCCTTCTCCGGCCTCGTGCGGACCGTCTGTCATTGTGGGAACCTGTCCGACCCCGGGCCGGCCCTTCCGGCCTGCCGCAGGCTCTGCGAGCCGATGCTCAGGGCCGCAGATAGCCGAGACGGGCCGAAATGCTCGTGGCCGTCGCCATCACGGTTGCGGACAGGTCGTTGAGTTTTTCGAGCGAAAGCCGAACCGAGGGACCGGCCACGCCGACGGCTCCGGCGATCGCCCCGTCGGACCGGCGAATGGGGGCGGCAACGCAGCGGATCCCCGGCTCGCTCTCCTCGTCCTCGATGGCAAAGCCTTGCTGCCGCACATCGGCGAGGATCGCGCGAAGAGCCGCCGGATCGGTAATCGTCTGTCCCGTCCGGCCGGCCAGCGGCGGCGTCAGAAGCTGGTCGATCGTCTCCTCTGGGGCATAGGCAAAAATCGCCCGCCCCACGGCGGTGCAGTATCCCGGACGCCGGACGCCGATGTCGGAGCGCATGCTGAGCGCCTGACGGCTTTCCAGGTTGTAGATGTACATGATCTCGGTTTCGGTCGGGATGCCGAGAAGCACGGTCTCGCCGGTCCGTTCGCGCAGATCGAACAGATAAGGGCGCGCCTCGCTGGAGAGCTCCATGCGCCGGCGCACCAGCGTGCCGAGGCCGAAAAGCCCGACCCCCAGCCGATAGCGCTCGGTCTCGGCATTCTGCTCCATCAGCCCCTCGGCCACGAGCGTCACCGCGAGCCGGTGAACCGTGCTCTTGGCGATGCCGAGCCGCTCCGCCAGCGCACTGACCCCGATTTCTGGTTCTTCTTCGGAAAAGGCCTTCAGAAGACGGATGGCCGTCGTCACCGACGACAGCCGGTTTCGTTGTGCCTTCGGCTTGCCCGATGCCGGGCGGGATGCGCTGCGCGTGGGCTTCATGTCCCCTTGGTTCCGCTCGATTTCTACCGCGCGTTCCATAGCACAGCTCTCCCAAACAACCACAGGCCCGATCAAACCCTTAGGGACGTCAGGATTTCGGCGACGTAATCCTCAGCCGTCGAAACCACCAGCATGGCGGCATAGGGGCGGATCGCCTTGAGCGTCGCGGCAAGATCCGCTCCGCCCTCGCCGGCATTGAGGACGATGCCGGTTGCCAGCTTGCCGTGAACGAAACAGCAGTTGCCGACGACTTCCGCCGCGCCGGCGGGGCTGCCGCTGCCAATGAGCATCATCGTCACGTCGGCGCCCGCGACCTCGGCGTTGAGGCTTGTCTCGTTGCCGTCGAGGTCTTTGAGAACCGCGTCGACCGGCAGGCTTGCCAACTGGTCCGTCGCCGGCCGCGCGCGCACGTATTTGAGGAACTTCGCGTCGTTCCAGGCCATGCCGGCGAGCGACTTCAAGACACGCTCCCCCGTCGCGTCCAGCGCGATGATACGCGAGGACCGGGGCCGCGAGTTCGGCTTGTTGATCCGGTAACGGGCCTCGTCGACCGTCGTCACGCGGGCACTTTCGCTTAGTCCGAGTTGCATCGCTCGTTCTCCCAATGGGCCGTCCAGGCCTTTCCTGGCGAAATCCGGGGCCGTACCCCGGATTTCCGCTTTCGCTCCGCCGGCCCTCTCAAGGGGCGCCGCCGGCACGGGTCACACCGACGAGTGCGCCTTCTTCGGCTCTGCGACCAGGGCATCGGCGGCAGCCACCTTGTAGGATTGGTCGACCGGCAGGACGACGGCGGCCGAACGCACGCGCTGGTGCTTCGGGTCGATGCCTGGCGGGCGGATTCCCTTTTCGTTGAGCGCCTTGGCCGCCCGCAGCAGCCGGTGCCTCGCCATGATGATGCCGTTGTCGGTCGAAACGAGGTTCTCCTTCGTCCGGTCGACGATCGGTCCCATGCTTTCCTGCAGCGAGGCATCCTGCATGGCAATGCCCTCAACGCCCGAATAGGTGGTGCCAACGCGCTGGGCCTCGCGGTCCATCAGATAATCGTTGTCTTTGTTGGCGAGCGGACGATAGCTGCCCGGCACATAGGTTACGTGGATGCCCTTGCCGTCCTTCATCGCCTGCCGTTCTTCCGCCTTGAGGGCACGCGTCGGATGGTAGTCGAAGCTCCAGGCCCAGCAGTTCTGGTCATCGATGGGGATCCAGAAATGTCCGTGCACCGGATGGTCGCCGCGCGGCGGCACCATGGTGAAGGAGGGCATCACCCAGGGCGTGATGCGCCAGTAGTAGTGCCCTTCCTCGGCATTGCGGCGGGCGCCGATGAAGAGGCCGCCCTCGCTGTCGACGACCTCGAAGAAAGGCCGCTTGTCGGACATGTTGTACTTGTTGCCGCGGGCGCCCTTGAAGAGCGGATCGCTGGAAAGGTTGCCGCTGTGAAGCCACGACACGTGGCTGGAATCGATGCCGCCCTCCATGGCCTGCAGCCAGTTGCACTCCTGCCAGCGCTTGGAGGTGAAGGTCTGTTCGGGAGCGACGCGGGCGAACTCCCACTCCGGCTCCGGCGGCTGGTTCTCCTTCGGGCCCATATAGGTCCAAAGCACGTCGCCGACCTTGATGAGCGGATAGGCCGCCAGCTTGATCTTCTGGCAGTAGCCGCTCTCTTCCGGCTCTGACGGCACATCGATGCACTGGCCCGTATGGTCGTATTTCCAGCCGTGATAGGGGCAGCGGATGCCGCCCTGCTCGTTGCGCCCGAACCATAGCGACACGCCGCGATGGGCACAGAACTCGTCGATCAGGCCATAGTCGCCGTTGCTGTCGCGAAAGGCCAGCAAGCGCTCGCCGAGCAGCTTCACCCGCACCGGCGGGCTGTCGTTCTCGGGCAGTTCCTCGGCCAGAAGCGCCGGAATCCAGTAGCAGCGGAAGAAGTCTCCCATCACGGTGCCCGGATCGGTCTGGGTCAGGAGATCGTTCTGTTCCTTCTTCAGCATGGTCATTTCCTCCAGGAAGCGGCGCCCGGTTTCTGCCCGGTCTGCCGATTGCTGCCAGACCAAATCCGCTTGGCCGGGCGGGTTGACGTCGTTGCGAGACTTGCTATCTTGATGTTGTTCTTATATGCGGAACGACGTTTCGTTTTAAGAAGGCTACAGCCGGACGGGACCACGGTCAAGGCCGGCGAAGTGGGGCGGAACTGAAACAGAAGAGGAAGTCATGGCGGAAGCCCGCACAAAAATCAGACTGTGCTCAACCGACGACGTCGATTTCGACAGCGCGATCAGGGTCGAAACCGAGGACCTCGTGCTTGCCGTCTTCAATATCGACGGCGTTTTCTTCGTTACCGATGACGAATGCACACACGGGCCCGGATCGCTGTCGGAAGGCTATATCGACGGCCACACCGTGGAATGCGATTTCCACAATGGGGCCTTCGATATCCGCACCGGCGCGGTCGTGACGCCGCCTTGCATGGTGCCGGTCAAGACCTACAAGGTCGTCGTCGAGGACGGCGCGGTCCTGATCGAGACCTGATGCCGCCCTCGCAAGGCGCGGAAACGGCGGCCTGCGGACCCGGCTTCTGGCGGGGTTGCCGCAGGCCTTGACCGATCTTTGCCTGCGCGCCCGTCAGAGATTTCCGACGAGCATCGCAACACCGGCAACCGCCGACAGGCCGCCCGCAGCGCGGGCATAGACGAGACCGCCCCGCTTCGCCGCGCCGGACGACAGATGACCGAGGCCGACGCCTGCGGCATGCAGAAGGATCGTCGCGGCCACGAAACCGCCGCCATAGGCAAGGCCACTCGCGGTTTCCGGCATTTCCGCACCATGTGCGTGGCCGTGGAACATCGCGAAGACACCGACAATCCCCATGGCGACGGCAACCGGCGCCTGAATGCCGAGGGCGACCATCCCGCCGAGAACCAGGACCGACAGCGCAATCCCGGTCTCCACGAAGGGAAGCGGCATGCCGGCAACGCCGAGCGTGCCACCAATCATCATCACCGTCACGAAGGCGGCCGGAACCAGCAACGTCGCGCGGCCCCCCATCCTGCCGGCCAGCATGCCGACCATCACCATCGCCAATACGTGGTCGAGACCGCCGATCGGATGCATGAACCCGTGGGCGAAGCCGCTGGTGGCTCCAACGCCGGTATGTGCGAAGGCGGACGTCGTCGCCGCGACAAGCGACGCGCTCCCGACAAGCCCTGCCACGGTGGTGGAAACGATCCTCTTCATTCCTGTTGCCCTTTCGTCTCTTTCGGCCGCACCGGCCAGAACTGCCCGTGCCACCGCGCAAACGCGCGACCTCCCTGCCGGGTGGCCGATCACCGTATTAGAAGGATCGTCGAGCCGGTCATTGGCCAGTATCGATTTCATCTGGCACCCAACAGGCAGGGCTTTGGGTCCGGCGGACCCGTCAGGAGGGGGAACAGACGGGCTGTCGAATGAATGGGATGGAACGGCATTGGCGCCTGCCGGCTGCACCCTCGCATTCATGTTCGCAGAAAGACCGAATTTGCATTTGCAATTGAACAGGCCGGCGATCAGCCTTTCGCCAACCGCAGCGACGGAGCGTCCGGCGCTGTCCCGACTTCATGCAGAGGGAGCAAGGAATGGCGGAGGATATCGGCAGCGAAGCCACGATCGGGCACAACAGCGAAGGGCCGGCGGAAAGCGTGGTCTGGGAGCGCTGGACCAAGAAACGGACCTTTGTCCGTGCGCTCGAGGGCACGTATGGCGAGTTGATGCAGGAGCTCTTCTCGCAGCCACGCGTCTATCACACCAAGGACTTGAAGTGGAAAGGCGGGCCGCAGAACTTCGGCAAGAAGGTCATCAATCCCCAGGCGGTCAAGGTCGCCCAGTCGATCGAGACCCATATCGACGTCTTCTCGCCCGGCGGCTACGGCCAGAAGCACGGCCACATGAACAGCGCCGTCTTCTTCGTCCTCAAGGGGCGCGGCCACGACATCCATGACGGCAAGCGGCTCGACTGGGAGGCAGGCGACGCGCTGATCGTCGAGAACGGCTGTGTCCACCAGCATATCTCCGACGACCCGGACGACGAGACGATCGTCCTGATCATGAAGGCCAAGCCGCTCTTCCTGTTCATGCACCTCATCTTCCAAAAGGTCGTCGAGTATCCGCCGAAGTCCGCCGTGCCGGGCCAGGAAGGCTACCACCCGCCGGAAGACCTCTGAGCCCCCGTCCTTCTGACGTCAGCACCATTGCCAAGACCGGAGTTTCATTCATGTCCGCCATCCCGTCCTTTCTGGATTCGACCGAGAAGGAGCGCGCCCGCTCCGGGGACACCTATGTGAATTTCTATGCGGAGGCACTTGCCGCCTCGAAGCAGTTTCGGGAGGAATACGAAGATCGTCTCGGCGTCGTGAAATGGCACCAGATGCCCATGGAACGCTCACCGGATGGCCTCATCAAGCACGTCATCAACGAACGGATGAACACGAAGGAATGCTGTCTCGACATCTACATGCAGTTCCTCGGCCAGGGCGAGGCCACCGGCACGAGCCGCCATCTCAGCGAGGAGGTGGCCTATGTGATCGAGGGAACCGGCTACGACCTGCACTATGATGTCCGTTTCGACTGCAAGGACACCTTCGTGTGGGAATGGGACACGACGCCGAAGAAGGTCGAATGGGGACCGGGCGATTTCATCTATATTCCGCCCTACTGCGCCCACAAGCGCTTCAACACCGCTGCGACGGAAGCGCGGGTGATCGTCATCAACAGCCGCATCATGAAGGCGATCGGTTTCGACTGGTTCGACCAGCTCGAGCCCGCGAAGGGCTTTGAGGACCTCTGGATCCCGCCGGAGGATCCGGACGCCGGGGCCTGAGGCGCCGAAACACGGTAACGATTGTCGAGCTTGGCGGTCTTGCGCATGGCATGCCGCCAAGCCGCCAGTGCGGCGATATCTGAAACGCTTGGGTTTGATGGTCCGGAACCGGCGGGGGCTCACCTAGATGATGCGCCCCCATCGTGCCCGTCCGAACCTTTCAAAGGCAGTCCAAGCGAGAAGTCCTCCCAAACGGGCAGAGGTTGGCGTGCGCGATGCCGAAAAATTCGATTGGCCGGCACGCCATCTCTCACATCATCCCCAGCAATCGCGGCAGGGCCAGCGAGATTTCGGGCACATAGGTCACGAGCAGCAGGAACCCGAGCATGGTCATGAGCCAGGGCATGACGGCGACGGTGAGGTCGGTGATGCCCATCTTGGTGATGCCCGATGCGACGTAGAGGTTGAGCCCGACCGGCGGGTGGCACATGCCGACTTCCATGTTGACGACGATCATGATGCCGAAATGGACCGGGTCGATGCCGAGGCGCACGGCGACGGGAAAGAGGATCGGCGCCATGATCAGGACAATTGATGAGGGCTCCATGAAGTTGCCGGCGGCCAGCAGGATGATGTTCACCATGATGAGGAACATCCACCAGGAAAGGCCGGTCGAGACCATCCATTCGCCCAGCGCCTGGGGAATGTTCTCGTGGGTCATCAGGAAGGAGAACAGAATGGCGTTGGTGATGATGTAGAGCAGCATCGCCGACATGTTGGCCGAGGCGAGCAACACCTTCGGCACGTCCTTGAGACTCATGTCTCGATAGACGAAGACGGCGATGACGAAGGCGTAGACCGCGCTCATGGCAGCGGCTTCCGTCGGTGTGAAGGCGCCGGTGTAGATGCCGCCGATGACGATGACGATGAGCAAAAGGCCCCAGACCGCCTTGCGGAAACTCATGAGGCGCTGGTCCCAGCTTGCCTTCGGCAGGCGGGGATAGTCGAACTTGCGAGCGCGATACCATGTGGTGAGGCCGAGCAGCGTTGCCAGCATCAGGCCGGGCACCACGCCGGCCATGAAGAGCTGCCCCACGGAGGCGGAGGAGACTTCCTTGCCGTCCGGGCCGATGGCCAGCATGCCGGAGGTCGCCACCGAATACATCACCATCACGATCGAGGGCGGGATCAGGATGCCGAGCGCGCCGGAGGTGGTGATGATGCCGGCGCCGAATTCCTTCGGAAATCCCTGGCGCACCATGGCCGGCAGAATGACCGAGCCAATGGCGACGACGGTGGCCGGCGACGAGCCGGAGACGGCGGCAAAGAGCGCGCAGGCGATGACGCCCGCAAGCCCGAGGCCGCCATACCAGTGGCCCACCATGTCGGTGGCGAAGTTGATCATGCGGCGGGCAACGCCGCCGTGCGTCAGGAAGTTGCCGGCGAGAATGAAGAAGGGGATCGCCATGATCTCGAACTTCTCGATGCCGGTGAAGAGCTTCAGCGCCACCGTGTCGAGCGGCACGGACGTCATGGTGAAGAGGAATGCGAGGACGGTGAGGCCGAGGGCGATCGAGATCGGCATGCCCGTCAGCATGAGGGCGATGAGACCGCCGAAGATGAAGCTCGCGCTCATGGGATCAACGCTCCTTCGGCGTCAGCGGGCTGGCCGCGATGGCTGAGGCGGCCGCATCGTCGTCGACGCCGTCCACATGGCCATGGTCGTGGTGAGGCAGTTCGCCAGTGCGGGCGTAATGGACGGCGACCTGCAGGAAGCGGAAGCACATCAGGAAGGAACCGAGCGGGATCGCCAGATAGACGATCCACATCGGCACCTCCAGGTCGACGGAGGTGGACGTCGTGTGGGCGATGTCCCAGACGAAGCGGGCGCCGAGTGCGCCGATGATGCCGGTGAAGAAGGCGCCGCAGGCGAGGCCGAAGAGGATGAAGCTGTTGCGCCACCTGTTGTCGAGCCGGTTGATCAGCACGTCGATGCCGACGTGGATGCCGGTGCGCACGCCATAGGCCGCGCCGAATTTCGCCATCCAGACGAAGAAGATGATGCAGAGTTCCTGCGCCCAGACCAGATTGATCTGGCGCAGCGAGAGATAGGTCGCCTTCGCCCCGTCGGCGAGCCACATCATGTCATGGCTGCGTCCGAAGCCGATGAGGCCCGCAACGAAGCCAAGCGAATAGCGATGGGCGACGGAGACGAAGATGATGACGGTCGCCAGCGCGATCAGCGTCGCGATCAGGATTTCCTCGAGGCGGTCGAGCATGCGGAGCATGAGACGGGCTCCTTCGGTTGGATGAGACGTTCGGGCGATGTGGTGCGGCGGGTCCAGCCGCTCCCGGTCCCTCCCCCGGCTAGGCGGGAGAGGGCTGCGAACTTCGGAAAACGGGCGTTGAAAAAGGCCCCCCGCCAGGACAGCGAGGGGCCTTCATGCCTTACGAAGAGCCGGCGGCGTACTCGACCTTCTTGATGAGGTCGGCACCGATGCGGTCCGACATCTGGTCGCGGACAGGCTTCAGGGCCGTGACCCAGGCGGCGCGCTCGTCGTCGGTCATCTCATGGAACTCGGTCGTGCCGGCGGCCTTCATGGCCTCGAGCGCCTTGTCGTTCTCTTCCTTGGCGATGCCGTTGGCGTAGTCGGTTGCTTCGTCCATGGCCTTCGTCAGCTCGCCACGGATGTCGTCCGGCAGGCCGTCCCAGAATTTCTTGTTCACGATCACCGCATAGCCGAGATAGCCGTGGTTGGAGATCGTGGCGTGCTTCTGCACCTCGTTCATTTTCTGGGTGTACATGTTGGACGGCGGGTTCTCGGTCCCATCGACGACGCCGGTCTGCAGCGCCTGGTAGACTTCCGAGAAGGCCATGACCTGCGGCACCGCGCCGAGGTCATTCATTTCCGCCTCCAGAACTTTCGACGACT
Source organism: Hartmannibacter diazotrophicus (assembly GCF_900231165.1). GTDB lineage: Bacteria > Pseudomonadota > Alphaproteobacteria > Rhizobiales > Pleomorphomonadaceae > Hartmannibacter > Hartmannibacter diazotrophicus. Next base: position 4,626,241 of record NZ_LT960614.1, read on the forward strand.
GGATGCGCATCTTGAGGCCGAGGAAATCGTCCGGCATATGCAGCGGCGAGTTGGCGCTCATGATCTTGAAGCCGTTGTCCCAATAGGCAAGGCCGGTGATGCCCTTGTCGGCGAGCTTTTCGAACAGCTCCTTGCCGATCGGCCCCTTGGTGACCCGATGCAGGGCGCCGTAGTTCGGGAAAATGTAGGGAAGGTCGAAAACCTCGAAGTCCTTCACACCGAGCGGGCCGAATTTCGCCAGCGACGGAGCAAGCATCTGCACCGCGCCAAGCTGCAGGGCCTCCAGCTCTTCCTTGTCCTTGTAGAGCTGCGAATTCGGGTAGACCTCAACGGTCACCTTCCCGTTCGTGTATTTTTCGGCCAGTTCCTTGAACTTGTCCGCGCCTCTGCCCTTCGGCGTGCCGGGAGCGACCACATGGCTGAACTTGATGACGATCGGATCGTCCGCCAGAGCCGGACCTGCGGCAGCGAGAGAAAGCACAAGGCCAAGGCCTGCCGCGGCGGCGACCGCGGTGCGACGGGTAATCATGAGCGGAACCTCCCATTGGTTTCGGCCCCTCGGGACAACATCCGGTCCATTTTGACCGATTGCTGCTCCTTCCCCCGTGAGGCATCGAGGGCTATTAGGAAGAAAACCCGGGTCTTCGCTATTGTGGAGATCCGAAACACCGGCGCACATCAGCACAAATAGCCGGCGAGCGAACAGGATTGCACGAAACGCGGTCCAGGGAAGGCACGGGGATGGATGGCGGGCAAGGACTGCCGGACGATACCGAGATGGCCGCGCTGCCCGTATCGGGCGGGGCGCGGGATGCCATTCTGTCCGCAATGCCGGTTGTCGCCATCGTCCTGCTCGTCACCCTCGTCGGCGCCCTTCTCTATGTCCTCGACAGGGAGGAGACGGAGCGCGCCCGCACCCAGCTGATTTCCGATGCGCTCTGGGTGGAGCAGACCCTGCGCTTCCAGCTTGCCACCGACGAGGACGCGGTGAGCCGTCTCGCGCTCGATGCCGGTCGCCATGATCTGGCTGCGACGACCGTGCTCGACCGCGCCCGCGTGCACGTCTCCAACAATCCGGAAGTGCTGTCCATCGCCTGGTTCACGGGCGCGGGCGAGCTGGTCGGCATGGTGCCGGACCTGCCCGCCGGGACGACCATGCCGGACGCGGTGACCCGCGTTCTCGGCATGACGCGCTTTTCCGTGCGCCCGATCTACGGCGATCTGCGCACGGTTTCAGACGGATCCTTCGTTGTCGACATGGCGGCCGCGGTCGGTCCCGGAAAAGGGGCAATCGTCACCACCATCTCGCTCACGGCCCTGATCATGCGGCACGTGCCCTGGTGGATCGCCGAAAAATACGCAGTCCGTCTCGTCGACGCCTCCGGCGGGCTGAAGGTTGAAAAGTCGCGCGTCGAGCCGCTGAAGGGCGTCGAGCACACGATCAGCTTCGATCCACCGCTTGCCGGTCTTTCGCTGGTCATCGCGCCCTACAAGATGGCGTCGGAGTTTTCCTCCAACATGCTGATCGCGGCAATCCTGGGCCTGGCCTTTCTGGCCGTGCTCTCGCTGCTTGTCCTGCAGCGGCACGTGGCGCGGCGGCGGCGGGCCGAACAGCGGCTGAAGGCCGAAACCGCCTTCCGGCGCTCGATGGAGGAAAGTCTCACGATCGGGATGCGCGCGCGCGACCACGAGGGCCGCATTCTCTACGTCAACGCCGCCTTCGCGCGCATGGTCGGCCTCGCCGTGGAGGATCTCATCGGCCTCAAGCCACCCATGCCTTACTGGTGCGAGGACCGGCTCGCGGAGACGATAAGGCGCCACGAGGCGCTGGCCCGGTCGGTGCCGCAGCCGCAGAGTTTCGAGACGCGCTTTCGCCGGGCCGACGGCAATGAATTCGACGTTCTCGTCTACGAAGCGCCCCTCGTCGATGGCGCCGGGCAGCATCGCGGCTGGATGGGCTCGATCATCGACATCACCGATCGCAAGGCCGCGGCGGAACTTGCGCGCCTGCAGGCCGAAAGCCTTGCGCGCACCGGCCGCCTAGTCACCCTCGGAGAGATGGCCTCGACGCTGGCGCATGAGCTCAACCAGCCACTTGGCGCGATTGCCAGCTATGCCGCCGGTTCGCTCAACCTTCTGGACCAGACGCCGCAGAGCCGGGCACGCGAGGACGTGACAGCGGCATTGAAGAAGCTCGCGGTCCAGGCCGACCGCGCCGGTCAGATCATTCGCCGCATCCAGGATTTCGTGCGCAAGCGCGAGCCTCGTTTTGCCGCCCTTGCCATCGGGCCGGTCATAGAGGAAACGCTCGCCTTCGTGCGCTCCGACCTTGCCAATGCCCGCGTTCGCATCGAAACGCGCATCGACCTTGGCCTGCCTGCCCTCACAGCCGACCGCATCCTCATCGAGCAACTGCTGATCAACCTCGTGCGCAACGGCGCCGAGGCGATGGCGCATGAGCCGGAAGAGCACCGCATTCTCAGCATTTCGGCTTTCTGCGAAGCGGAAATGCTGGTCATTTCCGTCACCGATCGCGGACCCGGCATCGAAGAAGGGCTGGCACCGCGGCTTTTCGAAGCGTTCGTATCGACGAAGGCGGAAGGCATGGGCATGGGGCTCAACATCTGCCGCTCGATCGTCGAACTGCACCAGGGCAAGCTCTCCCATGCACCCCACGACGGCGGCGGCACCGTGTTCACCGCGCAGCTTCCCCTGCAACTGTCCCTGGCGGATAGAGAGGCTCTGCCGACATGACCCAGGAAGAAAACGGCGGCACATCGCACGGTGTTGGCGGACGGGTTCTGATCGTCGACGACGACGAGGCCATCCGGGATTCCCTGACCTTCCTCTTTTCCTCGCGCGGCCTCGTCGCGGAAAGCTTCGCGAGTGGCGAGGCCTTTCTGGATCGCGCCAAGGATGACGCGCCCGTCTGCATCGTCATGGACATACGCATGACAGGCATTGGCGGCATCGAATGCTTCGACCGGTTTCAGCAGGACGGCGGCACCGATCCGGTGATCTTTCTCACAGGCCATGCCGATGTGCCGCTGGCAGTGGAGGCGCTCAAGAAGGGCGCCTTCGACTTTGTCGAAAAGCCCTTCAATGACAACGCGCTCGTCGAAAGCGTGATCGCCGGCCTCAACGAGGCGCAGACACGCTACATGCGGACCGCCGACCGTGACGCATTGGCAACCCGCCTCAAGAGCCTCACGCCGCGTGAGCGGCAGGTTCTCGATCATCTGTTGGAAGGCCGGTTCAACAAGCAGATTGCGGACGGCCTCGGCATTTCGATGCGCACGGTGGAGGTGCACCGTTCCCGGGTCTTCGAGAAAATGGGCGTGCGCAATGCCGTAGAGCTGAGTCGCCTGTTGGTGGACGGCTCGCTGTGACGCCTCATTTGACAATCCGGTCTGCCTCGCAAAGTCCGGGAACGGCATTTTTTATCCGCACAGGCTGATTCCGAGGCCTATCCGTCCAATGGGTCGGGCGCGCGCCGAACGCATCTGCAACTCGGTGATCGGCGGGTCACGGCGTGAGCCGCGACGGCCGATCAATGGACGGGTAGATGATCGGAAAAGACCGGGTGTCGCCGGTTCACAGGAAGCCTGCCCGGCAGAACAAAAAAAGGCCCTCCGGAGGAGGGCCAGTCGGGGTCAGGAGAGGAAACTGGAAGAGAAACCAGAAAGCTGGACCGGCGGAAGAATTGGGGCTCAAGGTGGGGCGGTGCCGGTCACCACCGCCCCGAACCTCGCTGCGGATTAAAGGGCCAGCGAGAGGTCGCTGTCGCCGATCGCCTGGTCCGCGATGGCCATCACATCGCCATCGATGGAGTTGAAGGCGCCGTTGCCGGCCACGACGATGGCGTTGTTGACACCGACGTTGATCTCGATGTCGCCGACGAGGGGACCACCGAACATGTCGTACATTTCCAGGCCGTAGCCCATGTCGCCGACGTGCTGGGTGGCGACAGCCGCCACGTCGCCGCCGATGTGGTTGCCGATGCCGTTGCCGGCCTCGACCTGAGCCGTGTTGGTGCCGAGGTTCATTTCCGAGCCGAAAGTGGCGAGCCAAGCTTCATACATGTCAATTCTCCGTCAAGGTTGCGAGCGTGGGGTGATCCGCTCTGGAGGTCGTCGGACCGTTTGTTTCGTCCGATGACCAGACCTTGCCTCAACCGGCCGGCGGCTACTGTGATGTTCATCACACTCCTGATTTTCCCGATTTTCGAGGACTGCGGCGGCCGGACGGCGGCCAGCTGACCCGCTCGGTCGCCGTCGCGTTCGGACGCTTTCTCCTCGGGCCACTTTCCGTGCGCAAAGCACGTCCCCGGTGCCCGGAGTCTCTCCGAGCATCGATCCTCGAACATGCCGCGTTCAGGTGAAGGCGTATGAGGGAACGCGTTCTGCCCTGAACTCACCCCCGCAGAGGATGGCGTGAAGGGTGCTGATACGAATCCCCCTGGCCATGCGTTGCTCCGGGAGGGGAGCGACAATCGCAATCACAATCGCGTCGCCATCGCCGTTCGGACATGTCCGTTCTCGCGCCGGGCAGCAAAGGTTCCTACGCGCACGCGCGCGGTCATCCCTACTCGCCACGGTTCGCGGACGACGCCCCGGCGTCCTAGCCGGCGAAGCGGCAAAAGCCCCGCGCCAGGAAAAATCCATCGCCAGAACGCAAGTGTGAGGTTGCTCACAGTCCGCGCCGGGCGGCTCGGGCATTGTCTGGTCATCGGCGGACGGAAAGCAGCTCCTCCGGTGAAACCTGAAACCCAGACCACTCCAGACGAAGGATGATCGCAATGTTTCCTTGGCTCCCGCTTCCCACCACTGAGATCAACGAAGGCCACAACGGCGCGTCCGTGAACGTCGCCAACGGCATCGCCAACCACGTCGGCGGAGACGTCGCAGCAGTCGCCAGCCAGCACGTCGGCGATGTCGACTACGGCTACGACTACGACTACGGCACCGACATGAACCTCGGCACGAACTTCGCCGACATCTACGCCGGCAACGGCGCCTTCAACTCCATCGAAGGCAGCGTCGTTGCCTCCGCCGAACAGTCGGTCGGCGATGTCGACGGCTTCCCGGTTCTCTTCTGAACCGGGTCTGGCGCCGCCGCCCTCTCACCCTGCTCAGGGAAACGGGACCAGCGGCGCCGACCTCCAGCACTGAACACCCAGACCTCGACCACTCAGACCCAACCCACTCCAGATGAAGGATGATCGCAATGTTCCCTTGGCTCCCGCTTCCCACCACTGAGATCAACGAAGGCCACAACAGCGCGTCCGTGAACGCCGGCAACGGCATCGGCAACCACATCGGCGGAGACGTCGCTGCCGTCGCCTCCCAGCATGTCGGCGATGTCGACTACGGCTTCGACTATGGCTTCGACTACGGCTCCGACACGAACCTCGGCACCAACGCTGCCACCGTGAACGCCGGCAACGGCATCGGCAACCACATCCACGGCGACGTCGGTGCATATGCCACCCAGCAGGTCGGCGATATCGGCCACGACTATGGCTACGACTACGGCACCGACCTGAACTTCGGCGCCAACGCTGCCAACGTCTATGCCGGCAACGGTGCCTTCAACTCCATCGACGGCAGCGTCGTCGCGGTGGCCGACCAGTCGGTCGGCGATGTGGACGGCCTCCCGGTTCTCTTCTGAGCCGGGCCAGGCGCCGCCCGTTCCCCCTCGGGAACCCTGCCCCTGGGAAACAGGACCGGCGGCGCCGACCTCCAGACTGAACACTGACCTCAACCACTCGGACCCAGACCACTCCAGATGAAGGATAATCGGCTATGTTTCCTTGGCTCCCGCTTCCCACTACTGAGATCAACGAAGGCTACAACGGTGCGTCCGTGGACGTCGCCAACGGCATCGCCAACCACGTCGGCGGAGACGTCGCAGCCGTCGCCAGCCAGCACGTCGGCGACATCGGCTACGACTATGACTACGGCACCGACATGAACCTCGGCACGAACTTCGCCGACATCTATGCCGGCAACGGCGCCTTCAACTCCATCGAAGGCAGCGTCGTTGCCTCCGCCGAACAGTCGGTCGGCGATGTCGACGGCTTCGCAGTTCTCTTCTGAGCCCTCCAGCGAAGTCACCTCACAGACGGGCGTCGTGCATCCGCACGGCGCTTGTTTGCGTTTCCGGTCCTCGACCGAAGAACCGGTCCCGTGTGATGGACCTCACAGTCCTGATGAAGGGTTCGCGGCAGGATGGGCTCATGAACGAACCGGGCACCGCCCGAACCGAGGACCATCGCCATGAAGAACACGCCCCGCTCAGCCGCCGATCAACTCCAGGCCGCCATCCAGGCTGTCCGCAAGCCGCTTTGCGGCGTCAGCGCCATCAGCTCCATCGGCAACATCCTGATGCTGACCGGTCCGGTCTTCATGATGCTCATCTACAACAAGGTGCTGACCAGCAAGAGCATCCCGACACTGGTCGCCCTCAGCCTGTTGGTGCTCGTCCTCTACGTCTTTTACGGCTTCCTCGAGGGGCTGCGCAGCAGGCTCATGGCCCGCGTCGGCATCGCCTTCGACCACCGGCTGGCGCCGACGCTCTTCAGTGCGACGCTGAAACTGCCGCTGCAGTTCGGCCCCTATGCCCGCGAACACGATCCGCTGCAGGATCTCGCGGCAGTGCGCAACTATCTGATGGGACCTGGCCCGGTCACGATCCTCGACCTGCCCTGGGTGCCGCTCTACTACTGCCTCCTCTTCGCCATGCATCCCCTGCTCGGCGTGGCTGCTGTGGGCGGTGCGGTCTTCCTGCTGATCGTGAGCTTCATCAACCAGCGGGTGATGCGCAACTCCAGCAGCACCGCCAACCGCCTGCATGCGCAGACCTCGGTTCTTCTGCTCGACGCCCGCCGCAACGCGGAAGCCGCCGCGGCCATGAGCATGGGCGACGACCTCTGCAAGCGCTGGGGCGAGGGCTACGTGTCCTCCATCTCCCATGCCCGCGACCTCGCTGACCAGGCCAGCCTCTTCAGCGCGATCTCGAAGACGGCGCGCCTGACGCTGCAGTCGGCCATGCTCGCGCTCGGCGCTCTTCTGGTGATCGAGGGCGAGCTGTCGGCCGGCGCCATGCTCGCCAGCTCCATCATCCTCGCCCGTGCGCTCTCGCCGATCGACCAGATCATCGGCCACTGGCGCGCCACGTCGCACTCCTTCCAGGCGTTTCGCCGGCTGCGCATGCTGACCGCCCGCCTGCCCAAGGCGGTCGCCCAGTCGCACAGCATGCCGAAGCCGCACCGCACCCTGTCGGTCCGCGACATGGTGATCGTCCCGCCGGGCACCAACAACGCGACCGTCAGCGGCGTCTCCTTCGAGGTCGAAGCCGGCGACGCGCTCGGCATCATCGGCCCGAGCGGGGCGGGCAAGTCGAGCCTCATCCGTGCCCTCGTCGGCGCCTGGCCGGTGGCGCGCGGCGAAGTCCGCTACGACGATGCCCTGATCTCGCACTACTCGTCCGATGCCATCGGCAACGCCATCGGACACCTGCCGCAGAGCATCGAACTGTTCGACGGCACGATCGGCGAGAACATTGCCCGCTTCCGCAAGGGCGCGACGACCGACCAGATCGTCGAGGCGGCCAGGCTCGCCGGCGTCCATGACATGATCCTGTCCTTCCCGCGGGGCTACGACACGCCGGTCGGCGAAGGCGGAACCATCCTCTCCGGCGGTCAGCGTCAGCGGATCGGCCTTGCCCGCGCGGTCTTCGGCAACCCCTTCGTGGTGGTTCTGGACGAGCCGAACTCGAACCTCGACCCGCTGGGCGAGCAGTCTCTCAACGAAGCGGTGCAGCGCCTGCGCCAGAACGGGCAGATCGTCATCATCGTCGCCCACCGTCCGAGTGCGATCTTCGCCTGCAACAAGATCCTGTCGCTGCGCAAGGGCCGCGCCGAGATGTTCGGTCCCAAGCAGCAGGTGCTGACCGCCCTGTTCCCGCGCCTCGGCCAGCCGCACAAGCCGGCCCCGACGCCGGAAAGCCAGCCGGCCATCAACGCGCCGGCGAACGACGCGCGCATTCCGTCCAGCGCCCTGAAAAACGGCACCGACACCGTGGTCACCAGCCTCGATCAGTCGCGGGTCCGGCGCCAGCAGGAGGCGAGCGCAGACTGCGCCGTGTGACGTCCGTCACAGTCGGCAGGCCACGTCTTGCAGCAAAGTCCCGGGCATCGGAGGCGCCACCCGGCGCCTCCCCATCGTTTCGAAGGACAGAACCATGACCGAATTCGACAAGGACCTCTTCGAGATCGACTCCTCGATCAAGAAGCTGATGCGCTGGTTCCTGATCAGCTCCCTGTTCGTCCTTGGGGGCATCGGCGCCTGGTCCATAATGGCCCAGGTCGACAGCGCCGTGATCACGGCCGGTACGTTCATGCCCGAGTCCAATGCCCAGGCCGTGCAGCATCCCGAAGGCGGCGTCGTCGGCGAGATCCTCGTTCGCGAGGGCGACCTCGTCCGGGAAGGACAGGTCCTGATCCGGCTTGATGCCGCGAAGGTCCGGGCGGAGATGCGCATTCAGGAAAGGCGCCTCGTCGATCTTGTCGCCGAAAGAGCCCGGCTTCAGGCCGAACGTCTGGAGCAATCAACCATCGTGGAGCCGGTTCTTCCCGTCACCTCCGAGGACGCGGAGCAGGAACTTCGCGCCGCGCTTGTCTCGGAACGCGGGCTGCTTGCGGAACGGATGTTCACCCGGAAGATCCAGGCCTCGCAGCTTCAGGAACGCCGCACGCAGGTGCAGTACCAGATCGACGGGCTGGAGCAGCGCCGCGAGGCCATCATCGAGGAAATCGAGCAGGCCGAGGGCCACCTCGCCGACCTTCGCCAGCTCGATACGAAAGGGCTCATCCGCCGCCCCGTCCTGCGCCAGAGCGAACGCGACGTTAGCCGCCTCAAGGGCGATCTCGGCGATACCGAGGCGCGGATCGCCTCGGCCCGTTCGCAACTCACCGAGACGGAAATGAAGATCGCGGAGCACGACCGCGGCGCAAAGTCCGAGGTGCTGAGCCGCCTTCATGAGATCGACGCGCAGGTCGCCGAGGTGACCGAGCAGGCGACGGCTGCCCGCGATCGGTTGCAGCGCCTCGACCTGCGCTCACCGCGCACGGGCCTCGTGCACCAGCTTGCGGTTCATACGATCGGAGGCGTTATCTCGCCCGGGCAAGTGGTGATGTCGATCATCCCGAGCTCCGAGCCGTTGGTTGTCAGCGCGAGCATTCCGCCCTCCGATATCGACCAGGTTCACATCGGCCAGGCGGCAACCGTCAAGATCAGCGCCTTCAAGATGCTCGTCATTCCGGAACTCGCGGGCAAGGTGATTTCGATGTCGCCGGACCAGGTGGTCAACCCGAAAACCGGCCAGGCACACTTCGCCGTCAAGATCGGGATCGATCCCGAGGAGCGCGGCAAGCTGGAAGGCAAGGAGTTGACGCCTGGTCTGCCGGCCGAAGTCTTCATCGTTGGCGAAAGTCGCCGGGTCATCACCTACCTGACCCAACCCCTGACCGAAAAGCTGGAACTCGCCTTCCGCGAGAAGTAAGCACGCCGCAGAACCAGGAAAAGGCCGGGTGCCGCAGACGTGGACCCGGCCTTTTCACGTCGACTGGTGTGCGTGGGCAAGATGACAAGCCGACATGCCAAGGAAACATGGCGTGCCATAGCGTCTCTTCCGGACTTCCGGAGATCCCTGAACTTGCAGGAGCGCTCCGGCGCCGCGGCAGGCGCCCGGATTGCCTCTGGCCAGCATCGGCCGATTGGCGCATTCTCTTCGTCAGGATCCGCAAGCGGGGGAAACGGCTCTTGTCGACGACGATCTCGCCACTGGTCGCGGCGATCTCGACCAATCCCATCTTTTCCGGTCTTGGGCCGGAGACGATCGAAAAGATCGCCGAGCTGACAGTCACCGTTCGCCTGGCGGAGGGGGAGACGCTGTTCCTGAAGGGCGATCCGGGCGATGCCCTCTACTGCGTGCGCCGCGGTCGCATCCACATCATGGCGACGACGGCCGGCGGCAAACATCTCATCATGAACGTGCTGGGGTCTGGCGACGTCTTCGGCGAAATCGCCCTCCTGGACGGCCGCGAACGCTCGGCCGACGCTGTCGCCGCCGAAGCGACGGAGCTTCTCACGATCCGCCGGTCCGATTTCCATGACCTTCTCAAACGTCAGCCGGAAATCAGCCTGCACCTGATGGAGCTTCTCTGCGAGAGATTGCGCTGGACGAGTGGCCGGATGGAAGAGGTCTCGCTCCTGCCGCTGCCGGCCCGGCTGGCGCGGCGTCTGCTCAAGCTGGCGGACGACTTCGGAGAGGAGATCGAAATCTCGCAGGAAAAACTCAGCACTCTCGTCGGCGTCACCCGGGAAACGGTAAACCGCCAGCTTCAGATCTGGAAAAGGGCCGACATCATCGCCCTCGATCGCAGCCGGGTGACCATCAAGGACGAACCGCGCCTGATCCGGGAGGCCCGGTTGGCCGACGAGGACGACTGAAAGGGCCGGGGAAACAAGCGTGGGGTAGTCGTCTCGATCCGGCGCCTGTTGGCGCCCATGCCGCACCGAACCCGACAAGGGCGGTGGCGAGGACGGCCAGCGATCGCATACAGGCGATGCGTGCGCCTTCGGGCAATTTACGGACGACGCTCAAGGCATCGCAAAAGGCAGTCATACGGTTTCATATGACTGCCTTTTGCGATGCCTTGCACTTTTAAATCAGGAGCATGTCGGTCTCGCTCACGCGCGTTCGCATGAACGCAGACGGCTCAAGAGAAAATCCGGGAAAAGCGGGAACCGGCGTTCCGTCCGGACCTCGCCGAAAACAGGGACATGGAGCATTTCCGCGCCTCCGTTTGGAACGGATAGGCTCTAGTGGAATGTCCTCGGCGTGTCGTCGACATCGACGCTGAGATCATCCGGATCCGCAATGGAGATCTTTTCTCCATCATCGAGCAGCAAACGGCTGACTTCGGTGTAGCGCGACCATTCGCGCACCAGCCTCGACTGGGCCAGACGGCGGAAGTCGTCATCGCCGATGTCCTCGGCGGCGCGAGCGCGGTCGTAGGCCGCCACCCATTCGGCAAAACGCAGGGCCGTCGGCAGGCTGCGGAAAAGGGTCGTCTCCGCGGCGCAGGACTCGTCGTCCTCGTCCCGCATCATGACGACATAGCCATTCCGGTGTTCACAGACGTCGTAGCAGAAAAGTGCCCCGAAGGACGTACCGATCAGCATGGAAGCCTCCCGTGTTTGAGGATGGCTCAGGCTATGTCGGTTTCGTCCGGAGAACTGTGAGGGCGCTCACAGGCGCCCTCAGGTCTACTGGCCGCTCGTCAAGAGGATGTTGTACTGCTCGGCGGTCAGATAGCCCGTCACCGGATCGCCGCGATCGCGCTGCATCGCCATGATCCCCTGACGCGTCAGGGGACCGATGATCGCGTCGATCGGACCTCGATAATGTCCAAGATCGCGCAGTTTTTCCTGAACGAGCCGCTTCTGGCTCCAACCAAGGTCTGCCTCGTTGATCGGAATGAGAGCGGAGGCACGCGCGCGCTCCCTCGCCGCGACCGCTTCAGCCTCGGCAGCGGACTTCGCCGCCTCCGCCTTGGCAGCCTCGGCCTGCGCTTGCGCCTTGGCCGCCTCGGCCTGTGCGCGTTCTGCTTCCGCCTGCGCCTTGGCCGCCTCCGCCTGTGCCCGCGCTACGTCCGCCTGGGCCTTCTGTGCGGAAAGCCGCGCCTCTTCGGCGCGGTCGCGCTCGGCGGCGGCCTCAGTCTCGGCCTTCTCGCGGGCCTCGCGCTCGGCTTCCAGCTTCTTTTCGCCGGCAGCCGCGCCCGGAGCGGCAACGACAGGCGCCGGGGCGGCAGCGACCGGTGGCGGTTCGGGCGCGGGCGGCGGCTTGACGAGGGCAATATCGACGGGCTTGCCGATCACCACGGCACGGCCGCCCTCTTCCGCCGCGCTCAGGGCTGAGGCCAGCGTTGCATCCGCCTTGGAAATCGCGGCGATAAAGTCGTCCGTGGCCTGAAGGCTGGCGTTGTCGATCTGGGAGACCGGAATGGATGGTGAGGTGGAGAGCATCACGAAATGCCCCGGGCGCTCCTCGCCGCGAACCGTCGGACGGTTGTCGAGGCCCGGGACCAGATCCGGCCAGGCCGGGTTCGTCACGAAGAAGAACACGCCACTCGCCTTGGCCCGCTCCGTGATTTGCGCGATGCTGGCAATCGAAAGAGCGCGCGACAGGAGATCCGTCGAGCGGGAGATGCTGGTATTGACCGGAAGGAAGAAGGTCTGACCGCCGGTCGACGCGCCGTGCCCGATGAGCACGGCAATCGCAAGATCGGCCCCGTTGGCGAGATCGGCAAACTCGCGCAGTTTTGCCCGCGAGGTGGCATTTGTCGGGCTGGTGCTGACCACCACGTCAAAGCCCTGCTGGCGCAACGCGGCGACGACGGCCTCGCCTTTTTTCAGGCCGATGCGGGACGGCGACAGTGGAGTATAATCTTCCGCAGCAACGACGAAGGCAGCCCTTTCGGCAGCCAGGACCCCGGTTGGAAGGCCAATCGCCAGGGCCGCCAGGGCGGCGACCATCCAGGAAATCCGGGAAGACCAGTTTCGGAGAAGCGAGGCCGGCGGCACGGAACGAAGCGGCGTTGGATTTGCCTTTACGGCGGCCTGAAATTCAAAACTCATGACAGCCTCCCCTTTGTTACGATAAGTTAACTATTACCGATCCTACGCGCAATGAGGCACCTGCACAGCTGGAGACGACCCATGGGATTGCGGCTCAAATTCAACTTGGTACTACTTCTGTGCTACATTCTTGGCCTTGCGGTATCGGTTTACCCATTTTACCAAATCTCGAAGGCCGAGGTGCTGGAGCAACTTCGCGGCCAGATCGACATCCTGAGATCTCAGGCACTTGCGGTCAGAAAATATACGTCCGACGAAATTCAGCCGCTGCTCGCTGAATTTTCTTCCATTCAATTTTTGCCCCAAAGTGTTCCTTCTTTTTCGGCGCAAACTGCATTCCGCAACTTCCAGGCGCACTATCCGGACTTCTTTTACAAGGAAGCCGCCCTGAACCCGACAAATCCCGCGGATTTGGCCGAACCTTGGGAAAAGGAACTGATCGAGAAGCTGCGCGCGGATCCGGAACTGCCCTACGACATCAGCATCCGCGAGCAGGATGGCGAGACATTCTATACCGGCGCCTTCCCGCTCACGATTCGCAGCGAATCATGCCTGTCCTGTCATTCCACGCCGGATCGCGCCGTCGCATCGATGGTGGCGCTCTACGGCGACAAGAATGGCTTCGGCTGGCAGCTTAACGAAACAATTGGAGCCCAAATTTTCTCGGTTCCGATGAAAAGTGCGGAGGAACGTATCTGGAACAATTTATTGCTCTTCGTTGGCACGACGAGTGCCATCTTCCTATTTTTGATGGTATTCTTAAATTTGCTTCTCAACCTGCTCGTCATCAGCCCCGTTTTGAAGATGGCCAAGGCTGCCGAGGCCGTCAGCATGGGCGATGCAACAGTGCCGGAGTTCGACGCGAAAGGCGCCGACGAGATTGCCTCCCTGTCGCGTTCATTCAACCGGATGCGCCGCAGCCTGGACAGTGCACTGAAGATGCTGGGTACCTGAACGGGGATCGCCGGGCACGGTCGAGTGTTAGGGTAGTCCGAGAATGGGCGTAGGCGGCGACGAACATGGCCGGACCGACGCATCCACTCGCGCGAGCGGGGGGATGCTTCGTCGCGTCGGGAAATATCGTATTGGCGAGGTCATTGGCCGCGGCGCGGTCGGCGTCGTCTACAAGGGATACGACGAGGCGATAGACCGGCCACTGGCGGTCAAGACCTTGCGCCCGGAATTCCTGACCATCGTCAGCCAGAACGACGAATTGCGCAGGCGGTTCGCCGTCGAAGCCCGCTCGGCCGGGCGTTGCCTCCATCCCAACATCGTCACCGTCTTCGATTTCGTCGAGCACGACGGCGCGCCCTTCATCGTCATGGAATATGTGAGCGCGGGAACGCTTGAAAATGTCCTCAGGCGGGGAGTCCTGCCGCCCGTTCGCCAGGTTGGCGAGATCGTGGTGCAGCTTCTCTTCGCGCTCGGCTATGCGCATTCGAAGGGCGTGGTCCACCGGGACATCAAGCCCGCGAACATCCTTTGCCCCACGGCAAGCTCGATCAAGGTGTCCGATTTCGGCGTCGCCCATATCGAAACGCTGGAATTCACGCAGCCGGGCTTCGGCTCGCCCGTGGGAACGCCGAACTACATGTCGCCCGAGCGCTTCCTGGGTCATCCGGCCGACGGACGATCGGATCTGTTCTCGGCAGGCGTGATCCTCTACCAACTCCTGACCGGCACGAAACCCTTTCTCGCAACTGAACTGTCCGATCTCATTCAGCAGTTGATGGAATCGCGTCCGCCCTCCATCCGCCGCTATCGACCCGAGCTGTGGTCGGAACTGGACGACGTCATCTCCATGGCGCTTGCCCGGCAGCCGGAGGACAGGTTTCAGACCGCCGACGCCTTCATCGAGGCCCTGAACGCCGCGATCGAGGCGCGCCCGCCGGACGGCCTTGATCCACTCGACCTCACCGGCCTGTCGCTCCATGCCGTTCAGGAGGCCCCCCCCACCAGCAGGCAGGGGCTCAACCACACCATGGCCGAGACGCTGTCGTCGGACACGATCGACGAACTCAGCCAGACGCTGGCCCGCTGGCTCGGTCCGATCGCCAAGCTTGTCGTCAAGCAGGCCTCCCGGCAGGCGACCGACGCCGACACGATGCTGAACCTCCTTCTGGGCCAGATCGGCTCCGACGTCGAGGCCTCCGCCTTTCGGGTGACGGCAAGGCGGGTGCTGGAAACGGCGGACGCGATCGGCGGCCCCGGCCCCAGACCGGTGGAGGCGGTGCACAGGTCAGCCCCCGTTCAGCAGTTGATCGTCTCGCCCGACGAGATCAGGTCCGCGACCGCGGCGCTCCTTCCGTTGATCGGTCCGGTCGCCGACAAGGTCGTCGCCCGCCAGTCGGCACAGGCAACAAGCCTCGAAGATTTCTATCGCCGCCTTGCCGACTTCATCCCGAGCGAGCAAGATAGGGCTTTATTCTTGGCTCTCCGCAGCACGCACGGAACCTGAGCTCAATCGCACTCGCGCTTCCGACGGATCCGGCTATGACCGATGCGCCACCAGCCATTCCTCCAGCAGTCAGCCCGCGACGTCGACGTCTGCGCGCTGTCATGGCGGCCGATGTCGCGAATTTCGGTGGCATGGTGTCGATCGACGAGACCAGCACGCTGGAAACGATCTGGACGATGCGGCGGATCGCGCGGGAAGAGCTGGCGCTGCATGGAGGCTGGCTGTTCGGACTGCCCGGCGACGGCATCTTCGCGCTCTTCGAGAGCACCGTGGATGCGGTGCGGTGCGCGCTGGAGACCCAGCGCCGCCTGCTCAGCGCCCCGCAGTTGCGCACCTTGCGCCTGCGCATCGGCATCCACCTCGGAGAAGTTCTGTTCCATGAGGAGCAACCATTCGGCGAAACCCTGGTGATCGCGGCGCGCCTTGAGAGCCAGGCCAATCCGGGAGGCATCCTGATTTCCGGCCCGGTGATGGAGACGGTCGCCCCCCGTATCAACGCGACCTTCAGCGAAAGAGGCGTCCTCGCCCTCAAGCACAGTCCCCGCCGGATCGAGGCGTTCGACATCCTCGTTGACGTCGAAGCGTCCAACGAGACCACAGCCGCGACGGATGAACTGAACCATACGATGCGTGCCGCAATGCGCGCGTCTGTTCAGCGTATCGCCGAAAGACAGATCGAAGCGGGCGTTGCCGGCGCGATCTCCGGCTCCCCCGCGGCCAGAGACACGCCCGAACCGGCGGCACCGCCGCCCCGTGCAGCCGAACCACTGAAGTCACCTGAGCCGGAGCAAGTGCCGGTCGAGACCCCGGCCGCGTCGGTCGATGACGTCGCGTCGGCCGAGGAGGATGCCTCGCACCGGGAACCATCGGCGGCGGCTCCATCCAGACATCAGGACATTGAAAAAATAGACGCTTCCATCGGTCCGACCGAGGAACCTGGCGATGCAGTGCCGGAAGAGGCACACCCGCCCGAAATCGAGAGCCGGGGTCGCTTGCCTTCGGTTCCCGAATTCTCTGCTGACGATTTTCCCTCCGACAGTTTTCCGATCGAGGGCTACTACGGCGAAGATGTGCCGCTGGAGCCGCAAGCCGAGGCGAAGTCGATCGAGCCCCCGGCCGGACAGTCGCACCGGCAAGCCGGGCAGCCAGTCGAAGTGTCATCGCCAGCGCCCGCGGCCGCGCCGCCAGAGCCCGACGAGACAGAGGCCGAAGGGCCTCAATCCCGCGCGCCGGAGCCGCAACCGCCACCCCACAGGCCACCGGCGGACTCGCAGTTGCTGACTTTGGTGCAGCCATTGACCTCGATAGCGATGGCATTCTCGGGATCGACCGGGCCAACAGTTCCCCCAGAAATGGCTCCGGCAGACACGGCCTCGGCAGACACGGCGGAACCTGAGTACGACCCCACATCGACGAGTGACGAACCGATCGAGCAAGTGCTGGCGACAACGCTCATTCCCGACGAATTCGTTGCCGACCTTGCGAAGATCCTGACCCTTCACGTGGGGCCCGTGGCGCCGGTTCTGGTCGCGCGTGCGGCCCTCTGCGCCATCGACATGATCGAGCTCGTCGATACCGTGGCCGATGCAATCCCGACGGAGACCGAACGACAGCATTTCATCGGCGTCGCCGGATTGACGATGAGAAACTACCGAAACCGGAAAGATCTGTGACGCTCGTCACAGTCCGTCGCTCGCAATGGCCTTACAGGAAAGAAATGACCGCGCCGGTTCCGATCGTTCCAGCGCTTTTTCCGATCCGGAGGCCTGACGATGAAAAACGAAGCCCCCAACCATCACCATGTGAACGACTCAGAGCAGTCGGAGCGCCGTTGGCGTGACGATGTGCCGAACCACGAGATCGGCAACGCCAGGCACGACGGCAATCCATGGACCTTCGACGAAGGGCACAATGACGAGCCGCCGCACACGCCGGACGCCGCGAGCGCCAAGACCGGCGGAGGACCGAAGCAGGTCCACGACCAGCTCGATCAGGCACCGGTGCAGCACAACGAGCCCGACCCGCGGCAAGAGTCCGGCCTGCCGGACTCCTCCCCTCAGACATCCGGAGCACCGGCCCACGGCTCAGCGGCTCCGAGCAGCGGTCCGGACGCCGAGCCCGACGATGCGGCGGCGCCGATAGCCTCGGGCCCGCACGGTCAGTCGGGCATGCCCTCTCTCGCGCCGTTGGATGCCGGCAGAACGGACATCGCCCCGGCGCATCACCAGGGCGAACCTGCTTCCGGCGGCGCCAACGTCGCTTCGGCGCCTCATCCGGGCGGGTCGGCGCCTCATCAGGTCGCACCGACTCCCGCGGATGCCGGCACTCCCGAAGCGCATGACCAGGGCGGATCGCACCCCTGCTGCTGCGGTGACGAACTTGGCTGGAGCGATGGCGACCTCCGTGACGCAGGCGCCTTGCAGGGGATGATCGGGCAATTGCTCCACGGTGGAGACGAGGGAGCGGTCAACCTGTTCCTCGACATCGAACATCTGGACGTCGACATCTTCAACATCGTCCAGAACACCCTCGTGCAGACGACCGAGATCGTGTTCGACGCGTCCGACGGCGGATCGATCGACGTCGGAGGAGATGTCACCGCGATCGGCACTCAAACGGCGCTCGTCGACGGTTTCGACGTCTCGCATTTCTTCGGCTGAACCACCGCCATAGCGGACGCATATCTGCCAAAAACACCGGCTTCGGCCCAGAATTTAGCTGTTATCCATTTGTCGTAGTTCGTAATACCGCGAATCCCGAGTGTGGCCGGTATCTCCTTACAAGCTACGGACTGCACCGCCACATCGAATTTCGAGCCGAAGAACTTCCTGGCAAACCGTGGAACTGGCCCGTGCGGATGACCGCCCAAGAGAACGGTGAGCAGCATTTCGACGGCATGAAATCGGATGAACATTAGAGCGGACGATTTCATTTCATCCATCCCATCGAGCAATTCAGCGCTGAAGCCTGTATCCTCGCTCGGTTGCTCATCCAGGCCATAGTGCTGATCAATATCTTTCGTATAACGAATGCAACTTTCCTGCTTCAGATGGTAAAAAAGATCAATCTGCGACCAAAACACCTCTTCGATGTTCATTCCAAGCCGCCCCTCTAAGCTCTTGGAAATTTGTCGCAATATCTTGAAAATGCCCTGCAGAACGCACGCGCACTGTTCATTGAACCGCCTCTGCATGCTGCTCAAAATACGACATCGATCATTGTCGGCACAGAGGAAACCCGTTCGACGATGCCCCGTAGGCATGGCAAAATCGATGAAGCGCCCTGCCACGGCTGGGGTATGGCGCACCGGCCGCCTCATCCCCCCGCATAGAACAAAAATCGCGGGTGGAACTGGCTCAAAGAAGCCTGGGCGATCTTCGCGCGCGTCATGACGGGGGCCCGGGTTGGCCTTCTGGGGGAGGAACACATGAACCGCCATGCCGACATCTCCAGGCGCAGACACGGCAAGACCGCGTCCACGACGTCCTCCGGCATGGCCCGCCAGAAAAAGACCCTCAATCTCGCCCTGCAGGGCGGCGGCGCCCACGGCGCGTTCACCTGGGGCGTCCTCGACCGGCTGCTGGACGAGGAGCATCTCTCCTTCGAGGGCGTTGTCGCCACCAGCGCCGGCGCCATGAACGCAGCCGTCATGGCCTATGGCCTGACCGAGGGGGGACGGCGCGGGGCGCAGGAGGCCCTTGCCAATTTCTGGCGCCGCGTCAGCAGTGCGGCGGCCTTCGGACCCTTGCAGCCAAGTCTCTTCGATCGGCTGATGGGCACCAAGTCGCTGGAAAATTCTCCGGCCTTCGTCCTCTTCGATCTGATGACCCGGCTGATGTCGCCCTACCAGTTCAATCCGGCGAACATCAATCCCCTGAAGTCGGTACTGAAGCAGTCCTTCGATCTCGACGTCGTGAAAAGCGAAAGGTGCCCCCTCAAGCTCAGCATTTGCGCCACCAATGTGCGCACCGGCAAGGTCAAGGTCTTTGCCAACGACGATCTCTCTGTCGACGCAATTCTCGCCTCCGCCTGCCTGCCGCTGCTCTTCCAGGCCGTGGAGATCGATGGCGAGGCCTATTGGGACGGCGGCTACATGGGCAACCCGGCCATCTTCCCGCTCATCTACGGATGCGAGACGCCGGACGTCCTCGTCGTTCACATCAACCCGATCGAGCGGGAGGATATCCCGATGACCGCGATGGACATCCTCAATCGGATCAACGAGATCAGCTTCAACTCCTCGCTGATGCGGGAGATGCGTGCGATTGCCTTCGTCAACAGTCTCATCGAAACTCACCCCACCATGGAGCTTGGGCTCAAGCAGGTCTTCCTGCACGGCATTTCCGACGAAGAGACGATGATGAAGCTCGGCGTTGCAAGCAAGCTGAACGCCGACTGGACGGCGCTGACGCAGCTTCGCGACAGGGGGCGCCAGAAGGCCGACGAGTGGCTGCGAACGAGCTATGACCGGATTGGCGTGGCCTCCACGGTCGATATCGCCGCGCGCTACCTCTGACACAGGGATTTGGCTGGGGCGACGGTTGAAGACCATCACCCCAGAACCAGGTCGGCGATGCCTCTCAGATCCGTGACGACTGCCCGTAGAACGGCGTGTGCTCTTCGCTGATATAGCCGTCGTAGAAGGCCTTCACGTGGGGGAAGACGCTACGTCCGAGCGTCTGGCGCGCGATCTCCTCCGCTGTGCGGGGCTTCGCCAGCGTCTGCGCGATTTCCTCCAGCACCGCGTCGCGGTCGATCCTGGTGAAGCGACCGTCTGCATAGACCTTTTCGCCGCCGATGAAGACGGCGTCGACCGCATTGGTCTTGGCCCGCTGAACCAGCGCGTCCAGCATCGGAATGTCCGGATCCTGGTAGGGATAGGTCGTCTTCGTCCAGTTGATCATCACAGCGTCGAACAGGCGTCCCGCCTCAAGCTTGCCGATGGTTTCGCCGAAGGCCGTGGTCTTCGCGCCGCCCTCGGTCGCCATCCGCACCACCTGGGAACAGGTCGGAACATCGTCGTCCTCCATGCCCGGCACCCGGTGCGCCCGCAGAACCAGCCGCAGTTCCTGAAGCATGTCGCGGTCGTCGTTGATGCCGGCTTCGTCGAGCCCCATGCCGACGTTGATCCCCTTCGCCTCGAATCGGTTGAGCGGCGCGATGCCCGACCGCAGGCGGAAGTTTGAAGAACAGTTGTGACAGACGCAGGTGCCCGTGTGCGCCGCGATCTCGATGTCTTCCTCGTTGAGCCAGACACCGTGGCCCAGCGTCATGCGCGGGCTGAGCAAGCCGAGGTCGTAGAGATGGCGAACCGCCGTCTTGCCGCTGCGCCGCTTGGCATATTCCTTCTGGTAGGCGGTCTCCAGCAGGTGCATGTGCATCGGCGAGCCGGTGGCCTTCGATTTCTTCTCGATCTCCAGCAGGCCATCGTCGCTGACCCAGTGCAGATTGGCCGGCGCAAGCTGGATGCGTGTCAGACGCTCGCCGCCATTCTCCGCGCTCAGCACGTCGTAGAGACGCAGGAAGTCCTCGAACGGCATCGCCTGCGATTTGAGATAGGCCGCAAGCTCCTCGCCCAGCGGCTTCGGCAGGCGCGCGCAGAAGGCGGCGTCGTCCTCGTAGACCAGCCGGTTCTGCTCGCGCACCGCATAGCAATAGGAGGCGCGCATGCCGATCGCGCGATAGGCGTCGAGCACCTTCGTCGCCGCCCCGTGAATGACGTCGAAGCCGCCGGGCATCCAGCCGTGGATATGCTGCACCGTCGTCACGCCGGAGGCGATCATTTCGAAGGCCGAATAAAGCGTATCGAGATAAAGGTCGATCTTGCGGCCCGGAATGCGGCTCGCGAACCAGAGTTCCAGCGCGTAGTCAGGCGAGCCGAGTTGCAGGGGCGTCAGGCCGACGTGATGGTGGCTGTTGACGAAGCCCGGCAGCATGGCGTGATCGCGGAAGACCTCCACCGCCGCCTCGGGGCTCAGCGCCTTCATCTCGGCGAGCGTGCCGACGGCCACGATCTCGCCGTCGCGCGACAGCACGGCGCCGTCGTCGATGACATTTGGCGTATGGCGGTCGGCGATGCCGGTAACGACCCAGCGGGCCTGAACGATCAGATCTGTCATGTTTCTTGTTCCTTGTGAGAGCATTGACCGAATGAGGGAAGACGCAGGCGCGCGGCTGTGGGATTGAAGGCGCGCGCCCGTTCAAGGTCCTGTTTGATGATCGTGGCGAGGACGGAGCCGCCCGCCGGCGCTTGCGACAGCACCGCGCCATCGGGGCCGACGACGAGCGTTTCGCCGTCGTGGCGGACGGCATGTCCGGTCAGCGTTTCGGTCCCGAAGCGCGACGCGGCAATGGCGTAGACCGCATTCGCCCGGGCATGGGTGCGCAGTTCCGCCGCGAAGAGGCCGTCCGGATCGCCATCGGCCGGTCCGCCAACGAGAACCGCGACCACCTCCGCCCCGCCGGATGCCGCAAGGCGCCAGCATTCGGGAAACCGGCGGTCGTAACAGATGACGACGGCAAGCCGGATGCCGGCGATCTCCACAATGCCAACTTCGGGCGGGCCGGGAGAGAAGTGATCGCCCTCTCCGAAAGCTCCGCTGGCGGCTGGCGGCAGGTGGATCTTGGTCCCGGCGACCTCCGGCTTGCTACCGGGACGCACGAGAACGGCCGCGTTGAGCGGCAGGCCGGAACCCGCTTCGAGCGCCATGCCGAAGAGCAGCGCGACGCCGGTCTCGTTCGAAAGCCTCTCGGCCCAGCGGACCGTCGGCCCGTCGAGCGGCTCGGCAAGATGACGCCAGCGGATCGGATCGTCGCCCGCCACATAGGGCCGCGCGAACAGCTCCGGCAGGATGACGACATCCGCCCCGCGCCGTGAAAGCTCCGCGACGGTAACGGTGACCGTATCCGGAAGAGACGGACCGCTCCCGTCCGCGGGGCCGACCGACACCGCGCCAATGCACACCTGATCATCCATCGCGAGTGCCTCAGGCCTCCTGCTCGGCGAAGGCGCGGTCGACTTCATCGGCGAGAAGATCCATGAACTGGTCGCGCAGTTCGTGGTAGCGCGGATCGCGCGTCGGCCGTGGTCGTGGCAGGTCGATCGGAATAATCGTCTTCACCTGGCCCGGACGGGCCGTGAAGACGACCACCCGGTCGGCAAGCGCGATCGCCTCGTCGATGGAGTGGGTCACCAGCACGATGGACGCGCCACTATCCCGCCAAAGCTGCAGCAGGAAGTCCTGCATCTTGGCGCGGGTCTGGACGTCGAGCGCCGCGAAGGGCTCATCCATCATCAGGATCTCGGGCCGCAGCGCCAACGCCCGTGCACAGGCCGCCCGCTGGCGCATGCCGCCGGAGAGTTCGTCCGGCTTCTTCTCCAGCATGTCGCCAAGACCGACCGAGCGCAGGATTTCCGCCGCAGCCGCCCGCCGCGACGCCGTGCTCTGGCCCTTGATGGAAAGGCCGAAGGCGACGTTGTCGAGGATCGTCAGCCAGGGAAAGAGCGAAGCCTCCTGGAAGATGAGCCCGCGCTCGGCCGACGGCCCGGTGATCGGCTTGCCATGCTGCTCGATGGCGCCGGAGGAAATCTCCTCAAGTCCGGCGATCATGTAGAGCAGCGAGGACTTGCCGCAGCCGGAGGGCCCGAGGAAGACCACGAACTCGCCGGGTGCGATGTCGAGCGAGAAGTTGCGGAGCGCCTCGACCGGGGGGCGGCCTTCCGGACGCCAGACTTTCGAGACATTCCTGAGGCTGAGGGCGGCCGCGCTCATCGGGCCCCTCCCCCGTTCGGCGCCACCCACCAGAGCAGCTTTTTCTGCACCTGGCGCAGGGCGAAATCGAAGCTGAAGCCGAGCAGGCCGATAATCGCCATGGTGAAGAAGACGAGCTTGGAGTTGAAGGTCGCCCGCGCCATGGAGGTGATCTGGCCAAGTCCGGAACCAACGCCAACGGCTTCGGCGATCAGCACCACCATCCACGCGGCAAAGAGATTGAGCCGCAGCGTCAGGAAGAGAGAGGGCAGGATCGCCGGCAGGACAACGCGCCAGAAGGTCTGGCGCTGGCTCGCGCCCATGATCCGCGCGACGTGGATGTAGTTCTTCGGCACGCTCTCGATCTGCGAGACTGTCGAGAGCACGATGGCGAAATAGACAGTGATGACCACGAGGAAGACCGCCGGCACGTCGCCGATGCCGAAGACGAAGATCGCCACCGGCAGCCAGGCGACGGGAGAGATCGGCGCCAGCAGCAGGATCGTCGGCAGGAGAAGATTGCGGGCAATCGCGAAATAGTGGATCGCCGCACCGGTCGCGACGCCGGCGGTAAAACCGATGACAAGGCCGAGCACGACGCGCATGGTCGTCCAGCCCATGGTGAGCAGCAGCGCGCCGATGCCCCCGCCGCTGCTGCGGCTGCCGATCGTGTTGTCATAGGCGAAGAAGGCCAGCGTGCCGGGGATGTCCTGCAGAAACAGGTGTGGAGGCGGCAGCAGCAGCGGATTGGCATAGCCAAGCGCCCAGAGCAGTTCCCAAAGGCCGGCAAAGAGGCCGACAGAGGCGATGCTCCAGAAAACGCCCTTGATGCGCGCCTTGGTGGATTTGGACAGGTCTTTGGGCCAGGACAGCGCGCGCTGAACGCCCTTGACCGGGATGTCGCCGCTCATGGCCATGGCTGCTCCCGAGGTCTCGATGGTGGTTACCGGGGTGAGACGAGCGCCCGCAGCGACGAAGTCGCCGGCGGGCGCTGCGGAAGCATCAGGCGGCGGACTTCAGCTGAAGCGACGCATAAAGCTCCTGGTTTTCGGCGATGACCGCCTCGAGCAGCGACCAGTCGAAGGCGCCGTCGTCCGGCAGCTTCTTGACGTAGCCGAGTTCCATCATGGACTGGCCGCGATCGATGATGAACTGGGTCTGGTTGCGCTGATCGGCCATCAGCGGCTGCTTGGACTGCGCGTTCTCGGCCGCCTCCATGGAGGTCTTGTAGTAAAGGCCGACCATCTCATTGAGCGCCGCCTGGCGATCGGTCTCCGCCTGGTGCTGGGCGACGAGAAGGGCCTTGATCACGGCCTTCACGGCGGCGGGATTCTCCTCGATCAGGGGGGTGCGGGCGGCGAGCACGCAGTCCGAATAGTTCGCGCCGTAGACGTCGCTGCCGTCGGACAGGATCTTCGCGCCGGGCCGGCTGCGCACGCATTCCGTCGCATAGGGCTCGATATGGCAGATGGCGTCGAGCGCGCCGGCGATGAAGGCCTGCGCGAGTTCGGGCGAGGTGTTGAGATACTTGATGTCGACGTCGCCGAAGGTGAAGCCGGCCTTCTTCAGATAGTCGTAGGGCAGCACTTCGAGCGTGTCGGCCTGGAAGGTGCCGAGCGTCTTGCCCTTCAGGTCCTCGGCCGAATTGATGCCCTCGCGCGCCACGATGATGCAGCCGCCGACACCGCCGCCGGCGATGATCTTCACCGGGGCGCCGGCATCGTAGAGCGTCATGAAATTCGAATAGGGGATCATCGACATGTCGACGAGGCCGGCGCCGAACATCGTGGTGATCTCGGTGTTCGACGGCGTCACGACGAATTCGATCTCGACCCCGTCGGCCGCGGCCAGATGGCGCTCCTTGGCGAGGAAGATGCCCATGTTGCAGAAGCCGGTCCCGTGCGTTGCCTTCACGGTCGTCGCGGCGAAGGCGGGCTTCGGGCTCAGCAGCGCGGCCAGATGGGCGGGCAACGCAAGGGCCGTCGTTCCGGCGGCAGTGGTCTTCAGAAAATTGCGACGATTGAAGCGCTTGTAGAAAGTTCCGTCACGATCGCACATGGTTCCTCCAGTCGAAGACTGTGCGGACCCGAACAGGCTGGCGATAGGCATCCGGCAAAAAGGTGCAGGCGAAAGCCAAGGGAGGCCGATAAGTCCATCGCAAATCCAGCCTCTGTTCGGAGTCCAGAACGATGGGCACGCCAACCCGGAAGAGCGTGGTAACTCTGCGCTGCCAAATGACCAGCAAAGCACGTGCCACTTGCTCGGGCGGCTTGATTCGGCGAACGATCCTCCCTTCGCCTCCGAGGTGGATCGGAAGGAGGCACCGATTTGGCCAAGGATTAATCGAAGGCATGCCCAATTTTCAGACATAGCCTTGATCGATGCATCCTGGCCGGCGGTCATGATCGCCGGTTCTCGCGGGGCGGAATTTTCCTGGAAGGGTCCCAGAGAACGAAACCCTGCTCCTGCCGGTTGAGACGTCGGGGAGCCGCCTGCGAAAGCCGATGCGATGCTCTGACAGTCGCATGCCTTGTCGCCAACGCCGAAATGCCGAACCGCAGCACCCCCTGAAACGGCCCTAAGTCCCTCGGATCGAGCCATCTTCCCGGGATGATCCCCGGTCGCAAACCCGGCTCTGCCGATTGGGAATTGCTCTTGCTGCGCACCGATGCTAATTGATTCTGCATGCAAACCGTGCTTCGCGAACTCCTTGGCAAGATCGTCCTGGTCTTCCAACTGGCGATCGTCGTTTCGCTGGTGGGGTACCCCATCGCGAACGCCGGCGCAGCCTTGCACGAAGCCGGATTTGCCGTTCAGCCGGTACAGAGCATCGTCCAGGACGGTCATGATCATGCTCACGGCGAAGCCGCCATCGCGGTTGACGATGATGCGGCCGCGGCACAGTCCCCGGAGGACTGTGATCGGGGCGAAAACCAGCGCTCCGATTGCTGCGGCGATTTCTGTTTCGGTATCGATGTCGCCATGACTGAGACGGATGCTGGAATGCTGCGCCGGTCGTCGATCCGGTTCCGGTTCGACGACAGCAAGGCGCTGGGCCACGCTCCGCTTCTGAACAGGCCCCCCAAAATCTGAACAGGTGCTTCTGCCGTCAGGCAAGAACGCGCACGGCCGGATGATGTCCGCCGCGCCTTTGCAGTACCTATTCGGATTTCTCAATGAACAAAATCTGTGCCTTGATCGCACTGCCCATCATCTTGGGCGGCTGCGGCGCCAGTGCGCCTGTCGTTCTTGACGGGACAGATCCTTCAGACCCCGCCAGCGGCATCCGGCCGTTGCGATATGCAAGCCCCGTTTCCGGCTATGTGCACCGTGTTCCGGTCGACCCCAATCCATGGCGCGGTCAGAACGATGCGCAGCGACCGCAGGGAGACGGCTCATGATGGCCGCTCGCATGCGTCTGGCGCTCGTCGCACTGGCATCGCCTTTCCTCCTCACCGGCTGCATCTCGGCAAGCGAATACGCCTCGGCGGATGCCGGCTTCTTCCACGTGTCGCGGCAGACCGCGAACGCGACGGGAAAGCAGACGGTCTGGATCCAGAGTCGCGAGGAGGCACAGGTCATATCGGGGCGCGTCAAGGCGCTGATGGATCGAAAGACCATCGACGTCGAGACCGCGGTTCAGGTCGCCCTGCTCAACAACAAGGGGCTTCAGGCGTCCTATGCCGACCTCGGCTCATCGGCGGCCGATGCCTGGCAGTCGACGATGCTGGTCAATCCCAAGGTCGGCATCGGCTTGACCGGGATCGGAACGCCGGGCCTTGAAGCCTTCAAGTCGGTCGAGGGCGTGATTGCCAGCAATCTCCTGGCGTTTGCGACCCGCAAGCAGACGGCCGAGATTGCCGATGCCTCGTTTTGGAAGGCGCAACGCGCAGCCGCTCTCCAGACCCTGCAACTCGCGGCGGAAACGCGGCGCGCCTGGATCGAGGCGGTCGCGGCATGGGAAACTGTCGCGCAGTTGAACAAAGCCCTTGAAACCGCCGATGCGGCCTCGGAACTGGCGCAAAAACTCGGCGAGGCCGGATCGCTGACGAAGGCCGGTCAGGCCAGAGAGCACGTCTTCCATGCCGAACTCGCCGCGCAGGCGGCAAAGGCCAGACTGGAAGCGCGCCTTGCCAAGGAAAGGCTGACCCGCCTCATGGGCCTTTGGGGCGCCGATATCGACTACCGGATACCGAATAGCCTGCCCCGCCTGCCAAAGAGGCTGATGAAGCGCGACCTCATCGAGCGCGAGGCCCTGCAAAAGCGCATCGACCTCCAGATGGCAAAGCTGGACCTTGAGGCAACGGCCAGATCCTACCGGCTGACGAAGGCCACACGCTTCGTCACCGATCTCGAACTCCTCACCGGCTTTGAAACCGAACGCGACCGTGAGGACCACGGGGTGGAAACGAGGACGACCGGTGACGTCGAACTCGAGTTCGTCATTCCCATTTTCGATTCAGGGCGCGCGCGCCTTCGCAAATCGGAAGTGGCCTACATGCGGGCGGCGAACCTTCTTGCCGAGAAGGCGGTCAACATCCGCTCCGAGGCGCGTTCCGCCTATCAGGCCTACCGGTCGACGAACGACATCGCACGCCACTACCTCAACAGCGTCGTGCCCCTTCGATCGAAGATCGAGGAGGAATCGCTCCTCACCTACAACGGCATGATCACCAACACCTTCGAACTGCTCGCCGACAGCCGCGACCGGGTGAATTCCACCCTCATGGCCGTCAACGCGAAGCGGGATTTCTGGCTCGCCGAAGCCGATCTCCTGCCCGCCGTCTATGGCGGCGGAGCGGGAGCCGTGTCAGCGGGAGCGGAGGTCGCAGTCGCCGGCGGCGACAGCGGCGGCGGTCATTGAAAGGAAACCAACGATGCTGAACAGAAGACAGCTCTTCAGCGCTGGCGCCAGCGCAGCCCTGGTCTCCTCGACCGCGTGGGCGAACACGGCCAACATGGGCCTGCCGGAAGCGGCCATCATGGATACGGCCGCGACGCAGTCGCCGGTGCGGCCAAGTTCGGGCCCCGACTACAATCCCGTCGTCACGCTCAACGGCTGGACACTGCCCCATCGGATGAACAACGGCGTCAAGGAATTCCACCTCGTCGCCGAACCGGTGGAGCGGGAAATGGCCGAGGGCATGACGGCCTATCTCTGGGGCTACAACGGCCAGTCGCCGGGCCCGACCATCGAGGCGGTGGAGGGCGACCGTGTCCGGATTTTCGTCACCAACAAGCTGCCCGAACATACGACCATTCACTGGCACGGCATGATCCTGCCCTCGGGCATGGATGGGGTCGGCGGCCTTTCCCAGCCGCACATCCCCGTCGGCAAGACCTTCGTCTACGAGTTCGATCTCATCAAGTCCGGCACCTTCATGTACCACCCGCATTCCGACGAGATGGTGCAGATGGCGATGGGGATGATGGGCTTCTTCGTCGTGCATCCCAAGGACCCCGCCTTCATGCGGGTCGACCGCGACTTCGTCTTCCTGCTGAACGCCTTCGACATCGATCCGGGAACCTATGTCCCGCGCGTCATGGAAATGACGGACTTCAATCTCTGGGCCTGGAACAGCCGCCTCTTTCCGGACATCGATCCGCTGGTGGTCTCGAAGAACGATCGCGTGCGGGTGCGGGTGGGCAACCTCACCATGACCAATCATCCGATCCACATGCACGGCTACGACTTCGAAGTGACCTGCACCGATGGCGGATGGGTGCGCCCGGAGGCGCGCTGGCCGGAGGTCTCGATCGACATCCCCGTCGGCGCCATGCGCGCCTACGAGTTCGACGCGAAATACGAGGGCGACTGGGCGATCCATTGCCACAAGTCGCACCACACTATGAATGCCATGGGACATGACGTTCCGACCTTCATCGGTGTCGACAAGCGGCAGGTCACGCAGAAAATCCGCAAGATCCAGCCGGAATACATGCCCATGGGCACGGCCGGCATGGCCGACATGGGCGAAATGGAAATGGAACTGCCGGACAACACGGTGCCCATGATGACCGGTTGGGGGCCGCACGGCCCCATCGAGATGGGCGGCATGTTCTCGGTCGTGAAGGTCCGCGAGGGATTGGCGGCGGACAATTACAGCGACCCCGGCTGGTACGAGAACCCGCCCGGCACGCAAGCCTATGAATGGACGGGCTCGCTTCCCGAACCGGTCAAGGCTGGCGATGCGACGACCAAGCTTACGCCCAAGCCGAACGACCACGGCTGAACGCCACGATTTCAACTCACAGCAACGGACATCAAAATGAACATGAACATCAAGACAGTTTTTGCCGGACTTCTCCTTGCGTCGATCTCGTCCTTTCCCGCCTTGGCGACGGGCTCTCATGCCGGCGGCCATGGAGAAATGATGGCGGTCGGCGAGCCGGGCGACAAGGCGCAGGCCACCGCGACGTTTCACGTCACGATGATGGAGACGGACGACGGCAAGATGGTCTTCTCGCCGCAGGAATTCGCCGTGCGCAAGGGACAGACGGTCGTCTTTTCAGTCAGGAACGACGGGGCGACGGATCACGAGTTCATCCTCGACGATCACGACAAGATCATGGACCACAAGGCCCTGATGGAGAAGTTCCCCGAGATGGAACACGACGACCCGAATTCGATCCGGCTTGCGCCCGGCGAAACGGGCGAAATCGTCTGGAAGTTCAAGAACGCGGGCGCCTTCAAGATCGCCTGCCTCATCCCCGGCCACTATGCCGCCGGCATGCATGGCGATGTGACTGTCGCCAAGAAGTAATCGCTCAGGAAAGGAAACGAGGATGAACAGGATCATTCAGATCGCAGTGGCGGCCACAC
Source organism: Hartmannibacter diazotrophicus (assembly GCF_900231165.1). GTDB lineage: Bacteria > Pseudomonadota > Alphaproteobacteria > Rhizobiales > Pleomorphomonadaceae > Hartmannibacter > Hartmannibacter diazotrophicus. Next base: position 4,655,977 of record NZ_LT960614.1, read on the forward strand.
TCTCGCTGGCGGCCGTGACGGCTGCCTCGGCAACCGAATTCACAAAGGGCACCGTGAAGAAGGTCGATCTCAAGGCCAAGAAGGTGACCCTGATCCACGAGGAGCTGAAGTCGCTGGACATGCCCGCCATGACGATGGTCTTCCGCGTCAAGGACGAGGCCCTGCTCGCCCAACTGACGGAAGGGGCCAAGATCGAATTCGTCGCCGATCGCGTCGAGGGCAAGCTGACCGTCACCGAAGTGAAGTAACAGCCGGATGGGCCGCGCCGGAGTCCGGTGCGGCCCGTCCATCGCCAATGTCGCTCACATCGCATGCGCGGCGGTCAAACCCAGTGCCGGCAACGCCATCCAGATCGCCATGGCGATCATCATCAAATTCTCCGTGAGAGAAATGAAGCCCAGGGGCACGTTGCTGGAGCCGCCGACGCAGGCGCATTTGAGCTCCCGCTTGTCGATATAGACCGCCTTGAAAACGGAGACCGCCCCGATCGTTCCGATGAAAAGCGCGATCGGAACGGAAAGCCAGTTGAAGATCCCGGCGACCATGAGGACGCCCGCAAACGCCTCGGCATAGGGATAGACGTAGCTGTAAGGCACCCATCGTTTGGCGAGCAGGTCGTAGTTCAGGAACATGGTCGAGAAGCTCTCGACATTCTGGAGCTTCAGCATCGCGAGCGCGACCATCGAAAAGGCGATGAACCACTCTGCCGCACGCACGGTCAACGGCGATCCAAGCGCGGCCTGGCTTGTTGCCATGGCGGTGAGTGCCATCAACGTGAAAAGCACGATCACGGGCCGGTAGGTGGTCGCCTTCGGGTCGGCGACGGATTTGCCGAGATACTGCCTGAGATCGTCATAACCGCCGATGCGGGCGTCACCGATGAAGATTTGCGGTGTCGTCGAAACGCCGAGCCTCGCTTTCAGGGCGTCGGTTTCCTCGCGCGATGCAAGGTGACGGTCCTCCACCTTGTAGCCCGACCGTTCGAGAAGGTCCTTGGCCTTGAGGCCATACGGGCAGGTGTGGGCGTCCATCACCATGCGATAGAGGATCGCCCTGCGGCTGGTTGTCCGGGAAGTCTGGTCCAACATTTTCACATTCTCCTCTCTCTTGTGAAAGTGTTGGCAGCACCATAAGTTCCGTACCATGGTACGGAGTCAACACCCGGAAAACCTCACGATCGGAAAATTCGCGGCTTCGGCAAATGTCGGCGTCGAGACCGTGCGTTTTTATCAGCGGAAGGGCCTTCTTCCGACGCCCCCGCACTATCAGGGCGTGCGCCGATATGGCCGTGAGGATGTCCAGCGCCTGCGATTCATCCGGCAGGCCCAGACGGCCGGCTTCACCCTGGAAGAAATCCGCGAACTCCTCGCCCTCGATTCAGGACAGGATCGCGATGCGGCCAGGGCACTGGCCGAAAAGCGGCTGGTCCAGCTGGACAGGAGGATTGTGGACCTGGAACAGACGCGCGCCTCGCTTCAAAGGCTGATTTCCGAATGCGCCGATGGGACCTCCGGGCCATGCCCGATCCTGAAGTCCTTCGATCCGTGAGAGTTTTCGGCTGAAGGCGGCGGTCATCGCGACCGACTGTTTATCGGCCCTCGTCTTCGATGGCGCGCCGCAAGCGACGCACCAGGGCGTCGCGTGACCGCTCGTCCGCGGCGCCGGACATCGCCTCGTTGATGTCGAGGATCAGTTCCGACAGGTCGTTGTGCCAGTCCAGCCGCGCGATCTTTTCCGGTGGAAGCCTTGGCGGCGTGGAGATGGAGAGCGAGCGGGCGCCGGTCTCCGTCAGGCTGAAGCCTTCGTCCAGTACGGGACGGCGGATATGGTCCGGCGCGACCGTGCCGGCCAGCCGGCCTGCCAGCGCATCCATGGCGTCCGGTTCGCCGTGCACCAGGAAGAGGTCATGCCGCAGCGGAAGCCTTTCCCGGACCCACTGCACCAGTTCCGGGCCATCCGCATGCCCCGAATAGAGGTTGATCGACCGGATCCTCGCCCGGACGGAGAACTCTTCGCCCTGGATGCGGACCGTCTGAGCACCGTTCTGGAGGATCCGGCCAAGCGTTCCCTCGGCCTGGTACCCGGTGAGGAGGACCGTCGCCTCCTCGCGCCAGATCCAGTTCCGAAGCCGGTGCCGGATGCGGCCCGCCTCGCACATCCCCGAGGCTGCGATGACGATATGGAACCCCCGCACTTGGTCCAGTGCGATGCTCTGCTCGCGCGTCTCCGTGAAATGGAGGTGGTCCGACCTGATCCCGCGCGTGAGATTGGCGCCGCCTTCAAGCTCCCGCGCATGGCGCGCGAAGACCTCGGTCGCGCGCGTCGCAAGCGGGCTGTCCACATAGATCGGGATTGCCGGCAGCGTGCCTTCGGCCATCAGCTGAGCAAGATCGCTGATGAATTCCTGCGCGCGCTCGACCGCGAAGGACGGGATCAGAAGCGCGCCGTCGGGGTTCATCGCCGCACGCACCTCCTCGGCCAGCATGGCCCGCCGGTGTTTCGCGCTGGCGTCGATCCGGTCCGTGTCGCCGTAGGTGGATTCGCAAACGAGGTAGTCGATGCCGCTCGGCCCCTCGGGGTCGGATTGCAGCAGCTTGTGATCCGGCCCGATATCGGCGGAGAACAGGAGCCGCGTGGGCGACGCACCGTGACAGATGAGTTCGACCTCGATGGAGGCCGATCCAAGCAGATGCCCCGCGTTCCAGAACCTGGCCCTGAGGCCCGGGATCACATCGAACCAGTCACCGATCCGCTGCGGCGTGAACTGCTTCAGGCAGGCGGTGGCATCGGCGATCGTGTAGATCGGCGTGACCTTGCCCCGGCGGCGTCTGGCGGCACGCCGGTTATACTGCTCGACCTCGATTTCCTGGATATGCGCGGAATCGGCCAGCATCACGTCGCAGAGATCCATCGTCGCCGGGGTGGCGTGGATCGTCCCCTCGAACCCATGGCGGGTCAGCTTCGGCAACAGCCCCGAATGGTCGATATGCGCGTGGCTCAGGACCACCGCATCGATCTGCCGGGGATCGAAGGGAAAGGGGCGGTAGTTGAGCTCCTTCTCCGTCTTCGAACCCTGGAACAGCCCGCAGTCGATCAGAACCTGCCCCTGCCCCGTTTCCAGCCGGAAGCAGGACCCCGTCACCGCCCGGGCGGCGCCATGGAACGTCAGGATCGGATCGGGAGAAGGCGATGTCGACACGGCCATGCTGCATCTTCCTAGAGAGGGTTGAAATAGCTACCCGACGCAGCCGCAAGGGACACGTGTACGGTAGTCGAGATCGCGGACCTTCACCAGTAAGGACAATTCTGGACGTTGCTACGAACGGCGAGGGCGGAAACCGGAATTCGTCCGCACGCCCGTTTCACACGCGGCGCATGACCAGACTGTAGTCAATGAAGTCTTTGAACCCGGAGACGCGTCCCTCCGGGCCTGTCGCTTCAGTCAACATCAAGCGCAGATTTCCAGCCTTGCCTCACCGCACCTCTCTGCGGCGATACTGGTCCCGGATCTGCTCGATGAAGAAGCTACCCGGCGAGGCCGATTTCAGCAGCGACTGGACGACACTGTGCGGAACCCGGGAGTAGCGGTAGGCCTTGCCATTGGCGAAATTGAGGGTCAGTTCGCCGGAGATGCGGCTGTATCGGACGGAGGAAATGATCTTCGACTTGATTGCGTAGCGCCGCACTAGCATTCGCACCTCTTTCTCGCCAACCCATGCCCCCCAGCCGTGGGAATTCCGGCAAGAAATGCCGCTATCGAAGAGTAAGCGAATTCGCCTCCGCGATCAGCGAAAAAATGCAGTCATTCCCGATTTTGCTTCCACTGGCCGGCCGGGCGCGATAGAAGGGCGCCCATCCCGCGACAACGCATTCGAAAATTCAGGACGGCTCATGGCTCGCCAGTTCATCTACTATATGCACGGCCTCACCAAGGCCTATGGCGGGGGCAAGAAGGTCCTCGACAACATCCATCTGCAATTCTACCCGGACGCCAAGATCGGCGTGCTCGGCCCCAACGGCTCCGGCAAGTCGACGCTGTTGAAGATCATGGCCGGCCTCGACAAGGAATGGTCGGGCGATGCCTGGGTTGCCGAGGGCGCGACCGTCGGCTACCTGCCGCAGGAGCCGCAGCTCGATGCCTCGAAGACCGTCTTCGAGAACGTCCTGGAGGGTGTCGCCAAGAAGAAGGCGATTCTCGACCAGTACAACGAGCTGATGATGGACTACTCGGACGAAAACGCCGAGAAGGCCGCCAAGCTCCAGGACGTCATCGATGCGGAAGATCTCTGGGACCTCGATTCCAAGGTGGAGATGGCGATGGACGCGCTGCGCTGCCCGCCCGGCGATGCCGACGTGGCGCCGCTTTCAGGCGGTGAGAAGCGCCGCGTCGCGCTCGCCAAGCTGTTGTTGTCGGAACCGGATCTGCTGCTCCTTGACGAGCCGACCAACCACCTTGATGCCGAGACGATTGCCTGGCTCGAAAGGCACCTGCGCGAGTTCAAGGGCTCCGTGCTGATCGTCACCCACGACCGCTACTTCCTCGACAATGTCACCGGCTGGATCCTGGAGCTCGACCGCGGCCGCGGCATTCCCTACGAGGGCAACTACTCGGCCTATCTGGAAAAGAAGTCCAAGCGCATGGAGCAGGAGGGCCGCGAGGATGAGGCCCGCCAGAAGGCCCTCATGCGGGAACGCGAGTGGATGGCCGCCTCGCCCAAGGCCCGCCAGACCAAGTCGAAGGCGCGTATTCAGGCCTATGACGAACTGGTCAGGAAGTCCGAGGAACGTCAGGCCACCGGCCAGGCGCAGATCGTCATCCCGGCCGGCGAGCGTCTTGGCGACAACGTCATCGCGGTCGACCACCTCTCCAAGGGCTACGGCGACCGCCTGCTGATCGACGACCTTTCCTTCAAGCTTCCCCCCGGCGGCATCGTCGGCATCATCGGCCCGAACGGCGCCGGCAAGACGACGCTGTTCCGCATGATCACCGGCCAGGAAAAACCCGACGTCGGCGAGATCAAGATCGGCGAGACGGTGCATCTCGGCTATGTCGACCAGAGCCGCGACAGCCTTAACCCGAACAAGACCGTCTGGGAGGAAATCTCCGGCGGCCTCGACGTGATCACGCTCGGCAAGCGCGAGATCAACTCGCGGGCCTATTGCGGCGCCTTCAACTTCAAGGGCGGCGACCAGCAACAGAAGGTCGGCACGCTCTCCGGCGGCCAGCGCAACCGCGTGCATCTGGCCAAGATGCTGAAGGCCGGCAACAACGTGCTCCTCCTCGACGAACCGACCAACGACCTCGACACCGAGACGCTGGCCGCCCTTGAGGACGCGCTGGAGGAATTCGCCGGCTGCGCCGTGGTCATCAGCCACGATCGTATGTTCCTCGACCGCCTCGCCACCCACATCCTCGCCTTCGAGGGCGACAGCCATGTGGAATGGTTCGAGGGCAACTTCGAGGACTATGAGGAAGACAAGAAGCGCCGGCTTGGCCCGGACGCAGTGCTGAACCCGCACCGGATCAAGTACAAGCCGCTGACGCGCTGAGCAGGCGGTATCATGACGTGACGGCGGGCGGCCCAGGGGCCGCCCGTTTTCGTTTGTCGCGACGAACGAAGCGGCGGCCGCACGCCGCTCCGGACCTCCCGGGATCGACCGTATCGCGGATCGGCGAGTTGGGCCGGCGACAGCCTTACCAAGCTGTAACTTGACCATTCCGCACAACTTATGGCTCGGTTACCTCCACAAAGTGGCAGGGGGCACGGGTAAAGGGATTGAATTTATTCAGCCTTTGTCCGCCGTGGACCGGCGTGCCCTGAAACATGAAGCACCGAATTTCCGGTGACGTTGGAGGGAGAACCACGATGAAGACATTGACCGCCGCTATGGCGGCATTGGCCGCTTGCGCCTTCGCCGGATCGGCCAATGCCGAACCGCTTTGCAGCGGCAAGGATCTCGGCTTCGCGGGCCTTCTTGCCAAGTGCAACCGCGGCGAGACGATCGAGCTGACGCTTTCTTCCGGCAAGCCGCTCTATGCGGGCGAAGGAACGATCAAGCTCCAGTCCGGCGCCTACTACACGATCGCGATCACGGCGGACGGGTCGGCGGAGCTTGCGGTCACCGGGCCGGAGTTCTTCCGCGCGGTCTGGCTGAACGAGATCGTCATCAACAACATCGAGGTCCGCCCGATGGCGATCGATTCCCTTGAATTCGACGACGCCGGCACAGCGGAAATCTCTTTCATCGCCATCAAGCCGGGCCGCTTCGACCTGCACATCCCCGGCACCCACAGCGACACGCAGAGTGTGAAATTCTCGATCCAATAACGAAGGGGGAGGAAACAATGTTGAGGACAGCTCTTTTCGCCGGCGCTCTTGTGCTTCTGCCGGCCTCGGCCATGGCCAGTGACATCCCGCAGGAGTCGATCGACAAGATCAACGCCGTCCTGTCGGACATGAAGTGCCAGGTCGATTCCGCCGACATCGAGGCCGATGGCGACGGCTATGAACTCGACGACATCTTCTGCGAGGACGGCCAGTACGACATGGACATGAACGCATCCTTCGAGGTGGTCGGCAAGAAGAAGGAGTGACGGCCGGGCGGCGCGCCTGGCTGCTCCGGACACATCGCCTTTCCAGATGACGGGGGCGGCCTTCGGGTCGCCCTTGTTCTTTCGTTCACTGCGATGTCGGTCGCAGGCCACGACCCGATCTTCCGGCCAGACCGGACCGGAGGGTGACAAACCGGTGGCCTCTGACACAATCGGGCGCAACGATTCGCCCGGGAGCTTGGCCATGCCTGACTGGTCCGCGACGCAGTATCTCAAATTCGAAAGCGAGCGGACGCGTCCGGCACGCGACCTGCTCGCCCAGGTGCCCCTCGACCGGCCCGCGCGGGTGGTGGACATCGGCTGCGGCCCGGGCAATTCGACAGAACTGCTGAGAGCCAGATGGCCGGACGCCGACCTGACGGGCGTCGACACCTCGCCCGACATGCTGGCCAAGGCACGCGTCCGCCTCCCCGATGTTCGCTTCGAGCAGACCAATGCCAGGGACTGGCAACCGGACGGCCCGGTCGACGTCATCTTCGCCAACGCGGTATTCCAGTGGCTGCCGGATCATGTCGACGTGCTCACCCGCCTGATGGGAAAGCTCGCGCCCGGCGGCGTCCTTGCCGTCCAGATGCCCGACAACATGGATGAGCCGGTGCACGTCCTGATGCGCGACACGGCCGCCGAAATGCCCTTCTGGAGCCTCCTGAAGGATGCCGCTCGTCCGTCGTTGCCGTCGGTGCGGACCTACTACAACGCCCTGTTGCCGAAGGCCAAGGTCATCGACATCTGGCACACGGTCTACAACCACGCGCTGACCGACGCCGATGCGATCGTGGAATGGGTCAGAAGCACCGGGCTCAAGCCCTTCCTCGACCCACTCGACGAGACGCAGCAAAAGCAGTTTCTGACAGCCTACAGGCACAAGGTCGCCATGGCCTACCCGCCGCTTGCCAACGGCAAGGTGCTCCTGCGCTTTCCCCGCCTCTTCATCATCGCCGCCAGGGCGTAGCGCGCCTCGCATCCTCGCCCGAAGGCCGCGCCGCCGATACATTTTGCGACAGCTTCGGCATAGTTTTTCGAATTGTTCAGATTACAAAGTGACCATCCCAGGGAGTCCTGGAGCCCGGCCACCGCGCGGGACCCCGTCAATTTGAAGGTATTGCCATGACGACCGCGACTGCCGCATCGCCCCGCCCCGCGTCCTACAGCGCGCTTCAGATCGCACTCCACTGGATCATCGCCGCCCTCATTCTCTTCCAGCTTGTCTTCGGCGAAAGCATGGGCCGACTCGGCTGGTTGCTCCGCAACAACCAGACGCCGACGGCGACGGACTATCTGATGGCCGATCTGCACATCTATGTCGGTGTCGCCGTGCTGGTGCTGGCGCTGTGGCGCCTGATGATCCGCGTCCGGCATGGCGCCCCGGCCGCCCCGGAAGGAGGCAACCCTCTTCTGGAGAAGGCGGCGACGGCCATGCATCACCTGTTCTACGTGCTCCTGATCGGCATGCCGGTTACCGGCCTGATCGCGGAATACCTGTTTCACTCGATGGGCGAGATTCACGAGTTGGGCAAACCCGTCTTCATCATCTTCATCGTCGTCCACGCCGCCGCTGCCCTCTATCACCAGTATGTGCTCAAGGACGGCGTCCTGACGCGGATGCTCCGCCCGAACTGACAAGCCACAGGCAACCGTCACCGTTCTCAAGGGAGCCGGGTCCAGCACCTGGCTCCCTTTATTATGCCGATATCGTTGAACGGTATGTTTGCGCCGCCCTGGATTGTCCAGACGCCGCTCTCCGCTAACATATAGACCTGAAGCCGCATCAATCCTTCGCCGCATATGGAGAAATTCCTGCGCGGCGCGGAATTTGGTGCGTTGCCGCACGCGATTCCGGCTCCGGAGGCGCATTTTCAATTGTTCACGAATTTGTGATAATGAAACAGGAGTGATTGATGAAGAAGGCCCTGCTGCTTGCCTCGGCCCTGATCCTCTCGTCCGCGAGCATGGTGTTCGCGGCGCCCGAGAAATACGAACTCGACTCAAGCCATTCCCAGGTGACGTTCACCTACAATCACCTCGGCTTTTCCAATACCGTCGGCATGTTCTCCGGCTTCAAGGGCGAACTGATGCTCGACCAGGACGATCCGTCCAAGTCGACGGTCTCCGTCTCGATCGACACCGCCTCGCTGCTCACCGGCTGGGCCGAGCGCGACGCCCATTTCAAGACCGATGACTTCTTCGGCGCAGACAAGACGCCGACGATCACCTTCGTCTCCAACAAGGTCGAGGTGACCGGCGAAAAGACAGCGCTCATCACTGGCGATCTGACCATGAACGGCATCACCAAGCCTGTCGTCCTCGATGCCGCCCTCAACCAGATGGGCGAGCACCCGATGGCCAAGAAGGCCTGGGCGGGCTTCGATGCCACGACGACGATCCTTCGTTCGGACTTCGACATGGGCATGTTCGCGCCCTACGTCTCCGACGAGGTCAAGCTCAAGATCTCGGTCGAGGCCGGCAAGGCCGGGTAACCGACGGCCGGCCTTTCGCCGGTCTGTCAGAGACAACGGGGCGTGAATCCGGAAGCGGATTTGCGCCCCGTTTTTTGTCGCCCCCTCCCCTCGAAAGGCTCTCCGGCCCGCCATCTCCCGAACGGGCATCGATCCGGCAGAGCCGACGCGGTCTCCAGACCTGAAGCAGAAATGCGCCTGTCGCCCGATTGAATGCGCATTTTCTTGCAAACGTTGACGTCACTGCCGGGCTGTGGCCGGCAATGGAGGCAAGGTCCGGAACGGGGAGGCAGAGCAGCATGCCACGGAGCCCGACGTCATTGCAGGCGCTCCTGACGCTGGCACTCATCGCGTTTGTGCCGACCGGCCGCGGCCTCGCCTCGGAGATCCATTCGCTCTCCGAACTTGCTCCCCCGCAGGCCGTCGAGGCGCTTGAGCAAATTCCGGATCCGGGACGCAGGCTCCTCGCTCTCAGAAGCTATCTGAGAACCGGGTCGGACCTCGCCGCCCGGTGGAGCTGGACCGAAGAGGAAATCGAGGCATTTCAGGGATCGGACGATCAACGCGCGCTTCTGGCCGAGGTCGCCGCCATTGCCGACCACTTCGCCAGGGCCAATCCGGGCTTCGAGATCTATGCCAACACCAGGGTGCGCAGTCTCGACGTCCAGATCAGCAACTGGAACAGCAACGAATCCGTCGGTGCTGCGGCAGCAGAAATCCTGTCAGCGGCCAAGGAAGAGTTCGGCAGCGACGATAAGTCTTTCGCTGACGTCGATCCGGATGACCTGCGCGCCTGGCTGGTCGGCTTCACCGGCAAGACATGGGCGAATATCGCCGCCCCGGGGCTCACCGCCCACGGTCAGGGACATGCGATCGATTTTCAGGTGATGAAAGACGGGCACATCATCGCCGGGGCCGATTCCGGCGAGATCGAGCAAGTCTGGCGAGCCGAAAAGTGGGACGAGAAATTGAAGGCCAGCATCGATGCCGCCGGCCCGTCCTTCCATGGCCCGCTCGCCTCGCCCGACGAGCCCTGGCACTACGACTACGACCCGGCTCTCCCGGAGACTGAAATGACGACGGTGGCGAACGGCCCGATCCTTCCGAGACCGCGCCCGCCTCACCAGGAATGACGGCCCAGAGCCCATGCATGCAAGCGGTCGTCCGGCCAGGAGCCCCTCGCAAGGGCAGACCATCTGATCTGGCAAGTGCCCTGCAGTCGAATAATCAGCACACACCTTCGTGTGACATTGGCATCAATTTTGCCACCACTCCTTGCATCGCGGCAAAAGCTAACTCCAAACCAGGCGCAATATCTCAAAAAAGTGGGCAAGCCCTTGTTCCTGGTGCCCCTTACTCCACCAGAGTCGCAAAAGAAAAATCTATGAGACTATCGATGCATAATATCTACAATTTTAATGCGGCGATTAAACGCAACAATATCAATATGAATCGGTGTTTAATTCCAAATTGAATCGTATAGATGAATAAATACAGTATTCTGTAAGAAATTTTCTCGTGCATTAAAGCTAAAAAAGGCTGCATATGAGATTAAAAACTTACGATCTATTAGCCGTTACAGCGTTACTGACATTAACTGCCTACGTCGCCGTTAGATTCGTCAACTTCAATATTCCGCCATTCGAGGATGCAGCAATCCTCATGCGTTATGCAGGGCATCTTGCAGAAGGTTACGGTGTCGTCTGGAATATTGGCGAGCAACCCGTCGACGGCGCAACAGATTTTCTCTTCATGGTATTCGTATCAATACTAAAATACACAGGCACATCACTCGAACAATCAACACGAGTGATTTCTATATCCTCGCATTTTATAAGCATTCTTCTGATATACGCTGGCATGAGAAAAGTACAAAAATCAGGAATCATTCCGGCATTCATCAGCGCTACATACTTCGCAATAGGGCCAGGATTGTTCCTCGCTGCTGCTTATTTCGGAACGCCATTCTTCACACTCGGCGTTATATCCTCCTGGATTCTTGCTCAAAATCTACTTTTTACCAGCAACAGAACCATTGCTAACTATGCCTATTTTTCCATCTCCTGCCTAATAACAAGCCTCATTAGACCAGAAGGCGCGCTGATTTCCGCCTTTATGCTAATGGCCATCAGCATGCTCATTCCCCGGAAAAATACCCTGCTGCTAACTGAAGTTTTTTCGATAGTATTCGTAACTTTAGGGGGTATATATTTTATATGGCATTGGAAATATTTTGGACATCCACTCCCAAACCCCTACTACAAAAAGGGCGGAGGGCAATTTTATTTGGATGGACTCAAGAATTCCGTGAAGGCTAGCCTATCTCTAGGGCTACCTTTCATTCCTATAGTTTTGCTGTCCATTCGCTCTCGCCAAACATTGCTGAAGGGCACCGCATTTGTCATTCCAATTTTGGGTTCCACTTGCATGTGGTCGCTACTTTCAAATGAGATGAACTTCGGCGCACGTTTCCAATACCCAATACTTGCTCTATGGGTTTTGTCTTGGTTCCCCTTGATACGCGATATACCATCGGAGTTCGCAATTTTATGCGGGAGAAAATGCACATTTAGCATAATGCAAAAGACCGCAGCGTTATTATTTATTTCATTTATTATAGCTTCTTTCTTTAAGACACAATTTTATAACTCAAAAGGAATTACATATTACAAAGATGGACGATATGATATTGGAGTAATGCTTGAGAGGTACGCAGATCGCGGCTACACGATTGCCACGACGGAAGCGGGATTGCTGCCCCTGTATTCAAAATGGCGCGCTCTGGATACTTGGGGGCTAAATGATGAGTGGATTGCGCATAGCGGAAAGCTCACTCTGAGCTACCTCCATGAAAAGAGACCCGACATCATAGTCTGGCACTCTGATTTCTCTCCTTGCCACCCCCCTTCAACTAAATCTGACTCTGATCTGTGGTCAGACCAAGTGATGACATTGAAGCAGTATGCGGAACAGAATAAATTTACGTTAGCCGCAGTGTTCGGAACAAGACCAGACGACACCCATTATTACTATGTTCGATCAGATCTCCCTGAAAGCAATCAAATTGGGGATTCAATTCGATCCACGCCATACACTTGGTTTACAAATGGTCGTTTAAGCAAAAATTACATACAAGAACAATGCGTTCTTTAGAGGATATTATTTGACAAGAATCATTTTGAGATCACTGCCAAGAGAATGAAGTGACAGTGATAAAATGATCCATCACTGAGTTAGATTTTTTAGGGCGCATTTTCCGTGGAAGGGAGTGACGTCGATGAATAAGACGCCGATTTCATATTTGCGGATCGTCGCTGTGCTTAGGCAACCGGAGATGGGGCAAGCCATATGTCGATGATCCGGCGCTTCCTGCGGTCGCGTCGACTTCTTATGAAGCGCGATGACATTCACGCCCGGCATCATTTCGAAAATTTCAGAATTTTCCCGGTGCACTTTCCGGGCTTTCGCGTGCAAGCGGATGAGTACCCCCCAAGGGGTAGCTCGGCGGGCCTTTGCGCTAATTCGCGATCCGTCATGTTGGCCCAGATCGAAATTGGCCACGGACGATTGAGGCTCAACTCTGCCGAAATTCTTGTTCGGTGTTGACCGGGTGTTGACCGAGCCCAAAAACAACAAAGGCTGCCTTGCGGCAGCCATCGTCAAGACTCTGATTTTCCTCTGAGAAACTGGAGCGGGCGATGGGATTCGAACCCACGACCCCAACCTTGGCAAGGTTGTGCTCTACCCCTGAGCTACGCCCGCATATCCAGTTCATCGGCTTCGGAAAAATGAAGAGCAAGCTCTCGCCGAAGCCGCGCCTATATGAACCAACTTCCCGGCGAATGCAACAGGCAAACGACGCTTTTTCATCGGCCGCATGAAAAATCTCCAAGCCGGGGAAAACGCCGGCAAATCGCCGGAAAAGCAGCCTGCCGTTCCGGCGATTCCCGTCCGGACGAAGCCGCCAGCCGGGCAGAGACAGCCGTCGATCCGCCAAACTTCGGCGCCGCTTGGCTGACCGTCAAGAATGACCTTCGCTTGCGCCCGCCGATCGGCTAGACATCGGGAAAGGCGCGCTGACGGGGCGTCTCACCTTATCCCGGCAGATCCGCGACACCATCCGGGCGGACCGGAGCCTGCGACACCAGCAAGGTCTCCGCCAGTTCGCCCTGCCCGTGCAGAAAGCAGGTTCCTGAATGCTCCCCGACGATATTGCCGCCCGCTTCGCCTTCGCCTGCGAGCTTGGACGAGAGGCCGGCGCGCTGGCTCATCAGTATTTCGAGAAACTGGAAACGCTGACCATCCGGTCGAAGGGCGTGCAGGATCTCGCCAGCGAAGCGGACGTCGAGACGGAGATCCTGATTCGCCGCAAGATCAGCGAAGCCTTTCCCGATGACGGCTTCCTCGGCGAGGAAACCGGCATGACCGAGAACGAGACCGGCGGAGGCATCTGGGTCGTCGACCCGATCGACGGCACGCAGCCCTTCGTCAGCGATCTTTCGTCCTGGTGCGTCTCGATTGCCTATGTCCTCGACGGCGAGATCGAGATTGGCGTCATCTATGCCCCGGTCCGCGATGAGTTCTTCGCCGTCCGGCGCGGCGAGCCGGCCACCCTGAACGGACGGCCCATCGCGGTCAGCACCAGCGCCGGCCTCGACCAGGGCCTCGTCAGCGTCGGCTATTCGACACGTATCGGCCCTGACACGCTCCTATCGGTCATGGCAAAGCTCCTGAAGCAGGGCGGGATGTTTCACCGCGAGGGTTCGGGGGCGCTCAGCCTGTGCTACGTCGCCTGCGGCCGGCTGATCGGCTATGTCGAGACCCATATCAACGCCTGGGACTGCCTGGCGGCGATCGCCATCATCCATGGAGCCGGCGGCCGGACCAATGATTTCCTGGCCGGAGATGGCCTGAGGAAGGGCAATCGCGTCATCGCGGGATCGCCGACCCTCTACCCCGCCCTCGAAGCACTCCTGGACGTCTGACAGTTCCCGCAATCAGGCGGAAGTGTGACATCAATGCCGCATCGACGGCCGTTCGACGTCGAATCGGCCGGAGTCCGATTGCACTATTTCCCATCGCACTTATCCTTTGAGGGCTTGCTGGGGCTTGCCTTTCGTCTTCGACATGCGAAGCGATCGACCGCTGGGTCAGCCAGAACGCCACCATGGACCAGAGGTGACGTGCTTTTTCGCAGGAAACCGATCCAAACTGACGACCGAGGCCGTGCGCAGTCGGGTCCGCCCGACTCCATGACCCCAGCTGACGTGCGGAGAATTTGAACGGCTGACCGACAGGCAGGACAGCGTTCAACCGATAGACCCTGGAGATAAGGTCGCTGACCGAGCGGAGATTGGGATTGTTCGAGGCCCTCCTTGCCATCCTGAAAGATTTTGCGAAGACCGACCCCGAAGGCCTCGACGACGCCACGCTCGACGTCGATGTCCGCGTCGCGTCGGCTGCTCTTCTGGTGCACACGATCGCGGTCGACGGCGCGGCGACCCCGGCCGAGCGCGAGGCCTTGAAGCGCGCGCTCACGACAACTTTCAATCTCAGCAAGTCCCAGACGGCCCGCCTGATCGAGGAGGCCCAGCGCCGCGATCTGGAATCCGTCGATCTGTCCGGCTTCACGGCCGTTCTCAACCGTCACATGGACGAGACCGGCCGCCGGCATATCGTGGAAATGCTCTGGGAGCTCGTCTACGCCGACGGCGCCGCGCAGGAGGTGGAAGACGATATCGTCTGGCGCATCGCCGACCTGCTCGGCGTGCCGGCCGATGTCCGCACCGATCTGAAACGACGCATCGCCACCAGTACGACGGACTAGCGGCCGAGATTAGTTAGCCGCCTTTGTTCGGCGATGCTCCGGCGCCCGGCACCTGCGTCGGCAGCGGGATAGGCCCGACCTCGTCGCCTCGCGGTGCAGCCTTCGCGGCGGCCTTCTCGCCGCCCTGGCCAAGCGGGACAACGTCCACCGCGACATCGAGCGTGTCGTCGCCGGCACTGACGTATACGCCCTCCATGGGCGAGACATCCGCATAGTCCCGCCCGATGGCGAGCAGGATATGATCTTCTCCGGAGGGGATGTCGTTGGTCGGGTCGAGCCCGATCCAGCCGACGTCCGGCCCACACCAGACCTCCACCCAGGCATGCGTGGCGTCGGCCCCTTCCAGCCTCGGCTGGCCCGGCGGCGGCAGGGTACGCAGATAACCGCTGACATAGCCGATCGGAAGGCCGAGCGAGCGCATGCCGGAAATCATCACATGGGCAAAGTCCTGACAGACGCCGCGGCGATGCTTGAACGACTCGATCGGCGGCGTCGTCGCCGTGGTGACGCCCGGCTCATAGGTGAACTCGGTATGAATCCGGCTCATCAGGGCTGAAGCCCCGGCCAGAATGGGTCTGCCGGGCGGGAAGCAGTCGGCGGCCCAGTCCCGGATCTCGGCTTCAAGCGGAACGCTGCGGCTCGGAAAGATGAAATGCACGGGAGAAAGCGGCGAGAGGTCGTCGCTGCGCGCCACCATGTCCCGCACCTCTTCCCAAGGCGGCGTCAACCCGGGAAGAAACGGCTCGCTGACCGCCACCTCGACACGGGCCTTGAGCTCGATGACGAGTTCCTCGTGCGGAACATCGATGGCGACGAGCGCCGCCCGGTTGCCGAAGAAGTCCAGTTCCTCGCGATACTCGACCGGTTTCGGATCGATCGACAGCGTGCTGAGAATGACCCGCTGGCCCGGCCGGTTGACCGGCGCCATGCGCAGGATATGGCGCGAGAAGGGAACGGTCGCCGCGTATTTGTAGGTCGTGACCTGGCGCACGTCGTAGATCATGCAAGATCCTCCGCCGCCAGCGACTTGCCGCGCCGCGACACCGCCCGGTGGGTGAAGAAGCGCACCGAGATGGATTCGGCGAGCGCATAGAGCTCGTCGATCAGCGCCAGCAGGCTTTCCCGTGTCACGTCCTCCGCCTGCACCGTCTGCAGGTCGGCGAGGATACGCCGCGCCAGACGCACCGGCTCGGTCGGCCGCCCTGCCGCCATCGCCGTCGGCAGCAGCGGCAGATCCTCGCTGATGCGCACGGCCTGGAAGGCGACGGATCGCGGATTGTTGTCGTCGAGGACCAGAAGGTCCATCACCGGTGTCCGCGACGTGGTCATCACGTAGCGCGACCGGTAGGTGATCTGGCTGTCGCCAAGCTCCAGAATGAGGTCCAGCGCGCTCTGGCGCAGCGGCTCCTGCGCCAGCTGCGCCATGAAGCGGGCCGTGGTGACCGCGCGCTCGATGCGCCGGCCGAGTTCCAGGAACCGCCAGCCGATCAGCCGGTTCATGTTCTCGCTGGCAAGACCCGAGAAGGCCGCGATCAGACGCAGCGCGCTGCTCACCTCCTCGAAGGCATCGCTGGCAGTAAGCTTGCGGTTCTTGATGCTATGGAATTGATTGGCAAGATCGGTGACCACCTGAAAGGCGTCCGGCGCCATGCGGTCGCGGATGACACCGGCCGCAAAGCGCGCCGACCGTGTCAGCGAGGGAACCGCACCGATGGCCGACTGGTCAGTGATGGCAGTTATCGCAAGGCGCACATTCGAGGGATGCCGGATTTCCTCGTCTTCCGGCAGCGCACCATTCTCGTGCAGAGCCGCCACCAGACCCTCGATGACGTCGCCGTCGCCCACGGTCTCCACGGCCCGCGCCAGCAGCGCCCGGACAATTCTCAGCGTTCCCTCGCAGCGCTCCAGATAACGCCCGAGCCAGAACAGGTTGTCCGCCGCCCGGCTTGGCAGCGTTCCGATCGTGCGGCGGATCCTGACGTTCTGGTTCTTGGGAAGAAGCGTCGTCTCCTCGACCGGCTCGTCGCCGAGCACCCAGACATCGGCGACCCGCGCCTGGGTCTGGAGCGACACGGCCCGGGCATCCTGATCGTCGGAGACGCGGCAGAAGCCGCCCGGCATGACGGTCCAGTCATCGTCGCCCGTCGCTGCCACGAAGAGGCGCAGGATGAACGGGCGCGGTACCAGACGCCCGTCCTGCCACACCGGCATGGTCGAGAGCTTGACGGCTTCCTGGCCGACAAAGTCGATGCCGCGCTGCGCGATCCGGCCGACGAGATCCGCCTTCTGGTCGGGCGAGAGTCCCGCCCCCAGCGCGACGGCCCGGTCCGGAAGGCCGGGCACCTGGGCACCGAAGGCCGGTGCGATCGCCAGCTTGTCGAATTCCGAAAGCACCACGGCGCGCTCGCGCTCCTGGCCGCACCACCATGTGGCGACATTGGGCAGCATCAGGTCTTCGCCGAGGACATGCCGGGCGAGCGCCGGCATGAAGCCCATCAGCGCGCGCGATTCCACGAGGCCCGAGCCGAGCGAATTGGCCATCGCGACCGCTCCCTCGCGCACGGCCTGCACGAGGCCGGGGACCCCGAGCCAGGATTGGCTGCGAAGCTCGAGCGGATCGGCGAAATCCGCATCGAGCCGGCGCAGCAGAACGTCGACACGGCGCAGCCCCGAAACGGTGCGCACATAGACCTTGCCTTCGCGCACCGTAAGATCGTCACCCTCGACGAGCAGCAGGCCGAGATAGCGCGCCAGATAGGCATGCTCGAAATAGGTGTCGTTGAGCGGCCCCGGCGACAGCAGGCAGACCCGCGCCTCCGCCTTCGCATTGATCTGGTTGAGGTCGGTCTGGAAGGCCTGGAAGAAGGATGCGAGCCGCTCGACATTCAGCGAGCGATAGACGTGCGGCAGCGCACGCGACAGGGCAAGCCGGTTTTCCAGCGCATAACCGGCGCCCGACGGCGCCTGGGTGCGGTCGGACAGCACCCACCAGCGCCCGCGCGGCCCACGCCCGACGTCGACCGCATAGATTCGCAGATGCCGGCCGCCCTTCGGCTTGGCCCCCACCAGCGGACGCATGAACTCCGGGCTGCCGGCGATCACCGCCGCGGGTATGACGCCATCGGAAACGAGGTCCGCCTCCCCGTAGGCATCCTGCAGCAAGGCTTCCGCAAGGCGCGCCCGCTGGATCACCCCGGTCTTCAGGTCGGCCCACTCGGTAGCATCGATCACCAGCGGCACATGGGCGAGCGGCCACGCCCGTTCGGAACCGGCCTTGTCGTCGTAGACGCGGTAGAAGACGCCGGAATCCCTCAGATGCCGGTCGGCGGCCTGGAAGCTGTGCGCGACGGACTCCGGCCCCATCGCCGCCAGCCACTCGAGCAGCGGCCGCCAGTGCGCGCGCGGTTCGCCGTCGTCGCCGATCATTTCGTCATAGACGCCGGCGAGCGGACGATAGTCATCGATCAGGTCGGCGAGCCGGCGCTGCACGAGGGTTGCTCTCGTCTGTTCTTCTTCCTCAACGAGCGACATCGTCGCCGTTCCCCTCTCGGCAGCCCTCTTGTCCATCCCTTGCCCGATCGATCACCCCCTGCGATGCCAAACCGTGCCTGGCCTTTTGCAGACGTTCCAGACTATCCGGAATTGTTCACCGGCAATCAAGTCTTTGCAGCGTGGGTCATATCCACGACGGCCGCCTGAGATCGAGCGTCGTCGGGAAATAGGGATTGGATTCGGCCACCGGCGGCACCATCGGACCGGGGGTATGGCCGAAGGGCTCGAAACGCGCCAGCCGCCGCGCCTCGGCTTCGTAGGAGTTGACGGGGAAGACATCGTAGTTGCGCCCGCCCGGATGGGCGACATGATAGACGCATCCGCCGAGCGACCGCCGCGACCACATGTCGTAGAGGTCGAAGGTGAGCGGCACCTGCGTCGGCAGCGTCGGGTGCATGCCAGAGGCCGGCTGCCAGGCCTTGAAGCGCGCGCCGGCGACATATTCGCCGTTGCGGCCCGTCGGTGTCATCGGCATGCGGCGCCCGTTGCAGGTGGCGATATGCCGGGCCGGATTGAAGCCCTCGACGCGCAGCTGCATCCGCTCCACCGAACTGTCGACATAGCGCACCGTGCCGCCGATCGCGCCTTCCTCTCCCATCACATGCCAGGGTTCGAGCGCCTGCCTCAGCTCCATGACGACGCCGGCATGCTCGACCTGGCCATAGAAGGGGAAGCGGAACTCGCGCTGCGCCTCGAACCAGACCGGATCGACGTCATAGCCGCCGCGTTCCTTCAGGTCGCGCAGGATTTCAAGGAAATCGGCCCAGACGAAATGCGGAAGCATGTATTTGTCATGCAAATCCGTACCATGGCGAGTGAGCGGACCGTCCTGCGGCTCGTTCCAGAACCACGCGATCAGCGCACGCAGGAGCAACTGTTGCGCAAGGCTCATGCGCGCATCCGGCGGCATCTCGAAGGACCGGAATTCGATCAGCCCCAGCCGGCCGGTCGGTCCGTCCGGCGAATAGAGCTTGTCGATGCAGATTTCAGAGCGGTGCGTGTTGCCGGTGACGTCGACCAGAATATTGCGGAACAGCCGGTCGATCAGCCACGGCAGCGGCGGCTGGCCTTCGCCGGGCTTCGGCACGTTGGCCATGGCGATTTCAAGCTCGTAGAGCGAATCGTGCCGCGCCTCGTCGATCCGCGGCGCCTGGCTCGTCGGGCCGATGAAGAGCCCGGAGAAGAGGTAGCTGAGCGAAGGATGCCGCTGCCAGTAGATGACGAGGCTTTTCAGCAGGTCCGGCCGGCGCAGGAAGGGCGAGTCGTTTGGCGTCGCTCCGCCGACCACCACATGGTTGCCGCCGCCCGTGCCCGTATGGCGCCCGTCGATCATGAACTTGTCGGTGCCGAGCCGCGCAAGGCGTGCCTCCTCGTAGACCCCGGTGGTGATGTCGATGCAGTCGCGCCAACTTGCCGCCGGGTGGACGTTGACCTCGATGACGCCAGGATCGGGCGCAACCCGGATCACGTTGATGCGCGGATCGTGCGGCGGCATGTAGCCTTCGATATGCACCGGCAGGCCGAGTTCTTCCGCCGTCACCTCGATGGCGGCCAGAAGCTCCACATAGTCGTCAGCGCGGCTGACTGGCGGCATGAACACGCAGAGCCGGCCGTTGCGCGGCTCGATGGCCAGCGCCGTGCGCACGCTCGCCCCGCCGGTCATCCACTGCGCGACACGCGGGTCGTCCGGGCTGACTTCGCCGGTGCGCCGGTAGGTCTGGTGCAGGATGTCCGGATCCGGCAGATCGTCGCGCGGGATCAGCGGGTCCATCTCGTGGATATAGGGGTAGGCGGACGGCGGAACGTAGGGCAGCGAGGCGAGCGGCAGGCGGTAGCCCGCCGGCGAATCGCCCGGCACCAGAAACAGCTTGCCCCGGCGCACATTCCAGCGCTCGCTGACCCAGCCGAGACCGGCACGCGACTGCCAGCGCTGGACCGGCAAGACGAAGCTGGTCGGCGTTCCGAGCCCGCGCTCGAACACCCGCGCGATGCGCGCGCGATCCTCAGGGTTCTCGAGTTTGGAATCGTCCGTGGTGACGTTCTCCGGCAGTTCCTGTTCCTTCAGGACCCACTGCGCCGGATCCTCGTAGGCAGGCACGACGAAATCAGCCGGAATGCCCAGCCGCCCTGCGATCCGCCGGGTCATCTTGCCTGCGTCCTCGGCCGTCGGCACCGGCATGCCGGTTTCGCGGGCGACGAGGTCCAGATTGCGCCAGAGCGGCTTGCCGTCCTTGCGCCAGTAGAGCGAGAAGGTCCAGCGCGGCAGGCTCTCACCGGGATACCATTTGCCCTGGCCGTAGTGCAGGAAGCCGCCGGGGGCGAAGCGGCTCGCGATGCGGCGGATGAGATCGTCGGCCTTGCCCCGCTTCGACGGCCCGACGGCGGCCGTGTTCCATTCGGCCGACTGGTAGTCGTCGATGGAGACAAAGGTCGGCTCGCCGCCCATCGTCAGGCGCACGTCGCGCGCCTTCAGGTCCGCGTCCACCTTGTCGCCGAGAGCGGCGAGGTTTTCCCAGGCCTCCTGCGAGAAGGGCAGCGTGACGCGCGGCTTTTCCGCAATGCGTGTCACCCGCATGTCGAATTCGAATTCGACCTTGGTGTTCGGCGGAGCCGTGTAGCCGCCGGTGATCGGCGCTGCCGAGCGGTAATGCGGCGTCGCGGCCAGGGGGATGTGCCCCTCGCCGCAGAAAAGACCCGAGGTCGGATCGAGACCGATCCAGCCGGCGCCCGGCAGGTAGACTTCGGTCCAGGCGTGGAGATCCGTGAAGTCGACGTCCGTTCCGGTCGGGCCGTCGAGCGACTTCACGTCCGGCGTCAGTTGGATCAGATAGCCCGAGACGAAGCGCGCCGCGAGCCCAAGGTGGCGCAGGAGTTGAACCAGCAGCCAGGCGCTGTCGCGACAGGAGCCCGAGCGGCGCTTCAGCGTCTCGTCCGGCGACTGGACGCCCGGCTCCATGCGGATTTCATAGGCGATGTCGGTCTGGAGCTTCTGGTTCAACGCCACCAGAAAATCGATGGTCGGCTTCTTCTCGTAGGAAATTTCCGCAAAATACCTGTTGAACAGCACGTCCTCGGTCTCGCGCACCATGTAGGGCGCAAGCTCTATGCCGAGTTCCGGCGTATAGGCGAAGGGAAACTGCTCGGCGTATTCCTCGATGAAGAAGTCGAACGGATTGACCACCGCCATTTCGGCGAGGAGGTCGACCGTGACGGAAAATTCCTTCGTCGGCTCGGGAAAGACGAAGCGGGCCAGCCAGTTGCCATGCGGGTCCTGCTGCCAGTTCACGAAGTGGTCTTCCGGCGTCACCTTCAGCGAATAGCTCGGGATCTGGCTGCGGCTGTGCGGCGCGGGACGAAGGCGGACCGCCTGTGGCGAGAGCGTGACCGGATGGTCGTAGGTGTAGCGTGTCACATGGTGCAGGCTGGTCATGATGGCCATTGCGCGGTGAGACCTCTCTCTGGAACCTGAAACTCAAGGTCTGGCGTCCACCGCCCGACCCGCCATGCGTCGACAAGACCGCTGTTGCTGGACCGTCCCGCAGATTCGGCGGAAGAGCGCGGGCAAGGCGCCGCCGTCATCGGGCCGCAACGCGGCGATCTGCGCCCGTTCGGAATGCCGGAAGCAATCCCGTCGGGCGCATACGTATGTTTGCAGAAAAGACCATGCGCTCCGCAAGTGCAAATGATGCACTGCACCCGATGATCCATGGCCGAAGACCTGACCTTTTCACGACACCCGGTTTGTCGCGGACCGTCATCGGCTCCCTGCCCCGCGAGCGTCCGGTCGGAACAGGTCCGGAAGACCCGCAAGCCGGCCTGCCGGACCGTCCGGGAGAGCGGGCGCGTGCCGTTCACAAAAATGTTAAGCGCCCCTTATCGCCCCCCTCTTGTTTGCACCGAATTGAGGGCCATCTCTTGGCTTGAGGCGGTTATCTGTCATGCCGGCGTGCCCCCCCGTCTAGCCGGCCGAGACCGCCGACGCTGGAGTCCCTCCCAGCGCAGCGCCTCAACGGCGCCGAGCGCCCAGCCCACCAGAGGCTGGGCGCTTTGCTTTTCTGCAGGCGCTCGCATCTCTCGTCGAGTGGCATCCCTCCGGCAACCGGATCCGGACCATTTTCCGCTTGTGCTGAAACGCAAAAAAGGCAGAGTGGCGTCTCCTTTTTGTGGAGTTCCGTTTCCCGCCCATGTCCTCAGCGCTGCTTTCCATCGCGACCTGGAACATCAACTCCGTCCGCATGCGGCGCGGCATCGTGGAACAACTCATCGACCATCATGCACCCGATGTGATCTGCCTGCAGGAGACGAAATGCGCCGACGCGCAATTTCCCTCCGCGGATTTCCGCCGGTTCGGCTACAGCCACATCGCCCTCAACGGCGGACGCGGCGGCTATCACGGCGTCGCGATCCTCTCGCGCTTTCCGCTGCTCGATGTCGACTGCCACGATTTCTGCGCCAAGAACGACCCGCGCCACGTCGCGGTCACGGTGGAACGCGGCGACAAGGCCGTTCGCCTGCACAATTTCTATGTGCCCGCCGGCGGTGACGAGCCGGACCCTGCGATCAATCCGAAATTCGAGCACAAGCTCCAGTTCCTGCAGGAGATGACATCCTGGCTGCCGACGGCCTCGAACGGCCTGCCGGATGTCATCGTCGGCGATCTCAACATCGCTCCTTATGAGAGCGATGTCTGGTCGCACAAGGCGCTGCTCAAGGTCGTGAGCCATACACCCGTCGAATGCGAGGCGCTGGAGGCGCTGCGTCTTGCCGGCGGCTGGACCGATCTGGCGAGATCCTTCCATCCCGAGCCCGAGCGCGTCTACACGTGGTGGAGCTACCGCGCCAAGGACTGGCGGGCCGCCAACAAGGGGCGGCGGCTGGACCACATCTGGACCCATCCCGACCTTGCCGCGAAGGCCCGCTCGATCTCCGTCCTTGTGGATGCCCGCGGCTGGTCGCGCCCGTCCGACCACGTGCCGATCATCGCGCATTTCGATCTCGGCTGAGCCCTCCCGCGCGCCTGTCGATCAGGAATCAGGACAACAACGGCAGCGCTTCAGGCCTTGCCCATGGCACCGACCCGTTCGTCGAGCGGCAGGCAGTCGCCGAAGAACTGCGGCGCCTGCCGCTTCCCGAAGGAGGTCATGAGGGCAGAGGTCGCGGCCGCTGAAACCGGGCGGGCATAGCGATAGCCCTGCCCGAGGGTGCATCCGAGCCGTTGCAGGCGATGCGCCTGCTCGCTGGTCTCGATTCCCTCGGCCACCACGCGCATCGACAGCTTGTGCGCCAGATCCAGAACCAGTTCGACGATCGCGGCGCTGGACGGATCGGTCAGCATCTGGCCGACGAAAGACTTGTCGATCTTGATCACATCGACGGGGAAGGTTCTCAAATGTGTGAGTGATGCATATCCAGTCCCGAAGTCATCGAGCGCGATGACCGCTCCGCGCGCGCGCAGGCTCTGCAATGTCGCAATGACGTCGGAATCGCCCGGCCCCATCAGGACATTCTCGGTCACTTCGATGGCCACGTGGCGCAACGGGACCCGATGAGCTTCGAAAGCCATCACGACCCGCCTTTCCAGATCGTGATCCAGAAAGTCCGTCACCCCGACATTGATGCCCACATGATGGAAGTCGAGGCCATCATCGAGCCACCGCCGCATGTCCGCGGCGACCTGGCCCAGCATCCGTTCCGTCACCAGCCGCGAGACATGGACATCGGCGAGCGCCTCGGGAAAATCCCCCGCCGAGACGATCCACCCGTCCTTGCGGCGCATCCTGACCAGCGCTTCGACGCCGACGATCTCGGAGGTGTCGATCCGGACGATCGGCTGGTAGTAGGGCAGAATCCGGCCATCATCGATGGCTTCGTGCACCTCGCGAACGACATTGAAGCGTTTGGTGATCGAGGTTCGAAGCGTGCCGTGAAACTGGATGAAGCCGCCGCGCTTGGTCTCCTTGGCGTGATAGAGCGCAAGGTCCGCGTTCTGGCGCAGGGTTTCCGCCTCCGTCCCGTCGAGCCGCGCCACGGCGCCGCCAATGGTAACGCGCGGGCAAAGCACGTGACCGCTGACATCGATCGGCGCGGACATGGCGGCGGCAAGGCCGGCCGCAACCACGCCAAGGTCGGACGTGTCGTCGAGGCGGTCGACGAGCACCGCGAATTCGTCGCCGCCGATGCGGAAGGCGGTCCCGAAGCCCACCGTCTGGCGCATCAGCCGCGTCGCAACGGCGCGCAGCAGTTCATCGCCGACGGCATGGCCGAGAGTGTCGTTGATCTGCTTGAAATGATCGAGATCGACCAGCAACAGCCCGAACGGACGGTCGTTCGCCTCGAACCACTCGGCAACGAGCTGGTTGAATCGTGCGCGGTTGGCAAGACCGGTCAGAAGGTCGGTGCAGGCGGCGGTGCGCAGTTCCTGCTCAAGCTGATAGCGCTCGGACACATCCTGCACGATTCCGAAGAGCCGCTTGGCCCTGCCGTCGACGATCTCCGTTTCGCTGACGACGTGCACCCACTTTTCTTGTCCCTCAGGCGTCAGAATCCGAAAGACATCGTCGATCCCGGTCGCCGACTCCAGACTCGACGCCATGCGGGCCCGCACGCGCGGCTGCTCCTCGGGCGCGTAGACGGAGACGATATTCGTGCGGTCCATCAGCATTCCGATGGGCCGTCCCGTAATGCGATAGACTTCGTCGGTCCATTGGATCGCGCCGCTCGTCAGATCCATCTCGAAGCCGCCGACGCGGGCGAGGCGTTCGACATGCTGGAACCGGCGTTCGCGGATCTTGAGATCGCGGCGCTGGTCCTCCACGAGACGCAGCATCTCCAGAAGCTGCCCCCGTTCCTCCCAGCGCTGCAGCAGGCTCATCGCGACGACGCCAAGACGCCGGAGCATGTCGAGCACGCCCGGATCAAGCGTTCGAGGCTGGGGGTCGAAGACACACAGGGTACCGAGGGCGACACCGGGGCGGACCAGCAGCGGGATACCCGCATAGAAACGGACCTTGTCGCACCCTGTGACCGCAGGATGGTCCCTGAAGTCAGGATGGTCACGCGCATCCTCGATGATCAGCGGTTCGTCGCTCATGATGGCGTGGGCGCACAGGGCTTCCTGCCGCGGCGTTTCCTGCGAAGCGACGCCGATCCGGGCCTTGAACCACTGCCGGTTGGCATCGACGAGCGTGACCGTGCCCTGTGCCGCACCGGAGATCTGGCAGGCAACTTGAAGAATGGCGTCGAAGTCTTCAGCGGGCGCGGTATCGAGAATCTGCAACCGGTGCAGTTCCAGCAGCCGTTCTTGTTCGTTCGTCGGAATCGGGTACATCTTCGTCTTGTCGCCAATGGTCCATGATCAGTAAGCCTACTGCACGTTAAATCTCAGTGAAGACATAAGACAAACTGCCCCTGCACTCTCGAAAACTGAATGCGCGATATTTCTTCACGCGGCGCAGCCCACAGTAGAAAATAAGATGCAAGAAAAGGATCCTCCGACCGGCGCCTTTTTCTGCCACAAAACCATATGTTTGCCAGAAGATACGATGACCATATCGAAATGTCGTTCCGATTCAGTCCCCGCATCCGG
Organism: Hartmannibacter diazotrophicus; assembly: GCF_900231165.1. Classification (GTDB taxonomy): domain Bacteria; phylum Pseudomonadota; class Alphaproteobacteria; order Rhizobiales; family Pleomorphomonadaceae; genus Hartmannibacter; species Hartmannibacter diazotrophicus. The sequence goes on from NZ_LT960614.1 coordinate 4,682,010, forward strand.
CGTATATCTGGCACTTGCGTCCTGCCTGGCCCTCGCGGTGTCGGGCGGCCGTGCGTTCGCCCATTCCAGCGAAGGCGGATTTGTGCTTTTGCTGCCGACGGACCAGTATCTGGCCGGTGCCGCAATCGCCGTCGCGGCCACCTTCTTCCTTCTCGTCGCGCTGCCGGGCAGGCTCACCGCAAGGCTTGGCCGTACTTCTCTGCCCGTCGCAAGGATATCCCGGACCGCCGCGCGCCGGATCGCGATCGTCACCAGCAGCGCCTCCTTCATGATCCTCGGCCTGCTCGTCCTTGCCGGCCACATCGGCGAACGCGACCCGCTGGAAAATCCGCTGCCGATCGCCGTGTGGACGCTGTTCTGGGTGGTGCTGACGCTCTTTCAGGCCGTCTTCGGCAATCTCTGGCCGGCGCTCAATCCCTGGACCGGCCCTCTTGCCATCCTTCGGCGGTTGACCGGTTCCAGCCTCGGCGCCATGGCCCTGCTGCCCCTTCCACGCCGGATCGGCAGTTCGATCGCCATCCTGCAATTTGCCTGGTTCGCCTGGAGCGAGCTGATCTCGCTGGCTCCGAGCGACCCTGGCGAACTCGCGACAAAGGTCGTCCTCTACTGGCTCGTCAACGCGGCCGGCATGCTCGTCTTTGGCGAACGGGAATGGGCGGACCGCGCCGAACCCTTCTCCGTCTATTTCCGGCTCGTCGGCGGCCTCTCTCCGCTCGTTTCCAGCAAGGACCCTCGGGACGGCGCCTTGAAAATCGCCCTGGCCTGGCCGGGCACGGCCCTCGCAGCGCGTCCGCCCCTCGATCGCTCGGGGATCGTCTTCCTCGTCCTCGCCCTTGGCGCCAGCACCTTTGACGGCCTGTCGCGAACCTTCCTCTGGCTCGGCCTCAATGGCATCAATCCGCTGGAGTTTCCGGGCCGCAGCGCGGTCATTCTGTCCGGCACGATCGGGCTTGCGGTGACGACCGTCACGCTCTTCGTCGCCTTCGAGGCGGCCGTTGCCTTCGGCTGCCGCCTTGCCGGACGGACTGACCTGTTCAGGACCGCCTCAGGCCGGCTCGCCTACAGCCTGACGCCGATCGCGATCGCCTTTCACGGCTCCCATCATCTGGTCGGTTTCCTGGTCGACGGCCAGCAGGCCTTGATCGCCTTTTCCGACCCCTTCGCTCTCGGCTGGGACCTGCTCGGATGGCGCGGCGCCTATGCCACGACATCCTTCCTCAACACACTGTCGGGGACGACGGCCCTCTTCAACACCCAGACGGCCATCATCGTCGCCGGGCATGTCGTCGGCATCGTGATGGCCCACGCGATTGCGGGGGATATCTTCGGCACGGGGAAGACGGCGACACGCAGCCAGCTGATGCTGGCGCCGATGATGGTCTTCTACACCGCCTTCGGCCTCTGGCTGCTTGCAACGCCTCACATCTGATCCGGTCGGGAAGTCAGACGCCGACGTAGGTATGAACGAGGCCGGGATCGGCCCGCACCTCGGCAACGCTGTGCAGGGCGCGGATGCTGCCGCCCTCCATGAAGGCGACGCGGTCGGCAATGCCCAGCACAGCCTCCACGCGCTGTTCGACCAGAACGACGGCGACCCCTTCACCGCGAAGGCGGACGATCACCTCCCGGATCGCCGCGATCATCGACGGCATCAGACCCTCGGTCGGTTCGTCGAGGAGCAACACCCGCGGCTCGATGCAAAGGGCGCGGGCGATCGACAGCATCGTCTGCTCGCCGCCCGAGAGCGTGCCGGCCCGCTGCCCGAGCCGCTCCTCAAGACGCGGAAACAACCCAAGCGCCCGGTCGAGGGCCTTCTTGCCGCTTCCCCGCGTCATCAGTCCGACTTCGAGGTTCTCGCGCACGGTGAGTTCGGAAAAAAGCCGCCGGCCCTGCGGCACATAGCCGATGCCGCGCTTGGGAATCTCCTCGGCGGCAAGACCGGAGATCGCCTCTTCGTCGAGCACGATGCGCCCGGACCGGACCGGGACGAGCCCCATCACCGTCCGCATGGCCGTCGTCTTGCCGGCGCCGTTGCGCCCGAGAAGGCAGAGCACCTCACCGGTGCGAACCTCGAAGGAAAGCCCTCGCAGCACCTGCACCGCCCCGTAGAAGGCATCGACCTCCTCGACCGCAAGCATCACGTGCCCTCCCCGCCGGTCGGCGCCGCGTCTCCGCTCGTGCCGAGATAGGCCTCCTGCACGGCCCGGTTCGCCCGAATGTCCTCCGGCGCGCCTTCCGCGAGGACCCGTCCGCCGTCCATCACCGTGATGCGCCGGGCAAGCCGCATGACCACATCCATGTTGTGCTCGATGAGGAGCACCGTCGTGCCCTTGGCGACCTCCTCGATGAGATCGCAGAACTCGCCGGCCTCGGCGTCCGAAAGCCCCTGCGTCGGCTCGTCGAGAACGAGCAGCCGGGGCTTCAGGGCCAGCCCCATCGCCACCTCCAGCAGCCGCTGGTGCCCGTAGGCGAGCACACCGGCCATCTCGCCGGCCCTTTCGCCGAGACCGACGGCCGCCAGCGCGTCCGCAACGCCCGACCGGATTGCCGCCGGCGTCGCATGGCCCCGCTGCCCCTCGATGCGGCCCTGCACCGCGATGGCGACGTTTTCGGCCGCCGTCAGGCCTGGATAGATGTTGGTGATCTGGAAGGTATAGGCGATCCCGCGCCGCACGCGCTTGTAGGCGGGCAGGCGGGTGATGTCCTCGCCGTCGAAGAGGATCGTTCCGCTGTCGGGCAGGACGCGGCCGGAAACGAGCCCGACGAAGGTGGATTTCCCGGCACCATTCGGCCCGATGATCGCGCGGATTTCGCCGGCTTCGAGCTTGAAGTCGACACCATCCACCGCCGCGACACCGCCATAGTGCCTGTCAAGCAACCGGGTTTCGAGCAGCGGCGCCCGTTCCTCCGTCACGCCAGCCATGGCAGCCACCGTGATCTTAGCGAGCCGAGCAGCCCCTCGCGGAAGAAGAGCGTGAGGCCGATCAGCGCCAGACCGACCACCAGCAGGTAGGCGGTCGTCCACTCGCTGAGCCGGTCGATCAGAAAGGTCATCAGCGCGGTGCCGACGAGCGGCCCGAGCAGCGTCCCGGCCCCGCCAAGCAGGGTGAAGAGCAGCACCTCGATGGAGTACTGTACCGAGGCGAAGGTCGAACCGACATAGCCGAAAAGCAGCGCGTAGGCCGCGCCCGCCATACCGGCGATCGTGCCGGAGAGGACGAAGGCCTTGAGCTTGGCGCGCTCCACGTCGAAGCCCAGCATCCGGGTGCGGGCCTCGTTTTCCCGGATGGCAATGAGAACGCGGCCCATCGGGCTGCGCAGAATGATCACCGTCAAACCGAGGGCGAGAGCCAGAAGCCCGAGCGCCAGCCCATAGCGCGTCATCCCGTCCGTCAGGTCGAAGACATGGCCGCCGAGGTCGAAGCCGCGCGCAGACTTCGGCAGCGGCAGTCCCTGGTCGCCGCCAGTGAGGGAGGCGAACTGCAGGGTCGCGAGAAAGGCCGCCTGCCCGAACATCATCGTGACGATCATGAAGGAGATCCGCGCCGTCCTCAGCACGACAAGACCGGTCATGAGCGCCAGCGCGCTCGCCACCAGCACACCGCAGACGAAGGCGAGAGGCACGCAAAGACCCAAATGATACGCCGGCAAACCGGCCCCATAAATCCCGGCGGCGAAGAACATCGCATGCCCGAGGCTGAGGAGCCCCGTATAGCCGAGCAGCAGGTTGTAGCCGCAGGCAAAGACCGCCAGCACCATGATCCGCGTCATCGAGAGGACGAGATAGTCGCTGGCGATGAAGGGCAGCCCCGCGAGACTTGCGACGACGAGCACCAGCAGCAGAAGGTTTCGCGTGTCGGAAAGGCCCCTCATGGCGCCGCCTTTCCGAAAAGCCCGTGCGGGCGCAGGACAAGGACCAGCGCGACGGCGAGGGTGGAGATGATCTTGGCAAGCGTCGGCGAGAAGAAGACCGACAGGATTCCGTCCGAAAGACCGATGATCAGCGCCGCGACCAGCGTGCCGCCGAGACTGCCGAGCCCGCCGATGATGACGACGGCAAAGGACATCAGCAGGATATCGCCGCCCATCAGATAGTGCGCCTGGCGGATCGGCACGACCAGCACCGCCGCGAGCGCGGCCAGCCCCGCGCCGAAGGCGAAGACGAGGCCCTGCACCTTGCCGACCGAAATGCCGAAGGCCGTCGCGATCTCCGGGTCGAGCTGCGTTGCCCGCATCACGAGACCAAGCCTTGTGTGCCGCATGATCAGCCAGACGGCGGCGAGCAGGACGAGCGCCGCGCCGATGACGAAGAGCTTGTAGGAGGAATAGCCGAACCACGGCAGGCGCAGCGTATAGTGGAACGGCGGCACGACCGTGAGCGTATCCGGCCCGAAGCCCATCAGCGCGCCCTGCTGCACGACATAGAGCAGGCCGATGGTGGCGACGATGGTCGCCTGTGGGTCCTGAGCGATGGGCCGGAGCACAATCCGCTCGGCGCCATAGGCGAGAAGTCCGGCAACCAGCGGACCGCAGACGATGGCCGCGAGAAACCCTGCAACCGGCGGCCCCGGCACCATGCCGGCAACGACGGCCGCGACCATGGCACCCAGCATGAAGAACTCGCCATGGGCGACGTTGACGATCCGCATGACGCCGAAGACGAGCGACAGCCCGATCGCAGCCAGCGCCAGCACGGCCGATTGCACGAGCCCTTCGAGCGTGGCGAGGAGGAGATAGGGACCAAGACCCATCAGGCGCCGGGCGTTCGCGGCGGCAGGACAAGGGTGCCCGCTCCCGCCGTTCGGATCAGGCATCCACCGGCGAGGGGCAGAAAGAGGGGGAGGCTCATTGGCTGCAAGGCGTTGAAATCTCCAACTGGTGCTCGCAGCCTACCCCTCTCCCGCCAAATCCGACAAGAGGCCGGCGATGACCGTCAACCGCGCAACGGTCGGCGTGCCGCTGTCGAGGATCGCGGCAATGGTCGCCGTCGTGCGCTCCACGGACTTGCGGCGCATCTGGACCCACGCCTCGATATCCGTGCCGATGACGCTCGCCGCCGCCACCTGGCTGGCGATCCGCCGATGCGCGTCGGCGATCACCTGCCGGGCCCGGTCAAGCGCCAGACCGTCGTAATAGTCGCGGACCGCCAGTGTGCGGGCGAGTTCGTCGATCTGGCCGATCTTGAAATAGGCCGCGCTCTGGAACAGCGCCCCGGTCGCCACCGACAGCGGACGGGCGGCGGTTTCGGAAATGACGATCGCGTCCGGCGCACGCACTTCGATACCGATATCCGAAAGCCGGATGGCAAGGTTCTCCGGTACGCCCTGATCCGTGAGTTGCTTGCGGAAATCGGCCAGGCGGGTCGCGAATTCCGGCGGCAGACCGGCAAGGTCGACCGAATGACGGACCTCGGCAATGCCCGGACGGAAGCGCGCGATAAGGGCCGTCAGTTCCTCGTCGTGCGGCACATTGCGCAGGAACCATGTGGTCGCCCCGAGCAACATGTCCTGAACCCGGGCATAGAGATTGAGCTGCAGGGCGCCGTGGATCTTCGTGTCGAGAACATCGATCGCCCGATAGAGCGCATCGAGCTCGAACGACTCGCGAGCGGCCAGGAACGCCTTGGCGATTTCGCCAACGCCTGCACCCGTTTGGTCGGCCATGCGGACGATGAAGGTCGCCCCGCCCTGGTTGATCATGGCGTTGGCAAGCTGGGTCGCGATGATTTCACGCCGCAGGCGGTGAGCATCGATATCGGCAGCGAACGCATCGCGCATCGCTGGCGGGAAATAGCGGTGAAGATCCTCGGCGAGATAATGATCGTCGGGAACGGCGGTGCCCAGAAGATCGTCGAAGAGCACGATCTTGGCATAGGCCAGGAGGACGGCGATTTCCGGCCGCGTCAGCGGCTTGCCGTCCTTTTCGCGCTCCATGAGCGTCACTTCGTCGGGCAGCGTTTCGACGGCCCGGTCCAGCAGGTCCCGACCTTCGAGCACCTGCATCAGCCGGCGCTGGAAGCCGAAATCCTCGAAGCCCCGCCTTTCGGTCAGCGAGACGCTGAGCGTCTGGTGATAGTTGTTGGCAAGCACCAGCGCGGCGACATCCTCGGTCATGGAGGCGAGCAATTGATTGCGCGAGGGCATGTCGAGCCGCCCGTCCAGGACGGCCGGCCTCAGCGCGATCTTGATGTTGACCTCGACGTCGGAGGAGTTGACGCCGGCAGAATTGTCGATCGCGTCGGAATTGCAGCGCCCGCCGAGCAGGCTGAAGGCGATGCGCGCGCGCTGCGTCATGCCGAGATTGGCGCCCTCGCCCACGACCTTGACCCTGAGGTCGGCCGGCACGACGCGGATCGCGTCGTTGGCCCTGTCGCCGACGTCCGCGTCGCTCTCGCCGGGCCCCCGCACATAGGTGCCGATGCCGCCGAACCAGAGCAGATCCGCCGGTGCGCGCAGGATCGCCTTGATCAGCTCTTGCGGCGTGGCCCGCGCCCTCGCGAGCCCGAGCGCCTCCTGCGCTTCGGGCGACAGCGCAATCGACTTCGAGGAGCGCGAGAAGACGCCGCCGCCTTTTGAGATCAGCGACGCGTCATAGTCCTTCCAGCTCGACCGGGGCAGCGCGAACATCCGCTGCCGCTCGGCGAAGGAGACGGCAGGATCCGGGTCCGGATCGATGAAGATGTCGCGATGGTCGAAGGCCGCGACGAGCTTGATCGCTGGCGACAGCAGCATGCCGTTGCCGAAGACGTCACCCGACATGTCGCCGACACCGACGACCGTGAACGGGGTCGTCTGGATATCGACGTCCATCTCGCGGAAGTGGCGCTTGACCGCCTCCCAGGCGCCGCGCGCCGTGATGCCCATCTTCTTGTGATCGTAGCCCGCCGAGCCGCCGGAGGCGAAGGCGTCGGAAAGCCAGAACCCGTGCCCGTCCGAAATGCCGTTGGCGGTGTCGGAGAAGGTCGCCGTGCCCTTGTCGGCAGCGACGACGAGATAGGGATCGTCCCCGTCATGGCGCACGGTGTCGGCCGGCGGAACGATCTCCTGGCCCTCGATATTGTCGGTGAGCGCCAGCATGGTGGAAACGAAGAGCTTGTAGGCCGCCGTGCCTTCGGCGAAGACCTCGTCGCGGCTGCCGCCCTCCGGCAGCCACTTCGGGAAGAAGCCGCCCTTGGCGCCGACGGGCACGATGACCGCATTCTTCACCTGCTGCGCCTTGACGAGGCCGAGCACCTCGGTGCGGAAGTCCTGCGGCCGGTCGGACCAGCGCAGGCCGCCACGGGCCACCTTGCCGAAGCGCAGGTGCACACCCTCCACACGCGGGGAGTAGACCCAGATCTCGGCAAAGGGGCGCGGCGCCGGCAGGCCTTCGACCTTATGCGGATCGAACTTGAACGCGATGACCTCGCTCGGCTGCCCGTCCTCTCCGCTCTGGAAGAAGGTGGTGCGGTTGGCGGCAAGGATAAGCCCCATGAACCGGCGCAGGATCGTGTCATCGTCAAGGCTGGAGACGTTTTCCAGCGCCGCCTCGATCTGCTCGACGACTTCGGCCTCTTTCGTCTCCCGGTTTCCCTTCAGCGCCGGATCGAAGCGCGTCGTGAACAAGGTCACAATGAGCTCGGTGATCTCGGGGTGGCGGATCAGCGTCTCCGCCATGTAGGACTGGGAATAGGAAATCCGCGCCTGCTGCAGATAGCGCGACAGCGCCCTCAGCATGGCGATCTCGCGCCAGCCGAGCCCAGCCGCGAGAGCCAGGCCGTTGAGCGGGTCGTTCTCCGCCTTGCGGAACCAGACCATCAGCATCAGCGCGCGGAGCGTCTCGGCGAGCGCGTCGAGATCGACCGGCCGGTTGCCGAACCGCGTCAGCGTCATGTCATGCAGGACGACCGGCGGATGGCCCGCCGGCTGGATGTCGTAGGTCTGCTCCTCGATCACCTCGAAGCCGAAATTCTCCAGCACCGGCACCCGCCGGGTCAGCGGCACGGGGCTGCCCTGCTGGAAAAGCTTCAGCGTGCAGCTGTCGCCGCCGAGGTCCGCGTGGCGGCCGAAGGTGATGGAAACCGGGTTGGTCTCCGAGAGACGCTCGATGCGCACCATGTCGTCGAGAGCGATCTGCGGAGAATAGGTCTCGCGATACCCGACGGAGAAGGCCGAGCCATAGTTGCCGGAAAAGGCGAGAGCCCGCTCGTGCGCATAGCGGTCGCGCAGGAGGTCCTCCAGCTTGTCTTCCCAGGTCCTGACGATCTCGGTGACGGCGGCCTCGAGATCCGCCTGCGGGACCTGAGGCGTCTTGCCTTCATAGCGCCCGATGATGATGTGGACGCGGGCGAGCGAGCCCTCCGGGAAGGAGGGATAGTAGGCCGACACCCGGCCGCCGTAGACGTCCTTCATGTAGTTGCCGATGCGCCAGCGCACGTCGCTGTCGTAGCGGTCGCGCGGCACATAGACGAGGAGCGAGACGAAACGGTCGAACTTGTCCGGCCGCGCCAGCACGCGGATGCGCGGCCGTTCGTCGAGGCCGAGGATCGCCAGCGCGAACTCGTAGAGAAGATCGGGATCGATCTGGAAAAGCTCGTCGCGAGGGTAGTTTTCAAGCACGTTGGCAAGCGTCTTGCCAGAATGGCCTTGCGGGTCGAATCCGGCCCGCTCCATCACCGCATCGACCTTGCGTCTCAGATACGGAATCCGCTTCGGTGACAGCGTATAGGCCGTCGCCGTGAAGAGACCGACCAAACGCGTCTCGCCGACGAGCTTGCCGTCTTCCGTGTAGCGCTTGATGCCGATGCAATCGAGGTGAACGCGCCGGTGGACCTTCGAGCGGACATTCGCCTTCACGACGATCAGCGCTTCCGGCTTCATCATGAAGTCGCGAATTTCCGCCGTCACCTGCACGAACTCGCGGCCCCGCCTCAGCACCTTCACATGAGGATCGGCAAGGACGCCGAGCCCGGTCTCGTCGCTGTGCAGAATGCGATGGTCCTCGCCTTCTTCAAGCGCGATGTCGTAGTTGCGAAGGCCGAGGAAGATGAAATTGTCGGCATTGAGCCATTCCAGGAAGGCGACGGCCTCTTCCACCTCCTCCTTCGGCAAGGGCGGCGGACTGTAGCGGTAGACCGTGACCGCCTCGGCAACGGCCCGTCGCATGCGCGGCCAGTCTTCCACGGCCCGGCGCACGTCGGTGAGGACCTCGCCGAGTTTCTCGGCAAGATCGGTCCGCGCCTCCTTGCCCGACAGGCGCGTCACATGAACGTGGATGACGCTTTCGGACAGGCCGCCCTCTTCCTTGGCCGCGCCGCTGCCGATCTTTTTCAGCACGCCGTCGGCGTCCCGCCCGACCTCCACGACCGGATGCAGCAGGAGCTTCACCTCCATGCCGAATTCCTGCAGCGCGTGCATGACGGAATCGACCAGAAAGGCCATGTTGTCGTTGATGATCTCGACGACGGTGATCGGCCGGTGGCTGCCGTCGGCCTTGTTCGGCTCCGGATCGAAGACGGTGACGATGGCCTCGCCGCGCTCGCGCCGCGCCAGGCGGGAGAGAACATCCCTTGCCAGCGCCGCCAGTTCCTCGGACGAATAGCCGACGAGATCCTCGGCCGCTGCGCGCTTGTAGAGGAGCCCGGCAAGATAGGCCGCATCCGGATTGCCGGCCACCTCCTCGCGGTTGAGAACCTCGGATACCAACCGTTCCTTTTCGGCGGCGAAGGTCTGCGGCATCGATCTCTCCCCTTGGTCCTTGGCCGGCGGAAACCGGCATGCCCGGGTTATCAGTTCTGTGTGACGCTTGGCAGGTAGTATCTGAATGGGCAGGGATTAAGAAATAGGATCAGGCCCCTGGCAAAACGGGGCGCACTTCTTCGTGACGCATGACATCAGGCCCGATTCCCTCCCCGAAGCCCCGCAACGAGGATCGCATCAGCCTATCCACTTCACCGCCCCAAAACAATCGGGGGCGCAGCCTGCGCCACGCCCCCGTCAACGAACGGCATTCAGCCAGAGGGGTTCAGCCCTTGGACTTGGCGTTCTCGACCGCCTGCATGATCAGGCCGCGCGCTTCTTCCGCATCGCCCCAGCGCAAAACCTTGACCCACTTGCCGGGCTCCAGGTCCTTGTAGTGCTCGAAGAAATGCTCGATCTGCTTCAGCGTGATCTCCGGAAGGTCGGTGTGGTTCGTGACCTTCTCGTAGCGCTTCGTCAGCTTGGTGGCAGGAACGGCGATGATCTTCTCGTCGATGCCGGCCTCGTCCTCCATCATGAGCACGCCGATCGGACGACAGTTCATGATCGCGCCGGGAATGATCGCCCGCGTGTTGACGATCACCACGTCGATCGGGTCGCCGTCGTCGGAAAGCGTATGCGGCACGAAGCCGTAATTGCCCGGGTAGCGCATGGACGTATAGAGGAAGCGGTCGACGTACATCGCACCGGCTTCCTTGTCCATTTCGTACTTGATCGGTTCGCCGCCCAGCGGCACCTCGATGATGACGTTGATATCGTGCGGCGGGTTTTTTCCGATCGGCACGGCGTCGATGCGCATGTCGTCTCTCCAAATTGCTGTCGGTGCAATGTTTGTCAGGCTGGATCCCGGTCATGAGTCCGGGAAAGGGTTTCTGGCAGAACCCGCTCCCCCGTCTCGCCCTACCGCTCGCAGCGGCGGAAATCCCGCCATCCACCCGAAAAAGATGCGACACGTCTTTAGCCGCATTGGCGCGCCAAGCGCAAGTGGCCCTTTGTGCAACGCAGCATGGCCGACGCCCGGGTCCGGCTCACATGGCGAGGGCCGCCTGGACGGACGGCCGGTCGGACATGCGCCTGAAATGATCGTGCAGCTTTGGGAAATCAGCGATATCGACACCGTCGACCTTGGTCCAGGAACAGATGACGAAGAGATAAGGGTCGGCCACGCTGAAGGTCTCGCCCATCACCCAGGGACCCGCGAACATCGTCTCTTCGATCTGCCTGCAGCCGTCCGCGATATTGCCGGGAACCCGTCGCTGCATGTCGTCGAACGAGCTTTGTTCATCGGCCCAGCGCGATCCGCGCATGCGATGCGCGTGAGCGACATGAACGGTCGAGCACAGGAAGGCATTGAAGGACTGCAACGTTGCAAGGGCGAAGGGATCGTCGAACGGCGCGAGCTTCTTGTCCGGGGCAAGCTGCGCCAGATAGATCAGGATCGCCGGCGTTTCCGTCAGGATTCCCCGGTCCGTCTTCAGCGCCGGCACGCGGCCTTTGGGATTGAGCGCCAGAAACTCGGGTTTGCGTTGATCGCCGGCGGGCAGGTTCACGACATAAACGTCATGCTCCAGTTCCGCCTCCTTCAGCGTGATCAGCGAGGCCAGTGAACAGGCGTCTTTCCAGTGAAACAGCGTCAGCATCTCGATCCTGGGGCTGGGCAGGGGATGGATGGCCATTGCGCGAGCGGAACCCGGCAAATTTGGCCGAATATATTGAATGAAGAGAGGACTTGGAAGGAATTGGCGCCGCCTGCAGGAACGGACCAGGCCCCGGGAACCGGTTCGCCGGATGCCCTAGCCGAGATCCCAGCCGAAGACGACGACCGGGAGAATCTGATCGCCGATCCGCTCGCCCGTCTCCACCAGTGGCTTGCCACCGAGCCGACGATAGAAGCCCATCGCCACGTCGTTGGCCTGCAGCGCGCGCACGGCAAGGCCCTTCAGCCGCATGTCGTCCAGCATGCTGCGGGCCGTCTGGAACAGGCGGCGGCCAAGGCCGATGCCCTGGTATTCTGGCCTGAGATAGATTTCGTAGATTTCGCCGCGATGCGGCAGCGAACGCATGCGGCTCGGGCCCAGCGTCGCGTAGCCGACCACGTGGCCGTCGACTTCCAGCACGATGATCGCAACCTTGCGCCTCAGCGCCCGCTGCCACCACACCGGACCGCGCCGTTCCACCATGCGTTCCAGATCGAGACCGGGAAGGACGCCGCGATAGGCGTTGCGCCAGGCAAGGTCGTGAACCTCGGCGATCGCCGGGGCATCCTGCAGTCTCGCCCGCCTGATATCGATGGACATCGTGCTCATGAATCAAGAGTAACCGCACTTGAGACAGGGCGAAAGTCTGTTTGCGCGACCCTGACGGAAAATTCACATGCGCTCACGAACCGCTGACGGGCCGCGGCGCCCGGACGCCGAACCGCCCCGGTCAAGCCGTGGAATCGATTGACGAAATGTTGCTGGATCAGAAAGTCGCCGCCGTGGCCCGGGCACGCTCGACCTGCGTCGCATTGAGCAGGCCGGCATTGGCGACCCTCGGGTTGCGGCTGTGATGCATCAGGTTGCTGTGGTCGTCGCCGGCCAGCGCATGATTGGGATCGTCGATGAGCACGTGCCCCAGTTCGTGGGCAAGCAGATTGCCGGCAAATCCCGCAATTCCCTCGCGGACCTTCTCGCCGGAGAGAACCACGATGCGTCCGCCGCCCCAGCCGCCCTCGGCAGCGGGAAGGTCATAGACGAAGCCGACACCGATTCCCTGACCGCGCGGGGAAAGCCGGTTGACGAACCTGATCCACATGGCGCGCGCGTCCGCCGGAACGACCTCGTCGCGCCGCGAGATATTGACCGGCGAGAACTGGATGTCGGCCTCCCGCAGCCAGATCCGGTTGGCTTCCGTGAAGGCCCGGTTGATCTCCTCCTCCGTCCAGAAGGAGGGCGTGGCAAGGCCGAGCGCGAGCGGCCGCAGGCTGGCGCCACCGGCCGGCGCGGGCGACCCGGCTCCAGCCGCGGCGGTCGCCTCCGGATAGAGCGTCAGGATATAGGCGCAAATCGGGATCGAGATCGTGGCCATGGGCTTCTTGTCCCTTCCTGGCCGTGAACCGCTCAAGGGCGGATGATCGCGATCCTAGCAGACAACAGGTCACGCGCCAACGAAGGGCCGCCCGCCCGAAGTGCCAGCCCCGAACGCAACGCCCTGCCCGAGTGGCCTCAGAACCAGGAAATCAGCTTCACCAGCCTGTCCCGATAGCTCGGGGACGACTGCGTCGGCGCCGAGGCCATCTGTGTCGGCTGTGCGGGATCGGCCTGCGCGGCAGGCTGACCGGCGGGTGCCACGGATGCGGTTGTGGCCGGTTCGCTCACGGCGGCGTCTGGCGTTGCCTGTGCCTGTGCCTGTGCCTGCGCCGGAGCGGCCTCGCTGCTGGCGACGTCAACCTTCGCATCCGGCGAAGGCGTCGGCAGCGGAGAACCGTCAGGTCCGGTGACCGGGTTCTGGATCAGGGCTGTCGCCGTCTCGGTGCCGCCATCGCCGAAGAGGGTCTCGAAGATCGGCTTGCGGTTGGCGAGGCGCTGCTCGCGCTCGGCTTCCTTCTGCGCCAGCATGATGCGCTGCTCGGCCAGCATGCGCTGATGCTCTTCGTCGCGCTTGCGCTGCTCGTCCAGCCGCGCCGCGATGACCATCGTCTCCGCGTCGTCCTTGGCCTGCTTGGCGGCAACCGCCATCTGCAGCGTCTGCGGCACGGTCAGTTCGGGGCAGGCCTGGACCGGGCTGAGGCGCGCATCGTCGACCGGCGTGGCGTCGAAGACGTATTTCCGTCCGCAGACGTCGACCTTCGGCTCCTGGCGCGTCAGCTCGAAGTGATCGTAGCCGACCTTCAGCATCTTCCAGAAAGGCATGTTCGGGTCGTCGAGATGCCGGGCAAGGTTCTCCGGCGTCATCCGGAAGGGATAGGCCTGGAGCTGGAAGGATCTCTGGCCGCCGCGGAAGGCATCGCGGGCGAGCGCATAGATCTCCTGGATCTGCTCGTCGGTCATGGCATAGCAGCCGGCCGACGAACAGGCGCCGTGGACCATCAGGTTGCTGCCCGTGCGACCGTAGGAGCGGTCATAGGCGTTGGGATAGCCGGTATTGAAGGAGAGATAGTAGCTGGAATTCGGGTTCATCAGCGCGGGCGTGATGGTGTAATAGCCCTCCGGCGCCTGACGGTCGCCCTCCTTCTGCTTCGGCCCGAGCTTGCCGGACCACTTGCAGATCTCGAAGGTCTTGAGCAGGGCGTATTTGCCCGTGTCATCCTTCTTCCAGACCTCGAACTTGCTCTCTTCCTTGAAGATGCGCATCAGGATCGGCGCGCTGGACGCCATGTGGAGCTTCGTCATCTCCTCGCGCGTTTCGCGCGACACGGAGCGCGTATGTTTGGGACCGTAGCCCAGTTCATCGGCCTGGCAGGCGGCGAGAAGGGCCGACACGCTGGCGACGGCGACGACGCGCACGAGCCACCCGCGGGAATTTTGGAAGCGCTGGCTGATCTGCATGAGGCGACCAATCAAATCCTTCAGACGGTTGTCCAGTTCCGAATACCGCACCAAGCCGCCGCGCCCCAAGACGGCAGCGGGACTCTTGGCACCCAGCCCAGATGCCAAGCATTCCCTGACATGCTTACCAAAGCGTTTACCCCGGCCAACACGCACGAAACCGTGAACGCAGCTTCATACCTGACCTGCCGGAGCATCAAACCTCGGCGGCGCCAAGAACTGTCCTTGTCTAGAAGGCACAATGAAGCAGCAATTCTGTCCCTTAGCCGCCATTTTTCACAAAGAGCGGCCGATGGCCAGAAATTTTTCGCGTCGCGCCTTCCGTATTTCTTCGGAAGGCATGTCTTCGAAGACCGCCAGCATCGATTCGATATGGTCGCCGGAGGCCCTGATTGTCGCCTCGCCGTCGCGATGGGCGCCGCCCATCGGCTCCTTGACGATCTCGTCGATGACGCCGAGCTTCAGGAGATCCTGCGCCGTGATCTTCATGTTCGTCGCCGCATCCTGCGCCCGCGCCGAATCCTTCCACAGGATCGAGGCCGCGCCTTCCGGCGAGATCACCGAATAGATCGCATGCTCCAGCATCAGGACCCGGCTCGCCGTCGCAATCGCGATGGCGCCGCCCGAACCGCCCTCGCCGATGACAAGGGCGACATTGGGAACGGACAGCTGAAGGCAGGCCTGCGTCGAGCGGGCAATCGCCTCCGCCTGGCCGCGCTCTTCCGCGCCGATGCCCGGATAGGCGCCGGCCGTATCGACGAAGGAGAGAACCGGCAGGCCGAAGCGGTCGGCAAGCTTCATGAGGCGGATCGCCTTGCGGTAGCCCTCGGGGCGCGCCATGCCGAAGTTGTGCCGGATGCGCGACTGGGTGTCGTGCCCCTTTTCCTGGCCGAGGATGGCGACGGAGCGCCCGCGAAAGCGGCCGAGCCCGGCCAGGATCGCCTGATCCTCGCCGAACGACCTGTCGCCGGCGAGCGGCGTCCAGTCCTCGATCAGCCCGGCGATGTAATGGGAGGCGTGCGGGCGGTCCGGGTGGCGGCAGACCTGCGTCTTCTGCCAGGGCGTGAGCTTGGCGTAGATATCGTTGAGTGCCTGGGTCGCCTTGGCCTCGAGCTTGGACACGTCTTCGGCAATCTCGACGGCTTCGCCGGATTCCGACAGGGTCCTGAGTTCCTCGATCTTGCTTTCAAGCTCGGCGACGGGCTTTTCGAATTCCAGATAGCTTCGCATTCCATGTCCAACCGATGACCGGGAGAAGCAGCATGGCACCGGCGCATTGCGCAAGGTCCCACGGCATCCTGCTGCCGGCCATGAATGTGATCCTTTTCGGCGGATGCGGCGAACCATCGGCACCGGCACGTGGCCCGGTCCGCGAACGCCTGCCGAATTCGGCGGCACACTGACCGCAGTCCCCCGGAGTGTCAAGGATTTCCCCAGCCGGCCCGGCTCCGGCCGCTAGCGGCCGGCAAGCGGATGATGCGTCTCGACAAGCTGCCTCAGCCGTTCGTCGAGGACATGGGTGTAGATCTGCGTCGTCGAAATGTCGGCGTGTCCCAGCAGCGCCTGCACGACACGCAGGTCCGCGCCATTGGCGAGCAGATGGCTGGCGAACGCATGGCGCAGGACATGGGGCGAGATCAGCTCCGGCCGGATGCCGACCGAGGCCGCCGCATCCTTGAGATCCCGGGCAAAGGACTGCCGGGTGACATGGCCGCTCTCCGAAAAGGCAGGAAACAGCCACGGTGTGCCCTGCTGCCGGCCGCTCGCGGCAAGGGCAGAACGCCAGGCCTCCACCGCCTCGCGGGCCCGTCCGCCGACGGGAACGATGCGCTCCTTGTCGCCCTTGCCGCGCACCGTCATGACCCGCGCATCGCGCCGGATGGCCGCGGAACGCAGCGAAACGAGCTCGGAAACGCGCATGCCCGTCGCATAGACGAGTTCCAGAAGCACATGAAGCCGCATCGCCCTGAGGCCTTCCAGCGGCCGTTCATGCGGCGCGAAGGCACGGGCGCGAACCGTATCGAGAAGCCGGCCGACCTCATCCTCGGACAGCACCTTCGGCAACGGCTGACGCTTGCGCGGCCGTGCCACGGTTGCCGTCGGATCGTCGTTGCGCCGTCCTTCCGCGTAGAGGAACTTGTGGAACTGGCGCACCGCCGAGAGCCGGCGCGCTTGCGTCGACGGCGCCATCCCTTGCGCGGCGAGGTCTGCCATGAAGGCCTCCACGTCACTGCGCGACGCGGTGACCGCCGAAGCTCCGTGACCAGAGAGACACTCAAGATAGGCGTCGAGATCGCGCTGGTAGGCGGCGAGCGTATTCTCCGCCGCCCCGCGCTCCACGCTCTGCATTTCGAGGAACGCCTCGACGAGATGCCGCTCGCTCATGGTTTCCAGTCGTCCGTCAGGTCGTCGTCCTGTTCCTCGCCGGAAAGGGCAGCCTTGGCGGCCGCGGCCCGCCGGGCCTCCTCGCGTGCCTTGCCGAGCCCCGCCTCGATGCGGGCGGGATCGATCGGCTCGACGGTCCTGCGGACATGCGGGCGGACGAGCGTTGCCAGCGCCGCCATGGCGACGAGGACAAGGGCCACGGCGAGGCCGGCGCGCAAGAGAAAACGTGTCAGCGTCGGCATGATGGGGTCCGATTCGACAGGGCATCGACTTTTGACGCTATGCCGCCGTCTTGCAAGGTGCACGGCTCCTCTTTAGGAAGACTAGCGACGACGTGTGTCGAAAGGATCGGCATACTGCGCTTTCGGACCAGGGCTCATGATCGATCAGATGACCTCCGCCCCGACGGACGGAGACATTGAGGACGCGAAGACCGATCCCGCCGCCGTCATTCGGGCGCGGCTCGGGGAGCGTTCGATCGTGCTCATCGGCATGATGGGGGCCGGCAAGAGCAGCGTCGGCAAGCGGCTGGCCGCCCGGCTCGGTCTCGGCTTCGTCGATGCCGATCATGCGATCGAGGAAGCCGCCAACCAGACCATCCCGGAAATCTTCGCCGAGCACGGCGAGGAGTATTTCCGCACCGGCGAGCGCAAGGTCATCGCCCGCCTCCTGAAGGATGGCCCCCAGGTTCTGGCCACCGGCGGCGGCGCCTTCATGAACGGGGAAACCCGCGAGGCGATCGCCGCGACCGGCATTTCCGTCTGGCTGAAGGCCGACGTCGCCGTCCTCTTCGAACGCGTCAAGAAACGCCCGACCCGTCCCCTCCTTCAGAACCCGGACCCCGAGGGAACGCTGAGGCGGCTCGTCGAGGAACGCTATCCCGTCTACGGCCTTGCGGACATTACCGTCCTCTCCCGCGACGCGCCGCACGACGTCGTCGTCAACGACCTGATCAGTGCGCTCGCAGACCATCTCCAGCACCAGCAGCAAACGGCGCCAGTCGCCGAGGGAAAAGCCCCATGACCGCTTCCGGCACCCCCGTTACCTCCGCGTCCGATATGGCGGAGCCAGCCGATACGGTCCGCGTTCCCGTCGCGCTTGGCGAGCGGTCCTATGACATTCTCATCGGCCGGGGCGTGCTGGGCGAAGCCGGTGCGCTGATCGCCAGGCGCATTCCGGGCTGCCGCGCGGCGATCGTGACCGATTCCACCGTCGGCCGCCATCATCTGGAAACGCTTGAAAGCAGCCTTGCCGAGGCGGGCATCGACTGCTCGGCCATCGTCGTCAGCCCCGGCGAAGGATCGAAGAATTTCGCCACCTTCGAGCAGGTGGTCGACGCGGTGATTGCCGGCCGCTTCGAGCGCGGCGACGCGATCGTTGCCCTTGGCGGCGGTGTCGTCGGCGACCTTGCCGGCTTCGTCGCCGGCGTCGTCCGGCGCGGCATGCATTTCGTCCAGATCCCGACCTCCCTGCTGGCGCAGGTGGATTCGTCCGTCGGCGGCAAGACCGGCATCAACGTCTCCCACGGCAAGAACCTCGTCGGCGTCTTCCACCAGCCCGACCTGGTGCTCGCCGATACTGGCGTGCTCGACACCCTATCCGAGCGCCACTTCCGCGCCGGCTATGCCGAAGTCGTCAAATACGGGCTCATCAACGACGCCGATTTCTTCGTCTGGCTGGAAGAAAACTGGCGGGACGTCTTCGCCGGCGGTCCGGCCCGCACCCACGCGATCGCCACCTCCTGCCGTTCGAAGGCCGCCATCGTCGCCCGCGACGAGCGCGAGAGCGGCGAGCGGGCCCTGCTCAACCTCGGCCACACCTTCGGCCATGCGCTGGAGGCCGCGACCGGCTACGGCGACCGCCTTGTCCACGGCGAGGCGATCAGCATCGGCATGGTGCTCGCCCACGACTTCTCGGTGCGCATGAATCTCGCCAGCAAGGACGATGCCGACCGGGTCCGCGCGCATTTCGCCGGTGTCGGCCTGCCGACGACACTGGCCGAGATCCCGGGCGACCTGCCCGATGCCGATGGCCTGATGACGCTGATCTCGCAAGACAAGAAGGTCTCGCGCGGCAGCCTCACCTTCATCCTGACCCATGGCATCGGCAAGGCCTTCATCGCCAAGGATGTCGTTCCGGACGCCGTTCGCGATTTCCTGGCAGAGGCCAAGGCTGCCGGAGCCCGCACATGATCATTGACGCGGCTCTGGCAACAACCGTCGCCATCGTCTTCGTGCTGCTTCTGATGTCCGCCTTCTTCTCGGGCAGCGAAACGGCACTCACGGCCACCTCGCGCGCGCGCATCCACGCCCTCGAAAGGGGCGGCGACCAGCGGGCCAGCATCGTCGCCCGCCTGATCGGCAACCGCGAGCGCATGATCGGCGCCATGCTGATCGGCAACAACATCGTCAACATTCTCGCCTCCGCACTGGCCACCAGCGCGCTCTTGAAGCTCTTCGGCCAGGCCGGCGTAGCGGTGGCGACCGTCGTCATGACGACGCTCGTCATCATCTTCTCCGAAGTGCTGCCGAAGACATGGGCCATCGGCAATCCGGATCGCTTCGCGCTCACCGTTTCCCGCCCGATCCGGCTGATCGTTGCCCTGCTGGGGCCGCTTGCCGCCCTTGTCCAGTGGATCGTGCGCGGCATCCTCTCGCTCTTCGGGCTGAAGATCGATGCCGGCGTGGCGGTGCTCTCCGCGCATGAGGAACTGCGCGGCGCGGTGGACCTGCTCCATATGGAAGGCGGCGTGGTCAAGTCGGACCGCGACATGATGGGCGGCGTCCTCGACCTGCGCGAGTTGGAAGTCTCCGACATCATGGTCCACCGCACCAAGATGCGCTCGCTCAACGCTGACGATCCGCCGGCGCAGGTCGTCTCGGCGGTGCTTGCCAGCCCCTTTACCCGCATGCCGATCTGGCGCGACGAGCCGGACAACATCGTCGGCATCCTCCACGCCAAGGATCTCCTGCGCGCGCTCGACCGCGCCGGCGGCGACTTCGACAAGATCGACCTGATGGCGATCGCCTCCGATCCCTGGTACGTGCCCGACACGACCAGCGTCGACGATCAGTTGAAGGCCTTCCTGAAGCGCAAGACCCACCTTGCTCTCGTCGTCGACGAATATGGCGAGGTTCAGGGTCTCGTGACCCTTGAGGATATCCTGGAGGAAATCGTCGGAGAGATCGCCGACGAGCAGGACATCGTCATCCAAGGTGTGCGCCCCCTGCCCGACGGGTCCGTCAACGTCGACGGCTCGGTGCCGATCCGCGACCTCAACCGCGTGATGGACTGGCGCCTGCCGGACGAGGAGGCGACCACCATCGCCGGCCTCGTCATCCACGAGGCGCGTCTCATTCCCGAACCCGGGCAGACCTTCACCTTCTACGGTTTCCGTTTCCAGGTGCTGCGCAAGACCCGCAACCGGATCACCTCGATCCGCATCACGCCGGTCGAAAAGCTGCGGGGCGGGGCAAGGGCCTGACAAGCCGAACGCCGGATGCATCCGCCTCCGGCAAGCCCCTGGTGTCAGCCAGATGCGCGAAAAGCGTGCCCTCGCGAAGGCAAGGGCGACGACCGGTTTCCATCCGAGTTGAGGACGACAGCTTCAAGCATCTCCGCGCATGGAAAACGGCGGAACGTCTCTAGCGATCGGTAATGATCTTCACCTTGGTGCCGACCGCCGGCTCCGCAGTGCCGGCCAGCCCGTTCATAATCCGGAAGAGTTGGTCGGGCCGCGTCAGGAAGGTCATCCGGCGGGCATAGCCCTCGACCGTATCGCCCGGCCGGACGGTGACCGTGTGCAGCGTCAGCGGGCGCAGCCGCGCCTTGTCCTCGGCCGTCAGGGCATGGAAGCTCTCGATCGTCTCGACGAACTGGCGGTCGAAGGCGGGGCCCGGCGACCGCGTCGCGAAAAGGAAGCGATAGGTGCCGTCGCCAAAGCGGATGATCGCGATGTGATAGGCATAGCCGCGCGTCGAGGCCGTGGCGCTCGCGGCCGGAAGCCCCCCGACCGAGAAGGTATGGATCGAGCTTTCCTGCAACCCGTTGATCCATCCCGATTTCAGGTAGGACACCAGCGTATCGCCGGGCTTGATGTCCGCGCCGTCGAAACGGATGGCCGTCCCCTCCGCGTTGGTCGCCAGCACGGCCGTCGCCGTGTTGTCGATCACAAAGCCCTCCGGCACCTTGAAGCCCAGCCCGAGCTTGGCATGCAGGAAGTCGCGGCCGCGGACGTAGCCCTCTTCCGGGTCGTCGCCATAGGCAAGGCCGTCGATCAGGTCGAGATAGGCGCTGCGGTCCTGTTCGCCGCCGCTGACCCCGGTCACCTTGGCGACCTCGAGCGCCTGCGACAGCCGCTCCGGCGTCGACGGATGGGACGACAGAAAATCGGTCGAATCGGATTCGTTCGGCACCGCGGAGCGATAGGCCGAGAAGGCCGACATCGTCTTCAAGAACCGCGCCGCCGCGAAGGGGTCATACCCGGCGTTGGCCAGCGTGCGGATGCCGATCTCGTCCGCCTGCAGTTCCTGCACCTGGGAAAACCGCGCCAGCGACAGCTGCGTCGAGGCGAGCGCCAGCTTGACCGCCGCCGGATCATGCACGACGTCCTGCACCACCTGGGTGGCAAGCTTGGCCTGTTCGACCCGTTCCTGCCGGGCGATGGCGTGGCGCGCCGTCACGTGGGCCATCTCATGCGCGATCACGGCCGCGATCTCGGATGTGTCGAGCGCCAGCGCCAGCAGGCCGCGCGTGACATAGACATAGCCGCCCGGAAGCGCGAAGGCATTCACCGTCGGGGAATTGAGAATGGTGACCCGGTAGCTGCGCCAGGGCTCGTCTGTCGCCTCGACAAGGCGGCCGACGATCCTGGCCACCGCCTGGACGGCCTTCGCATCGTCATAGGTGCCGCCATAAGCGGCGAGGATCTTGGGATGCTCGCGCTCGGCAATCGCCACGTCGCGCGGGTCCAGCCGGCCCTTCGGCACCGGAACAGTGCTCGTCACGGCCAGCGGCTCGTTGGTGGTCAGGGACGAAAGGCAACCGCCGAGAACCAGCAGGCTGGCAAGGCAGAGGCTCTTGGCAAGGCCGTCAACGACCCTTGACCGTCCAGAAAATCGAACCGATTTCCACGCCTGCATTGTCACCCGTTCGCTTCGCTCACTCGTCACGGCCGTCCCGTCGGCCCGTACGCACAACCCGATCGCCAGCCCCGCAGGACGATGACGCCACATCCGTGATGACCTGGTCATCACGGGCAGGATATGGTGTTTCCCACCCCGCAACGCAAAAGACGCAGGGCCGCCGCGGCCTCAAGCTCGATAGCCGGACCTCCGCGCTCCTGCAGCCAGCCTCTTGCCTCGATCCATCGGCCGGCCAGCATCTGCTGCAGTCCCTCGCGCAAATCCGAATCGTCCCGATCCGCTGCGGCGCCCTGCCGGTCGATCCACTGTCGCGCAAGGTCCTCAGAAAGGGTTATCGTCAAATCCGTGGCCCAATCATGGCCGAAATTCAAATAAATGCGGCGCCCGCTCATTCCGACCGACAGAGGCCGTCCCCGCACGACCACATAGTCGGAAACATGATCGAGCAGCCGATCGTCGGTGGCCCTGACAACACCCCCGTATTGCCAGAGGCCGACGCCCCGGTCGCGACCTTTTGCCTCAGCCGCCAGCAACGCCTCGCCGCACCGTCCGTCCGATGCCTCGGCAAGCACTCGCCCCTCGGCAAGAAGGTCGCCCTGCAGCCAACCCCACCGTCCGTCGCCATCCTCGACGTGCACCTGGGCAGGCAGCCGCCCGTAACGGTCCGTCTTCTCTCCGACATCGGTCAGCCGAAGCGCGCGCCCTGCCGGCACGGGCCAGCCAGCCCAATGCGGCGGCAGGATCACGCCGGCTGGAACGATCTGCAGCAACTCGCCTTTTCCGGTCACGGCAGCCACAGCGAAGCGGTCGTCGCCGCCGACGCTCCGTGCCTCGAGGTCAGTCCCCTCAAGGCAGTCCGGCAAGCGTTCCCCGGCAGGACAAGCCGCCGCGGAAAGAGCCCACGCTACGCAACCGAGAAAAATGGAGAACCCTACCCTGTCCACCCGCATCCGCTGCCCGCCCCCGGGCAGCGGCCTGTCGGTGTCCATGGTCCTCTCGCGCGGCGATCGGCCCCCGCCCCTTCGCTGCACCCAGCATCGAACCAAACCTTCGATTACTTTCTACCACAAGCTATTGTGGCAGTGCAGCAACAGTTCATCGAACTCTTCAAGCCATGCGCCGCACGCAAGACTTGGACAACCGCATCAAGGGCTGTCCTGCAGCCAAAGTTTTTGCTAAAGGGTGCATCGGCGGTCCCGTAGCTCAGTAGGATAGAGCACAGGATTCCTAATCCTGGGGTCACAGGTTCGAATCCTGTCGGGATCACCATTTTCCGCCAAAGATTTAGATGAAATTACGCGAGAACGCGCGGTGAGCAAATCAGGCGTGCGACGTGTTTGCGACGGAACGCTATTTCGTCGCACGGCCGGACGTTCACCCGACGTTCCTGCACAGCTCGTCGACGGCGCCGGACGCAAGCTGGCCCGGATCGTTCTGCGTTAACCACGTCCCGCAACCGGATGTTTGAGTTCCCTGTCTAATCTGCGTTGGATCAGGGAGGACTCGAATGGGCGACGTCACCAGCAAATCCAATCCGGGAAGGCTGAAGCGGGACATCTATGTCGCGGCCAGCCTGACGGTCATCGCCTTCGTCATCACGCTGTTCTTCATTGTCGACCGCGCCAGTGTTGTCGCCAATGGCCTCGCGCTACAGGACGATTTCGAACTCCTGAATACCGAACTCGCCAATCAGCGTCGCAGCGCCGAAGTAACGATGAACGAGGCGACGACGTCGCTGGACGGACTTGCCACGATGCGGCGCCGCGATCCCGACATGGACTTCATGATCCAGGAGATGAAGACCTGGATCACCGAAGACTACGGCATACGGCAGGTTCTGGTCGTTGACGGCGCGGGGGTCTTCCGATTTGCCATGCAGGACGGCAACGAGACAGCCGAGCCATCGTCGCTTCCGCTGTCGCAATTTGCGGTCGGGTCCGCCGAACGCGCCCGCGCTTGGTTCGAGGAAGTGAAGCCGCAACTTCCGAAAGGCTGGGAACTCAAAAACGCCCGCCAAAACGACCGGGCCCGTTACGTGCTCAGCGATTTTGCGACCGTCGACGGCCAGTTCGGCATGATTCTGGCGCAGGTCGTCGTGCCCTTTGCGGATGACGGCATCTTCATGGAGGGTGACGGGCAGGTCAATGTCGCCTTCCGGCCGCTCGACTATGGCGGTCTGGACGCGGCCGCGCAGCGCCTGAGCCTCAGAGGCTTCCGGGTCGCCTCGGTCGGGGATTCGCCGGACATCGCAGCCCGCCTTGAAGTTGCGTCTCATGACGGCACGCCGGCCTTTGCACTGTTGTGGGACAAGCCGGATCCGCGCACGCCGATCCTGCTCGCGGTGCTGCCGCTCGGCGTGGCGCTGGTCTGCGCGATCGTCGCGCTGCTCGCCATCATGCTGCGGCGCTATCGGCTCGCCCTGCACGAACTCGCCGCCAGCGAGGAACTGAACCGCCGCCTGGCAAATCACGATGCCCTGACCGGGCTCGCCAACCGGGCCCAGTTCGACAGGCGTCTGGACTCGCTGATCAAGAGCAATCCGCGCGACGGCTTTGCGGTCATGTGCATCGACCTCGACAAGTTCAAGGCGGTCAACGACACCTATGGCCACAATGCGGGCGATGCCGTGCTGGTGGCAGCGGCTAGCCGTTTCGCCGAGAGGATCGGCGAGAAGGGACTGGTTGCGCGGACCGGTGGCGACGAGTTCGTCGCCCTTGTCACCTCCGGCGTCGATCCGCGCGATCTGAAGATGCTGGGCGAATGCCTGATCGCCGACGCCTGCCTTCCAGTGCCCTTCGAGAGCAACGACCTGCAGATCGGAGCCTCGATCGGCGTCTCGATCTTCCCGGGGAACGGACGGACGGCAAAGGACATCATCAATTCGGCCGACCAGGTGCTCTATGATTCCAAGCGGGCGGGGCGCGGCCGCTGCACGCTTGCCGAACAGTCCGTCCGCGACGCGGACCGGACATCGATCCACGCGCGGCCATCGGCGACAATTGCCATGCCAGCATGACAAACCGCCAGGCAGCGCGAGATCGCGACATTGCCCCGGCGATCCCGTAAAAGGCCAACAGGAAGGACAAACCCGCCTGCTTCCGCCAAACTGCTCTGCAAGGACGGGTCGGATCGAACAGGGCATCGGACGGCACGCCGGTCAGCCCCGCCCGCTGTCCTTGTCGAACTGGCGGCGGGCCTTCTTGGTCGGCCGCCCCTCGCCGCTGACAGCAACGGGAACGGCTGCCGCCTGCAGGGCCGCCATGTCGCCCGCCGGTGATTCGCCAGTCTCTTCGCCGACTGACCGGACAGGCGCGGGACTGAGGTCCTCGTAGAGAAGCGCTGCCTCGCTCGCTGGCCCCCGGCGCTCCCCGAGGTCCACGACCTTCAGCACACGGACGCGATTGCCGATCGGAAACGTCAGCACGTCGCCCACCTTCACCGGATGGGACGCGCTGTCGATCTTGTCGCGATTGACCCGGACCTGGCCGGAAGACGCCAGCTTGGCGGCCAGCGTGCGGGTCTTGACGGCCCGCACGAACCAGAGCCACTTGTCGATGCGGATGCGACCGTCCTTCAAGACAAAGCCGTCCTCGCCTCGTGCGTCATTTCTTGCGCGAGCGCCCTTCCATGTCGGCTTTCAGGGCCGCCAGCGCGGCGAAGGGCGAATCCGGATCGACCGGACGCTCGCGCCGTACCGGGCGGTCGGCATGGCGCGGATGATCTCCGCCACGGCTTTCGCCGCCCTTGCCCTCGCCACCCTTGTCATGACGCGGCTTGCCCTGCCCGCCGCCCTTGCCGTGATGCTCGTTCCGGCGCTGGCCGTCCTTGCGGCCGTGGCCCTTCTGCTGGTCGTTGTGGCGTCCCTCGCGGCGCCCCTCCGGCCTGCGGGACCGGTCGAAGCGTGACGGACGCCAGACCTCGATCGCGCGCTCCACCTCGACCATTTCGACGGCAGGCTCACCGGCGGTAGCGTCCGCTGCGCCGGTCGCTTCCTCACCCGCGGCTTCAACCGGAGCAGCCACCGAAGCCTCTTCGCTCGTCGTTTCCACGACCGCAACGGCAACGTCGCCCGGCTCGGCCACGGCCACAGGCGCGTCTTCGGCCACCGGCGCCATCTCCACGCTCTCCGCACCGACCGCTTCAGCGACAGGCGCCGGCTCGGCGTCGGCAGCAACGACGGCCTCGGTCGCGGTCTCCACGCTTGCCGCCTCGCCGTCGGCGGCCACTTCGGTCTCGGAAGCAGCCTCGTCCTCCGTCTTCGGCTCCATCGCCTTCACGGTCACCTGCTCCGACTTGTAGCCGAGCCCGCGCAGGATCGAGGCGAAATCCTCGCCCGCGCAGCCGAGCAGCGACGTCATCGCCACGGTCACGGTGAAGCCGCCGCCCTGGGCGATGCCTCCGTCCGGCGGCGTCGCGCCGTCGGTCGGCTTCCAGGCCACCAGCGGGCGGATGATGTCGGCAAGCCGCTCCAGGATATCGAGGCGCACGGCGCGATTGCCCGCGACCCGGAAGCCGACGAGCCGGTAGAGCACCTTGTCGAAGCTCGGATCGACCGCGATCGACGTGCGGCCCGAGGCCGAAAGCGCCGGCAGTTCGGCAAGGCCCGGCATGTCCATGCTGCCGTTCTTGAGCGCCCAGAGCTGGGCGACGAGGCTTGCGGGCGCCGGCTTCAGCAACGCCGGCAGATAGATGTGGTAGGCGCCGAAGCGCACGCCGTATTTGCGCATCGCGCCGCGCGCGGTCTGGTCCAGCGCCTTGATGTCGTCGGCAACCTCCTGCCGCTCCAGCGTGCCGAGCGCCTCGACCATGCGGAAGGCGACACCGCGGGCGATCCCGTCGAGATCCGCCGCCTCGGCAAGATCGATGAGCGGCTTCAAGAGCGTACCGATATGGGCCGAAATCCATGTCGTCAGGCGTCCGCGCACCATGTCGAGCGAGGCGCCCGTGAGATGCTCGTCCGCCAGCAGCGCGACCTGCGGCTTCAGCGGCGTCTCGCCGGCGACGAGCTTGGCCACCGGCTGGCCGAGCCAGCGCAGCGTCGCGTCGG
The DNA here is from genome assembly GCF_900231165.1 of Hartmannibacter diazotrophicus. Taxonomy (GTDB): domain Bacteria; phylum Pseudomonadota; class Alphaproteobacteria; order Rhizobiales; family Pleomorphomonadaceae; genus Hartmannibacter; species Hartmannibacter diazotrophicus. The sequence goes on from NZ_LT960614.1 coordinate 4,708,852, forward strand.
AGGCGAGGACGATGTCGTCGTTGGGCGCACGCGACAGACGTTCGGCCCGCTTGTCGAATTCGCTGGCGAGCGCCTTGGCCGCCGCCGCGCGCACCGCCTTGCCGTCCGGACCATCGGCGCTCTGATCGGGCATGAACCGGAATCCATGGAGTTCGCCGACGTGCTGGCCCTCCACGTGCACGGCGCCGTTCTCGTTGATCTCGGCCTCAAGCATGGCGTTTTCTCTCAAGCGTTTCATCAGGACAGAGGTCCGGCGGTCGACGAACCTCTGGGTCAGTTTGTCGTGGAGGGCATCGGACAGCCGATCCTCCATGTCGCGGGCCACCCCTTGCCAGTGCACCTGATCGGCAAGCCATCCCTGCCGATTGGCGACATAGGTCCAGGTCCGCACATGAGCGATACGCGACGAAAGAGTGTCTATATCGCCATCGGTGCGGTCGGCATAGGCCAATTGTCGCTGCAGCCAGTCCTCCGGAACCGCGCCTTCGCGAGCAAGGAAGCCGTAGAGCGCAACAATCATATCTCCATGCTGCGCCGGGGAAATCTTGCGAAAGTCTGGAACCTGACAGACGTCCCACAGCAAGGCAACCCTGTCCTTCGAGCGCGCAAGGTCGCAAACCTCCGGATCGCGCAGCGCATAGTCGAGCGCATCCTGGTCGGAACAGGGCGGCGCCCGCGTCAGTCCTTCGAGCTTCGGGACGGTGTCGAGCGACCGCTTCAGCGCATCGACCGAGGAAAAGTCGAGCGCCGCGTTACGCCACTGGAAGGTGCGCAGCGGCTCGAAATCGTGGCTCTCGATCGCCCGCACCAGATCCTCGTCGAGCGGACTGACCTCGCCCGTGACGCCGAAGCTGCCGTCGTTGAGATGCCGGCCGGCGCGGCCGGCGATCTGGCCGAGTTCCGATGGCGTCAGGCGGCGATACTGGAAGCCGTCGAACTTGCGGTCCTGGGCAAAGGCGACATGGTCGACATCGAGGTTGAGGCCCATGCCGATGGCGTCGGTGGCGACCAGGAATTCCACGTCGCCGGACTGGAAGAGCTCGACCTGGGCGTTGCGGGTGCGCGGGCTGAGCGCACCCATGACCACCGCCGCGCCGCCGCGCTGGCGGCGGATCAGCTCCGCGATCGCGTAGACCTCGTCGGCCGAGAAGGCAACGATGGCCGACCGGCGCGGCATGCGGGTGATCTTGCGCGCGCCGGTATAGGTCAGCTGCGACATGCGCGGCCGGCCGATGATGTTGACCCCCGGCAGGAGCTTTTCGATCAGCGGCCGGGCGGTCGCCGAGCCGAGCAGCATGGTCTCGCTGCGCCCGCGCATGTGGAGGATACGGTCGGTGAAGACGTGGCCGCGGTCGAAGTCGCCGGCAAGCTGCACCTCGTCGATGGCGATGAACGACAGGTCGAGGTCGCGCGGCATCGCCTCGACGGTGGAGATCCAGTAGCGCGCGCCGGGCGGTACGATCTTCTCCTCGCCCGTGACGAGAGCGACATGGCCAACGCCCGCACGCGCCGCCACGCGGCCATAGACCTCGCGCGCCAGCAATCGCAGCGGCAGGCCGATGGCGCCGCTGTCGTGCCCGAGCAGGCGCTCGATGGCGAGATGGGTCTTGCCGGTGTTGGTCGGTCCCAGCACCGCAGTGACATTCCGCGCGCGGCTTGCTGCCTGGAGCGGCGCTTTCGGGGCGAAGGTCATCGGGGAAACGTGGTCCCGGATCTTGGTCAAAACGGTCCGCTGCCCGAGGGCGAGCGAGTCGTCTCTAGCATAGCCGGACGGCGGGTGCGCGACTTTTTCGAGGCAGGGCGATCCTGACGCATTGCGCCGCGCCGCGCCGGGCTCCGGCCGACGGCGATTCGTGGACAAAAGCGCGGCAACCGAGTCGAATTCGAACAGCGCATGAACAAATAAAGTCCGAATCGGCGACTCGCAAGAATTCCTCTTTTGTTCACACCCATATCATGTGCCTCGAAGAGTCTTTCGCACCGCATATTGAATCGTATGACTCAAGGCGAGAGTCACGAGACTCTGGACGATGAATCGATGTCAAGAAAAATTCTTCGATAGAGTCTTCGTAAATAAATGACTACTCGAAGGCGCCGCACAAAGACTCTGCGCGTTAACTATTATTACTGAAGGGTCGAGAACAAGAACAAGACGGCGACGAATCGCTGATTCAATCATGTTCCTGCTTCAGTCCCTACGACATCTAGTTGTCGGCCCATCCATGACGCCGAATCTGGATCATCGTCGCGGCCAATAGGCCTTAAGAAGCTGAGAGAACCGTTAAGGCCGCGTGCCGAGTTGGGACAGCAGGGAGGTTGGTCGCGGATCTCCCGCACGAGGCCATGCTGCATACGCCGCAGCACATCGCCTCCGGAGATGCCGGAAATTTGGACTTGCCTCCCATGCCGACAAGCCGGCACGTTCCATCGCGAGGAGGAATACAACCCACCTCATCCATCACATTTCTTGATGTTATTCTAAACTGGGGGCACTTTGCATGAGAAACAGACGTAACCTGGCGTCCTTGGTGATGGGCGTGCTGCTGGCGCTTGCCGTGACCGTCTTGCCTGCCTTTGCGGCCGGGGAAACCAAGGCGCTGCTCGATCTCGTCAAGGGATCGAAGAGCAACGATTTCGCCGTCGTCGATGCGGTTGCCGAAAAGGCCCGCAAGATTGGCTGGTCGATTCCGATCACGGGCAAGGAGTTCAAGCTGATCGGGCCGTGGAATTTCACCACATCCAAGGGGGAAAAGGGCGAAATCGTCTTCGGCAAGGGCGGCAAACTGACCTACGGCAAGAGCCTGAAACTGCCCTTCGTCAGCTGGCACGCTTACACCAACGGCAAGAAGCCCGGCCTGCTGATGCTGAAACACGGCAAGTCCGAAGTCTTCTTCCAGTATTTTCAGCGCCCCGGGGTTGCCGTCATTTCCAATATCGGAAATCGCAAGCAGTGGGTTGTCATGACCGTGAAGTGACCGGCGCTGACGGGTTTCGCCGTCGCAAAACCGAAAAGCCCGCCGGTGAATTCATCGCCGACGGGCTGGTGCCTAAAGCGCGGCCCGATGGCGCTCCGGGCCGCATGGGGCATGCGGACGGACGCCTTGGCCAGCCGGATATTGCCGGCTGGACATCGCCAGGAAGGCCTTATTTCGCCGCCTGCGTCGTGGTGGTGTCGGCGCCTTCAAATCGGGTCGCGACCACCTGCAGCGTCCCTCGCATCGTCTTCACCGAGATCTTGTAGGGCACCAGCACCGAGGCGTCCGCCGCGGGGATGAGCCACATCTCCAGATCGCGATTGTCCTGCATGAAGAGGGTCGACTTCTTGTTCGCCCGATGGCCGGACACCGGAATCCACCGCGCCGAGCAGACGACGGCATCGCCCGTATAGCCGTCGGACTCGACGGCAACCCTGTCCTTGTAGGCAAGCTTGATGTCATAGCGCGTCCAGCCGTCGAAGATCGGCAGGACACGATCGCAGGCATCCGGATCGAAGGCGCCGTCGGCCGAGCGGATCGGCATGACGACGGCGCTGAGCGGATCGACGACGTTGCGCTTGCTGGCCGCCGTCACCGGCACCCGGTCGTCAGCCTGTGAAAGTTGCGGATAGGCCCTCACCTTGGTCACGTCGCTGCCGCGCAGCTTCATGTCGACCTCGGTGATCTTGTCGCCCTTGGAATAGAGGTCATAGCTCGCCGGGATGACGCGGGAGGAGGAAAGCGAGCCGCGTGAACTGGCCTCGCTCTCCTCGGAGGAAATGATGCGCGCCAGACCCGAGGTCGAAATCTGCACCTTGGCCGCATAGGCCCCGCCCTTGAGGCGAATGCCGAGCGTACCCTTCGCGATCAGAAACCCCGCGAAGGTCACGTTGTAGAGGGCCTTGATGTCCGAGGCCGCCGCGAAAGCCGGCTGCATGGCGCTGGCGGCAATCAGCATTCCGCCGACGATCGGTGCACACCACCGCTGCCGGGATGTCGTCCTTGAAGAGAACACGAAAGAAGTCACCGCCTGTTGCCTCCAACGCCTTGCCCGGCCTGTTCGGGCCGTCCGGCACTGCCACCCGCTCTTGTCTTCGCCCGGTATCGCCGGCCGTTTGAGGGCCGACACCGGCGGTCCCGATCCCCGGGACCCGTTCCGGACGGCATCTCGGCACATCGCCGAACCGCCGCCGGGCATCCATTCTGTCCGAGACTCTGATCTGCTTTCGGCACGGCGCCGAGCAAACTCCGTCAGTATGTCATTCAAGCATGATTTTGGCGCTTTTCCGGTCGCCGGTCCATCGACCACTATGCCGGTCGCGCTGCGCTTGCCGGTCAGCCGCCATTTGCATCAACGGGCCAATCCTGAGCGCGCCTTCATCCTTTGCTCATTATGGTAACCGGAAGGTTAATGCCGCCTCCGGTTCGATGCAGGATACCACTATCGGGCAAAAGCTACACGAGGGATCGTCTTTCCTCCCGGATCGCGGCCTCGCGAGGGTTGACGGCTCAAGGTCCGGCCAGTATAGACACAGCCACTTTTTACAACGGCTGCCCCGCGAGGGGACGGCCGGTTGTCCCGTGGACCGATGACTGGCACCAAAAGCCGTTCCGGTCCGGGCACCGGCGGACTGAAAGCCCAACTGAACAAGAGGATGTCACCATGGCTCGGCGGTGTGAACTGACCGGAAAGGCCGTTCTGACCGGCAACAATGTGAGCCACGCCAACAACAAGTCGCGGCGTCGGTTCCTTCCCAACCTTTGCTCCGTCACGCTGCTCAGCGAGGCGCTGGGCCAGAGCGTGCGCCTGCGCGTGTCGGCCAAGGCCCTGCGTTCGGTCGAGCATCGCGGTGGCCTCGACGCCTTCCTCACGAAGGCCTCCGAGACCGAACTGTCCGAGCGCGCCCGCCTTCTGAAGCGCCAGATCGCCAAGAAGGCCGAGGAAGCCGCGGCGGCCTGAGGCCGCAGGCCGGTCTATTCGACGTGAGTTTTCGACATCCAGCCTGACGCGCCCGGCGCCGTCGGGCTGGATGCGTTATGAGCCCCCTATTGGAAGGAAGCCAGCCATGCCGTTCATCGGACCGGACCGCCGCGCCCTTTTCTCCGTTGCGGCCATGTGCGTGGTCGTCGTCGCCTCGAACATCCTGGTCCAGTATCCGTTCGAACCCTTCGGCATGGCGGATATCCTGACCTGGGGCGCCTTCACCTACCCCTTTTCCTTCCTTGTGACGGATCTGACCAACCGCTGGTTCGGCGCCCGCACGACCCGGCGCGTCATCTATGTCGGCTTCGCGCTGGCCGTCGTCCTGTCGATCTGGCTGTCGGACCCGCGCATCGCGCTCGCCTCTGGCAGCGCCTTCCTCTCCGCCCAGCTTCTGGACGTCGCAGTCTTCAACCGCTTGCGCCAGGGCACCTGGTGGCGCGCGCCGCTCGCCTCCTCCACGCTCGGCTCGGCGCTCGACACCACGATCTTCTTTTCGCTCGCCTTCGCCGGCACGGGCCTTCCGTGGACAAGCTGGGCCCTCGGCGACTTCACGGTGAAGATGCTGGTCGCCCTTGCCGCCCTCGTGCCCTATGCGAGCCTGATGAACGTCGTCAAGCCGTTCCGGCCGCAGGAGGCTGGTTACCCCTCAAACGGGATATAGCAGGCAGACTTTACAGTAGATGACGCCGGCTAGAGCAGCCTCTATCTCTCACAGAGAAAATCTCTGTTTTTTACGGGCACAAAAGTATATAAACAACATTCGATTTAATTGAGATGAGCCCATGGACGACCCTCTGCTTCATATTCACTGGAGGCTCTGGAAAGTCCAGCAACTCACCATTGAAATAAGAGATGAATGCAGAGTTTTTCTTACGTCCGAATTCTTTGAAAAGAAGTTGGACATGAAGAATGGAACTTTTATCGTTCGGTTTGGGGAAATACAGCCATTTCCCGACAAGATAGCCGTACTTATTGGAGAAGCTGCCTATTTACTTCGGTCGTCACTCGATCACCTGATGTTTCAGTTGGCGAAACCTGAACCGGGAAAAGAGCACAACGTAGAATTTCCCATCGTTTCAAGCAAAGAAAAATTCAAGAGCACGCACTGGAAAATGCCAGGGGTGCCTCGTGGCGTAAGATCGCGAGTTGAAAGCGTACAACCGTATCATTCGCGCAAGAGACCTAACGCAAAATTTCTGTGGCAATTAAGAGACCTGAATAATTGGGATAAACATAGGCTCCCTCCAATTCATATGTACTCGTTCGACGGATCTGGCGTAACATTCAAGGTCGACGGCCCACAGGGGCGGATAATAGATCACAAAACGTTCAAAGGTTACTCAGAAGAAGGAAAGATCATAGCAACAGCAAAACCAACTGGATACTGGAATGCCGGAGAGATGGTATATCCAGAATTCAAAATAGGTTTTGCGCCCGTGTTTGATCATCAAATGCCAAAATCAATCCGCGACCGGCATCCTCTTGATGTAATTGCCGGGGCGGGCAATTTTATTGAACATGAAGTCATACCCATGTTCGAAGAATTCTTTTCGGCATGAATTGACATATTTCTGGCTTATCGCACGAGCTTGAACTCCAGATAAAGCATGCGCTGGAGGAAGGAGTGGTTGTCGTCCGAAACGACCGAGAGCCGGGTCGCTCCCGCGTCATCGGTCCAGACCGACAGGCCTTCCATGTTGTCGATCTCGTCGGCGAGATTGGCCTCGATCAGCACCCGGCCCTCGAGTTTCGCGCCCGGCCTGATGTCGGCGGCCTCGATCATGCGCATCCGCATGCCGATCCCGATACTGATCCCGAAACGCCGTTCCAGCAACACGAGATTGCCGTTCGGCATGAAGGCCCCATCGGTGATCGAATAGCCGTCCGACTGCACGACGGAGAAGGACAGGGCATCGCGCTGGTCGATGCGGCCCTGCCGGAAGATCCAGCCCGGAGACAGGCCCCCGTCGTCCGGGTCGGTCTCGGCGATAGCGATGAGCAAACCGGCGAGCGGCGATCCCGCGGGCGCGGCAACGATCGTCTCGAAGCCGGCGTTGCCGTTGACCGCTTCGACGGCCGACGGAAGCACCATCTTCCGCAGCGGGCCGATCCAGCCATCCGGATCGATCGGGGCGAAGGCGACCCTCGGCGAGGCCTCAAAGGATACGTAGGCGATGTCGCCGCCCGGCTGATGCGAGACGTCGAAGCCTTCCGTGTCCATGTCGCTGCGATAGCGCATGCGCTGCTTGAGGACACGAAGCTGCCTGAGGGCCGGCCTGTCGACATCCACCGGCCGCCCGTCCCCGTCGCGAAGGATGTCGGCGTTGAACTCGGTGCCGTCGTCGCTGACGGAGATCATCCGCCGCCCGCCGTCCAGAACGCTGAGCGAGGAAAGCCCGCCAAGCCGGTCGGTCCGGTCGTTGAGCACGAAACCGCCGACCCATTCGAGGCTGCCGAATAAATCCTGCCGCTCACCGACGATATTGAAACGATCGATGGACTCGGCCGTGAGCGTCAGCGGGATGATCCTGTCGCTGCGCTCCTCCGCCCGGCTGTCTCCTCCGCGCAGGACGAGAAAAGCCAAGGCGGCCAGGAAGAGAAGCCCGACGGAGCCGGCGGCCAGAGCGATAACCCGGACCGCGACTTTCGCCGGTCTCACCTGCGGCCCGCGCGCCGCGCGCCGCGTGCCCGGACCGCCTGCTCCTCGAAGAGACTGGCAAGTTGTTCGGTCATCGCGCCGGCAAGCTCCTCCGCGTCGACGATGGTCACCGCGCGCTGATAGTAGCGGGTCACGTCATGGCCGATGCCGATGGCGATCAGTTCCACGGGCGAGCGCGTCTCGATCTCCTCGATGACGAAGCGCAGGTGCCGCTCCAGATAGTTGCCGGAGTTGACCGACAGCGTGGAATCGTCGACCGGCGCACCGTCCGAGATCATCATCAGGATCTTGCGGTTTTCCGGTCGGGCCAGCAGACGCTTGTGCGCCCAGTCCAGCGCCTCGCCGTCGATATTCTCCTTCAGCAACCCCTCGCGCATCATCAGGCCGAGATTGCGCCGCGCCCGCCGCCAGGGCGCGTCCGCCGCCTTGTAGATGATGTGGCGCAGGTCGTTGAGACGGCCGGGCGCCGGCGGCTTGCCTGCGGCAAGCCAGGCCTCGCGCGACTGGCCGCCCTTCCACGCCTTGGTCGTGAAACCGAGGATTTCGACCTTCACGCCGCAGCGTTCCAGCGTGCGGGCAAGGATGTCGGCGCAGGCCGCCGCCACCGTGATCGGCCGGCCGCGCATGGAACCCGAATTGTCGAGCAGCAGCGTCACCACCGTGTCGCGGAAATTGGCGTCGCGCTCCATCTTGAAGGCAAGCGGCTGCATCGGATCGGTGACGACGCGGGTGAGGCGTGCCGTGTCGAGCAGGCCCTCCTCAAGATCGAAGTCCCAGCCCCGGTTCTGCTGCGCCATCAGGCGGCGCTGCAGCCGGTTGGCAAGGCGCGCGACCGCCCCTTGCAGGTTGACGAGCTGTTTGTCGAGATAGCCACGCAGACGGTCGAGTTCGGCCGTGTCGCACAGATCCTCCGGCCGCGCCACCTCGTCGAAGCGGGTCGTGAAGACACGGTAGTCGGACACCGGCGGAAGATTGGTGTAGGGCAGCTCCTGACGGCGCGCCTCGCCCGAGTCGCGGGCATCCTCGGCGCTCTCGTCGTCCATCGTGTCTTCGGCGACGGAGGCTTCGGTCTCGCTCTCGCCGGCATCCTGTTCCTCGCCGGACTGTTCCTGCTCCTGCGCCTCGGCCTCGCGCGACTGGTCGCTCTCGTCGTTTTCGCCGCGCGTCTGGCTTTCGGTCTGCTCGGTGTCCTCGCCCTCGGACTCGTCGTCGCCTTCCGGCTCGCCGCCAAGCTCGTCGCCCATGTCGAGCGAGGTCAGCAGATGGCGCACCGCCTTGGCGAAATCGCGCTGGCTGCCAAGCGTCTCCTCAAGCCGCTCGAAATCCTCGCCGGCCTTGTCCTCGACGAAGTCGCGCCAGAGATCGACGAGCGCCGCAGCGCTCGGCGGCGGCGCCTTGCCGGTCAGCTTTTCGCGCACCAGAAGAGCCAGCGCATCCTCGAGCGGCGCGTCTTCCTGCTCGCGCACTTCCTGGTAGTTGCCACGGAAATAGCGGTCTTCCAGCATCGCTTCGAGATTGGAGGAAACGCCCGACATCGCCCGGGCGCCAAGCGCCTCGCAGCGTGCCTGCTCCACCGCCTCGAAGATCGCCCGCGCCTTCTGTCCCTCCGGACAAAGATCGCGGTGGACGCCCGGATCATGCGCGGCAAGGCGCAGCGCCATGGAGTCGGCAAGCCCGCGTGTGATCGCGACATCCGCCTCGGTCAGCCGCCGTGGCGGCTCCGGCAGGCGCACGCGGTGGCCGGCAAGGCTCGGCCTGTCGGTGGCAAAGGTCACCTCCAGTTCCGGATCGCCCGCGATGGCACGCATCGCCGATCCGATCGCCCGCTTCAGCGGCTCGGTCGGCGCGGCATTCTTTCCCTGTCCCGGCTTCAACGCCATGTCACTCCGCTCTTCGACGCTGTCAGCCAAGCACCATGTTCGCCGCGCTCTCGGGCAGTTCCGCCCCGAAGCAGCGCTGGTAGAACTCCGCGACCAGCGGCCGCTCCAGCTCGTCGCACTTGTTGAGGAAGGTGACGCGGAAGGCAAAGCCGAGATCGCCGAAGATCTCCGCGTTCTCCGCCCAGGTCAGCACCGTGCGCGGGCTCATGACGGTCGAAAGGTCGCCGTTGATGAAGGCCGAGCGGGTCATGTCGGCCAGGCGCACCATCTTGGAGACGGTCTGCTTGCCCTTCTCGCCCTGGTAATGCTTGGCCTTGGCAAGGATGATGTCGACTTCCTTGTCGTGCGGCAGGTAGTTCAGCGTGGTCACGATCGACCAGCGGTCCATCTGGCCCTGGTTGATCTGCTGCGTGCCGTGATAGAGGCCGGACGTGTCGCCGAGGCCCACCGTGTTGGCCGTCGCGAACAGGCGGAAGGCCGGATGCGGGCGGATGACCCGGTTCTGGTCGAGCAGCGTCAGCTTGCCGGCGACTTCCAGAACGCGCTGGATCACGAACATCACGTCCGGGCGGCCGGCGTCATACTCGTCGAAGACGAGGGCGACGTTGTTCTGCAGCGCCCAGGGCAGGATGCCGTCGCGGAATTCGGTCACCTGCTGGCCGTCGCGCACCACGATCGCGTCCTTGCCGACGAGGTCGATGCGGCTGATGTGGCTGTCGAGGTTGACGCGCACCAGCGGCCAGTTGAGACGTGCGGCGACCTGCTCGATATGGGTCGACTTGCCGGTGCCGTGATAGCCGGAGACCATGACGCGGCGGTTGTGGGCAAAGCCCGCCAGGATCGCCAGCGTGGTCGCCTTGTCGAACAGATAGTCCGGGTCGAGATCGGGAACATGCTCGGTCGGCGTCGAATAGGCCGGAACGGTCAGATCACTGTCGATGCCGAACACCTGCCGGACCGAAATGCGCGTATCGGGGAGCGATGCGGCCTCGGGCGTATTGGAACTCATGAAACCTCCGTGATGCGCGCCGCAAGACTGGCGCGCCCTCATGTATCATCCCGCACCGCGTGATCCGCCGGTCAGCGACGTCCGGCTGGACACGACGGTCCGGGAGCAGATTTTCGGGTCGCGCTTGCGCCAACCCGATCCCCGGAGCATGTCCCGATCCGGCGATGGCGCCGGCCGACAAGGAAATGCTCCAAATTCAACGTTTTGGAGCGGCTTGGCGGGCACTCACGGGAAGACGTGTGAGCGCGGACCACTCCAGGCGACATGCGGCGACCCTGCAACAGACGGGCCGGCAAAGCGCCGAAACAACTCTTCACAGGTCAGGCGCCGGCCCGGCGCAGGGCCCGCGGCGGCGCCAATACGTTGCTCCACAACTTCTTTTCAGCAAAAACCGGCCGTCTTCAGGTAGTTATAGGCCTGGATGATCTGCCGCAACCGGTCTTCAAGCGAACGGTCGCCGCCGTTGGCATCCGGATGATGCCGTTTGACGAGAAGTTTGTACCGAGCCTTGATTTCCGCCTTGTCGGCGTTCTCGTCAAGCCCCAGCGTGTCGAAGGCCTTCTGTTGCAGCGGCGTCAGGCGCCGGCGCCCCGGCGAAACAGTTTCGCCTCCCGCACCGCGAACGCCGGACCGGAACAGGCCGAAGGGATCCTCGATGTCCGCGCCGTCGTGACGGCCGGGACGGGCCCGTCCGGAGCGCTGTCCGTTCGGATCCGGCCCCTCGCCGCCAGCCCGGTTGACCCCCATCTTCCACGTCGGCCGGTGCCCGGTGGCGGCGTCCTTCTGGTAGTCGGCGATCGCGTCATCCGGCAGGCCGGCAAAATAGTTGTAGGACTTGTTGTATTCCCGCACATGGTCGATGCAGAAATTGAAATACTGGCCCTCGCGTCCCCGGCCCTTCGGCGCGCGGAATCCGCCGCTCGCCGAGCAGCCCTGCCACTCGCAGCCGGCATGGATCTCGCGTGCGGCCCGCTCCATATCGGGTTTGACGCGGATCCTGTCGAAGAGTTTTGAATCAAGCTTCATGGTCGGCGAAGTATGGTGCGGCGCGATGTCCTCGGCAAGCCGCCGCGGACATCGCAGAGGGAAATTCCGTCCCAGAGGGAACGGAGCGGCAAAGCCCGTCGGGATCTTCGCCGCCCGGGCGGCATCAGGGAGTGATCCATGCCGGGTGGCTTCAGGCTTTGCGGCGTCGGGCCGATCCCCGCCGGCGATGCATCGCCGGCGGTCCGGCCGCAACGAGATGGAGAGGAAGACGATGACAACGAGACGCGAACGCATCAGTGCCGCGCTGCAGAAGGCCTTCAGCCCCGAGAGCCTCGAGGTGATCGACGAATCGCATCACCATGAAGGCCATGGCGGCTGGTCGGAGAGCGGCGAAACCCATTTCCGTATCCGCATCAAATCGGCGGCCTTCGACGGCAAGTCCCGCCTCAGCCAGCATCGTCTGGTCAATGACGTCTTGAAGGATGAACTTCAGGGCGGCCTGCACGCGCTCGCCATCGAGGCCCAGGGCAGTGGGGTAAATGGCAGCGGAGCGAACAGCAGCGCGTCCTGACGAGCCGTCAGGGCAGCCCGCCCGCAGTGCTATGCATATGGTGACGGCAATGCCGGGCGGCAACCGATCCGGCAACGATGGCAGAAGGCGATCAGGAGGACCGCGGGCCGGTCACGACGCGGCGCCGTCCTGACCGATCATCGCATCGCGCAGCTTTTCCAGCGCCCTCACTTCGATCTGGCGGACGCGCTCCTTGGAAATGCCCATCATCACGCCGACCTCTTCCAGCGTCGCCGCGTCTTCCGCAAGGCGGCGCACCTCCACGATCCGCCGCTCGCGGTCGGAGAGCGTTTCCAGCGCCACCGCCAGACGGTGGCTAAGCACTTCGCCGTCGATCGAATCCTGCGCCAGTTGGTCGGGCAGCGGCGCGTCGCTGATCAGCAGGTCCATCCGCTCGACCCCGTTGTCCTCGTCGTCGGACACGGGCGCGTTCAGGGAGGCATCGGGCGCCGACAGGCGGCTCGCCATCACGGTCACGTCGGCCTTGCTCACCCCGATGGCCTGGGCGATCTGCCGGTAGACCTCGTCGTCGGTGGCGGCCTGATCGTTGCGAAGGATTTTGGCGCGAAGGGCGCGCAGGTTGAAAAACAGCGCCTTCTGCGCCGAGGAGGTTCCGCCGCGCACGATCGACCAGTTCCGCAGCACGAAGTCCTGCATCGAGGCACGAATCCACCAGCTCGCGTAGGTCGAGAACCGGACCTCGCGGGCCGGATCGAAGCGGGACGCCGCCTCCAGAAGGCCGACGTGCCCTTCCTGGATGAGATCGGACAGCGGGAAGCCGTAGTGGCGAAAACGTCCGGCCGTCGAAATCACCAGCCGCATATGTGCCTGGGTGATGGCATGGAGCGCGCTCTGGTCGTGAAGGTCCCGCCATCGCTCGGCGAGTTCACGTTCCTCGTCTCGCTCCAGATAGGGAGCGGCCCGCGCCGCCCGCATGATCCAAGCACTGTCCGGATCGAAGCGCCCCATGGTCGCGTCCTCCTTTGTGCCTCTTGCCGGGACCGTCCCGGCAGCCATGGCCAACATTCCCGCCATACGCGCATTGCTGGCCGGTTCGCCAATGCGCATCAACAGCCTGATAGGGACAAGACCTGATCAAGACATAAGTCTTCGCCCTGGCTTCTGCTACGTGTTTCTACGGTTCGGCGATCAGTTTGGTTCATGTTGGCCGAAAAGATTCACTCATTTTTGCGTGATCGGGAAAAATCTCCCGCCGATTGATTCCGCATCGGGGCCAAATTGCACCCTGTGGTCGAATCGATCCAGCCGGATGACCCAACCCGGACGTGGCGCCACCGGTTCGCGGCCGGCGCGGGACGGAGCATCGAAGCTGATGTAGCATGCGGGGCAGCGCCGGGCGGCGGACCGATGGCAGCGTTGCCCGGCAAGGTTCATCCGTGAAGAACGAGGCAGATCATGGACTTTACCGGCATCAGCTATCTTGCGGTCGTCCTTGCTGCGGTGGCCGGCTTTGCGGTCGGCGCGCTCTGGTACGGCCTGCTGTTCGGCAGGGCCTGGATGACCGCGCTCGGCAAGAGCCGCGAGGATCTTGGCGGCGGCGCGCGGCCATTCGTCACATCGATCATCGCCAATCTGGTCATGGCCTGGCTGTTGGCCGGCCTCATCGGGCATATCGGCCCCGTCGACCCGGTCTCGGGCCTGATCACGGCCTTTTTCGTCTGGCTCGCCTTCATCGCGACGACGATGACGGTCAACTACGCCTTCCAGGGCGCTCGCCCCGCACTGCTTCTCATCGATGCCGGCCACTGGCTGGCCGTTCTCCTCGTCATGGGTCTCGTCATCGGCCTCGTCGGCGCTTGAAATCGCCCTCTCCGGCGAACACCTGCGAGAGGTACGTAGCGCGCGCCAACGCTACGAAAGTGCGAGTTTTCACCAGTGGACGATGATGCTGCACCTGCGCATAATGCCGTCCGACAACGGTTCAACGAGTTTGCGCCCGACCGGTCCCACCGGAACGGACGCGAGAAGAAAAAAGCCGGGAGGACATAGATGACGGACGCGGTAATCCCCGTTCCGGCCGTGATGGCCGACAACGCCTACGTGAACAACGAAGCCTATCTCGCCATGTACAAGCACTCGGTCGAGGACCCGGATGGCTTCTGGGGCGAGGTCGGCAAGAGGCTTGACTGGATCAAGCCCTATACCAAGGTCAAGAACACCAGCTACGACCCGCACAACGTCTCGATCAAATGGTTCGAGGACGGCGTGCTGAACGTCTCCGCCAACTGCGTCGACCGGCATCTGGCGACGAAAAGCGACCAGGTCGCCATCATCTGGGAAGGCGACAATCCGGCTGAATCGAAGTCGATCACCTATCGCGAGCTCTACGAGAACGTCTGCAAGTTCGCCAACGTCCTGAAGGCGCACGGCGTCAAGAAGGGCGACCGGGTCACCATCTACCTGCCGATGATCCCCGAGGCGGCCTATGCGATGCTCGCCTGCGCCCGCGTCGGCGCCATCCACTCCATCGTCTTCGCCGGCTTTTCTCCCGACAGCCTCGCGGGCCGCGTCGAGGACTGCGATTCCAAGATCATCCTGACCGCCGACGAGGGCCTGCGCGGCGGACGCAAGGTTCCGCTCAAGACCAACGTCGACGCGGCGCTGGAAAAAGTCTCGGGCGTGACGTCGGTGATCGTCGTCAAGCGCACCGGCGGCGACGTCCCGATGACCGACGGCCGCGACTATTTCTATGACGCCGAGGCAGCCAAGGTCTCCGCCGACTGCCCGGTCGAGCCGATGAACGCGGAAGACCCGCTCTTCATCCTCTATACCTCCGGGTCCACCGGCAAGCCAAAGGGCGTGCTGCATACGACGGGCGGCTATCTCGTCTACGCCTCGATGACCCACCAGTATGTCTTCGACTACCATGACGGCGACGTCTACTGGTGCACGGCCGACGTCGGCTGGGTCACCGGCCACAGCTACATCGTCTACGGTCCGCTCGCCAACGGCGCGACGACGCTGATGTTCGAGGGCGTGCCGAACTATCCCTCGCCGGCGCGCTGCTGGGAGGTGATCGACAAGCACAACGTCAACATCTTCTACACCGCCCCGACGGCGATCCGCGCCCTGATGGGCGCCGGCGACGAGCATGTGACCAAGACGTCGCGCAAGTCGCTGAAGCTGCTGGGGTCTGTCGGCGAACCGATCAATCCCGAAGCCTGGATGTGGTACTACAACGTCGTCGGCGAGAAGCGCTGCCCGATCGTCGATACCTGGTGGCAGACGGAGACCGGCGGCATCCTGATCACCCCGCTTCCGGGCGCGACGATCCTGAAGCCGGGCTCCGCAACGCGTCCCTTCTTCGGCGTCGAGCCGGCGATCGTCGACGCGGAAGGCGGCATCCTTGAGGGCGCGACCGAGGGCAACCTCGTCATCACCACCTCCTGGCCGGGCCAGATGCGCACGATCTATGGCGATCACGAGCGCTTCGTGCAGACCTATTTCACCACCTACAAGGGCTACTATTTCACCGGTGACGGCTGCCGGCGCGACGCGGACGGCTACTACTGGATCACCGGCCGCGTCGACGACGTCATCAACGTCTCCGGCCACCGCATGGGCACGGCCGAGGTCGAGTCCGCGCTGGTTGCCCACCCGAAGGTCTCCGAGGCCGCCGTCGTCGGCTACCCGCATGACCTCAAGGGCCAGGGCATCTACTGCTACGTGACGCTGATGGACGGCGAGGAGCCGACCGACGATCTCAAGAAGGAACTCAGGAACTGGGTCCGCAGCGAGATCGGGCCGATTGCCTCGCCGGATCTGATCCAGTTCGCGCCCGGCCTGCCGAAGACGCGCTCGGGCAAGATCATGCGTCGTATCCTCAGGAAGATCGCCGAGGACGAGTTCGGCTCGCTCGGCGATACCTCGACGCTCGCCGACCCCGGCGTCGTCAACGACCTCATCGACAACCGCCAGAACCGCAAGGCAAGCTGAGTTCTGCCGCGGTTGACGTGAAAGACAAGCCCCGGAACCGCTCGGTTTCGGGGCTTTTTCATTGAGCGGAGGAGATAGCGCGCGAGGGGATGTCACCCGGATCGTCTGCGCGGTAGCCAGCGCCTACTGGCTTTCGACATCACCCTGAAGCTCCAGCGCGCAACTCGCCGACGACTGCGCCACGACCTCCTGATCCTCTTTCGAGACGAAGCGCTTCGTCCAGTAATCGGTGCTGTCCAGCTTGCCGGCAACGCAGCCGCAGTGCGCCTCGCAGAAGGCGGCCTCGCCGCCCATGTCCTTGCAGGACGTGACACAGGAGCCGACGAAGGCCGAACGCTGCGCGGCTTCGTTCGGCGGGATCACCATCGCCGCAAGGTCGGTCAGGCCGAAGAGCAACGGCTGGTGGATCAGATAGATGATCAGCGAATGCCGGCCGGCGAAGACCAGTCCCCGGCCGAGCCGGCCTTTCGCCACGAATGCCGCGAGGTGCTGCGTCCAGCCGCGATCGACCATGATCCGCCCGAGCGCGATGCCGCCAAGCACCGCCCCGAACCAGGGAAAGAGCGGCACGAAGTCGTTGGCCGGCCGTACCCAGTTCGCAAGCCCGGTCCACCAGACGGCGAAGCCCGCATCGCCCGGCACCGACACGGCAAGCGGCAACGCAAGAGCGATGGCGGCGGCAATGACGGTCAGGGCAACGGGAAGACGGACGAAGGCAAGGCCGAGGACACTCGCGACCGCGATATTGTGGAGGATGCCGAAATAGATGAAGGCATCGGGAAAGACGAAGTAGGTGACCAGCGTGATCGCCGCCGCCGAGAGGGCAATCTGGCCGAACCGGATGAGGAAGGGCCTCAGCCGAAAGCCGCGTCGATGCGCCAGAACCAGCGAAATACCGACGAGGATGAGGAAGGACGAGGCAATTGCCTGTGCATAGTGGTGCCAGGCCGGCTCGGACGCGACATTGACGTTGATGAAGCCGAAATAGGACAGGTCCCAGGCAAAATGATAGCTCGCCATCGCGAGGATCGCGAACGCGCGGGCGATATCCAGAAGATCGATCCGCCGTGATTTGCCCTGTTCCGCCGCCGTCCGGTCCATGGCCTCGGCCATACGCGTCTCCCTGAACTGGTCTTTCTCGCCACCACGTGGCCGATCAACTATCGCTAGCGCATTTCAACGGGCGCTCATATCAAATCCCTATGACCGCGACCGCTCCACGCCTGACCTCCGGGACCGACACCCTCCCGCCAAGCGGTTCGCCGACAGGAAGACCATGAACGACGATCCTGCCATTTTCGAGGGGGAAAGCGAGGGGCTTGCCTGGCGCCGCATTGCCGGGCGTGGCAGCCGCACGCTTGCCGTCGTCTTTTCGCAGGTTCGTGTCCCGAAGGGAAAATTCGGCCTTTCACGGCTCTTCGCACGCACCGCCCACCACGGCCTGTTCCTCAACGACCTGACGGGCGGTTGGTATCGCGATCAGGAGCGGGTCATCGATGAAGCGGTGGACGACGCCATCAAGACCCTGAAACCGGACCGCATCGTCTACTACGGCAGCTCCATGGGCGGTTGGGGTGCGCTCGTGACCGCCCTTCGGCGCGGCGACGGCAAGGCCGTTGTCTTCGCGCCCGATCTTTTGGTCGGAGAGCCGGGCAGCCGCAGCGCCATGGCCGGACTGTCGCCGCATCCGGACGAGGCTTCCCTCACAAAGTTGGTCGCAACAGGCAGCAAGCATCACCGCCATGATCTGGTCTTCGGTCTCTTCGACGCCTACGACGCGGGAACGGCGGCAAGCCTTGCGGCACTCGACCACCCGTCCATCAATCTCGTCCCCGTCGCCTCGACCCACGAGGTCCACGATCACCTCTATTCGATCAACGTCATCCGCCGCGTGATTTCCACCTTCGACCGGGCAATCGAAACGGAAATCGCCTCGAAAGGCCTGCTGATCGAAAATCCGGACTGGCCGCAGCTCGCCCGGCTTGGCGCCCTCGCCCGGCAGATGGCTTCCGGCGAACGGGTCACGTCCATCGAGATCGAGGCTCTTGGCCTTTCCGGCAATCCCGGCGCAATGGAGCTGGCCGCCCGCGCCGACCTGCTCTCAGGCGATACAAGCCGCGCAATCCACCGCCTGGAAAAACTCGTCCGCCGCCTGCACGACGAACCGGACTACGCCACCATTACCAAGCGCTCCAAGAAGGCACCGGCCCTGATGCTGCTGGACCTGTTGCGGCGTGAAGGCCGCGAAAAAGACATGGCCGCGCTCACCCAGGAATTGGCGCTCCGCTACCCGGAAGACGGGCGTTTCGGTCCGGTCTCTTCGTGACTACGGCGGAAACGCCAATGGCCGGTCCCCTTCGGAACCGGCCATCGGATTCACGTGAAATATGTAGCTTGCGTACAAGTCACCGCGTCAGGTCGTAGGAGTAGTCCGTCTCGCCCGGGATGATCGTGTCGTCGTCGTAGATGTCGAAGAACTTGTCGAGCATCGCCGTCAGCACGCGCAGGCCGCCCTGATAGCCCCACAGCGGGAAACGGTGGTGATGGTGACGGTCGAACACCGGGAAGGTCATGCGCAGCAGCGGCGTGCCGGTGTCGCGCTCCAGATACTTCCCGTAGGAGTTGCCGATCAGGAGGTCGACCTTCTCGGTGAAGAGCAGCGAGCGCATGTGCCAGAGGTCCTTGCCGGCCCACACATGGCAGTTCTTGCCGAAGGGCGAGGTTTCCAGCATCGCCTTCATTTCCTCTTCCCACGCCTTGGACCCGTTGGTGGCAAGGCAGTGGATCGGCTCGCCGCCGGTCTCCAGGATGAAGCGGGCCATTGCGTGCACGAAATCCGGATCGCCATAGACCGCGTATTTCTTGCCATGCAGATAAGCCTGGCTGTCGGCCATGGCGTCGACGAGGCGGCCGCGCTCCATGCGGATCGCTTCCGGGATCGCCTTGCCGGAAAGCGCGGACACCTTCATCAGCAGTTCGTCCGTGGCGCGGATGCCCATCGGATAGTGGAAGGAGGCGGTCTCCTGTCCCTTCTCCGCCACGTATTCCAGCGTCTTGCGGGTGTTCCAGTGCTGCAGCGACAGCGTCGCCTTGGCATTGAGGCCGGCAGCGACGTCCTCCAGCTTGGTGCCGCCGTCATACATGCGGAACTCGCCGTCGGAGGGTGTGTCGAACTGGTCGGAGGCATCGCCGAGGATCGTGTAGTCGACGCCCATCATGTCGAGCAGCCGCTTCAGTTCCCGGTTGTTGCCGACGCAATAGCCGTCGAAGCCTGGAATGATGTTGATCGAGGCGCCTTCGCTGCGTTCCTTGTCCTTCCAGAAATTCTCCAGGATACCCTTGACCATGTTGTCGTAGCCGTCGACATGGCTGCCGACGAAGGCCGGCGTGTGGGCGAACGGAACGTCGAACTCCTGCGGCACCGAGCCCTTGTCCTTGGCTGTCTGGATGAAGGACTGCAGGTCGTCCCCGATCACTTCCGCCATGCAGGTCGTTGAGACGGCCACCATCTTCGGCGCGTAGAGCGAATAGGTGTTGGCAAGGCCGTCGACCATGTTGTTGAGACCGCCGAAGACCGCCGCGTCTTCCGTCATCGAGGAGGAGACTGCCGAGCAGGGCTCCTTGAAGTGACGCGACAGATGCGAGCGATAGTAGGCGACACAGCCCTGAGAGCCGTGCACGAAGCTCATGGTCTTTTCAAAGCCGGCGGACGCGAAGACCGCGCCGAGCGGCTGGCAGGCCTTGGCCGGATTGACGACGAGCGCCTCGCGGGAAAGGTTCTTTTCCCGATATTCCCAGCTCTTGGCGTATTCGGTCTGCTCCGCGATCTTCTCATCGCCGACGCCGCACTCGAAGAGCGCTTTCTTGGCGGCGAGCATTTCCTTGTATTCAGGCTCCCGGAACAGGGGGGCGTGGTCGAGAACGTTGTCTGCTGACTGCGGCATGACTGGTCACCTCTCTCACCCGGGCCGCGCCATACGGCGGCACTGTCGGGGGTTGGTAAGGTTCGGTGCACGAAGGGCCACGATGGGCCAGTGCGAAGGTCGCCGTGGGGCGTGAGCGCCCCACGGAAAGTGTCTGAAAAGCCGGATTACTCGGCGGCCGCCTGATATTCGGGTTCTTCCACCCAGGGCGCATCGAACAGATCCCAGACGGGATTGTTGATGGCGAGATCCATGTCGCGGGCGAAGATCGCGAAGCCGTCGTAGCCGTGATAGGGGCCGGAATAGTCCCAGGAGTGCATCTGACGGAACGGGATGCCCATCTTCTGCACCGGGTATTTTTCCTTGATGCCCGAGCCGACGAGGTCGGGACGCACCTTCTCGATGAACTTCTCAAGCTCGTAGCCGGTGACGTCGTCGTAGATCAGCGTGCCCTTCTTCACATAGTGCCCGGTGCGCTGATAGTCGTCGTTGTGGCCGAACTCGTAGCCCGTGCCGGCGATCTCCATACCGAGATCCTCGTAGGCCGTGATGACGTGCCGGGGGCGCAGGCCGCCGACATAGAGCATCACCGTCTTGCCTTCGAGGCGCGGACGGAACTTCGCCACTACCTCGTCGACGAGAGGCTGGTACTTGGCGATGACGGCTTCGGCCTTTTCCTCGATCTCGGGCCCGAAATGCTTGGCGATCTTGCGAAGCGAGGCGGCGATCTGCGAGGGGCCGAAGAAGTTGTACTCCATCCAGGCAACGCCGTATTTCTCTTCCATGTGGCGGCAGATGTAGTTCATCGACCGGTAGCAGTGGATGAGGTTGAGGCGCGCCTTGGGCGCACGTTCGATCTCTGCAAGCGTCGCGTCACCCGACCAGTTGCCGACGACCCGCAGGCCCATTTCCTCAAGCAGGATGCGCGAGGCCCAGGCGTCGCCGCCGATGTTGTAGTCGCCGATGACGTTGACGTCATAGGGACCGGTTTCCCAGTCGCTTTCCTTCTTGTCGAACACCCAGTCGCGGATGGAATCGTTGGCGATGTGGTGGCCGAGCGACTGCGAGACGCCGCGAAAGCCTTCGCAGCGGACCGGAACGATGGTCGTCTCGTGCTCCTTGGCCTTCTTCTTGGCGACCGCTTCGATGTCGTCGCCGATGAGGCCGATCGGGCATTCGGACTGGATCGTCACGCCATTGGCGAGCGGGAACAGCTCCTCGATCTCGTCGATGACTTTTTCCAGCTTCTTGTCGCCGCCGAACACGATGTCACGCTCCTGGAAGTCGGAGGTGAACTGCATCGTGACGAACGAGTCGATGCCCGTCTGGCCGATGTAGTAATTGCGGCGCTGGGACCAGGAATACTGGCCGCAGCCGACGGGGCCGTGGCTGATGTGGACCATGTCCTTGACCGGGCCCCACACCACGCCCTTGGAACCGGCGTAGGCGCAGCCGCGGATCGTCATCACGCCGGGAACCGACTTGATGTTGGATTTCACGTCGCATTCGGTGAGGACGGCGCCTTCTTCGCCAACCTCGGCCTCCGCCGCCTCGCCTTCGACGCCCTTGGCGACCGAGAGGTGCTTCTTGCGACGCTTGGCGAACTTGTCGGGATATTGTGACAGCACGTCCTCAATGAGTTTTTCATTGAATTCGCCGTCGTTTTCGTAATCGAGGCTCATGGTGACCTCCAGTCGTTCGGGCAAGGAGCCACCTTTGCCGCAGGCACCTGCCTGCGCGCATGGAAGCTCGATCCGGTGTTACGAAACGGGTTTGTCGGTTCGCCGCATGCCGCCGGGGTCAAGGCCCGGCGCCATGCTTGGCGAAAGGGTCGGCTCAGTTCGCCGCGGCGGCCTTGGCGGCCTCCTTGGCGGCAAGCTCGGCCAGCATCTGCTCGTCGGTCTTCATGATGCCGAAGTCGAGCAGCATGTCTTCCAGCTCTTCCATCGTGATCGGGGTCGGGATGGTGCCCTTGCCGGAATTGTCATGGATCTTCTGGGCGAGCTGGCGATATTCCTGCGCCTGCTGGCAGTCCGGCGAATACTCGATCACCGTCTGCTTGCGCAGTTCGGCATGCTGCACGATGTTGTCGCGCGGCACGAAGTGGACAAGCTTGGAGTTCAGCCGCTTGGCCAGGGCTTCGGCGAGATCGAGCTCGCGGTCGGTCTGGCGCTCGTTGCAGATGAGCCCGCCGAGGCGCACGCCGCCGGAGTTGGCATATTTCAGGATGCCCTTGGCGATGTTGTTGGCGGCATAGAGCGCCATCATCTCGCCGGACATGACGATGTAGATTTCCTGCGCCTTGTTCTCGCGGATCGGCATGGCGAAGCCGCCGCAGACCACGTCGCCGAGCACGTCGTAGGAAACGTAGTCGACGTCGTCATAGGCGCCGTTCTCCTCCAGGAAATTGATGGAGGTGATGACGCCGCGGCCGGCGCAGCCGACGCCCGGCTCCGGGCCGCCGGATTCAACGCACTTGATGCCCTTGTAGCCGATCTTCAGCACGTCCTCGAGTTCCAGATCCTCCACCGAGCCCTGCTCGGCGGCAAGGCTCAGAACGGTGTCCTGGGCCTTGGAATTGAGGATGAGGCGCGTCGAATCGGCCTTCGGATCGCAGCCGACGATGAGAATCTTCTGGCCGAGATCGACCAGCGCGGCGAGCGTGTTCTGGGAGGTGGTGGACTTGCCGATGCCACCCTTCCCGTAGAATGCGATCTGTCGCAGACCTGCCATTGTTTGGTCCCTTTCCCTTGCGGTTGGGCCCCCCTCTGGAATGGGCCCGAAAACTCGTGGCGGCAGGAACACCGCCTCGGCGCCACCCAATTTTCAAGGACCGTGCCAAACACTCGACATCAGAAATTATATAATTTAATCAATGCATTAATTGGAATTCCCGACCACCCATCGACACAACGAAACCCTGTCGCGACATCGACAATTCATGACAACCCTTGTCGCAAGGCCCCGGCGCCGTCATCTTCGCTGCACCGCCGCAAGGCTCTTCCCTCCGCTAGCGCCAGCCCGTAGCATGGCCAAAGCAAGATCGGGCAGGTTGCCCGATTTGCCCCGCCGCCCCTTCCAGCACTCCTCCCCCGGGAAAAGGCCATGAGCGAGTACCTCCTCCACTGCTTCATCGAGAGCGGCAACGCCTACAAGGCGGCCCTGATGCTGGAACTTTCAGGCGCCGACTGGGAGGCGCGACCGGTCGCCTATTTCGACGGGATCACACGGACCGCGGAGTGGCGCGAGAGCCTCAACGAGATGGGCGAGGCGCCGGTGCTCGAACATCACGGCAAGCGCCTCAGCCAGTCTGGCGTGATCCTCGATTATCTGAGCCAGCAGACAGGCAGGTTCGGTCCCGAGAGCGAGGATGAGAAGCGCGAAATCTGGCGCTGGATCCTCTTCGACAATCACAAGTTCACCAGCTACTACGCAACGCTCCGCTTCATGTTCGGCATCCAGAAGTCCGGCGACACGCCGGTGACCGAGTTTCTGCGCACCCGCGCACGCGGCGCCTATGCCGTCGTCGACAAGCATCTGGAGACGCGCGATTTCCTGCTCGGATCGCGGCCGACCATCGCCGACCTTTCGCTGGCCGGCTATGTCTTCTACAAGGAGGAGACCGGCATAGACCGGGCGGCCGAGTTTCCCAATGTCGAGGCTTGGGCCGCACGCATCGCGGCGCTGCCCGGCTGGAAAGCCCCGGCCGACCTGATGCCCCCAGCCGCCTAGAACACCGCCGCCTAGAACACCCGGCCTTTCATCACCATTTTTTATCTCGCCAGTTCTTTGTCCGGAAATCGATACCGACCTCTCGGCCCCCGATTTTGAAAAAGGCCATCATGACGAGAAACATTCTGCTTTTCGGCGATTCCAATACTTACGGCACCGTCCCGATGGTGGACTGGAATGACGCCCGCCGCCATTCGCCGTCCGTCCGCTGGCCGGGCATTGCCCAACTCAACCTCGGGCCCGACTGGCGCCTGATCGAGGAGGGCCTGCCGGGGCGCACCAGCGTCCACGACGACCCGATCGAGGGCGAGGACAGGAACGGCCGGCGCATGCTCCTTGGCCTTATCGCCAGCCACCGTCCGCTCGATGCCGTGGTCATCATGCTCGGCACCAACGACTTCAAGAGCCGCTTCTCCCTCACGGCCGAGGATGTCGCCGGCGGCCTTGGCGTTCTGGCAGGCATGGTGCGGACGTCCGCCAGCCCCGGCATGGTGCCCCCGAAGGTGCTGCTGGTCTCGCCGCCGCCGATCCGCGCCGTCGGTTGCCTGACACCCTTCTTCACCGGCGGACACGAGAAAAGCCGGCGCCTTGCCCCGCTGCTCGCCGCCGTCGCCCGCGCCAACGGAGCGCATTTCCTCGACGCCGGTACGGTCTGCGAAATGAGCCCGGTCGAGGGGATCCATATGGAGGCCGAAGCGCACAAGCACCTCGGCCTTGCCATCGCCGCGGAATTGAGGGCGATGTTCTGAAATTCGCCAAAGGACGACTGACCATGATTCGCGCCATCCGCATCCTGCCCGCCGGCAGCTTTTCCGGCGACCCTGCCGATACGCTCTATCTGGAGCGCGACGACCGCCATCGCCGTCGTCTGGTGATGCGTTGCACCGGCGGCACGGCCTTTCTGCTCGACCTGCCGGAAGCCAAGGTGATGAAGCAGGGCGACGGCCTGGAGCTGGAGGATGGCCGCGTCATCCTCGTCACCGCCAAGCCCGAGCGTCTTCTGGAAATCACCGCCGACGACACGGCCCATCTCATCCGCCTTGCCTGGCACCTCGGCAATCGTCACCTGCCGACCCAGCTTGCCGGCGACCGGCTGCTGATCCGCGAGGATCATGTCATCGAGGATATGGCGCTGAAGCTTGGCGCCAAGGTCGCCCACGTTCAAAAGCCCTTTGATCCCGAAGGCGGCGCCTATGGCCATGGCGAGGTGCTGGGACACGATCACGGACATGATCACCGGCACGGCCACGACGATCACCACGGGCACGATCATGATCATCATGATCACGGCCACGCCCATGCACACGATCACAGCCATTCGCACGATCACGACCATGAGCATGGCGCGGACTGCGGCTGTGGCCATGATCATCATCGCCACCACGACCACTGACGCCCCGTGACCGACATCAAGACCACGAACGAGGATGCCCTCGGCCTGTCCGGCCTTGTCCGTCTGGCAGCCTGGCTCTCGCCCGCCTTCCCGGTTGGCGCCTACACCTATTCCCACGGGCTGGAATGGGCGATCGAGGCCGGCGATGTCACCGATGCGGCAAGCCTTGAGGCCTGGATCGCGGCCATCCTGAAGCATGGCGCGGGGCGCTCCGACGTCATCCTCTTCGCCAATGCCTGGACGGCGGCCGCCCACGCGGATTTCGACCGGCTGGAGGAGATCGCCGGACTCGGCCTTGCCCTTTGCCCGACGAAAGAGCGGCGCCTTGAGGCGACCGCGCAGGGGCGCGCCTTCGCCGGCACCGTGGCCAAGACCTGGGGCGCGCCAAGTCTCGAAGCCCTCGGCCAGTCCGGCGAGGCCATCGTCTATCCGGTGGCGGTCGCAGTCGCTGCCGCCGACCATGGCGTGCCGCTCGTTCCCGCCGCGACCGCCATGCTTTCCGCCTTTGCCGCCAATCTCGTCTCCGCTGCCGTGCGCGCCGTGCCGCTTGGCCAGACCGACGGCCAGCGCGTCACCGCCCGCATGGAGCCGGTCATCCACGAGGTCGTGACCGAGGCCGCCCTTTTGCCCCTGGAGGAGATCGGTGGCGCGTCGCTTGCCGCCGACATCGCCTCCATGCACCATGAAACCCAGTATACGAGGCTCTTCCGCTCATGATGGCGTCCGCAACCAAGTCTCCCAACGGTCCCCTGCGCGTCGGCATCGGCGGCCCGGTCGGCTCCGGCAAGACCGCGCTGATGGACGCGCTCTGCAAGCGCCTCAGCAAGAGCTACGAGATCGCCGCGATCACCAACGACATCTATACCAAGGAAGACGCCGAGTTCCTGACCCGCTCCGGCGCGCTGCCGCCCGAGCGCATCCTCGGCGTGGAGACCGGCGGCTGCCCGCACACCGCGATCCGCGAGGACGCCTCGATCAACCTTGCCGCCGTCGCCGATCTCGAAAAGGCCTTCCCCGGCCTCGACGTGATCCTGATCGAATCCGGCGGCGACAATCTGGCGGCCACCTTCTCGCCCGAACTGGCCGACATCACCATCTACGTCATCGACGTTTCGGCCGGCGACAAGATCCCGCGCAAGGGCGGGCCCGGCATCACCCGCTCGGACCTGCTCGTCATCAACAAGATCGACCTTGCCCCGCTCGTCGGCGCCTCGCTGGAGGTGATGGACCGGGATTCGAAAAAGATGCGCCGCGACCGGCCCTTCGTCTTCACCAACGTTCGCGCCGGCGATGGCGTCGACACGGTGCTGGCCTTCATCGAGGAGGCCGGCGGTCTGAAGGGCTGAGCCACTTCGCCGATCGGCCAAAAATCCTGTGCCAATGGCGCGCATTGCAGCCGGCGGAAAACTGTCCTAACCAGCCGGCTTCCCTGCCGGAAAGGCCGCAGCCATGACCACGACCAAGCTCTCCGTCAACGTCAACGCCATCGCCCAGTTGCGCAACCGGCGCGACCTGCCCTGGCCGAGCGTCACCGGCCTTTCCGCCATCGCCTTGGAAGCCGGCGCCTATGGCATCACCATCCACCCGCGCCCGGACCAGAGGCATATCCGCCGCACCGACGTCTTCGACCTGCAGAAGCTCCTGCGCGGCGAGTGGAAGGACAAGGAATTCAACATCGAGGGCTATCCGACCCACGAGTTCCTGGAGCTTTGCGCCCTCGCCCAGCCGGATCAGGTGACGCTCGTTCCCGACGATCCGTCGCAGTCGACCTCCGACCATGGCTGGGACACGCAGGAAAACGCCTCCTACCTGAGCAGGATCATCGACCAGATCCATACCTTCGGTGCGCGCGTTTCGGTGTTCGTCGATGCCGATGCGGGCATGGCGGAAGGCGCGGCGAAGACGGGCGCCGATCGGGTCGAATTCTACACCGGTCCCTACGGACACGCCGTCGATCCCGATGTCCAAGACGCCGAACTGAAGAAGCTGGCCGAAGCCGCCGAGGCGGCCCGCACGGCGGGCCTTGCCGTCAACGCCGGCCATGACCTGACGCTTGCCAATATGCCGAAGCTGAAGGCCGCGATCCCTTATCTCGCCGAGGTCTCCATCGGCCACGCGCTCACCGCCGATGCGCTCATCTACGGCATGGCCGAGACGATCCGGCTCTACCGCGAGGCCTGCGGCGATCCGGTCCGCTGATTGCCATCAGATATCAGGCGGCGCGGTCCTTGGCCGACTCGCCCAGCGCCATTCTCACGGCCGCCGCAGCATGGATCGCCGTGGAATCGAAGCCCGGAAGTGGCAGATTGGCGGGGTCGAGGATCAGGCAGATCTCCGTACAGCCGAGGATGACGGCGTCCGCGCCGTCCGCCTTCGCCTGCTCGATCAGGCGGAGAAGGGCGGCACGCGACTCCTCACGCACGATCCCGGCGCAAAGCTCGTTGAAGATGATGTCATGGACCAGCGCACGGCCAGCCGCATCCGGCGTCATCGGCGAGAGGCCATGCCGTGCCATCCGCTCGGTATAAAAGCCGTGCTCCATCGTGTAGCGCGTCGCAAGCAGCAGCGGACGGCGCACGCCCGATGCCCTCAGCGCGGATGCCGTCTCGTCGATGATGTTGATGAGCGGAATGCTAATTTCGCCGGCGACCTCGTCCGCGACGAGATGCATCGTGTTGGTGCAGATCAGGATGCAGCCGGCGCCGGCGCGCTCCAGCCCCTTGGCGACCGAGGCAAGGCGCTCGGCAGCCAGATCCCACCGGCCGGCCTTCTGCATGTCGACAATCGTCTGGAAGTCGACCGAATGCATCAGCACCTCCGCCGAATGCAGGCTGCCAAGCGCCGCCCGAACCTGCTCGTTGACGAGGCGATAGTAGACCGCGCTGCTCTCGAAGCTCATGCCGCCGATAAGCCCGATTGTCTTCATTGCCATCCTCTCCTCTTGCCGTAGCGCCAGCGCAGCAAGCGCCGTCCTGTCCGATGATGCAAGAGTGTCACGAGTTTCTTGCAAAAAGGATGCGAAAATCCGCGTCGTTGCAAGACATGACACAAACATCGGTATATAAAACGGAAGATCACGCCATGAATTTGCGATAATTCCACGAACGACGCGAGAATCCACCTCTATGCTCGATGACCGCGACCGCCGGATTTTATCGCTCCTCCAGCGCGATGCCTCCATCGCCATTGGCGATCTGGCCGAAAAGGTGAGCCTCTCCCTTTCCGCCTGCTCGCGTCGGATACAGCGCCTGGAGGCGGAGGGGTATATTGCCGGCCGCGTCGCCCGTCTCGACCGCGAGCGCATGCGCCTGCCGACGACCGTCTTCGCGCTGGTCAAGACGGCGCATCATTCCGCCGAATGGATGGAGAATTTCCATCGCGCCGTCGCCGACATTCCCGAGATCGTCGAGGTCCACCGGCTCACGGGCCTCTACGACTATCTCCTGAAGATCGTCCTGCCGCGCGTGGAGCATTACGACGTCGTCTACAAGGCCCTCGTCCGCAAGGCCGAGCTCTTCGACGTTTCGGCGTCGATCTCCATGGAGGCGCTGAAGGAAGCGGGCCCGCTTCCCGTCGGCTACGCGCAATAGCAGCCGTTGTCCGCCGCCGGTGAGCTCGGCGTCTTTCGCCAAGACCTGTGGCGCAAAATCCGTTTCCCCAACCCGGCTGTCCGGCTATAGATCCGCCCCATGCTCGTCCGCTCGCTTCTCTTCAACGCCCTGCTCTATCCCTACATGATCGTCTCGATGATCGTGTGCTCGCCCGCGATGCTCCTGCCGCGCGGCTGTGTGGTGGGTCTTGCCAAATTCTGGTGCCGCACGGCCATGGCCCTGCACCGCGTCACCACCGGCGTCCGCCACGTCTATACGGGCCGCGAGAACATTCCCCAGGGAGCGTTGCTCGTCGCCTCCAAGCACCAGTCGATGTGGGAGACCATCGCGCTGATGGCGCAGTTCGGCGACGCGGTCTTCGTCCTGAAGCGCGAGCTGATGTGGATCCCGCTCTTCGGCTGGTGGATCAGGCGGCTCGACATGATCCCGGTCGACCGGGGCAAGGGATCGGCCGCGCTTGCCAAGATGACCGAGGCAACGCGCAAGACGCTCGCCCAGGGCCGTCAGGTGCTGATTTTCCCCGAGGGAACACGCCGGGAGCCCGGTGCTGAGCCGGCTTACAAGATCGGCATCGCCCGTCTCTACGCCGATCTTGGCGTGCCCTGCCTGCCGGTCGCGCTCGACTCCGGCCTCGTCTGGCAGCGCCGCCGCATGGTCCAGCGCAAGGGCACAATCCACGTCGATTTCCTTGAGCCGATCGCGCCGGGTCTGCCGATGCGGGAGTTCTTCCACCTTCTCCAGGACCGCATCGAGGCCCGTTGCGACGAGCGCCTGCTGGAAGCTGGACAGGAGGGGGTCGAGGGATTGCCCGCCGCCGCCCGCGCCCGCATCGCCTTGCTCAAGGCACAAGCGAAAGCTGACTGACCGGGACGGTCAGGAGACAGCCCTCTCCTCGCGCTCCAGAGACCGCAGTTCCTCGGCAATGGCCGAGACCTCGTGATCGCGGATGCCGAGTTCCACCAGATGATCGGCAGTCGCCAGCACATAGTCCGGGTTGCGCCCGGACTGGCCGGCGCTGCGGCGCACGATGTCGATCCGTGTCGCATGGTCGAGCCGACCGGCATATTGGTCGTGGCGATGATCGACGAGATAGGTCAGCGCCGGCACAATCAGCTTCTCCGGCTGAAGCAACCGAACGGGACGGATCGCTTCCCGGTAGACGGCCGTCACCTGTTCGCGCGCCCTCAGATAAGCGACCACCTCCTCCCGGTCGGCGGCATCGACCTCGAAGGCAAGCCCCCGGCAGGCCCCGCCCCGGTCGAGCCCGAAGACGAGACCCGGCCGCTCCCGCGTCCCCCGATGCACCCAGGAGTAAACGCAAAGCGAGCGATGCGCGCCGTGGAGCAGGGCCGGCAGAGCGCGTCGATGCGCAAATCCCGGCCGCCACATCAGCGATCCGTAGCCGAAGACATAAAAGACGTCATCCATGCGCCATTTTCCCAAGACAGCCTGATCCTTGCCGTTCACATGGCGCGGAAGGGCGATTCGCCCAGTTCCGGCCAGCGCGGCCACATGAACTACAGCATAGTCCGCCAAAGTTGATCAGACCTGACCGGGAGGCGTAGTGTCAGGCGGCCGGCGGCTGGCTGCGCAACGGGTCGCAAAGGCAAGAATGGCCGGCGCGATGCGCCCAGACGGGCCAGGGCCGCTTCGAAACAATAGAAAAGGGTGATCGATCCTTCATGTCACGCAGCATCAAGATTCTCGCCGGGCTCGGCGCGGTCGTCGTCGTCGCCTGGACCGGCGGCTGGTTCTATCTGAAGGATCAGACCGATCAGGCCATCACCCGGAATCTCGAATCGCTCGCGGCCATCGGCACGAAGGTGACCTGTGATGAGCGCTCCATTTCCGGATGGCCTTTCCGGATGGTGGTCAGTTGCGAAAAGCCGTCGATCGAACTGGCCGACGGCAACAGTGTCAACGCGGCGAGGCTTGTCGTGACGGCAGCCGTCGACAACTGGCAGCTGGCCCTCGCCAACATCGTCGGGCCGCTGATCGTGACCGCGCCGGACACCAGCACGACGACGGCGACCTTCGCCGATCTTCATGCCAGCCTGCGCCATCAGGGCGGCGACCCCGAGCGCCTCTCGGTCGTCGCGGACGACCTCACCGTCGAGACCAGCGCGCCGATGCGCCCGACGATGAAGATGACCGCCGCCCATGGCGAGTGGCATGTCCGGCCGGACCCGGCGGACGGCAGCCTCGATCTTGCGGCCATGCTGCGCGGCAGCGAGGGCGACGTCGCCGGTCAGCAGCTTCTGCCGGTTCCCGCCGACATCGACGCCATCATGCGGGTCGAGGAGCCGCGCATGCTCGTCCCCCTGACTGAGGCGAGCCTGCCGCTCTGGCAGCAGGCGGGCGGCAAGGTCGATGTCGACAGCCTCGCCCTGAAGCTCGGCGATGTCTCCCTCTCCGGCAAGGGCAGCGTCACCCTCGACGACCTCGGACGACCGGACGGCGAGATTCGCGTCGAGGCGGACGGCCTCAAGGCCTTCGGCACGCTGTTCGCCTCCGGCAAGGACGCGCTGGTGCCGCTCGCCCCACTGCTGACCGCCTTCCTCGTCTTCGGCGAGCCGGCCGACAACGGCGCCCGCGCGATCACCGTCACCGCGAAGGACGGCAAGGTCAGCGCCGGCGGCCAGTCTCTCGGCGGGATCGGCTCGCTCTATGCGTCGAGATAGGCGCCAAGATAGACGCTAGGCGCCCCGCCCGGTCAGAGCGTGATCGTGTAGAATTTCGTGTCGACGGCAATCAACGGAAAGCTCTCCGGCAGGTCCGCCTTCGCGATCTCGGCGAAGCCGTTCTTCTCGTAGAAGCGATGGGCGGCGTGGAACTTGTCGGTCGTGCCGAGGAAGACGGACCTGATGCCGCGCTCGCGCGAGGTCGTCAGCAGGCGCTCGAGCAGCCCGCTTGCGACGCCACGCTCCCGCCCTCGCCATTCGGCGGCGACGAACATCTTCCTGAGCGCGCCGAGCTTGTCGCCGATATCCTTGAGCGAGATC
The DNA here is from genome assembly GCF_900231165.1 of Hartmannibacter diazotrophicus. Lineage (GTDB taxonomy): Bacteria > Pseudomonadota > Alphaproteobacteria > Rhizobiales > Pleomorphomonadaceae > Hartmannibacter > Hartmannibacter diazotrophicus. The sequence continues at coordinate 4,740,535 of NZ_LT960614.1, forward strand.
GTGCCGACGATGCGCCCCTCATCCGTTACAGCGACCCAGAAGTCCCCGAGCCCGGTCTGGTAGAAATCCGGGATGGCCTTCAGATCCGGCTGGTCCTCCGCGGTGATCGCAACGCCGAACTCATCCTGCTGGATCGGCAGGATGAGGCCGATGACACCATCGGCGTCCCTTGGCTCGAAGCGGCGGATCTCGATCGTCATCGTGATAGCCTCACCCGGTCAGCGCTCGCCGCCGCGCCCGAAGTCCGGCGCCTCGGTCTCCTGGCCGAGATCGATGATGCCTCGCCGGATGGCGCGCGTGCGCGTAAAGAGATCGAACAGCTTGTCGCCCTCGCCCCATCGGATCGCACGCTGCAGGGCGATCAGGTCCTCGGTGAAACGCCCGAGCACCTCGATCACCGCCTCGCGGTTGTTGAGGAAGACGTCGCGCCACATGGTCGGGTCGGAGGCGGCGATGCGGGTGAAATCGCGAAAGCCACCGGCTGAGAATTTCATCACCTCCGACTCGGTGACGGCCTCAAGGTCGTCCGCCGTGCCGACGATGTTGTAGGCGATCAGATGCGGCACATGGCTGGTGATGGCGAGCACCAGGTCGTGGTGCTCCGCGCTCATGCACTCCACCATCGCCCCCAGAGCGGTCCAGAAGCCGATGAGCCTTTCCTTTGCCGACTCATCGACATCGTCCGGCGGCGTCAGGATGCACCAGCGCTTGACGAAGAGATCCGGCAGGCCCGCATCCGGACCGGAAAATTCCGTGCCCGCCACCGGGTGGCCGGGAATGAAATGGACGCTCTTCGGCAGGTGCGGCGCCATCTGCGCGACGACCGAGCCCTTGACCGAGCCGACATCGGAAACGATCGCGCCGGGCATCAGGCCGCGGGCAATCTCGCGTGCCACGTCGCCGCTGGCCCCGACCGGCACGCAGCAGATCACCAGATCGGCGTCCTTCACCGCCGCGTCGGCGCCGGCATGGTAGCTGTCGCCAAGGCCGAGTTCCTCGGCCCGGGCAAGATTGGTCGGCGAGCGGTCCGCGATCGCGATATGCCTGGCGAGCCCACGCTTCCTCGCACCGAGCGCAATCGAGGCCCCGATCAGGCCGATGCCGATGATGGCAAGGCGCTCGATAGGCTGAAAGTCCTTCGTCTCGACTGTCCCGTTCACGACCCGGCTCCGCTCAGAAAATCCTTCAGCGCCGCAATCACCGCCCGGTTCGCCTCTTCCGTGCCGATGGTCATGCGCAGGCACTGCGGCAGGCCGTAGGAGGAAACCTGGCGCAGCACGAGGCCGCGCGCGACGAGGAATTCGTCGGCGTCCCCCGCTGTCCTGCCCTTTTCCTCCGGGAAATGGATCAGCACGAAGTTGGCGACGCTCGGCGTCACCTTGAGGCCGAGCGCCTCGATCTCCCGCGTCACGATCTCCAGCCACTCGTTGTTGTGGGCAACGGCCTGCTCGATAAAGGCCCTGTCCCGGATCGCCTCGGTGCCAGCGGCAATCGCCGCCGCCGAGACGTTGAACGGCCCACGGATGCGGTTGATGGCGTCGACCACATGGGCCGGGCCGTACATCCAGCCGATGCGCAGGGCCGCAAGGCCGTGGATCTTGGAGAAGGTGCGCGTCATCACGACATTCTCTGTCTCCGAGACAAGCTCGATGCCGGAGGCATAGTCGTTGCGGCGCACATACTCCGCATAGGCGGCGTCGAGCACGAGGAGCACATGCGGCGGCAGGCCTGCCTGCAGCCGCTTCACGTCGGACGACGTGAGATAGGTGCCCGTCGGATTGTTCGGATTGGCGAGAAAGACGACCTTCGTGCGCGGCGTCACCTTTTCCAGGATCGCATCGACGCTCGCGGTGCAGTCGGTCTCCTTGGCAACGACGGGCACGCCGCCGGCGGCAAGGATCGCGATCTTGTAAACGAGAAAGCCGAATTCCGTGTAGATGCCCTCGTCGCCCGGCCCGATATAGGCCTTGGTGATGAGTTCCAGGAGATCGTCGGAACCGTTGCCGCAGACGATATTCGCCGGGTTGAGGCCATGCATCGCGGCAATCGCTTCACGCAGCGCCGTCGACGAGCCGTCCGGATAAAGCTCCAGCTTGTCGGCGATGGCCCTGAAGGCCTCGATCGCCGCCGGGCTCGCCCCGAGCGGGCTCTCGTTCGACGACAGCTTGTGCAGCTTCACCCCCGCCGGCGCCTTGGAGCGGCCGGGCACATAGGCATCGATTTCCAGGATGCCGGGACGCGGGACGGGACGGGAAGCCTCGGACGACATGATGTTGGATAACTCCGAATGCGCACGTGCGGGATAAAACCCGATGATCGGGCGCATTCATAGGCAGGACGGGCGCGAAAGGCAAAGGGAATGACAGCCTTTCGCGGGACCGGGCCCCTCAGTCGCGGCACCATTCCTCGATGACGGCGCCCCAGACCGGGCAGTAGATGTCATCGTCCCACCAGGCTTCCGTCGAGCCGATATGATAGGTCACCGGCACCCACATGCGGTCGGACCGCTTCATCAGCACTTCCATCGTGGCGGGACCGTCATAGTCGTCGACATAGTAGCTGTCGCGCGCGGCAAGCGGCGTCTTCGCCATGTCGATCGGCTTGCCGCCCGGCCGCTGCGCCTTGACCATCGCGAAGGCGACATGGTCGTCGGTGCGCAGGGTGTCGATCACGAATTCCACCGGCGCGCCGAGCTGCCATTCGGCGATCGGCCGGATCGCATCCATCAGGTCCGCACGCAGTTCGCTGCCCCGCTTGGGCTCGAAATAGGTCTGGCCAAAGACCGGAAAGGCAAGCGCGCCAAGCATCGCGGCAAGAATGATGGGGCGGAACATGGCCGGTCTTCTCCACGGTTTCGGCAGGAACTCGACCTGCATCCTTCACACAAGACGTGACGATTTTCTCAACGGGCCCGATGAGACGTCCCGCCGCCGTTAGGGTATCGGCAGGCCGGCATTGCCTCTTCCGGGATTGACATCTCCCCTCCGACCTTCCTAGCTACGGGCCCTTGCGGATTATGCCAAAGGCCCCGATCTGCCCATTCCCGATTGCCTCTCTCACAGGCCAGGATGACGACCATGACCCAATCGGCCGCCATAGCCGATCTGGATGAAACCGAGCAGAAGCGCCGGTCCGAAGCCGACCGGCCGTCCAGCCTTGTCGAGCATTTCGGCACGGACGCACCGCTCAATCTCGACAGCGGCAAACAGCTCGCCCCCTGGCAGATCGCCTACACGACCGCCGGCACGCTCAATGCCGACAAGTCGAACGCGGTGCTCGTCTGCCACGCCCTCACCGGCGACCAGTATGTGACGAGTTCCAACCCGGTGACCGGCAAGCCCGGTTGGTGGTCGATGATGGTCGGCCCCGGCAAGCCGGTCGACACCGACCGCTTCTTCGTCATCTGCGCCAACGTCCTTGGCGGCTGCCTCGGCACCACCGGACCGGCCTCGATCAATCCGGAGACCGGCAAGCCCTACGCCCTGTCGCTGCCGATCATCACGATCGCCGACATCGTGCGCTCGCAGGCCGCCCTCGTCGACCGCCTCGGCATCGAGACGCTGTTTGCCGTCGTCGGCGGCTCCATGGGGGGCATGCAGGTGCTGGAATGGGCCGCTAGCTATCCGGACCGTGTCTTCGCGGCCGTGCCGATCGCGGCCGGTGCCCGGCATTCCTCGCAGAACATCGCCTTCCACGAGGTCGGCCGTCAGGCGGTGATGGCCGATCCGGACTGGTGCGGCGGCAACTACCTCGTCGAGGGCAAGAATCCCAAGAAGGGCCTCGCCGTCGCACGGATGGCCGCGCATATCACCTACATGTCCGGCCAGTCGCTCCACGCGAAATTCGGCCGCAACTTGCAGGACCGCGAACAGCTGACCTTCGGCTTCGAGGCGGACTTCCAGATCGAAAGCTATCTGCGCCACCAGGGCATGAGCTTCGTCGACCGCTTCGACGCCAATTCCTATCTCTACGTCACGCGGGCGATGGACTATTTCGATATCGCCGGGCGTCATGGCGGCGTTCTCGCCCGCGCTTTCAAGGGCACGAAGACCCGGTTCTGCGTCGTTTCCTTCACGACCGACTGGCTGTTCCCCACCGCCGAAAGCAAGATGGTGGTGCATGCCCTCAGCGCCGCCGGGGCGAACGTCTCCTTCGTGGAGATCGACTCACCGCGCGGCCATGACGCCTTCCTGCTCGACGAGCCGGAGCTTTTCGCCACCATCCGCGGTTTTCTGTCCGGCGCGGCAAGGGCACGCGGCATTCCCGGCCCCGCCGAAAGCGAGGCTGCCTGATGGCCGACGTCACCAGTTCCGTCCGCATCGACTTCCGCCTGATCGCTGAACTCGTGCACGACGGCGCACGCGTTCTCGATGTCGGCTGCGGCGACGGCGACCTTCTGGCCTATCTGGCCGCCACCTGCCATGTCGACGGACGCGGCATCGAGATCAGCCAGGCGGGCGTCAACGCCTGCGTCAAGCGCGGCCTTTCGGTCATCCAGGGCGATGCCGACCGCGACCTTGGCTATTATCCCGACCACGCCTTCGACTACGCGATCCTGAGCCAGACCATCCAGGCGACCCACGCGCCGAAAACGGTGCTGACCGAACTTTTGCGCATCGGCACGAAGGCCATCATCTCCTTCCCGAATTTCGGCTACTGGGACGTTCGCCGCCGGCTCCTGTTCGGCGGACGCATGCCGGTCAACGCAAAGCTGCCCTATTCCTGGCACGACACGCCGAACATCCACTTCTGCACCATCCGCGACTTCGTCGCATTGTGCGACGAAATCGGCGCGCATGTGGAAAAGGCCGTGGCCATCGATGGCGCGGGCAAACGCGTGCCCTTCAACATGCCCTGGTCCTGGTGGAATCTCTTCGGCGAACAGGCGGTGTTTCTGCTGTCGAAGAAAGGCTGACGCTATCGCGCCGCCTCCGTGACACGGCGGCGCGTCGTGAGACTGGCGGTCAGATCGCTGAAACGGTCGCCCTGGACGGCCACATGCGCCTTCAGGGCGCTGCGTGCCGCGGCCTCGTCTCCGGCAAGGATCGCGGCAAGAACGGCCCCGTGCTCGGCGACGGATGACCCGACGCGGTTGCGGACGCGAAGCTGCAGACGCCGATAGGGACGCAGCCGGCGATGCAGCAGGCCGCACTGCTCTTCCAGGAAACCGCTGTGGCTGGCCGCATAGACGGCCAGATGGAAAATCTCGTTCTCGTAGTAATAGGCGTCTGAATCGCCCGCCTTGGCCGCTTCCTCGCAGCGCGCATGCGCCTGGACCAGCGCCTCGCGGTCCGCTTCGGTGTGGCGACGGGCCGCCATCGCCCCGGCCATGCCCTCCAGTTCCGCCATCACCTCGAACATCTCGTAGAGCCGCTCGGGCGCGGGATCGGCGACGATCGCTCCCCGCCGCGGCCGGATTTCGACGAGCCCCGTCGCGGAAAGCTGCATCAGGGCTTCACGCACCGGCGTGCGCGAAACGCCGAAGCGCGTCGCAAGCTGCACCTCGTCGAGACGTTCCCCCGGCTCGTAGACGCCAGCGACGATGTCGTTCTCGATCTCGTCGCGCAGCTTGTGAAAGGTATTGGTACTCATCGATTCCCGCCCTGACGCCAGCAGTCATCCCTTTCTTGTATACAAGGAGATTGACATTGTCGACATGATAGTCCCACACTAGCCGCCATGCCGGACGAAGATCCGGACCAAAGGGAGGACCTCATGCGACAGATGATGAAGGGCATCGGCCTTGCGGCCGTGGTGGTAGCTGGCTGCGCCGTTGCTGGCGGCGCGTCGGCGGCAACGATCCTGAAAGCCTCGCACCAGTTTCCGGGCGGCAAGGGCGACATCCGCGACGAGATGGTGCAGATGATTGCGCGCGACGTGGCGGCCGCCAACGTCGACCTGGAGATCCAGGTCTATCCGGGCGCCTCGCTCTACAAGCCCAACGACCAGTGGAATGCCGTGACGCGCGGCCTTCTCGACATCACGTCCTTTCCGCTCGACTACGCCGCGGGCCGTCATCCGGAATTCTCCGCGACGCTGATGCCAGGCCTTGTCGGCAATTTCGACCGCGCCATGCGCCTCAACGATTCGCCCTTCATGGCGGACATCAAGAAGATCATCGACGATTCCGGGGCGATCGTGCTCTCCGATGCCTGGCTTTCGGGCGCCTTCGCCTCGACCAAGTCCTGCATCACCGCACCGGACACGGTGAAGGGGCAGGTGATCCGCGCCGCGGGTCCCGCCTTCGAGGAAATGCTGGCGGCGGCCGGCGCGTCGATCGCCTCGATGCCCTCGTCGGAAATCTACACCGGCATGCAGACCGGCGTACTCGATGCCGCCAACACCTCGTCGGCAAGCTTCGTTTCCTATCGCATCTATGAACTGGCGAAATGCCTGACGGCGCCGGGCGATAATGCCCTCTGGTTCATGTACGAGCCGGTGCTGATGTCGAAGAAGGTCTTCGACGGCCTCACCCCCGAGCAGCAGAAGGCCCTCATGGAGGCCGGCGCCAAGGCCGAAGCCTTTTTCAACGAGGAAGTCCGCAAGGGCGACCAGAAGCTGATCGACGCCTACACGAAGGCCGGCGTCGAGGTCACGTCGATGTCGAAGGAGAACTACGACGCCTGGCTCGAGATCGCCCAGCAGTCCTCCTACAAGAACTTCGCCGAGAAGGTTCCCGGCGGCCAGGAACTGATCGAAAAGGCCCTTGCGGTGGAGTGAGCACGGCAATCCTGCCGGCAGGGCAGGCGTTGCGGGTGACATGCCCGCGACCGTCCCTGCCGGCGCGTTGCACCCCAATTCCAACGCTTTTTCAGGATCCCCATCGCGATGGCGAGGACCTACATCCGCCTTGTCGGCTTTCTTTCCCGGTTTTTCGGCGTCATCGCGACCCTGCTGATGATCGCCTCGATGCTGGTCGTCTGCCAGATGATCCTGATGCGCTACGTCTTCCGGCTGCCGACCTACTGGCAGACGGATTTCGTGATCTTCGCGGCGACCGCCGCGATGTTCCTCGGCGCCCCCTACGTTCTTCTGAAGGGTGGTCACGTCGGCGTCGACGTCGTCGAGATGACGCTCTCCGGCCGACCGCGCGCCATCCTGAGGCTCGTCGGCAGCCTTCTGGGGCTTGCCTTCTGTGTCATCATGCTGGGGGCGGGCTGGATCCAGTTCCACGAAGCCTGGGAAGGCGGCTGGACCCATTCCAGCGTCTGGGCGCCGAGGCTCTGGATCCCCCTGAGCTCCATGCCGATCAGCTTCGCCATGCTCTGCCTGCAATACATTGCCGAGATCACGGCCCGCATCGGGGCCCTGCGCAATGCCGGCAGCGAAACGTCCACCCCCGCCGCCTCCGACCTTGCGGTCCATGGTGTGACGGTCCCCCCCGAATCTTCCGCCGATAACAGCCGGCGCACGCCGCTCAAGGAGGGCACGCGATGAACCCCGCCTTCGCCGGTCTCACCATCATTGCCGCCCTCTTCATGCTGCTCGGCACCGGCATGCCGATCGCCTTCGCGCTGGGGCTCGCCGCCTTCGCCGCCCTCTTCATCGAGAGCGGCTGGAACATCTTCTACGTCCTCGGCGACACGATGTTTTCCGGCATCGCCAACATCGCCTATGTCTCGATCCCGATGTTCGTGCTGATGGGGGCCGCCGTTGCCTCCTCGCCCGCCGGCGCCGATCTCTATTCGGCCCTCGACCGCTGGCTCAATCGCATCCCGGGCGGGCTGGTGCTGTCCAACATCGGCGCCTGCGCGATCTTCTCCGGCATGACCGGTTCCTCGCCGGCGACCTGCGCCGCCATCGGCAAGATGGGCATTCCGGAGATGCTGAACCGGGGCTATCCGGCGAGCGTCGCGACCGGCTCCATCGCCGCCGGCGGCACTCTCGGCATCCTGATCCCGCCATCGATCACCCTCATCGTCTACGGCATCTCGACCGAGACCTCGATCGGCCGCCTCTTCATGGCCGGCGTCTTTCCCGGCATCATGCTGACGGTGATGTTCATGATCTGGGCGCTCATCGACTGCAGCCGCAAGGGCTATCGCTTCGCGGGTCTCGATATCCGCTACACGCTGGCCGAGCGCCTCGCCGGCCTGCCGCGCATCCTGCCCTTCCTGCTGATCATCGCCGGCACGCTCTTCGTGCTCTACGGCGGCATCGCCACGCCGTCCGAGGCCGCCGGCGCGGGAGCGTTCCTGACGCTTGTCGTCGTCATCCTCGCCTACCGGCTGTTCCGCTTCCGGCCGGTCAGTGGCATCTTCGCCTCCGCGATGCGCGAGAGCGTCATGATCATGATGATCATGGCGTCTGCCGAACTCTTCGCCTTCGCGCTTTCCTCGCTCTTCATCACCCAGACCGTGGCCGCCGCGATCGCCGACCTGGAGGTCAACCGCTGGGTCCTCATGGCGGTGATCAACGTCTTCCTGCTTGTTGCGGGCATGTTCCTGCCGCCGGTGGCCGTGATCGTCATGACCGCGCCGATGCTCTATCCGATCATCACCCAGGCCGGCTTCGACCCCTACTGGTTCGCGATCGTCCTGACGATCAACATGGAGGTCGGCCTCATCACGCCGCCGATCGGTCTCAACCTTTTTGTCATCAACGCCATTGCACCGGGCGTTGCCACTCGCGACATCCTCTGGGGGGCCCTGCCCTACGTGCTGGTGATGCTTCTCGCCATCGTCATCCTGTGTCTTTTCCCGGGGATTGCCACCTGGTTGCCCAATCACATGATGGGGGTTTCGCAATGAACGGTGTTTCCTATTTCGCGGACATGCTGCAATCGATCGCCGACAGCAGCCGGCGCTTCCTGTCGCTGACCTCGGCAAGAGAGAACGAGCGCCACGAGATCGTCAGTCTCGGAAACATCAAGGCCAATTGCGAAACGCTGCTCTCCAGCCAGGGCGAAGCCTCCGGCATGGCGCTCGCCAAATCGATCCTCGACCGCTGGCAGCGTTTCGACGACGAGCGCAAGCGCGAATTCCTTGTGCTCCTCGCCGAGGAGTTCGGGGCGGACGAGGCGCGTCTGGAACTGGCGATCGACGCCTACCGCCTCAATCCGACCCCCGAAGCCATGCGGGAACTGCATCTTGCCGCCGAGCCGCGCCGGCAGGAACTGATCCGGCGGCTCAATCTCGCGCCGAAGGGGATCGCGACCCTCGTCGCCATGCGCGAGACGCTCCTGAAGATCAAGGCCGGTCACCCGCATCTGGAGGCGCTCGATGCGGACTTCGCCCATCTCTTCGTCTCCTGGTTCAATCGCGGCTTCCTGATGCTGAAGCCGATCAACTGGTCGACCCCGGCTGACATCCTGGAGAAGATCATCCGCTACGAGGCGGTGCACTACATCTCCGGCTGGGACGAACTGCGCCGCCGGCTCGCGCCCGAGGACCGGCGCTGCTTCGCCTTCTTCCACCCCCAGCTCGCCGACGATCCGCTGATCTTCGTCGAGGTCGCCCTGATGCGCGAGATCCCGGCCGCGATCGACGACGTGCTGAAGGAGGATCGCGAGATCGTGCCGGCCGACGAGGCAACGACCGCCGTCTTCTACTCGATCTCCAACTGCCAGGAGGGCCTGCGCGGCGTCTCCTTCGGCAATTTCCTGATCAAGCAGGTGGTCGAGGACCTGAGCCGCGAATGCCCGAAGTTGGACACCTTCGTCACCCTTTCGCCGGTTCCGGGCTTTGCGGCCTGGCTCAGCGCCGAACGGGCTGCGGAGACATCCGAAGCGTTCAATGAGGACGAACAGCAGAAACTTGCCGGCCTCGACAATCCCGACTGGGCGGCCGATGCCGCCGCCGTGGCAGCCCTCCAGCCCGCACTGACGCAGGCCGCGGCCTGGTTCTTCCTGAAGGCCCGGGGACGCGGCGGAAAGCCGGTCGACCCCGTCGCCCGCTTCCATCTTGGCAACGGCGCCCGGCTGGAGCGCATCAACATCCTAGGCGACCGCTCGGCTCGTGCCCTGAAGCAATCCCACGGGCTGATGGTCAACTATCTCTACAAGATCGACGAAATCGAAACGAACCACGAGGCCTATGCGGCCAAGGGTGAAGTGGCCGCCTCCTCCGCCGTGCGCAAGCTGCTGCGCGCCGAACGCTCCTCGAAGGACAAGGCAAGGAAGGACGAGGCGCCGAGAAACGCCAAGGCGATCAAGGATCAGGCTGCCTCGGACAAGAGCGACAAAGTCGCCAGGGAACTTACTCAATGACCAATCATCTCTTCAGCGCCATCGCCAAAGCTGCACGTGAGGCCGCCACCCCCTTCATTGAAACGGCGGACGGGAAGATCTGGACCTATGGCGACATGTTGGATTTTTCCGGGCGCCTTGCGTCGAGGCTCGTCGATCTCGGCGTCAAACCCGGCGACCGGATCGCCGTGCAGGTGGAAAAGAGCCCGGAAGCGTTGATGCTTTATCTGGCGGCCATCCGCGCCGGCGCCGTCTACCTGCCGCTCAACACCGCCTATACGCTTGCGGAACTCGACTATTTCATCACCGACGCGGAGCCCTCGCTCGTCGTCTGTTCGCCGAAGTCCGAGGCGGGACTGACGCCGATTGCCGGCAAGGTCGGCGCGACGCTGAAGACACTCGACGACAAGGCCGGCGGCTCGCTCCTGGACGGCCTTCCCGCGTCCAGCCCCTTCGCCGACGTTGCTCGCGGCCCCGACGATCTTGCCGCGATCCTCTATACGTCCGGCACGACGGGCCGCTCCAAGGGCGCGATGCTCAGCCACGACAACCTCCTCTCCAACGCGCAGACGCTGGTCGAGGAATGGCGCTTCACCGGGGCCGACCGGCTGATCCATGCCCTGCCGATCTTCCACACCCACGGTCTTTTCGTCGCCAGCAACGTGATCCTTTTGGCCGGCGCATCGATGATCTTCCTGCCGAAGTTCGATCCCGATCAGGTGCTGGCGCTGATGGCCTCATCGACGACGATGATGGGTGTGCCAACCTTCTACACCCGCCTCCTGCAGCATCCGGGCCTGACACGCGAGGCGACCCGCACGATGCGGCTCTTCACCTCCGGTTCGGCGCCGCTGCTCGCCGAGACCCATCGCCAGTTCGAGGACAAGACCGGGCACCGCATCCTGGAACGCTACGGCATGACCGAGACCAACATGAACACCTCCAACCCCTATGAGGGCGAGAGGATCGCGGGCACGGTCGGCTTTCCGCTGCCGGGCGTCTTGGTGCGCATCAGCAATCCCGACACGGGCAAGTCCGTTGCCGACGGCGGCATCGGCATGATCGAGGTGAAGGGCCCCAACGTCTTCAAGGGCTACTGGCGGATGCCGGAAAAGACGAAGGCCGAGTTCCGCGACGACGGCTTCTTCATCACCGGCGACCTCGGTAAGATCGACGAGCACGGCTACGTCCACATCGTCGGACGCGGCAAGGACCTCGTGATTTCGGGTGGCTACAACATCTATCCCAAGGAGGTCGAGAGCGAGATCGACCAGATCCCAGGCGTCGTCGAGAGCGCCGTCATCGGCGTTCCCCATCCCGATTTCGGCGAGGGCGTGACCGCCGTCGTCGTCCGCACGCCGGGGTCTTCGGTGGGCGAGAAGCAGATTCTCGAGGGTCTTGCCGACAAGCTCGCCCGCTTCAAGCAACCCAAGCGCGTGATCTTCGTCGACGACCTGCCGCGCAACACCATGGGCAAGGTGCAGAAGAACATCCTGCGCGACACCTATGGCGATCTCTTTGCGGCCGACGAGAAGGGACGGGCGGCGGTCTGACGCGAGCGACGACGCCGGAACGTTCCGGCATCGACCCTGTTGCGTTGCGGGCCAAGCGGCGCGATCATGACGGACCCATGACACGTAAGGTCCGGGAGAGGCTTTTGGACGAAATCGACAAGGAAACGCCGGACGAACACGGCGAGCGGCCCGTCATCGACAACATCGTCGCACCTGTGGACGGCTGGCCGAGCCCTCCGATGAAGCCACGCCCCGTAGCGGATCCGGCGCACGGGGCAAGAGCGCCCAAATTGGTCGCCTCGCGCGCATCGGGCCTTCCGGTCGTCTCCTTCGACCGCCACGAACTCTCCCAGATCCTGCGCGTCTACGGGCGCATGGTGGCGGCCGGTGAATGGCGCGACTATGCGGTCGATCACCTGAAGGACCGCGCCGTCTTTTCGATCTTCCGCCGGGCCAGCGAAGTGCCGCTCTACCGCGTGGAGAAGGAGCCCGCGCTGGCAAGGCGCCAGGGCACCTATTCGGTCATCAGCCAGAACGGCATGATCCTGAAACGGGGCCAGGAACTGGCCCGCGTCCTGCGTGTGATCGACAAGAGCCTCAAGCTGGTCGACTGAGCCAGACATCGGCAGCCGAAGCCGTCGTCCGGATCGAGGCGCTGAACGGCCAGGAATTTTGCAGGCGAGAAGCCGCCCGCCCGGCTTCGGACGGAGAAGCGAAGCTATCCCAGCGCCAGACGCGCCTTGGTGGCCAGATATTTCGCGTATTCGACGACCAGCAGCCGCCAGGTCCCCGGCTTCATGTACCAGGACTTGAGATCGTCCCCCACCGGCGAAACCGGATAGGGAATGAGCCGCATATGGGGCATGGCGCTGGCAAGCTCCAGCATCGAGCGGGGAATGTGGTAGGCGCTCGTCACCACGAGCAGCGAGCTGAATCGGTTGCTTGCGGCCCATTTCGCCGTCTGCCTTGCATTGCCGATCGTGTTCGCCGCCTTGCGGTCGAGATCGATGCAGCAGTCGAACAGGCTCTTCGAGGCATTGGTGATCTGGCCGATCTGCTTGGCGCGCGTGTCCGGGTGGACGCCGGAAATCAGCAGGCGGCTACCGCGACCCGCTTCCAGAAGGTCGACCGCGCCCTTCACCCGCTCGCTGCCGCCGGTCAGGACGACGATTCCGTCGGCCTTCAGTCCCGCCGGCGCACTCATCTCCGTGACCTCAGCCGCGTAACGCATGAAGTCGTTGGCCAGATAGCCGCAGAGCGCCAGTCCCAGGCAGAGGGCGACGATGACGAGCGAACGCACGCCGAAAATCCCGCCGCGCCGCGACAGGCGGCGGTCATCATAGCCGGTCTCGCTGTCTCCGGCATCGCTCATCAGAGGCACGGGTGTCATCGGCAGCATCGTCATCGCCGAAGCATCATATCAGAATAAGGTGGCATCACGGCAAGCTCTGACGAATACCCCTGTGATTCTTGCTGCCGACGACAAAGTTCCGGGTGAATTTTCATGGTGCATGGAAGATCTCCCGAACGGCCGCCGTCACTCGATTGCATGAAGAGCGCGATGAACGGCGAAGCGCGACGTCGCGGCAGTGAGAATGGCGACCGCGAAGACCAGCACGAGAACCAGCGCGTAGCCGACGGGCGAGACCGAAATACCGCCGAGGAAGGACGTCACCTGGTCCGCCTCCGGAATGCCCGCCGCCGAGCGCGTGGCCCAGTCCGCCAGCGCGAAGACAAGGATGGCCGCGCCGCCGCCGATGGCCGCGCCCTTGATGCCGAGCAGCAGGAAATGGCGCTGGAACTCGCGGGCGATGAACCCCGCCTCGGCGCCGACGAAATGCAGGACGCCGATCACGTCGCTGTTGCCCGCCATGGCCGCGCGGGTGGCGAAGACGACGGAGAAGACAAGCGCCGTCAGGACGAGAATGAAGATGCCGACGCCGCCGGCCACCATTGCGCCCGCCATCGCGCGCAGCCGGTCGATCCAGGCAAGGTGATCGTCGAGACTTCCGCCCCGCACCTGCCGGGCGACCTCCCGGCCCATGGCCGACAGGTCGATCTGGGTCGGATCGCTGATCTGGATGACGACGAGCCTCGGCACCGGCAGGGCGTTGAGATCGATCCCCGATCCGAGCCACGGCTCCAGGAGACGTTTGGTCTCGTCGTCGGTCAGCGCATGGGCCGAGCCGACGCCGGGAAACTCCTGTGCCAGCGCCACCGCCTTGGCAACCTCTCCGGCAAGATCGACGCCATCGACCGGGCGAACCTCGATCGTCAGTTCGCGCCCGATATCGCTGGCCCATGCGGTGGCCGCGTCATCGACGACGGTGACGGCGCCAAGCGTCAGGCTGGCCAGGAACGTCATGATCGCGATCACCAGCGTCAGCGCCCGCCCGGCGATCGACTGGGACGGAACGATGCTGGCGCCCTGCCAGAAGTCCGGCGTTGCGCCGTCGGCGCCTGCCCGGCGCCTGCGCGCATGCTTGCCCAGCCGGTCGCGAAGGGCGTCGTTCCGGCCGACGGTCACGTGAAAATCTCCATGCGCCCGTCTTCCAGCACCAGGCGCCGGGCATCGACCTGATCCATCAGATGCAGGTCGTGGGTCGCGATGACCACCGCCGTTCCAAGGCGGTTGAGCTCGATGAAGAGCCGCAGCAGCCGGCGGGCGAGCGGCGGATCGACGTTGCCGGTCGGCTCGTCGGCGAGCAGCAGTTCCGGCTTGGTGATCAGCGCCCGAGCGATGGCCGCGCGCTGCTTTTCTCCGCCGGAGAGGATCGGCGGCAGGACATGCATGCGCTCGCCGAGCCCAACCCACTTCAGGAGATCGATCACATCGGCCCGGTAGCTCGATTCCTCCATGCCGATCACGCGATAAGGCAAGGCCACATTCTGGTAGGTCGTCAGGTGATCGAGCAGCCGGAAGTCCTGGAACACGATGCCGATACGCCGGCGCACGCCGGGCAGTTCCCTCTTGCCGATGAGGCTCGTCTCGCGTCCGAAGACGGAAATCAGGCCGCGCGTCGGCCGCAGCGAGAGGAACAGGAGGCGCAAAAGGGTCGTCTTGCCCGCCCCCGAAGGACCGGTCAGGAACTGGAAGGAATGAGGGTCGATCTGGAACGAGAGATCCGTCAGGACCTCCGGCCCCACCCCATATCGCAGTCCTACGTTTTCAAACCGGATCACGAACCTGTCCTTGCGCGTTGGCGCGGAGACGCCTTGTCGGGCGACCATTGTCGCAGGGGCAATTTAAGGGTTCATTAATCATCTTGCCACGGCCTCCGCAGGCGGACCGCCTTCCGGGACGGCGCCATCCACGAAAACGCCTCCGATTGGTCCGGCCGCCTCGCTGCCGGGCATCGAAGCCGCGTCTGCCCGCCTGTAGCCCGGCTTCCAACTGAGTCGGCCCGCGAGAGCGCTGGATGCACGATGCAGCCTCCGCCGTCAAATCCGGCAATGGTTTGTCAACGGACGCCTGTCAAACTCACACCGAATCGTCTTGCCGCCAGCCGGGGCATATTCCGCTCAAGTTGATCGGACTTGAGCGACAGGAATAGGCGCAAGGTATTGGCGCTGGAACATTTCCCGGTCGATCGGGCGGTTGCATCGGCCGGGAGAGGACCCGGCGCTTTGCCGACCCAGGCGTAAGACCCCGAGCAGACCGGACGTTCTGGCAAGACAGACAGTCCAGCCGCCGGACCATCGAACCGGCAAGGCGAGACGGAAGCCATGAAGATCATCTGTCCCAACTGCGCCACCTCCTATGCCCTGCCCGATGGAGCCATCGGATCGGCAGGCCGCAACGTGCGCTGCAAGAAATGCCAGACGGTCTGGCTGGCAAAACCTCCCGAGGACCTTGAAGACGCCCCGGCAGCTGTAGCAGCGTCCGGCGCCGCAGCCGACACCTATCTCGCGGCCAAGGCGGCGGCCTCGGCAAGAGCCGAGGCGGACGGCGCGTCATGGGCCGGGGACGGCATGGCCGGCGAAACGGGCTCCGGAGACTTCGACGGCAGCGGCGAAGAAGACAGCGACGAGCAATCGGCCTCCGACGAGGAGGAGTCCGACAGCGAGACGGATGCTGCGGACGAGGCGCAATCCGGGGCCGGCGAAAGCGATCTCGATGCGGCTCTTGGAACCGGTCCCACGATCGATGCCGATCCGCCCGGTTTCGAGGCGGCGGATCGCCCGGCGATCAGACCCCGCGGAAAGAAGGCGAAGAAGAGGCCTCTTGCATCCGACAAGAAGCACCGCAAGCGCTGGGGCGCCCTGGCGGAGGTCGCCAGCGCGCTCATTGCCCTGTCCGGCATCGCCATTTTCGTCGGCGTGGCCATCGGCTTCCGCACCCCCATTGTCCGCGCGGTTCCGGACCTTGCCGGCCTTTATGCCATGGCCGGACTGGACATCAATCTTCGCGGCCTCGCCATCGAGGACGTGAAGAGCTATGGCAGCCAGGACGACGCCGGACCGCTGCTGGTCGTCCAGGGCGCCATCGCCAATGTGAAGGATGTCGCAACGCAGGTGCCGATGCTGCGGGTCAGCCTGCGCAACGCATCCGACCGCGAAATCTATGCATGGTCGGTGCTGCCGCCGAAAGACGTTCTTGCGCCGGGCGAGCGAATACGCTTTGAAAGCAGTCTTCCCGCCCCGCCGGATTCTGCGACCGATGTCGTCGTCCGCTTTTCCGACCGGAGGAAGATGTCGACGAGGAACAGATGACGTCAGCCCCCATTACCGTGCTTTATTCCGCCAGCCTGATCGACGCGCGCGTCCAGGCACTTGCGACAGAGATCGGCACGGCGGGCTATGACCGTCTCGTCGTCGTTGCCTTGCTCAAGGGAAGCTTCATCTTCGCCGCCGACCTCCTACGTGCCTTGCACGGCGTCGGGCTCGAGCCGGAGGTCGACTTCATGACGATCTCCAGCTATGGCGCGGAACAGGTGTCCAGCGGCAACCTTCGGGTCCTGCGCGACATCGAGACCGACGTTGCCGGCCGCGACGTGCTCATCGTCGACGATATCCTGGAGTCCGGCCGCACCATTTCCCACGCCAAGGCGCTGATGCTGGAGCGTGGCGCCCGCAGTGCGGATGTGGTCGTGCTTCTGGAAAAGCCCGGCAAACGCAAGGTCGAGATCGATGCCGACTACATCGGCTTCATCTGCCCAGACAAATTCGTCGTCGGCTATGGCATGGACGCGGGTCATGCTTGGCGGCAACTGCCCTATGTCGGCGTGATCGAGGAAACCGGAAACGGGCAAGGCTAGGCGGCCTTGTCGGCCGGATCGCCGGCCAGCCCGGAATTTCTCTCTCCATATCGGCCTGACGGGCCGGCCACGAATTGCCTTGCGCGCCCTCCCGGCACGATCCGGAGACAGCCGCCCGCACTGCCGCACAACTCTTTTTCAAGATTTGCAGTGCAGTTTGACGGTTAAGCGGATCGCTCCGTCTTTGGTAAAATCCGGAGCGTCTTGAGATATCCGATCAGCGAGATAAGAATATTTGTCCGATCAATCAGTCCTCGGATATCCGGGACTGGGCATCGGTCGGGAGACGGGCAGTCGTCACCCGAAAAATCGTCACTCGACACGAGACAATTTCGACCGGTCATGCGGCGGAACCGTTGGGTTCAACCGCATGCCGAACGAGGAGACCGGCAAGTCGCCGGTATTGGTCTCCTCATTGGCAACGCAAGGGAGCAAGGATTGGCGCATATTCTCCTGACAGAGGACGACGAGGCTGTCAGAGCCTTCGTGCGCCGGGCCCTGGAGATCGACGGCCATGACGTCACGCTCGCCGAGGACGGCGGCGCGGCGCTTGAAATCCTGCAATCGGGCGAAAAATTCGACCTGCTGCTCTCCGACATCATGATGCCGGTGATGGACGGTATCGGCCTCGCGCTGAATGTCGCGCGCGACTATCCGACCCTGCCGATCCTGCTGATGACGGGCTTTGCCGACCAGCGCGAACGCGCCCACAATCTCGAAGCCATCATCTACGACGTGGTGCCGAAGCCCTTCACGCTGGCGGAAATCCGCAAGGCCGTCCGCGAGGCTCTGGCGGCCGGCCCGCGCAAGCCCGAGGCCTGACAGGTCCGGGGAAAATCTCAGGCCGTCGTGTCGACCACAAGGCCCGTTCCGGGAGCCGGTGCGGCCTTCGCCGTTTCCTGGGCCGCATTGAGCATGGCAACAAGCGCGTCCCCGGCCTGCTTCTGCTGCTTGAGCGCCGCAATGCTCACGGTCTGCTGACGCGAGATCGCGTCCATGACAACGGACTGGGATGCGGAGGCGGCGTCCATCGGAGGACCTTTCAGCAACTGGCGATTGGTCCGACCCTGCCGCAGCCACCTTCACAAAGCGTTAAGATGGCCCGTCGAATCCACGCAGCCCGGCACCGGCGGCCGCAACCGTCACCGCGGACCGGAAAAGCCCGAGATGGCGAGCGGATTGTCTGTGATCGCCGCCTTGTCCGGCGTGTCGGGGGCCAATGCCCCGGTGATGCCGTCGAAAAGCTTGCGGACGAAATCCTCCGCGAGATCGTTGGTGATGAAGACGAGGCGCGTGCGGTGGTCCGCATCCGGCCAGGCGTCCAGGCGCGCCGGCGGATGGAACACCTCCTGCACGCCGTGCAGCACCAGCGGCCGGTCCGGATCCTCGGCGAGCCGCACGATCCCCTTCATCCGCAGGATGCGCGGTCCGTGCGCCGACCGCAGCAGATCGAGAAACATCTCCAGCGATCCCGCGCTGACGGCCCGGTCGGTCGCGAGGCTGAAGGAACGGATGTGATCGTCATGGCGGTTGACGTCATGACGATGGCCGTGATGCCCGCCATGAGCGCGGTCGCCGTGTTCCCCGCCATGATGCCCATGTTCATGATGCTCATGTTCATGGTGACCATGGTCGTCGTGGCCGTGAGGATGGTCCGCTTCGCCGCCCGTCTCGTAGGCCTCGGCCGCGAGCCACGCCCTGACATCCGCGATCTTGGTGTCGGCGTTCCAGAGCCCCGCGTTGAGAAGGGTCGCGGCGGTCGCCTCACCCTTGGCCGCCATGAGCCGTGGGGCTGCCGGGTTGAGCGCCGTCAGCCTGGCAACCAGTGCCGGCAGGCGTTCGGCGCCTTCCGGCAGATCGGTCTTGGTGATCACGAGCCGATCGGCGACGGCCACCTGCTTGACCGCCTCCTTGTGGGCATCGAGGGTCGCCGAGCCGTTCACCGCGTCGACCAGGGTGATCACGCCGTCGAGCCGGTAGCGCATGACGAGATAGGGATGCGCCATCACCGTCTGCAGCACGGGGGCCGGATCGGCGAGCCCCGTCGTCTCGATGACGACGCGCGTGAGCTTGTCGATGCGCTTGTTGTCGACCCCGCGCAGGAAAGTCTCCAGCGTGTTCACGAGATCGCCGCGGATGGTGCAGCACAGGCAACCGGAGGAAAGCTCCACGATGCCGTCGTCGCGCGCCGCGACGAAGAGATGATCGAGCCCGACCTCGCCGAACTCGTTGATGACGACCGCCGCGTCCTTCATCGCCGGATCGGCGACGAGCGCGTTGAGCAGCGTTGTCTTGCCGGCGCCGAGAAAGCCCGTGATGACGGTCAGCGGAATGGGTTCGGGGCGCTTGCGGGGTTCGGCCATGGCGGGAGTGTTCTCGTCGTCGGTCACGGCCTGGCCACCGGCAGCGCCGGGTCGCTCATCGTGCCCTTCAGCCGGACCGGCGCCATCGGCCGAAGGCGCGGCAGCGGGACATTGGCGCTGACGGCAACCGCGCCGGCCAGCGTCGTCTTGTCGGTGCCGTCGTCCTCGTCGTCGCTGTCGCCGACGGTGAGCGGGGCTCCGGTGCCGAGAATGGCGACCGGGACGGGTGCGGGCTCGGCCGTGGTCGGGGCAAGCACCAGCGTGCCGACCGGCTTGATGCTGCGCGCGATCTTGCCGTTCGGACCGCAAATGTCGGGACGCAGATCCACCGGATGGGACGGAACCCGGCCGGACGGTGCCAGGCGATCCAGCGTCACCTTGCGGTCGAAAAGCTTGGCGCCGCGACCGAATCCCGATTCCAGAAGCCGGGCGGCCGTCTCGTTGCGAACCTTCGTGTTCGGCTGCCCGAGGACGACCACCACGAGCCGGCGTCCGCCGCGCGTCGCGCTTGCCACCATGTTGAAGCCGGCCGAGCAGATGAAGCCCGTCTTCATGCCGTCCGCGCCGGGATATTGTTCGAGCAGCTTGTTCTGCGACTTCAGCACCTTGTCGCCGATCGAGATTGCCGGAATCCGGAACAGCACATCATATTGCGGAAAATCCCGGATCAGCGCCCGGGTCAGGATCGCCAGATCCCGCGCGGTCATCCACTGCCCCTTGTCGGGCAGACCGTTGGGATTGTCGAAGCGCGAGCCGGTCATGCCGAGACGGCGGGCCGTGTCGTTCATGCGCGCGGCGAACCCGGCCTGGCTGCCGCCGATCGTTTCGGCGATCGCCATGGCGATATCGTTGGCGGACTTGACGATCATCATCTTCAGCGCATTGTCGAGGGTGATCTGCGTGCCCGGCTGGAAGCCCATCTTGCTCGGCGCCTGCGCGTTTGCATGAGCGCTGACCGTCACGGGCGACATCAGCGAAACCTCGCCGCGCTTGATCGCATCGAAGACCACATAGGCCGTCATCAGCTTGGTCACCGAGGCCGGATACCAGGGCGCGAAGGCATTGCGCTCGGCAAGCACCTCGCCCGTCCTCACGTCGAAGAGGAGATAGGGCGCGTTGTCCCAGGCAGCGGCCCGCGCCGCCTGCGGGACCGCGAGGGTCAGGGCGACGAGGAAAGCGGCCAGAAGCCGGCGGAGAAGGAACGTCGATCGAATGGAGAGCGTCTGCATCATCTTCGGGAATTGAGTGCCGCGGGCCATGCCCCGTATTGCGCGCATGCTTTGCATGGACGTTGAGTCTTTTTAGCGGCAAGCAAGCGATCCGCATAGGGGGCGGGGCAACGAGCCCACCATTTCCGCAGCGCGCGCACCTGCCTCTTGATGTCCGATCCGGCCTTTGCGACAAGGTCAACAGCGAAGGAAACCATCGGCTTGCAGGGCACGACAGCCCTGGGGTGAGCCGCGAAAGGCATGCGGATAATGAACGCACCCGGCGGGCCGACAACACCCGATGAGATCGCTGCAGCCCCGCCGAGCCCGTCGCCGCGCTTGCAGCGGGCGCGCGGCGCCGCCGTCGTGACCTTCAAGCACCGGGATGGCACGACCCGCCTCGACCGCCTGTTCCAGGACGGCTGCTGCAAGATCCGCCTGCCCAGGGTTCATGACGGAGAGCCCGTCGCCGTGCTCCTCAACACCGCCGGCGGCGTCACCGGCGGCGATCGCCTGTCCTACGAGGTCGGCTGGGGCGACGGTGCCTGCGCAACGGCGACGACGCAGGCCGCCGAGCGCATCTACCGCCGCAGCGAGGGGCTGGGGCGGATCGAGAACACCCTGACCGTCGGCGCCGGCGCCAGGGCCCTGTGGCTGCCGCAGGAAACCATCGTCTTCGACCGGGCCGGTCTCGACCGCTCGCTCGACATCGATCTTGCCCATGACGCGGCGCTGACCGCCGTCGAAAGCGTCGTCCTCGGCCGCACGGCGATGGGCGAGAGCGTGCGCGAGGCAACGATCCTCGACCGCTGGCGGCTGCGGCGGACCGGGCCGGACGGCAAGTCCCGCCTGGTCTATGCCGACAATTTCCGCCTCGTCGGCGACAGCCGGGACATCCTGAAAGGCGCCGCCACCGGCCGGGGCGCGGCCGCCTATGCCACGCTCGTCCATGCCGCGCCCGACGCCGAGGGCCGGCTCGACGAACTGCGCGCGCTGGTGGAGACCGCCGGCAACACTCTCCTTGATGCCGGAACCACCGCCTTCGACGGCCTGCTCGTCGCCCGCTTCCTTGCCACGGACGGGCGCGCCTTGCGCGATTGCCTCATTTCCGTGCTTGAAAATTTCTCAGGCAAAACGGTGCCAAGGGTCTGGCATTGCTGACCGGGTTCGGATTAGCTTGAGCCTCGAAATCAAGGTCGATGCGCGCCCTTCAGCGTCGGGCAAGCGCATGCGAAGCCGCCTCCCGGCGGCGGGACAAAGAGAGGGCTCGGGACGGCATGAACCTCACTCCGCGCGAAAAGGACAAGCTGCTCATCTCGGTGGCCGCGATGGTCGCCCGCAAGAGGCTCGAACGGGGCGTCAAGCTCAACTATCCCGAAGCCGTGGCCCTCATCTCCGACTTCGTCATGGAAGGCGCGCGCGATGGCCGCTCCGTTGCCGAACTGATGGAAGCCGGCGCCACCGTGATCACCCGCGACCAGGTGATGGACGGCATTGCCGAGATGATCCACGACGTGCAGGTCGAGGCGACATTTCCGGACGGCACCAAGCTTGTGACGGTGCACGAGCCGATCAGGTGATCGCAATTCGGCATTCAGGAGGCAGAGTCCCATGATCCCAGGTGAAATCTTCCCCGCGGCCGGCGAGATCGAGCTCAACGCCGGCCTTCCGACGATCACGATGGATGTCTCCAACACCGGCGACCGGCCGGTGCAGGTCGGCAGCCACTACCATTTCGCCGAGACCAATCCGGCGCTTTCCTTCGACCGGGCCGAAGCGAGGGGCATGCGCCTCGACATTCCCTCCGGCACGGCGGTGCGCTTCGAGCCAGGCCAGACGCGCTCCGTCACCCTCGTCCCCTTCCAGGGCGACAGGAAAGTCTTCGGCTTCCGCCAGGACGTGATGGGAGCGCTCTGAGCGATGCGTCTTGCCGGCCTCACCGCATCCATGTTGCTGCTCGCCGCGGCTCCGCCCGCCCTCGCGCAAGAGCGCGCCGGACGACTGCGGCAACGCGCAGACCCAGCTCGAGATCAACGATTGCGTCGCCCGCGACTACGACCGGGCCGACGCCGAGCTCAATGCGGTCTGGAAGAAGGCCATCGCCGAGATGAAGTCGATCGACGCCGACCTGCCGCCGGAACAGAGCGGGGCAGCCGATGCGCTGCTGAAGTCGCAGCGCGCCTGGATCGCCTATCGTGACGGCCAGTGCGAGGCGGCCGGCTTCCAGTTTGTCGGCGGCTCCATTCGTGGCTCGACCGTCGGAGGGTGCCTCGCCGACCTGACGCGAAAGCGTACCGCGGAACTGCAGACGTTCCTGGAGACGAACTAGGTCTCTCGAATGGCCCGTCGGCCTCAGGCCGCAAGACGTGAACCGGAACCAACGATGACGATGACGCTGAAGGGATCCTGCCATTGCGGTGCCGTGCGCTTCTCCGTGGAGAGCCACACGCCCTATCCCTATCAGCGCTGCTATTGCTCGATCTGCCGCAAGACCGGTGGCGGCGGAGGCTATGCCATCAACATCATGGGCGTCGCCGAGACGCTGAAGGTCGAGGACGAGAATGCGCTCGGCGTGCTGCATGCGAAGATCTACGCCGACGACGGCTCCTGCGAGGTGAGCAGCGGTCAGCGTCACTTCTGCACCAAATGCGGCTCTTCCCTGTGGCTCTATGACGACAGCTGGCCGGATCTGGTGCATCCGATGGCCTCCGCCATCGACACCGATCTGCCGGCAGCCCCGGAAAGCGTCCACCTCATGCTGAAATACAAGGCCTCCTGGGTCGACGTGCAGCGCGGCCCGAAGGACCGGTATTTCGACGGCTATCCCGCGCAGTCGATCGAGGACTGGCACAAGAACCGCGGGCTCTGGATCGAATGATCAGGCCCGATTGCCCGCAAGGCGGCATGCGCCGAAGCGATTGTTGAACCGACGGAATTGATGACGACTTTTGAAGTCGGCGGAACGTAAAGAGACGGAGAAGGCCCAAATGTCGTACAAGATGTCCCGCGCCGCCTATGCCGACATGTTCGGGCCGACCACCGGCGACCGCATCCGCCTCGCCGACACCGAGCTCGTCGTCGAGGTGGAGAAGGACTTCACCACCTACGGCGACGAGGTGAAGTTCGGCGGCGGCAAGGTCATCCGCGACGGCATGGGCCAGAGCCAGGTCACCCGCGAGGGCGGCGCCGTCGACACCGTGATCACCAACGCGCTGATCATCGACCACTGGGGCATCGTCAAGGCCGACGTCGGCCTCAAGGACGGCCGCATCGTCGGCATCGGCAAGGCCGGCAACCCGGACGTCCAGCCGGGCGTCGACATCATCGTCGGCCCCGGCACCGAGGCGATCGCCGGCGAGGGCAAGATCCTCACCGCCGGCGCGCTCGACATGCACATCCACTATATCTGCCCGCAGCAGATCGACGAGGCGCTGATGTCGGGCGTCACCACGATGCTCGGCGGCGGCACGGGCCCCGCCACCGGCACCAACGCCACCACCTGCACGCCCGGTCCCTGGCACCTGACCCGCATGCTGCAGTCGGCCGAGGCCTTTCCGATGAATCTGGCCTTCGCCGGCAAGGGCAATGCGGCCCTCCCCGCCGCACTCGAAGAGCAGGTCAAGGCCGGCGCCTGTGCCCTCAAGCTGCACGAGGACTGGGGCACGACCCCTGCCGCCATCGACAATTGCCTCTCCGTCGCCGATGACTACGACGTCCAGGTGATGATCCACACCGATACGCTGAACGAGAGTGGTTTCGTCGAGGATACGGTCGCAGCCTTCAAGGGCCGCACCATCCACGCCTTCCACACCGAGGGCGCCGGCGGCGGCCACGCTCCGGACATCATCAAGGTCGCTGGCCTGCCGAATGTCATCCCCTCCTCGACCAACCCGACCCGGCCCTATACGAGGAATACCCTCGACGAACATCTCGACATGCTGATGGTCTGTCACCACCTCGACAACTCCATCCCCGAGGACGTCGCCTTCGCCGAAAGCCGCATCCGCAAGGAGACGATCGCGGCCGAAGATATCCTGCACGACATGGGCGCCTTCTCGATCATTGCCTCCGACAGCCAGGCCATGGGCCGCGTCGGCGAGGTGATCATCCGCACGCTTCAGACCGCCCACAAGATGAAGGTCCAGCGCGGCGCCCTGCCCGAGGACAAGGGCAGCAGCAACGACAATTTCCGTGTGAAGCGCTACATCGCCAAGGTGACGATCAATCCGGCCATCGCCCACGGCCTCGACGCCCATATCGGCTCGGTCGAAGTCGGCAAGCTCGCCGACCTCGTGCTCTGGTCGCCCGCCTTCTTCGGCGTCAAGCCCGACATGATCCTGAAGATGGGCACCATCGCCGCTGCCCCGATGGGCGATCCCAACGCCTCGATCCCGACGCCGCAGCCGGTCCACTACCGCCCGATGTTCGGCTCCTTCGGCAAGGCGCTGACAGCCTCGTCGGTCACCTTCGTCAGCCAGGCGGCGCTCGATGCCGGCATCGGCGAGAAATACGGACTGGAAAAGACGCTGCTGGCGGTCAAGAACACTCGCGGCGGCATCGGCAAGGCGGCGATGGTCCACAACGCGGCAACGCCGAATATCGAGGTCGACCCCGAAACCTACGAAGTTCGCGCAGACGGCGAATTGCTCACCTGCGAACCGGCCGACGTCCTGCCCATGGCCCAGCGCTATTTCCTGTTCTGAGTTCGCCTCAGGGATCAGGCCAACAGGCCGTCGCCGCAACCGATGACGGCCTGTCGTTGAATTGCCCCACCAGATACAATTCAACGATGCGCCCGCCTGTCAAAAAAGCACGTTTTTGACAAGTCTCGAACGAAGACTTTGCGGCCGACGGTCCGACAATAACCTATTCTTATCCTAAAGTTGCTAGCGTTCACCGTGAATGGACTGACGTCTGCGATGGTGCACTGTCTCAACTTGGGAGAACGGTCGCGTGCATGATTCACCCCGCTTGCAGGACGATGTTCGCCCGGCGGCGGAGCATCCCGTCTACTGGCTGTCCCCTGCGGGCCTTGCCGTGCCGCCCGTGTTCGGCTCGGTCATGCCCTTTCCGGTTTCCCAATCCGGCACCCGGCCTGATGATGTCATCTGCCTCATTGGTCTCGGCGCCTCGAACCCGGAACGCGAGCTACGCGAGATTCGTCGCCAGTTCGGCGCCGCGCCGTATCTTCTGGCCGTTGCCAGCCTCGGGCTTTCCACCGAAACGCGTTTGCGGCTCATCGAACTCGATGCGGACGATGTGATCGGCGATCATTCCCGCGAGGATCTCCTGATCGCGCTGGCGCGGGCCGACCGGGTCCTCGCCGAACGGCGGTTGTCCAGCCTGAGAATCGACCGGCTCGAGCGCGAGCGCGCCTATCTCCAGGCCTCCATCGACAGCCTGCCGCCGCCGATCTTCTTCAAGGATCGCGCCGGCATCTATCTCGGCTGCAACAAGGCCTTCGAGGCCTATATCGGACTTTCGGCCGAACAGGTCG
Organism: Hartmannibacter diazotrophicus; assembly: GCF_900231165.1. GTDB lineage: Bacteria > Pseudomonadota > Alphaproteobacteria > Rhizobiales > Pleomorphomonadaceae > Hartmannibacter > Hartmannibacter diazotrophicus. The sequence goes on from NZ_LT960614.1 coordinate 4,766,561, forward strand.
TCGGCTCCAGCGTCTACGACGTGGCGCCGCAGCATCTGGCGCAGATCTACGAGCAGGCCGACGACGAGCTGATGGCCGCCGCCGGCACCCAGGTCTACGAAACCCAGGTGCGGTTCGCCGACGGCTCGTTCAGGGACGTCTGTTTCCACAAGGCCGCCCTCGTCTTCGACGGCGAGCATGTCGAAGGCCTTGCCGGCGTCATGCTGGATATCACCAAGCAGAAGGCATTCGAGGCGCAATTGAAGGAGGCCGCGGAACGGGACCCTCTGACGGGCGTCTACAACCGGCGCAAGTTCATGGATGTCCTTGACCAGCGCGCGAGCGCCGCCGCCTCCGGCGATGGCCATGGCTTTGCGGTCGCCGTGATCGACGTCGATCACTTCAAGCGCATCAACGACACCTTCGGCCATGCCGCCGGCGACGCCGTCCTCTGCCGGATCGCCGAGATCGGAATGACCTGTTGCGGCGAGGACGATCTCTTCGCGCGGGCCGGCGGCGAGGAATTCTACTTCCTCATCGACGAGCCGCACGGCGGCCGTGCGGAAGAACTCGCGCAGGCCCTGCGGCTGGCGCTTTCCCGCATCTGTCTTGGCGAGGGCGCCATCGCGCCGCGCGTGACCGCGAGCATCGGCGTCGCCCATTTCCGTCCGGGCCGTGAGGAAGTGCACGAGACGATCCGCCGGGCGGACCGCGCCCTCTATTCAGCCAAGGACGCCGGCCGCAATCAGGTGATGATGGCCGCCTGACCACGCAGGTCTGATAGACGGGCAGCGCAAAGCGGGGCCTCTACCGGCTCCTCGCCGATCGGGACGCCGAATGTCCCGCCGCCGGGACCAAGTCCACAAAATCCGTGTCCGCATTCCGACACTGTCATGTCGGGGAGTCGTCGCTGCACTGCGGCGCAAGTGTAATCATATGAAATAAATAGAGAATTTTTCTGGCACATCGATTGCTCCCTCCTTTCCCGAACCTCAGAGGGGGAGTTCACGATGAACCAGCCAGTGATGATATCGCTCGAGAGCCTTGCAAAGCCGATCGACGTCGAGGCCCTGAAGGCCGCAGCCAACTCCGGCGGCTGCTCCTCGTCGTCCTGCGGCTCTTCCGCCAAACCCGAAGACATGGACGCGGATGTCTGGGAGCGGATCAAGGACCATCCCTGCTATTCGGAAGAGGCGCACCACTATTTCGCCCGCATGCATGTGGCCGTCGCGCCCGCCTGCAACATCCAGTGCAACTACTGCAATCGCAAATACGATTGCGCCAACGAAAGCCGTCCCGGCGTCGTCTCCGAGAAGCTGACGCCCGACCAGGCCAAGCGCAAGGTGATCACGGTCGCCAACGAGGTGCCGCAGCTCTCCGTGCTCGGCATCGCCGGCCCGGGCGACGCCTGCTACGACTGGAAGAAGACCAAGGCGACCTTTTCCGAGATCGCCAGGGACATTCCGGACATCAAGCTCTGCATTTCCACCAACGGTCTGGCCCTGCCGGACCACGTGGACGAACTCGCCGAGATGAATGTCGACCACGTGACCATCACCATCAACATGGTCGACCCGGAGATCGGCGCGAAGATCTACCCGTGGATCTATTACCAGCACAAGCGCTGGACCGGCATCGAGGCCGCGACGATCCTGCATGAGCGCCAGATGCTCGGCCTCGAAATGCTCACCGCGCGCGGCATTCTCACCAAGATCAACTCGGTGATGATCCCCGGCGTCAACGACGAGCACCTCATCGAGGTCAATCGTTGGGTCAAGGAGCGCGGCGCCTTCCTGCACAATGTCATGCCGCTGATTTCCGATCCGGCCCACGGCACACACTATGGCCTCACCGGCCAGCGCGGCCCGACCGCCATGGAACTGAAGGCCCTGCAGGACAAGCTCGACGGCGGCGCCAAGCTGATGCGCCATTGCCGCCAGTGCCGCGCCGATGCGGTGGGCCTCCTCGGCGAGGACCGCGGCCAGGAATTCACGCTCGATCAGTTGCCCGAGGAGGTCGCCTACGACCCGGCCAAGCGCACCGCTTACCGCGAGGTGGTGGCCAAGGAACGCGGCGATCACGTCGAGGCCAAGAAGGCGGCGGTAGCCTCCGTCAAGGATGCGGCGGTCGAGGGCGGCAACCTCCTCGTGGCGGTTGCCACCAAGGGCGGCGGGCGCGTCAACGAGCACTTCGGCCATGCCAAGGAGTTCCAGGTCTACGAGGCGACGCCGAAGGGCATCACCTTCGTCGGCCACCGCAAGGTCGAGAACTACTGCATGGGCGGCTTCGGCGAGGATGCCACGCTCGACGGCATCATCGCGGCCCTGGAAGGCATCGACCTGGTGCTCTGCTCCAAGATCGGCGACTGCCCGAAGGACATGCTGACCGAGGCCGGCATCGACGCCACCGACAGCCACGCCTTCGAATACATCGAAAGCGCTATCGGCGCCGTTTACGGCGAGCGTTTCGGCACGGAGCTTGAAGTCGAAGTTGCCTGACGCATGCAATTGAAGTGGTGCCGGAAACGGCACCGCAAAGCCTCATCCCCGGTCGAGGGTCGGCAGGAACGGGTCAGGAGCCCAGAACCGCTCGACCAAGGATTTTCGACCCGCTGGCGCGTCCGACCGACGGATCTGCCGGCCCTCGTCCGGGGATGACACCCAAAGCCTGGCGGCGTGACTGTCCGGCCCGCCAGTCTGAGACACCTTGAGCCAGAAGAACCTTGAGAAGGAGAAAAGCCATGGCCTTCAAGATCATCGCTTCCCAGTGCACCGCCTGTGGCGCCTGCGAGTTCGAGTGCCCCTCGGCCGCGATCAAGTTCAAGGGCGAGACCTACATCATCGACGCAAAGCTGTGCACCGAATGCGAGGGCGCCTTCGACACCCAGCAGTGCGCCAGCGTCTGCCCGGTGCCGGACACCTGCGTCAAGGCCGCCGCCTGAGCCTGTGAGGGGCCACGGGCGACTGGGTCATGGACGAGACCGATCCGCTTCGCGACGAGGACGAGCCGCTCGACTGGCTCGGCAACCCGGTCTCCTGTGCGGACTGCCCGCATGAGGAGACGCGGGCGGCCGGCAAGTGCGACCTCGGCAAGACCTGCGTCAAGGATCGGCGGGGACGCCGGATCGACCGCTTCTTCCGGTTCAATCCGGCGCAGGCGGAGCGCTACCTTGATCACCCCTATTTCGAGGTGCGCACGCTCGCGGCCCGTCATGCCTCGCCTTTCCGGCTCACGGCGTCGATCCGGGATCCCGAGCCGGATGTCCGGGCGATGGTGGCACTGCGGCTGCCCCTGTCGCGGGTGATGGACCTTGCCGGCGATCCCGAGCCCAGGGTGCGCATCGCACTCTGCATGCGACTTCAGGGCGATGCGCTCGCGGCCATGTTCGACGACCCGGACTATACCGTGCGTCACGCGGCGGCCCGGCGGGCCGAGCCTGCCCTGCTGGTCCGCCTGACGATGGATCCGGATGCATCCGTCCGGCGGATCGTGGCACGCCGCATCCCGGACTATGCGCTGACCGCCATGGTCGACGATCCGGACCCGGTGGTGCGGATCGAGGTCGCCGAGCGGCTGCCGCCGGCCCGTCTGGTGCTGATGAAGGACGACGAGGATTTTCGCGTGCGTTTCGCCTGCGCCGAGCGCCTGCCGCCGACGCTGCTCGGCAACCTCGTCGACGACCCGGATGACATGGTCCGCGACATCGCGCGGGCCCGTCTCGGCGATGTCGACGCGAAGAAGGAGTGATTGCCATGGGACTTGGCCGCGAACAGGAAATCGAGGTCCGCAAACCTCCCGTCTTCAAGCCGGGCGAGAAGGTCCGCGCGACCAAGCACGTCAAGAATGACGGCACCTATCCGCGCAAGGAGATCGGTGAAAACCTCGTGCGCAAGGGCGACGTCGGCTATGTGCGCGACATCGGCACCTTCCTGCAGCAGTTCTACATCTACGCGGTCGAATGGGTCGACCGGGGCACCCTCGTTGGCATGCGCGGCAAGGAGCTTGTCAGCCTCGACAATCCGCCGCCGCCGAAAGAGACACCGGCGGCCATCGCCGAAGGAGCAACACCATGAAGGTCATGATCCGGCGCAGCGACAAGGGGCTCTCCGCCTATGTGCCCAAGAAGGACCTGGAGGAACCCATCGTCTTCGTCGAGCGCGAAACGCTCTGGGGCGGCGAGGTGAAGCTGAAGAACGGCTGGGTTCTGGTGTTGCCGGAAATGCCCGACGACACGCGCCTGCCCATCACCGTCAATGCGAAGAAGCTCGGTTCGGAGGACTGAACGATGACTGATCTGCCCATGACCGAGATGCTGGAAAAGACAGTCGTCTCGGGAACCGAGGCTGTCGCGGTTCTCGCCGACGTGCGCCGGGCCCTCCTCGCCGATCAGCTTGTGCCCTATCTCGGCCCGCTGCTCCTCGCGATCGAGAGCGAGCCGCCTGTCCCGACCGCACCGGAGGAGGTGGCGGCCGCGCTCCACGCCAAGGCCCCTGCGCCGGGCCGCATCCGCACCAACATGTGGTCGGTCGCCCAGTTCATCGAAAGCCGGCGGCACCGCAAGACGTTGCAGGCCTTCATGGCCGAGATCTTCGCAAGACCCGTGCAGCCGACACGGCTCCACCGCTTCCTTGCCGGTCTCAAGCTCGGGATGATGATCGACAGCTGGTACGACGGCGCTCTGGCGAGCGCCCTGCGTGACGCCGGCCGGACGGACTTCGTCGAGATCCAGGGCGTGACCCGCGCCGGCGAGTTCCGCGATATCTGGACGAAGGTCTACGGCCCTGATGGACGGGAAGTCCTGCCCGAGACGGCCGAGAACGCGACGACCGTGCTCTATGCGCCCCACGGCGGCGTAAACCCGGTCGGCAATTTCCTCGTCGCCGACAGCGACTATGTTGAGGTTCTGACGGAAATCGACATTCAGTCGCCGATCCCCGCGGTCGTGAAGGACCGGCGCTCGGCGCGCGGCTTCCTCTTCGTCGGCTGCCGCTTCCACGACCAGATGCTGCGCACCTACGCGCGTCAGATCATGAAGCGATCGAGCGGTCCGCACTATGCGTTGATCGACGCAGAGACATTGACGAAGAACGAGAGGAAATTCCTGGAGCAGCAGGGCATTCAGGCGATCGACCTGCCCCTCGGCCAAGCGGTCGAAGCACTGATCGACTGAAGGTCCTGAGCCGACTCATCACTTCGCGACGGTTCCCCTGCCGCGCGTGACCACTGCCGGCCGCAACCAGGTTGCGGCCGGATTTTTTTGTCGGGATGTCCGGCGATAAACTTCACGGAAGCGTCGACGTCATTGAGAAATAGGCATGGTCCGCGCAGGCGGACCATCCACGAAAGCTGGCCAACCAGAATTTTCGTGGATCCTCCGCCTTCGCGGAGGATGACAGGATAGGGCATGCCCGGATCGTCAGATCCGACCTTCGCCTCCGATCCCGTCCTGCCGGTTGAAAACCCCTTCAGAACCGCTTCAGTTCGACGCCGTGCTTCTTCAGCGCATAGCCGATCTGGCGCGGCGTAAGGCCGAGCAGCCGGGCGGCTTTCGCCTGGACCCATCCGGACCGCTCCATGGCTTCCACCAGGCGTTGCTTCTCGGTCAGCCGCGAGCCAAGCGCCGGACAGGTTCCCTCGTCCGCATGCTCACAGTTCTGGATGGAACCGTCCCCCATGTCGCGGGCAACGGGCTCGGGCATCCGCGCGACCGGCGCGGCCGCGCGCGGCGCCGGCGAAGGAAAGCGGGAGGCGGCAAGGTCCCCGATCGGGTCGCTGGCCGCCTTGGAGCCGCTACCGGTCCACAAGAGCGCGGAGAGACAGTTGCCGGTGGCGCAGGCAAAATCGTCGCGGCCGATCATTTCGCCGCGGGCGAGCGTCGCGGTCCGGCGGACGCAATTCTCAAGCTCGCGGACATTGCCGGGGAAATAGCATTTCTTCAGGGTTTCAACGGCCCCTTGCGACAACTGCGTCTGGCGGCCGTTTTCCTTGTTGAAACGCTGGATGAAGGCGCGCGCCAGCAGCGGAATGTCGCCCGGGCGGTCCCTGAGCGGCGGCAGGGCCACCGGCACCACGTTGATGCGATAGTAGAGGTCGGCCCGGAACTCGCCCTTGGTCACGGCCTCTTCCAGGTTCTTATTGGTGGCGCAGACAAGGCGGACGTCGACCTTCAGGGTCTTGTTGCCGCCCACCCGCTCGAACTCGCCCTCCTGCAACACGCGCAGGAGCTTTGCCTGGAAGGCGGCCGAAATCTCGCCGATCTCGTCGAGGAACAGCGTGCCGCCGTTGGCCATCTCGAAGCGGCCGGCTCGCTGCGCCAGCGCGCCCGTGAACGCCCCCTTCTCGTGACCGAACAGCTCCGATTCCAGCACCGTTTCGGGCAGCGCCGCGCAGTTGACCTTGATGAAGGGCTTGGTCTTGCGGGCGGAAAGATCGTGGATCGCCCGTGCGAACAGCTCCTTGCCGGTGCCGCTCTCGCCGCGCAGAAGAACCGTCGAGTTCGACTTCGCGACGATCGACACGGTCTCCATGACCTTCTTGATCGCGTTGCTCTCGCCGACAATCCCGCCGACCTTCGGCGCCGGCAGGCGGCCCCGGTCAGCCAGTTCCTGGCTCAGCGCCTTTTCAAGCGCCCGCCGTTCGTCGAGAAGCCGTTGCCGGTCGGCGGCAAGAATCTGATGCAGGCGCACCGTCTGGCCGACGAGGTTGGCGACCATGGTCAGGAAGCGCACATCGTCATCGATGCGAAACCGCGTCGCCCCGTCCCAGACCCGGTCGATCGACAGCGTTCCGACCACCCTGTCCCCAGCCTTGATCGGCACGCCGATGAAGGAGATGCGCCCTTTGGTTCCGACGGAAATCAGATCGCGCGCCCGCTCGAACAGGGGTTCAAGGTCGATATCCTGGACGACCACAGCTGTCTCGGTCGCAACGATCCGGTCGATGACGAGTTGCGGCAGTGTCTCGATCGGCTTGCCTTGCGCGGTGCCGGCCCATCCGGCCGTCGCGACGATTTCCGGATCGCCCTCCCCGTCCAGGATGACCAGCATCGCGAGCCGCATCTGCAGGAAGGATGAAAGGACATTCGCGACGTTGGCCAGCGTGCGCTCCAGCGGGGCCGGCGCGCTCAGTATTTTCGAGATTTCGTAGATACCGACTAACCCGACATCGGGCGAAGAGCGCTGATCAGCGGCCATCGGGCCAGGTTTCGGCGGACGCGCTCCGGCAGCGATGGTCACTGAATAGTCCATCACCGATCTCCTTTTGGAGAATAACTGTATTTTCAGGATTTATTTTAAGGGAGGCTAGCATCGAACTATTCTAATGTCGTGCGCGAATTGTCGTCATTAACTATCCGTGAATGCATAAAAGTTCTGCAAATACAATATACTACTATTAGTGAAACTACTCATCGCCGACCCTCTAGAGCAACTGTCCGCCATTGATATGGATTTCCTCGCCGGTAACGTAGCTCGAGGCCGGCGAACACAGGAAGGCGACGAGTTCGGCCACCTCTTCCGGCCGGCCGAGCCGGCGCATCGGGATCAGCGGCACGAAGCGCTCCTCCGTTCCCGGCGACAGGATGTCGGTGACGATTTCCCCCGGCGCGATGGCGTTGACGCGAATGCCATGCGGGGCGAAATCCGCCGCCATTTCGCGGGTCAGCGCCGAAAGCGCCGCCTTGGAGGTGGCATAGGCCGTCCCGGCGAAGGGGTGGACCTTGGAGCCGACGACCGAGGTGATGTTGACGATCGCCCCGCCCGCCATCGCAAGCTCGGTGAAGAGGCCGCGGGCCAGCATCAGCGGCGCAAGGAAATTGACGTGGAAGACGCCCATCCAGGTCTGGTCTGGGGTCGTCAGGGAATTGAGCCTGCTGCCGCTCGCGTCTTTCGGCGAGACGCCCGCGTTGTTGACGAGCGCATCGAGCGGTCCGCCGCCGAGCCGAGCCCGGATTTCCTCCACCGCAGCGGCAAGCTTGATCCGGTCGGAGAGATCGATCTCGACGTGATCCTCGGGACCGGCATCCCAGGGGCAACGCACCGCATCGAAGGGCTGGCGCGAGCAGGTGATGATCCGCCAGCCGTCTTCGGCAAAGCGCCGGACGATGGCGTGGCCGATGCCCCGGCTCGCGCCGGTGACGACGGCAACGCGCCTGCGGCCTGACGAGTCCTGCCCGCCCTTCGCACCGGCTTCGGTCAAGCCGTGCGGCACCGGACAACCGGACGGAGCAGGCGGCGACAGCGAAGTCATGGCACTTGCCCCTCGTTTACTCCGCGGCGACCGCCACGGGCGCTCCGGCCACTTCCAGCGCCATCGCCACCGACTGGATGACGGCCGCATAGCGCACCGCCGTCTGGATGGTCGCGGAGGAAACGTCGGCCTCGCGCAGCACCTTCTCGTGGCTGTCGATGCACATGCCGCAGCCGTTGAGGGCGGAGACTGCGAGCGACCAGAGCTCGAAATCGGCCTTGTCCACACCGGGCTTGCCGATGACCGACATGCGCAGCCGCGCCGGCATCGTCCTGTATTCCGCGTTCGAAGCAAGGTGCACGAAGCGGTAATAGACGTTGTTCATCGCCATGATGGTCGCCGCAGCACGGGCCGCGTCGAGCGCGGCTGGCGTCAGATGACCGGCGGCCTCGCCCTCCATTGCCGCCGCCACCTCCGGGTTGCGGGTGGCGTGGCCGCAGGCGACCAGCAGACCGTATTTCTGCTGCGCCGTCAGCGTGTCGTCCTCGACGAGCGACGACAGATTGAGGCTCACATCCTTGGCGAAACCCGGCAGGCGGGCTCTCAGTGACGCAATGGACATGCGTTCGGATTCCCTTCGATGCCATCCGTTCGAACGACCATCCAAAAGGGATGGTCCGCAAGATGATCCACACTCCGGCCAACGACCCGGCGGCGCCATCCACGGTCAAGGCGTGGCGGTCCGCCGGGCCGAAACCGGGCGCGGCTCAGGCCGCTTGAAGCGTCTCGCCGCCAACCTCGCGGTTGCAGGGGCAAAGCTCGTCGGTCTGCAGCGCGTCGAGCACCCGCAGCGTATCCTTCGGATTGCGCCCGACGTTGAGGTTGGTCGCATAGACGTGCTGGATCGTCCCTTCGGGATCGACGACGAAGGTGTAACGATAGGCGACGCCGTCCGGCGAGCGCACGCCGAGGCCATCCACCAGGCTGCCGTTGACGTCGGCGAACTGCCAGATCGGCAGCCGGTCCAGATCGGGATGATCGCGCCGCCAGGCGAGCTTGACGAATTCATTGTCGGTCGACCCGCCCAGCACCACCGCATCGCGGTCGGAGAAATCCTGGGCGAGACGGGCGAATTCGGCGATCTCGGTCGGGCAGACGAAGGTGAAGTCCTTCGGATAGAAGAAGATGATTTTCCAGAACCCGGGAAAACTGTCCTGCGTGACGGTCTCGAAGGCGGACTCGCCGTTTTCGACGTGCGCATTGAAGCCGGGCTTGACGCCCGTGATCTCGAAGGCAGGGAGCTTGTCGCCAATACCCAGCATTGGATACCTCATTTGTCGGTTTGGATGGGTCGCCAAGTCAGGGTGCACCGCCCGTGCCAGCCGGCAATCAAGGCTTTATCGGCCTGTTTTTAAAGGAATTCCAAAGAGCCCTGCCTGTCGCGAGTCCGACGTCGCACTCGCGACATGGCGTCTTTGCGACAAACGACCCGATCACGATCAAGACTTGACGGACGGCACATGCCCCGGTGCAAATACTGCATCGCAAAAGCCGGTCGCTCGAGGAAGGGCCTTTGCCCGACCGGCCTGCAGAGGGGGAAGACAGACCATGACGACGAATGAAACGGGCGGCATCCGCCTGCCGACCCGGCGCGGCGCCTTGAAGGGCCTGGCCGCCGGTTCATCGCTTCTCTTCGCACCCGCACTGATCGGGCGGGCGCGTGCCCAGTCCGGCGACGCGATCCGCCTCGGCGCGCCCTTCCATCGCACCGGCATCGGCGCCTCCTACGGCCGCTGGTATGAACGCACGGCAACGGCCGCCGTCAAGCTGATCAACGAGGCCGGCGGCATCAACGGCATGCCCGTTGAGATGATCGTGGAGGACGACGGCACGGACCCCAAGCGCGGCACCGAGGTGATCGAGAAATTCGCCACCGAATACAAGGTCGACGCGGTCTTCGGTCACCTCTTCTCGCATGTCGTGGCGGCCACCGCCCCGCGCGCCGGCGAACTGAAGATGCCCTATCTGATCTGTTCGGAATCGCATCAGCTCGCCGCCGGCGGCCTCAACCGCTACACCTTCCAGCCCGGCATCACCGACGTGAAGGCGCAGGTGCAGTCGATGGCGCCGTGGGTTGCCACCAACCTCGGCAAGAAGGTCACGATGTTCTTCCCGGACTACAAGTTCGGCCACGATCACCGCGACTTCTTCTCCAAGGCCATCGAGGCCCAGGGCGGCGAAGTGGCGGCCCTGATCCCGATCCCGCCGACCGAGACCTCCTTCACCCGCTATTTTCCGCAGATCCCGCCGTCGACGGAGGTGATCTACCACGTCATGGTCGGTCCCGGCGTCCTCACCTTCGTCAAGGAACTCGGCGAGTTCCTGGGGTCCCAGCGGCCGGAAATCTTCGGCTTCATCGATTCGCTGGAAGCCGTCGATCTTGCGACGCCGCAGCTGGAGTTCCTGGAAGGCACCTATTTCTGGGAGGCCTTCCCGCGCTACCGCCAGGAGAACAGCACCGAATACGACGCCTTCTTCCGCAAGGCCGTCGGCGTCGGCGACAACGGAGCCAGCCTCGCCGACCCGAAGGACGTCTCGACCTATTCGCACATGTTCTCGGTCTGGGAGACGCTCTACGTCATCAAGCAGGCGATGGAAGCGGCGAACTACAAGGGCCCGGCGCAAAAGGAGGACTTCATCCTGGCGCTGGAAGCCATGGACAAGCTCGACCCCAGCAACGAGCATCCGCAGGGCCCGAAGGTCTTCAACGCGCCGATGCATCAGGTCTTCGGCGTGCAGAATATCTCGAAGGTCGAGAATTCGGCCCTCAAGACCGTGCACACCACCTCGATCGAGGACGGCATGTACGAGCCGGAGGCCGACTACACCAAGATGGATCTCTGAGAAGGGATCGGTCAAAAAGGAATGGGGCAGGTCACCGGCCTGCCCCATGCAAAATCAAGGTCTCTTCAGCAGTTCAGCGCACTGGCAATTACTGCGCGTCCTGCTCTAGGCTCCACACGAAGCGGCGCGACGTCGAGCCGGCCTCGCGAGCCCACCAGCGGTCCTGCTTTTCATCGATGCCGGACATCGGGAACTGGGTCAGCATCTGCCAGACGCGGCGTTCGCCTTCCGTACGGCCCAGAACGCGTTCGACATGCTCGTCGGCAATGAGGATGCAGTTTTCGTCGTAGGTCTTCTTGCGAATATACAAAACGCCTCTCCCTTTCAAAAACACTTGCTGAAATTCAGCACTCAAGACACGGCTTCCTCCCGGAAGGCCGACCGAGATCACGCAAGGCATTCGAGACGACCGCACCGGGCGCTCTGCTGCGTGGTTTCGGACCAGCAACGTCGCACCCGCCTCCCCGGTTCCTAATGGGAACCCTTTTCAGATGCCTTCCGTACGCACTCGGAAATGGGACAGCCGGATTGTCCATCTCTGCCCGCCCCGAAGCGCAGAGACAGTTTTGCACCAATTGTGCCACTGCGAAATATTTCGGACGGTCCCAATCCTCGACAAATTTTGCACAACCTTCGCAGCTGCAACAAAACGTGCGCGGAATTGTCCCGGATCGGGACCTTCAGCCTTAATTTTCCCTTAATTGCAGGACCAAAGCGGCACATCCAGCCATGCCGCGGCGCACATATCCGTGTGAATACATAAGATGGTGATGCCAAGGGCCGTTCTTCTTCCTATATCATTTGTACGATGACTCCCGCCGCCCTGCTTCAACCAAGACCGAACGGCCTCTACTGCCCGCCGGGCGACTTCTACGTCGACCCGTCGCGCCCCGTGCCGCGGGCGCTGATCACCCATGGTCACTCCGATCATGCCCGCGCCGGCCACGGCAGCGTGCTTGCGACCGAGGAGACGCTGGACATCATGGCGCTGCGCTACGGCGAGAGTTTCTGCGGCACATCCCAGGCGATCCCTCTCGGCGAACGGCTCACGATCGGCGATGTCACCGTCAGCTTCCATCCGGCCGGCCATGTGCTGGGCTCGGCGCAGATCCGGATCGAGCATGAGGGATTGGTGATCGTCGTCTCCGGCGACTACAAGCGCGCCGCCGACCCCACCTGCCGCCCCTTCGAGCCGGTCGCCTGCGATGTCTTCATCACCGAGGCGACCTTCGGCCTGCCCGTCTTCCGCCACCCGGACCCGATGCGCGAGATCGGCCACCTCGTGACGTCCCTTGCCCAGTTTCCCGAGCGTGCCCATCTCGTCGGCGCCTATTCGCTCGGCAAGGCCCAGCGGGTCATCGCGCTTGCCCGGCAGGCCGGCTATGACGCGCCGATCTATCTTCATGGCTCCATGCTGACGCTCTGCGACTATTACCGATCGCGCGGCGTCGACCTTGGCGACCTCAGGCCCGCGACGGTCGAGCGCGGCGAGAAGGCGAATTTCGCCGGTGCGCTGGTCGTCTGCCCGCCCTCGGCCTTCTCCGACACCTGGGCCCGGCGCTTTCCCGATCCGCTTCCCATCTTCGCCTCGGGCTGGATGCAGGTGCGCCAGCGGGCCAGGCAGCGCGGCGTCGAACTGCCCCTCATCCTCTCCGACCATGTCGACTGGGACGATCTCACCGCGACCATCGCCGAACTCTCGCCGGGTGAAGTCTGGGTTACCCATGGGCGCGAGGAAGCCATCGTGCGCTGGTGCGAGCTGAACGGCATCCCGGCCCGTCCGCTGCATCTCGTCGGTTTCGAAGACGAGGGCGATTAGGAATGCGCGCCTTCGCCGACCTTCTGGAACGCCTCGTCCTGACGCCGCAGCGCACGATCAAGCAGCGCCTGCTCAAGGACTATTTCACGGCGGCATCCGATCCCGACCGCGGTTATGCCCTCGCGGCGATTGCCGGCACGCTGGATATCCGCGCGGTGAAACCGAAGCTGCTGCGCGAACTGGTGCTGGAGCGGCTCGATCCGGTGTTGTTCCAGTATTCCTATGACTATGTCGGTGATCTTGCCGAGACGATCGCGCTCGCCTGGACCGGCCCGACGGATGCCGAAGCCACCGATCCAGCCAATCTTGCGGGCGATCTCTCCCTCGGCGCCGTCATCCACCGGCTGGAGAGCGCCGGGCGCCTCGGCGCTGCGAGCCTCGTGCGAGACATCCTCGACAGCCTCGGACCGTCGGAACGCTTCGCCTTCCTGAAGCTCGTCACCGGCGGCCTGCGTGTCGGTGTCTCGGCGCGGCTCGTCAGGCAGGCGCTCGCCGACATGGGCGGCAAGGACGTCACCGAGATCGAGGGCCTCTGGCACGGGCTGGAGCCGCCCTACGAGACGCTCTTCGCCTGGCTGGAGGGCAAGGGTCCAAAACCCGAGGCCTCGACCCCGCTCGTCTTCCGCCCCGTCATGCTGTCGACCTCCTTCGCCGAGGCCGATCCGGGCGGCTACGATCCGGCCGACTTTGCCGCCGAATGGAAATGGGACGGCATTCGCGTGCAACTCGTCGCCCTTGGCGGCGAGCGCAGGCTCTACTCGCGCACCGGCGAGGACATCTCCGCCGCCTTCCCCGATCTGGTCGAAGCCGCCGATTTTTCCGGCGTGATCGACGGCGAACTCCTCGTCGGCGGCACCTTTGCCTCCGACCGGCCGACCGGAACCTTTTCCGATCTGCAGCAGCGCCTCAACCGCAAGTCCGTGACAAAGGCCATGCTGGAGCGTTATCCCGCCCTGCTGCGCACCTACGACATTCTTCAGGCACCGCATGGCCCTGTGACGACGGAGACCTACGAAGAGCGCCGGGCGCACCTTGCCCGGATGATCGACGCGGCCGATCCGCTGCGCTTCGACCTTTCGCCCAACGTGCCCTTCGGCTCCTGGGACCAACTCGACGCCCTGCGCAAGGACCCGCCGGACCCGGTGATCGAAGGCGTGATGATCAAGCGTCGGACCTCGCCCTATGTCGCCGGCCGCTTCAAGGGCGACTGGTTCAAGTGGAAACGCGACCCGCATGTGATCGACGCGGTGCTCCTCTATGCCCAGCGCGGCCACGGCAAGCGGTCGAGCTACTATTCCGACTTCACCTTCGGCGTCTGGAGCGACACGGAGGACGGTCCGGCGCTGGTCCCCGTCGGCAAGGCCTATTTCGGCTTCACCGACGCCGAACTCGTCGAACTCGACCGCTATGTCCGGCGCAACACGGTCGACCGCTTCGGGCCTGTGCGGGCGGTGCGCGCCGATCCGGACCACGGCTTCGTCGTCGAGGTCGCCTTCGAAGGCCTTGCCCGCTCGACGCGGCACAAGTCGGGCGTCGCCATGCGTTTTCCGCGCATTTCGCGTCTTCGCGCCGACAAGCCGCCGCGCGAGGCGGACCGGCTGGAGAGCCTGATCGCCCTCATCGATCGCTGACAGCCGGGCGACAAGGCGTCTCGACGGGACCGAAAATCCGAAAATTCTCCTTCCATCCGATGTTGCGCCAACGCAACGACACCGCTCCCTGCCCGGTCGTAGGAATGCGCGGACATTGCAGGCCGTTCCGGCAAGACGGCAGGGAGGGGACAGACCGACGATGCGCTTCACGATCGCTTGAAGAGGAGGGCGGGAGCCCCTTGCGTCACGCCATTGGCACAATTACCTGACATTCACCATGTTGCCGGTGAGAGATTCGATGCGCCGGCTTCTTTTCCGTGAATCATCCCCTTTTCGGGGATCCCACGGATCATGGCGGACCGCCGGCCCGCCTTCCCTTTGAACACCAACCCTATCGCCATGCCGCCATCCGGCAGGGCGTCCGTGAGCGTGAAAGCCGACCGAACGAAATATCGACAATCACGACCAATTTAGTAGTTTTTTCCTTGGTCCTGTTCGCCGTCGATGCGAATTTACGACACCGGCAAAGATGCGCCGGACAGGAACACCGGAAGTCGCGGCAAGAGCCGCACAGCAGATGTCGAATCGAGGAGAGAAGGATGATGACAGTTACTTCCGCAATCTTCAAAGCGACGACCTATTACTGCTGCTTCCAAGAGATTTCGATGTCATGCCGCCACCCCGCATTCCCCTCCAGCAGCGAGGCGAGCAGATCATGACACGCCCCATTCCGATTGAGATCGACGGCCAGGCCGTCGGCATCGCCGAGGAACTGAATGGCCGCTACCGTTTCGTTGCGGTGAAGTTCGGTGTCTGGGATCTGGACGGCGCGATGTTCAACAGCCTCGCGGCCGTGCAGAACGCAGCCGAAGGCGTGCTCCATGGCGCACCCTATCGGGCGATCCAGCCCCAGCCAGAGGTGCATCTCGCCTGCCTGTGACCCGTCAAGGACCTTCGTCCCGGGCAGATGATAAGCCGACTCATCATGGCGCCGGGGTCACCTGAGGCGCCTCCAGCTCAAGCCCTGAAACCTGCGACGACAGGACGAAATCTGTGCCGGCCGAGAAGCCGGCACAGATCCTTATCGGTTGTCGAGCTGTGCCCTAACGAGATCCAGTCCGCGCCGCGTGATGCGGTAGGGCTGGCCGCCGCTGGAGGCGATCGCTTTCTTGGCCTTCAGCTTGCGGAAGATACGCATCGTCAGGTCGGGATTGCGCCAGCCTTCGCGCGTAAGGCAGTTGAGCTCGATGATTTTCTTGTTTGCGTCGTCGCGGATGACGTCGATACATCCGCCCTGCGCCATGAGGTGCAGAATGCGCTGTTCTGCGCGGGAAATGTCCATTTCTCTTGTCCGGAGGTGGCCCGTTCAGGCATGAAAAAACCTGCGCCTTCCCGCTTGGGGAAAGCACAGCGCTTGCCTGTGCCCTGTCATCGCTGAAGTGCAGCGAGCAGGGCGCTTACCGGGCCTCTGACAAGTTGAACATAAAACTCCGTTGCGACGGTGATATTGGGCCGTCTTCGCCGGCAATCAAGCCCTTGGAAGTGCGCAACAGCACAAATTCCGCTCAGCCGGGCAGGCTCGACGGCGCCGGTTTTGCGATCTGTCGCAATGGCTTTGTCAAAAATGCTCGCCGGGCCGGAACGGTCCGACACGCATGCCCGCGGCGATGAGATAGGCCGTCGACCAGCCGATCAGCAGGAAACCGTCGACGCCTTCGAGCGCGGCCAGCAGCCTCCAGTCGGCATGCGGAAGCACATCGCCGTAGCCGACCGTGGTGAAGGTGGTGGTAGAAAAATAAAGCGCGGTCGGGAAATCCTCGACGACGCCGAGAAACTCGTAGCACGCCGCCCAGAGCCAGACCTCGACGGTCAGCACCGAAAAGATGCCGATGACCACGCTGTTCATGGCAAGGACCCGGCTGCGCCTCTCATTCGGACGCCAGTGCGAGGTAATCCATCCCATGACATGGGTGACGATCATCAGCCCATAGGTGTGGATGACGACCGTCGCCGAGATGATCAGCGTACCGATGACAAGATTGGCCAGCATTCGGGGCTCCGCTCACATCCCCGCATCTTGCGGCATTTCGCTTCGCACGGGGACGCGGCACGAATGCCTCTCTTCACTCCGCCAAGGGAGCAGCCTCATTCCGTCGACTCGGCTGCCTCGCGCCGGTCCTGCGCCTTCAGTTCCTCCACGCGCGGCATCGACATGATCGAATAGCCCGAATCGACGAAATGCACCTCGCCGGTGACGCCGGAGGAAAGGTCGGAGAGGAGATAGACCGCCGCGCCGCCCACCTCGTCGATGGTGACGGTGCGCCGCAGCGGCGCATTGCGATGCTGGAAATTCAGCATCAGCCGCGCGTCGGCGATGCCGGCGCCCGCGAGCGTGCGCACAGGGCCGGCAGAAATCGCGTTGACGCGGATATTCTGCGGGCCGAAATCGCCGGCAAGATAGCGGACGGAGGATTCGAGCGCCGCCTTGGCAACGCCCATGACATTGTAGTTCGGCATCACCCGGATCGAGCCGGCATAGGTCAGCGTCAGCATCGAGCCGCCGCTCGTCATCAGCTCCGTCGCACGCCTGGCGACCTCGGTGAACGAAAAGCAGGAGATCACCATCGTGCGCGAGAAATTTTCCCGCGTGGTGTCGGCATAGCGGCCCTTGAGCTCGTTCTTGTCGGAAAAGCCGATGGCATGGACGACGAAATCGAGCGAGCCCCATTGTTCCTTCAGGGCATCGAACACCGCGTCGACCGTCGACACGTCCTCAACGTCGCAGGGAAGCACGATGGAAGAGCCGACCTTCTCGGCCAATGGCCGGACCCGGCGCCCGAAGGCATCGCCCTGGTAGGTGAAGGCAAGCTCCGCTCCCTGCTTGGCAAGCTGCGAGGCGATGCCCCATGCGATCGAGTGGTCGTTCGCAACCCCCATGATGAGTCCGCGCTTGCCCGACATAAGGCCTGTCATGATGTTTCTCTCACAGATTGCAGGGGCCATGCCGAGGGCAGAAAAGGGAGCAAGCCGGGCAGGACTGACGCGTTCGAGCGCGCCGCACCGCGCCGTGACGGACGGGGCCGGACAAGACCCCGTCTCAAGGATGGTTTAGGCCGCATAGCGCTGGAAGACCAGCGTCGCGTTGGTGCCGCCAAAGCCGAAGGAATTGGACAGGACTGTGTTAAGCTGGACGTTGTCGCGGCGCTCCAGCACGATCGGCATGTCGGCAAACGCCGGATCCAGCTCCTCGATATTGGCGCTCTTGGCGATGAAGCCGTTGTTCATCATCAGGAGCGAATAGATCGCCTCCTGCACGCCGGTGGCGCCCAGCGAATGGCCGGTGAGCGACTTGGTCGCCGAGATCGGCGGGCACTTGTCGCCGGTGCCGAAAATCTGGCGGATGGCGTCGATTTCCGGCGGATCGCCGGCCGGTGTCGAGGTCGCATGCGGGTTGATGTAGTCGACCTTCTCCTTGACGGTCGAAAGCGCCATCTTCATGCAGCGCATGCCGCCTTCGCCGGAGGGCGCGACCATGTCGTAGCCGTCCGACGTCGCCCCGTAGCCGACGATCTCGCCGTAGATGCGGGCGCCGCGCGCCTTGGCGTGCTCCAGCTCTTCCAGAACGAGCACGCCGGCGCCGCCGGCGATCACGAAGCCGTCGCGGTTCTTGTCATAGGCGCGCGAGGCAGTGGACGGCGTCTCGTTGTATTTGGAACTCATGGCGCCCATGGCGTCGAAGAGCACGGAAAGCGCCCAGTCGAGTTCCTCGCAGCCGCCGGCGAACATGACGTCCTGCTTGCCCCACTGGATCATCTCGTAGGCATTGCCGATGCAGTGGTTGGACGTCGCGCAGGCGGACGAGATGGAATAGTTGATGCCCTTGATCTTGAACCACGTGGCCAGCGTTGCCGACGCGGTCGAGGACATCGCCTTCGGCACCGCGAACGGACCGACCCGCTTCGGCCCCTTGGTGCGCGCCGTGTCGGCGGCCTCGATCAGCGTCTTCGTGGAAGGACCGCCCGAGCCCATGATGATGCCGGTGCGCTCGTTGGAAATCTCGCCCGCTTCGAGGCCGGAATCGAGGATGGCCTGATCCATGGCGACGTGGTTCCACGCCGTGCCGCCGCCGTGGAAGCGCATGGCGCGGCGGTCGACGACCTCGGCCGGATCGAGCGTCGGCGCACCATAGACCTGACTGCGGAAGCCGAGTTCGGCGAACTTGTCGGCCTTAACGATGCCCGGCCGGGCTTCACGCAAGGAGGCCAGCACCTCCTGGGTGTTGTTTCCGATGGAGGAAACAATCCCCATGCCTGTGACGACAACCCGTCTCATATCGGCCTCATGTCTCTCGTGTCTTGTTCTCGCCTGGCCCGCCCATGGGGGACGCGGCCTCACCCGGCTCTTCTCGCAATAAGGTGATTGGTGATCGAATAGCGGTTTATCAAGCCCATCTCAAGCAGAGAGGAGACGGCGCGGCTGACGCACGCCATCTCCGGCCATGGACCTGGCGGCCGTCCGCAAGCCGGCTCAGGCGGTTGCCGGGGTCTCTGTCTTGAACAGGCCGACCTTGAGGTCGATCGCCTTGTAGATGGTCTCGCCATCGGCCTTCAGCCAGCCATCGGCGATGCCGAGCACCAGCTTGGAGCGCATCACGCGCTTGAAATCGACCCCGTATTCCACCGTCTTGACCGACGGCGTCACCATTCCGGTGAACTTCACCTCGCCGACCGAAAGGGCGCGGCCACGGCCGGGAGACCCGAGCCAGCCGAGGAAGAAGCCGACCATCTGCCACATGGCGTCAAGGCCGAGACAGCCGGGCATCACCGGGTCGCCGGCAAAGTGGCAGGGGAAGAACCAGAGATCCGGCCGGATGGCGAGTTCGGCGCGAACGCAGCCCTTGCCGTTCTCGCCGCCGGTTTCCGAAATCTCGGTGATGCGATCGAACATGAGCATCGGAGGCAGGGGAAGCTGGGCATTGCCCTGGCCGAACAATTCACCTCGGCCGCAACGCAGAAGCTCTTCGTAGTCAAAACTGGACTGGCGTTCTTCCATTCCCTCAAGTTTTCCTCATCCAGAGGCGGCGCGGAAGCGTCCGTCGGCCGGGCCTCGTTTTGTTATTCACCCCGGCAAGCCCGGGGGCCGGTCAGGAATCCTATGCGCGGCGCGCATTTCGTTCGGCACGTTTGGTAACACAGGCCAAACCCCTCCGAAAGACCGCAGAAAGGGCGTTTTGCCCTGACAGGCTGAATTACACTTGTGATCGGCCCGCGGCGCGGCATCAACTTGCACAAAGTCTCCCGACTTTCTAGTATCCACGCTGAATTGCGGCCATGCGCATTCGTCAAATGGTCAAGCCGGTGCGCAAAAGCCTGCCGGCAAGACCATATCAGGGTCCTGTGCGATGGCGCTCGTCAGGTGGACGCGGCGCTGAAAAACCGGACCGAACGGATGCACCGCCGGCCGGCGCAGCCCTTCGCACGAGCCCGAAAACGGGCCCGGTGGCAGGGGGGAATGCCGGTGGCGGAGGACCCGCAACGAGAGTGTCGAAGGTGAGAATGAACGAGCATCGGCCCATTCCGACGAACAGCCCGGCAACGGACGCGGCAGCCGCCAAGCGACCCAGCGCCCGCAATGTCGGCTTCTGCGTCAAGTCCATGTTGCGCGGGTCCGGGCTTCGGCCGACCCGCCAGCGCCTCGCGCTCGCGGAAATTCTCTATTCCCACGGCCATCGCCACATCAGCGCCGAGCAGCTTCACGACGAGGCCCAGACAGCGCGCGTGCCGGTGTCCCTGGCGACGATCTACAACACGCTGCACCAGTTCACCGAGGCGGGCCTCCTGCGCGAGGTCGCGGTCGACGGCACCAAGACCTATTTCGACACCAATGTCGACGATCACCATCACTTCTTTGTCGAGGGCGCCAATGAGGTCTTCGACATTCCCGGCCACAGCGTGACGCTGACGGATCTGCCCGAGCCCCCCGAGGGCATGGAGATCGTCCGCGTCGACGTCGTCGTGCGCCTGCGCCCCAAGGCCTGATCCTGCCTCACCCACATCCCGGCGAATGATCTGATCGTCCGGCCTGATGGACGTGACGGTCAGATCGCCAGGCCGTCCCGCGCCGCCGGGTCGATGAGCCCATGGAAGCGGCGCGCCGCCGCATGGGCAAACCGCAGCGTCACGGCCTTGCGCGCGGCGGACGACAGGCGATGGTCGGGCGCCTCGCGCATGACCTCCGCGCCGAAGCTGTCGGCAAGGATCAGCCCTGCCTCCTCGGGAAAAATGTCGAGCGGCACTTGCGTATGTGTTGCGAAGAAGAGCCGGTCGCAATAGTCGCGGTAGTCCGGCCACTTCCGGTCGGTGCGAAAATCCTCCACCGACGACTTGATCTCCACGATCCAGATCTCGCCCTTCGGCCCGAGCGCGGTGACATCCGCCCGCCGCCCCGACGCGAGCACCAGTTCGGTGACCACCGAAAAGCCGAATCCCGCCATCAATCGCCCGACGCCGCGCTGGACCGCGAGCGCATGTGCGGACTGGCGTCCGTCAACAAGGCGCGGGTCGTCGGCAAACGCTTCCGGAAGCGGAATATGGTCGAAGGGCGAGGTGGCCATGACCTATTTGTTCATGATTTGTTTTTGAGATGCAAGTCGAAACAAACCCTTCATGGGCGAGCCCGCTATATCATGGTCAAAGGTCCCGCTTGTCGCGGCTCGCACTTCCAGCCACAAGGCCCGCATGCTTCTCGATGCCGCGATCCTCGCAGTCGCCTGTCTGACCGGCCTTCTGCTCGCCCGGCCGCGTCTCGCACGGCTCGGCCTGTGGCAGGCGACGATCACCCCGCTCGCCTCCATCATCGGCAGCGGATTTCTTGTGCTCGGCCCCGTCCTCGATGCCTCCTATGGCGGCTTTGCCCCTCTCGCCATGGCCCTGCTCTGCCTCGGTGCCTATCTCCTCGGAGGCGCGGTCCGCTTCAACATCGCCCGCCTCGACGCCACCGGAAACCGCCGCACCCGAACGGAAGACCGGCTCGAGACCGCAGCCTCCTGGTCGCTCGCCTTCGCATACGTGATTTCGGTCGCCTATTATCTCAATCTTTTCGGCGCCTTCGGCGTCAGCCTGACGCCGCTGCACCAGCCGGTCTATGCCCGGGCCCTGACGAGTCTCATCTTCCTCGTCATCCTCGGCGTCGGCTGGCGCTACGGATTCAAGGCGCTGGAAGGACTGGAGCAAATCTCCGTCACGCTGAAGCTCGCCATCATCGCCGGGTTGATCCTGGGATTGCTGGTCCACTGGGTCGATGCCGCCGAAACGGCCCATCTTGCCTTTGCGCCGCCCCGGGAGACCGGATGGTCCGCCCTCACCCTCGGTTTCGGGCTCATCGTCACGGTTCAGGGCTTCGAGACCTCGCGCTATCTCGGCAGCACCTACGACGCGGCAACCCGCATCCGTTCCATGCGTTGGTCGCAGTGGATCTCGACGGCGATCTATCTCGTCTATGTCGCGCTCGTTGCCTATGACATGAAATTGCCGGACGGCCACCTGACCGAGACCTCGATGGTCGACATGATGGCCGTCGTGGCGCCCATCCTGCCCCTTCTCCTCGTTGCTGCCGCGCTCAGCGCCCAGTTCAGCGCCGCCATCGCCGACACCAGCGGCTGCGGCGGTCTTGTCGAGGAGGGAACCCGCCGGCGCGTCCCGGAGCGCTGGGCCTATGCGGTGCTGGTGGCTATCGGCCTCGGGATCACATGGACGTCCGGCGTCTTCGAGATCATTTCCTACGCCTCGCGGGCCTTCGCGCTCTACTACGCGTTGCAGGCGGCCATCGCCATGGCGGGCGCGCGGGCCGAAGGCAGGGGCGTGAAGGCGGCGGGCTTTGCCGCGCTCGCCGTTCTGGCGCTGTTGGTCACGGTCTTCGGCACGCCCACGGAGGGGTAGGCGCGCACCACGCGTGGGAAGACCGAAAAAGGGCGCTACGAACCGATGCCTGCGCTCAGCGCGTCGGCACCGGATGCTCGCCGCGATAGTCGTAGAAGCCGCGATTGCTCTTGCGACCGAGCCAGCCGGCCTCGACATATTTCACCAGCAACGGACAGGGCCGGTATTTGGAATCGGCCAGCCCCTCGTAGAGCACCTGCATCACGGACAGACAGGTGTCGAGGCCGATGAAGTCGGCAAGCTGGAGCGGGCCCATCGGATGGTTGGCACCGAGACGCATCGCCGTATCGATGGCGTCGACCGTCCCCACGCCTTCATAGAGCGTGTAGATCGCCTCGTTGATCATCGGCAGCAGGATGCGGTTGACCATGAAGGCCGGGAAATCCTCCGACACCGCGATCGTCTTGCCGAGCTTGCGGACATAGGTCTTGGCGCATTCGAAGGTCTCGTCCTCGGTCGCGATGCCGCGCACGAGCTCGACAAGCTGCATCACCGGCACAGGATTCATGAAGTGGATGCCGATGAAGCGCTCCGGCCGGTCCGTCGAGGCGGCAAGCCGCGTGATCGAGATCGACGACGTGTTGGTCGCCAGCATCGCCTCGGGCTTCAGATGCGGGCAGAGCGTCTGGAAGATCTTGCGCTTGACGGATTCGTTCTCCGTCGCCGCCTCGATCACGATATCGGTCTCGGCGAAATTCTCGATCGTCTCGACCGGCTTGATCCGGGCCAGCGCCGCGTCGCGCTCGGCCTCGGTAATCTTCTCGCCGGCCACCTGGCGCGAAAGGTTACCGTTGATCGTGGCAAGGCCCGCCTCGATCCGCTCGCGAGAGATGTCGTGGAAACCGACCTCGAAGCCGGCCAGCGCGCTGACATGGGCGATGCCGCTGCCCATTTGCCCCGCACCGATGACCCCCACCGACCTGATCTCAGACGCCATGACGTTCCAACCTGATGTTTGCCTGCCTCGCCGGAGGCGCGACAGGCCGTGTTGACAATGACTTGCCGCACCGGATGGTCACGGCAAAAAAGATCATGGGCTCAGCCGAGTTCCTTGATGAGTTCCGGCACGACCTCGAAGAGATCGCCGACAAGGCCGTAGTCGGCGACCTGGAAGATCGGCGCCTCCTCGTCCTTGTTCACCGCCACGATGACCTTTGAGTCCTTCATACCAGCAAGATGCTGAATGGCGCCTGAGATTCCAAGAGCAATATAAAGATCAGGTGCCACAACTTTGCCGGTCTGGCCGACCTGCCAGTCGTTCGGCGCATAGCCGGCGTCGACCGCGGCACGGCTCGCGCCGACGGCTGCGCCGAGCTTGTCGGCCAGCGGCAGGATGACTTCCTGGAACTTTTCCTCCGAGCCGAGCGCCCGTCCACCGGAGACGATGATCTTCGCCGAGGTGAGCTCAGGCCGGTCGGAGACCGACAGATCCTCGCCGACAAAACTTGAGATCGCCGGATCGGCGGCCACCGAGATGGTCTCAACCGGAGCCGAGCCGCCTTCGGGCGTTGCCTGGAAGGTCGAGGTACGCACCGTGACAACCTTCTTGGCGTCCGACGACTTCACCGTCTGGATGGCGTTGCCGGCATAGATCGGCCGCTCGTAGGTGTCCGGCGCGACGACGGCGGTGATGTCGGAGACCTGCATCACGTCGAGCAGGGCGGCGACGCGTGGCATCGTGTTCTTGGCGTTCGAGGTTGCCGGCGCGACGATCGCGTCATAGCCGCCCGAAAGGCCGACGATCAGGCTTGCGACCGGCTCGGCAAGCTGATGCTCAAGGCTGGCATCGTCGGCGACGAGCACCTTGGCAACGCCGGAAAGCTTGGCGGCCGCCTCGGCGGCGCCCTGGCAGCCCTTGCCGGCGATGAGGACATGCACGTCGCCGCCCATGGCGGCGGCGGCGGTCAGCGCCTTGGCGGTCGCGTCCTTCAGGGATGCGTTATCGTGTTCGGCGAGAAGAAGCGTGGTCATTGGTCTTGTCTCCTGCCCGGGCCTCAGAGGACGCCGGCCCCCTTCAGCTTGGACACCAGGTCGGCGGCGGAAGCGACCTTCACGCCCGCGGTCCGCCCGGCCGGCTCGGCGGTCTTGAGAACCTCGAGCCGTGGCGCGACGTCGACGCCGTAGTCGGCGGCGGTCTTGGTGTCGATCGGCTTCTTCTTGGCCTTCATGATGTTGGGCAGCGACGCATAGCGCGGCTCGTTGAGACGCAGGTCGGTGGTCACCACCGCCGGCAGGGCCAGCTTCACGGTCTGAAGACCGCCGTCGATCTCGCGCGTCACGTCCACCTTGCCGTCGGCAACGACGACCTTGGAGGCGAAGGTGCCCTGCGGCCAGCCCGTCAGGGCGGCCAGCATCTGGCCGGTCTGGTTGCAGTCGTCGTCGATCGCCTGCTTGCCGAGGATCACGAGGCCGGGCTGCTCTTCGTCACAGATCTTCTTGAGGATCTTGGCGACGGCCAGAGGCTCCACCGTGCCGTCAACGGTGACGAGAATGCCGCGATCGGCGCCCATGGCAAGGCCGGTGCGGATCGTTTCCTGCGCCTGCGCCGGTCCGATGGAGACGACGACGACCTCGCTCGCGACGCCCGCTTCCTTGAGCCGAAGCGCTTCCTCGACGGCGATCTCGTCGAAGGGATTCATCGACATCTTGACGTTGGCAAGTTCCACACCGGAGCCGTCCGCCTTGACGCGGATCTTCACGTTGTAGTCGACAACCCGTTTCACGGGCACGAGAATCTTCATTCCAGTCCTCCACGGCGGCACCTGCGTCCGGTCCGCCGGCCGATTTGGCCGCGCTGTGGCGCAGCTCGTTCATTTTGCACTGCGGCATAGCCGATATCGGATCGGACCGTACTGGCGTTGCCCGGAACCTGTCAACGTCGCCCATGGGACGACATTGCCGCACATGCGAAGAGACAATCCGCGACCATCTTCTAGCGGTTCTGCCCCGGCACCCAGAGAACGTCGGCCGCCCCCTTGTCGTTGGTCCAGCGCGCGGCGACGAAGAAATAATCCGACAGCCGGTTGAGGTATTTGACCGCCTCCCGGCTCACGCGCTCCTGCGGATTGCCGGCAAGCTCGACCACCAGTCGCTCGGCCCGCCGGCAGATCGTCCGGCACAGATGCAGATGCGCCGAAGCCGCCGAGCCGCCTGGCAACACGAAGGACCGCAGCGGCTTCAGGTCGGCGTTGAGGACATCGATCGCCGCCTCCAGCGCGTCGACCTGGCTCTGCACGATCCGCAGCGGCTCGTAGGGCAGCGGCTCGCCGGTATCGGGCGTGGCAAGGTCGGCGCCAAGGTCGAAGAGATCGTTCTGGATGCGGGCGAGCACCACGTCGACGGCCTCGATGCCGGCCGCATGCAGCCGGGCCAGCCCGACGGACGAATTCAGCTCGTCGACCGTGCCGTAGCTTTCGACCCGAAGATCATATTTCGCCCGCCGTTCGCCGCTTCCGAGCGCCGTGGTGCCGTCATCGCCGCCGCGGGTGTAGATCTTGTTGAGGACGACCAAACCATTTCCTCCTGACACGCATCGGACACCGCCTCCCGACCGACCGGACCGGCCAGTCCGGCCATCCGGCGAGAGGCTCTGCATGCTCTTCTATGACGTTCCGTTCTCGATGGGCACCACGCAATTCGACGCGCTGTCGGATGAGTCGGACATCCGGTCGCTGCCCGTGGTCAGTGCGAGAGGCCGCGCTGAAGCAGCGCATCGTTGCGGCTCTGCCAGACGATGCCGTAACCCGCGTCGGTGAGTGCCGACAGACAGTCGGCATTCCAGTTCCGGCGGTGGCAGATCTCCATGAGAATGCGCCTTGGCCAGAGCGCCGGCTTCATTTCGGCGAGCATCGGCATGATCACCCGATCCTCATAACCCTCGATATCGATCTTCATGGCGTCGATCCGCTCCACGCCGTTGGCGTGAACGAGGGCAGGCAGCGTGGTGACGGGGATGTTGATCGGCTCGTAGCCCTCGGTCTCGCCGACGCTGGACTGCCCGAACTGGCCCGTATTGACATGCAGGGTGATATGTCCGGTCGTATCGCCGACCGCGGTTCTCAAAACCTGGACATTGCCGAAGTCATTGGCGGCAATGTTGAATTCAAGCCTTTTCAGCATTTCCGGGATTGGCTCGGCGGCGAGAACCCGGCCCGATCGGCCGACGGACCGCGCGGCGTGGAGCGTGTAGAGCCCGCAGTTGGCGCCGATGTCGACGAAGGTCTCGCCCTCGTAGAGTTCTCCGATGATGCTCTCGATGCCGTGGGCTTCCGCCTCGATGCCCCGCATGAGCAGGTTCGTCTCGGTCGCGTTGTCGCCGAGCCGGCAGCGCATCTTCAGGCCATTGATCTCGATATCCGCCTCGTTGCCGAATTTCGCCGCCACGGAAACGGCGACCTTCTTCAGGGCGCCATGCAGGATGCGGTAGCGCACCATGGCGAGGAGGCACCTTGCCGTCCACGGCAGTCTTCGCGCGGACCACGGACGCTGTTCAATCAAAGGACGGGCGCTCCCCACTCGGCGTCCGTCCCGGGCGGGCCGAACTGCAACTGTCCGGCAATATCACCGTTGCAAGCTCTTCATCAAGCCGGCGCGCGACCTCCCCCGGCCATGCCTCCGTCAGGCATGCCCCTTCAGCCACAGCGCCATCATGACGACGACGACGGCAATGAATTGCAGCCCGACGCGCCAGCGCATCAGCGTCTGCGACAGGTTGGAATTGCCGCCGCGCATCAGGTTGAAGAGGCCCATC
This sequence comes from Hartmannibacter diazotrophicus, assembly GCF_900231165.1. GTDB lineage: Bacteria > Pseudomonadota > Alphaproteobacteria > Rhizobiales > Pleomorphomonadaceae > Hartmannibacter > Hartmannibacter diazotrophicus. The sequence goes on from NZ_LT960614.1 coordinate 4,793,729, forward strand.
AGCAGCACGATCAGCACCGCGCCGAGGGCGATGGGAATGAGAATATTGAAGATGGCGGGCATCGGTAAAACCTCCGCATTGTCTGTTAGCCATATAGACGCGGCAAGCCGCGAAAGCCAACAAATCCCGTCAAAAGCGCGTGACGGAGCGGGATCTAGCCCGCAAAGCCCCCGCTCGCCAGATAGGCCGCTTCCTCGGGCGTCGTCTCGCGCCCAAGCACGGTGTTCCGGTGCGGAAAGCGGCCGAAGCGGCGGATGATGTCCATATGCTCCAGCGCATAGCCGTAGGTGTCACGCGAACAGTTGAGCCGGCAGAAGTCGACGCAGCGCTCCTGGTCGGCCATCTCTTCGGAATGCATCAGCGGCAGATAGAAGAAGGACCGCACGTCGGTCGGGAAAGCCCGGTCGTCGCCGCGGTCGAGCGCCGTCTTCGCCAGCGTCAAGGCCTTGCTGTCATTGGCGAAGGCTTCGGCGCTGCCGCGCTTCAGGTTGCGGGAGAACTGGTCGAGAAGAAGGATGAGCGCCAGCATGCCAGCGCGATCCTCCGCCCAATGGTCGAGTGCACCGGCACAGGCCTGATCGTGAAGAGCGCCGAAGCGCGCCTCCATCTCCCTGTCGAAGGCATCGTCCTTGGCAAACCAGCGCTCGGGACCTGCCCGCCACCAGAAATCGAGAACATCGAGCGGAGCCGGATCGAGAACCATGGACACTGCCCCCTCAAAGCCCGAGTGCGCCCTTGATGGCGCCAAGACCGAGTTGCAGGCCCTTCTGGTCGATGCCGTGGCCAAGACCGGGGCGAATGTGGAATTCCACCGGAATCTCCGCCGCGCCGAGCGCGTTGGTCGCCTCGGTCAGGTTCTCGACCGGCAGCACCTGGTCCTGATCGCCATGAATGAGCGTGATCGGCGGGGTCGGACGCGGCACCTCGGCAAGATGCTCGGCGCCGGCAAGCTTGCCGGAATAGCCGACGATGCCGCCGATGCCAGGCTGGCGCCGGAGGCCGACATAGAGCGCCATCATCGTCCCCTGGCTGAACCCGACCAGCACGATCCTGTCCTCGGCAAGCTGCAGGCGATCGCGCTCTTCGTCGATGAACCGGTTGAGCACCGGCCCGGCCTTGGTGACGCCGCGCCAGTATTCCGTCGGATCGCGCAGCGTCAGGTCGAACCACTGCCGCCCCATCGGCGCCATCGCGCAGGGCTCGGGCGCATGCGGCGAGACGAAGGAGACCGTCGGCAGATAGGGCTGGAAGGCGCGGCCGATGTCGATGAGATCGTTTCCGTCGGCGCCGTAGCCGTGCAGGAAGATCACCAGCGCTTCGGCGGGTTGGCCGGAGGCAGGGGCAAGGCGCGGTCCGTCAAGCGTGGTCATGGAGAGAAGAATCCTGTCGTGGCGGTCATCTGTCAGGCAGGCGATTGGGTCAGACGGGAAGCGCGGTGCGCCCATCCCGGCAGACCTTGTAATAGGCCCAGAAGAGCTTGGCCGCCACCCCCCGCCAGGGCGACCAGAGGGCGGCGATCTCCCGCATCGGCTTTTCCTTCGGCCGATCCTCAAGGGCGAAGGCGTCCTTCACCGCGACCTGAAGCGCAAGATCGCCGGCGGGAAAGACGTCCGCATGGCGGGCGCAGAAGAGCAGGAAAATCTCCGCCGTCCAGACGCCGATCCCGTGCAGCGCCGTCAGCGCCGCGATCGCCTCCTCGGGCGGAGCCTCGGCCAACGCCTCAAGATCAAGCCCGGAAGCACAGGCCTCGGAAATAGCGAGGAGCGTGCGCTGCTTGCCGGCGGAAAGGCCGCAGGCGCGCATGTCTTCCAGCGACAGTCCCGCAAAGGCCGGCGCCGTGACGCCGCCCAATCGGGCCTCCAGCTTGCGCCAGATCGCAGCGGCGCTGGCGACGGAAATCTGCTGGGCGACGATGATACGGGCGATCCCCTCAAAGCCCGGCGGGCGATAGCGAATGGCGACGGGTCCCGTCGCCTCAATGACGGGCCGAAGGCGCGGGTCGCATTTGCCGAGCGCGTGCAATCCCTCCGCCATGTCCGCGTCCGACAACAGCCGCCGCATCCCGTTCCGCCTTTCCATGTTCTTTTCCGCGTGACACAGTCCGACGACTCTCGCCGCTTCGCAACCCGTTACCCTTCGCCAGTCGAGCCTGATGCCCAACGCTTCGGATCGCCCCGTTTTCCGCTTTGCGCCCTCGCCCAATGGCGACCTGCATCTCGGCCACGCCCTGTCCGCGATCCTCAACGACGAGATGGCAAGAACGGCTGGCGGGCGGTTCCTGGTGCGCATCGAGGACATCGACGGCTCTCGCGCCCGTCCCGAATTCGAGGCGCGGATCCTTGAGGATCTGGACTGGCTGGAACTCGACTTCGAACGGCCCGTCCGCCGCCAGTCAGAACATCTCGACGACTACCGGGCCGCCCTCGATCGCCTCGAAGCGATGGGGCTCGTCTACCCGAGCTTCGTGACCCGCGCCGAGATGAAGGCCATGGTGGCGGAAGCCGAGGAGAGAGGCCAGACCTGGCTGCGCGATCCGGACGGCGCGCCGCTCGTCCCCCGTTTGCTGATGAGCGAAGAAGAGGCGGCGACACGGATCGCGGCCGGCGAGCCGCACGCGTTGCGGCTGGATATGGATGAGGCGCTCACCCGCATCCCTGCCCAAGCGCGGTCCTTTGCCGAACTCGATGAGGGCGGGAACCCGCACGAGAAGCCCTGCCATCCGGCGGACTGGGGCGACGTCGTGCTCGCGCGCAAGGACGCCCCCGCGAGCTACCATCTTGCCGTTGTCGTCGACGACGCCGCGCAAGGTGTGACCCATGTGGTGCGCGGGCTCGACCTCAAGCGTTCGACCGAGGTCCACCGCGTCCTGCAAGACCTGCTCGGCCTGCCCGCGCCCCGCTACCACCACCACCGCCTCATCCTCGGGCCGGACGGGCGAAAGCTGTCGAAGTCGGAGGCCTCCACAAGCCTGCGCGCCCTGCGCGAGGGCGGCGCGACACCCGCCGATATTCGGCGGACGATCGGAGTAGACTGACCGGTCTACCCATCAACGGACCGGACGTCCTACATCACATTCCGAGCAGCACGGCCCAGACGGACACCGACACGACACCCAGAATCGTCGTCAGCGTGATCACCGACGAGGCGAGCGCGTGCCCGGTGCCGAAATGGTTGGCGATCAGATAGGCGTTGACGCCCGTCGGCACGGCAGCGGTGAAGACGAGCGCCGCCGTCGAGATCGGATCGAGACTGAGGAGATGCGCGATGAGATAGACGCAGCCGGGAAAGATCAGCAGCTTCACGGCCGAAATAGCCAGCGCCGGCAGGATGTTGCCGGAGAGGCCGTATTTTCTGAGCGCCATGCCCATGGAGAGAAGCGCGACCGGCCCGGCGACCCCGGCAAGCTGGTCGACGACGGTCTTGACCGGGCCGCTGAGCTGAACGCCGAAGAGATGCAGCACGATGCCGGCGAGAAGACCGATCACCAGCGGGTTGCGGGCAAGGTTATGGCCGACCTGCGCAAGGATGCTGACGATTGAGCGGGCCTCTCCGCCAGCCTCCAGCCGGTCGGCGCGCTGCATCAGCATGGTTCCCGCGATCATCATGATCGGCAGGTGCACCGAGAGCACGATGGTCAGCCCGACAAGACCCGCATCCCCCAGAATGCGGGAGACCAGCGGCAGCGCGATGAAGACCGTATTGGAAAAGGCCGACGAGACGCCCCCGACGACGCCTGCACGCCGGTCGCGCCCGAAAATCCGGGTGATGACCAGATGGCCGGCGGTCCAGACGACGGCGACGGAACCGAAATAGGAGGCCCACAGCGCCCACGGCGAGGCTCCGTGGAAATCCGCGTTGAGAATGGTGCGGAAGAGAAGCAGCGGCACGCCCAGCTTGAAGACGAAATCCCCCAGCGCCTCGCCGATCTCGGGCTTGAGCAGCTTTGCCCACACGGCCAGATAACCGATGGCGATGAGGGCGAAGATCGGCAGGACGTTGTCGGCGATTTGCGACATGAAAGGCTTCTTGGGCGGGAGATCGAAGGGGCGGAACGCCAGGGAGACCCGTCCCTCCTACCACCTCCCTGTCCCGGCGGGCAACCGGTCCACCTTACAGACCAGCCAGAAACCACCCGCCTATCTCACGCCGAAGGCAAGCGCCCGGTCGGAGCGCACCCGCAACTCCATGGCGTCGATCTGCTCGGAGACGAAACGATATTCCTGGGTCAGGCCGCCATAGCCGAAGGCATCGGCCGGGACTTCGACGACATGGATGTAGCTTTCCGGATGAAGTGGTCCGAGGAGCTTTGCCATTGCCTCGAACACCGCCGAGACGAAGGCCGCCTTTTCCGCCTTGCTGTTGGTGCCGTCGGTCAACCTGATTTCGAGAAAGAAGCTGCCGAGCGAGAGCCGCGACAGCGCCGTGCCGCCGACGAACCAGTCCTCGGCCGGAACGGCCTCGACCAGCGTGGCGATCCGCTCGGCCTTCTTCCTGAGGATCGAGACGGTCGCCTTTTCGACGGCCGCCGCAAGCTGGCTCTTCGGCGGTGCGGAGCGCCCCGGAGCGGGGGCATAGCGAAGCTGCAACACGGGCATGACGCGGATCCTTTCGGTTGGCCCGACCAGAGACGGCCGGTTCATGAGGGAACCATAGATCGCCAAGCATGATGACAAAAACGAATTGATGATATTTCAATCATGATGTATTGGAATGGTCATGGCCGCCCTCGACATCGATCTCCTGCGCACCTTCTCCGTTCTGGCGGAAGATCTGAACTTCACCGCCGCCGGCGAGAGGCTGGGCGCGACCCAGTCGGCCGTGAGCGTGCGCCTCAAGAAGCTGGAAGAGCGCCTCGGGAGGCCGCTGTTCGACCGGACCCCGCGCGCGGTGGCGCTGACGGCCTTCGGCTCCTCCTTCCTGTCCGACGCAAAGCGCATTCTCGCCGCCCATGACGATGCCCTGCGCCGGCTCGCGGTGGCCGATGCGCCCTTGAGCATTTCGATCGGCGTCAGCGAGCACGCCGGCGGCAATCTGCTGCCCCAGGCGCTTCTGGCGCTGAAGGAGCTGATGCCGCGCCTGAAGGTCCGCGTGCAGCTCGGGCTTTCCGACGAACTGCTGAAGGACTTCGACCTTGGCCGCCTCGACGCGGTCGTCGTGCGCCGGAACCTTCCCCCTGCTCAGTCGATGGATCGCCAGGGGACCGGTTCCCTTGGCGGGCGCAGCCTCTTTCGCGACGATCTGGTCTGGGTGGCGGCACAAGGCTTCGTGCTGACGCCGGGCGAACCGCTGCCCCTCGCCTCGATCGAAGCCCCCTGCAATGCCCGCACCGCCGCCGTCGAAGCACTGCAAGGAGCCGATATTGCCTGGGTCGACGCCTTTTCGAGCCGCGGCGTCGCGGCGATTCAGGCCGCCGTCTCGGCCGGACTGGGGGTTGCCTGCCTCGGCGGGCGGCACGCGCCGCCGGATACGGAAATTCTCGGGCCGTCGCACGGACTTCCGGCGTTGCCCGCCAGCGAAGTCGCCCTCTTCGTGCGCACCAAGGACCCGGCCATGGCCCTTGCCGTGGAGCGCTTTGCCGACGCGCTCACCGCCGCCGCGCGCCAGCCTGCCCGTTGACACACGCCGGCCCCTTCGGGCTTTCGGGGAAATTAACGCTTGACCTCACCCGGTCCGAAGACTAGCTTCCCGCCCGGAACAAAACTGGGAAGACAGATGTCTGCCAAGCTGATCGTACTTAGAAGGCGCACCGTGACGCGGGTTTGATGAAACCCGCGAACGACATGGTGCGCGAAAACAAGGCCCCTCGGAGGGCCTTTTTTATTACCCGAAATTCCCCAAGAAGAACGGCGCCCCACCAGCAAACGAGGATCGAGGCGCAAGAGAAGACCCGGAAGGAACTGGACCGATGACACGGCAAATGACCGGCGCCGAAATGGTGATCGAGGCTTTGGTCGACCACGGGGTCGATACGATTTTCGGCTATCCGGGCGGCGCGGTGCTGCCGATCTATGACGAGCTCTTCCAGCAGGAGAAGGTCCGTCACGTCCTCGTCCGCCATGAGCAGGGCGCCGGCCACATGGCCGAGGGGTATGCCCGCTCGACCGGCAAGTGCGGCGTCGCGCTCGTTACCTCCGGCCCCGGCGCCACCAACATGGTGACGGCGCTGACGGATGCGCTGATGGATTCCATCCCGATGGTCTGCATCACCGGGCAGGTTCCGACCCATCTCATCGGCACCGACGGCTTCCAGGAGTGCGACACGGTCGGCATCACTCGCCCCTGCACCAAGCACAACTGGCTGGTCAAGGACATCGCCGACCTGCCGCGCATCCTGCACGAGGCCTTCCGCATCGCCACCACCGGCCGCCCGGGCCCGGTCGTCGTCGACATCCCGAAGAACATCCAGTTCCAGACCGGCACCTACTACGGGCCGAACTCCGGAACGAAGGACCCGCACTACAAGACGTCCGCCTATCACCCGCAGGTGAAGGGCGACGAGGCGGCGATCCGCGACGCGGTGGCCCTGATGGCCGCGGCAAAGAAGCCGGTCTTCTATACCGGCGGCGGTGTCATCAACTCGGGTCCGGAAGCCACAAGGCTGCTGCGCGAACTCGTCCAGCTGACGAACTTCCCGATCACCTCGACGCTGATGGGTCTCGGCGCCTATCCGGCCTCAGGGCCGAACTGGCTCGGCATGCTCGGCATGCACGGCACCTACGAGGCGAATCTTGCCATGCATGACTGCGACGTCATGGTCTGCATCGGTGCCCGCTTCGACGACCGCATCACAGGCCGCACGGACGCCTTCTCGCCGACAAGCGCCAAGATCCACGTCGACATCGACCCCTCGTCGATCAACAAGAACATCCGCGTCGACATCCCGATCGTCGGCGACGTCGCCAATGTTCTGGCCGAGATGATCGCCGCCTGGAAGGCGCTCAAGCCCCAGCAGGACAAGGACGCCCTGTCCTCCTGGTGGAAGCAGATCGCCGTCTGGCAGGCCAGGAAGTGCCTGCGCTACAAGGCCTCCGACAGCGTGATCATGCCGCAATACGCCATCGAGCGCCTCTATCAGGCCTCGAAGGGCCGGGACACCTACATCACGACGGAAGTCGGCCAGCACCAGATGTGGGCGGCCCAGTATTTCGGCTTCGAGGAGCCGAACCGCTGGCTGACCTCCGGCGGCCTCGGCACCATGGGCTACGGCTTCCCGGCCGCACTCGGCGTGCAGGCGGCCCACCCGGACGCCTTCGTCTGCTGCATCGCGGGCGACGCCTCGATCCAGATGAACATTCAGGAGATGGCGACCGCGATCCAGCACGAACTGCCGGTGAAGGTCTTCATCCTCAACAACCAGTACATGGGCATGGTCCGTCAGTGGCAGCAGCTGCTGCACGGCAATCGCCTGTCGCACAGCTACACCGAGGCGATGCCCGACTTCGTCAAGCTCGCCGAGGCCTATGGCGGCCATGGCATCGTCTGCCAGAACCCGGCCGAACTCGACGACAAGATCGCCGAGATGATCGATGTGAAGAAGCCGGTGCTCTTCGACTGCCGCGTCGCCAATCTCGCCAACTGCTTCCCGATGATCCCGTCGGGCAAGGCGCACAACGAGATGCTGCTCGCCGAGGATGTCTCGGACGAGGACATCGGCAACGCCATCGACGCCAAGGGCAAGGTGCTGGTCTGAGGCCGGCTGACACGGAATTCGAAAGTTGAAACAATGCTCAAGAATGTCGAACGGGGACACGGCCCGATGATCGTCGCAGGTGAAACACGCTCCGCCTACTTCCTGCAGGAAGAGGAAACCAAGGTCGAGACCCATACGCTGTCGGTTCTGGTCGACAACGAGCCCGGCGTCCTCGCCCGCATCGTCGGCCTCTTCTCCGGCCGCGGCTACAACATCGAGAGCCTCACGGTCTCAGAGGTCGAGCACGAGAAGCACGTCTCGCGCATCACGCTGGTCACCACCGCAACCCCCCAGGTGCTGGAGCAGATCAAGAACCACATCGCCCGCCTCGTGCCGGTGCACCGGGTGATCGACCTCACCAGCATCGGCGACGCCATCGAGCGGGAACTGGCGTTGATCAAGGTCTCCGGCACCGGCGAGCACCGCGTCGAGGCGCTTCGCCTCGCCCAGGCCTTCGACGCCAAGACGGTGGACGCGACGCTCGAAAGCTTCGTCTTCGAGCTCTCCGGCATGCCGGCGGACATCGACCGCTTCGTCAAGCTCATGACGTCCTGCGGCCTCGTCGAGGTGGCACGCACCGGTCTTGCTGCGCTCTCGCGCGGCAAGGACGGGCTCTGAGCGACGCTGCCGGACGCTTGCCCGCCATGCTGTCATCCAACCTGCCCGATGCCGCCCGCCGCGTCGCCGACGCGGCGGCGGCCCTCGGCCTCGACGTCAACGTCATCGAAATGCCGGCCTCCACCCGCACGGCGGAGGACGCCGCGGCCGCTTGCGACTGTACGGTTGCCCAGATCGTCAAGTCGCTCGTCTTCACCGGGCGCGACAGCGGCACACCCTATCTCCTGCTCGTCTCCGGGCCGAACCGCGTCGATCAGGACGCCGTGGCCGCGACGATCGGCGAGCCGCTCGACCGGCCGAACGGCAAGGCCGTGCGCGAGATCACCGGCTTTGCCATCGGCGGCATTCCGCCACTGGGGCACGCGAGCGCACTGAAGACGTTCTTCGATCCGGACCTCCTCGCCCATGACGTCGTCTGGGCCGCGGCGGGAACGCCGTCCTGCGTCTTTTCCGCCTCACCCCGCCCGCTCTTCGAGGCGATTGGGGCGACGGCTCTCGTCATGTCGGGACCGGAAAACGGCTGATTGTGCACCGCCGAAGCTCCCTTCGGCGGTCTTGCATCATCACCGTCAACAGTTTAGGTGCGGTTTGGCGCATGTCGTTCGCCGCGTACCGGAGCACCCGATGAGCACGCTGGAACTTGATCACGTCTTCGTTTTCGTCGAGCCCGATCACGGCCGCCCGGGCGGCCGGGTCTACGACGTCCTGACCGAAGGCGGCCTTGTCGAGACCGGTCGTCGCCGGCACGAGGGCCAGGGAACGGCCAATGTCGGATTCGTCTTCGACAACGCCTTCCTGGAACTGATCTGGGTGGTCGACGTGCAGGAGGCGCGCGCGCCGGAACTGGACCGGGCCGGCGTTAACCGGCGCGCCGACTGGCGTTTCCATGGCGGCTCGCCCTACGGTATCGCCGTGCGCACTGAGGGCGAGTTGCCCTTCGAAACCTGGCCCTATCGTTTTTCCGGCATGCCCGACGATCTGCACATGCCCGTGGCGGTGGCCTCCGACGATCTGGCCCAGCCCTTCATCTTCCAGTCCATGCGCAACAAGCGGCCCGACACCTGGGACAATGGCGCAGCGGGCGAGCGCCAGCGGCCGGGCGGCTTTGCCGAAATCATCGGCATTGACCTCACCCTGCCGCAGGATGTTGCCCCGGGTGCCGCCCTCTCCGCTCTCGTGGATGCCGGCATCGTTCGCCTGCATGAGGGCGAGCCGGGGCCGATGGCCCACGAAATGGTGCTCACCCTGTCGCGCACCGACGGACAAAAGCCACGCCGGCTCAATATCGCCAAGTTCGAGTGGCTGGACGACTGAGGAAGGCCCCGCTTACGAGGCCGCGCCCATTTCCTGAAGCGCCATCAGCGACTCCGGCAGCACCTGTCCGCCGTCGATCACCATCTGCTGGCCGGTGATGTAGCCGGCTTCCTCGGAGGCGAAGAACAGCGCCGCGTTGGCGATGTCGAACACTGTCCCGAGCCGCTTCATCGGGATCGAGGCCTCCATCGAGGCGATATAGTCGCCGCCGATTCCGTCGAGCCCTTCGGTGAAGATGTTGCCCGGCATCACCGCATTGACCGTGATGTTCCAGGGCGCAAGCTCGATCGCGGCCGTGCGCATGAAGCCGAGCTGGCCGGCCTTCGAGGCACCGTAGTGCGACCATCCCGGAAAGCCGGTGATCGGCCCCGTGATCGAGGACGTAATCACGATCCGGCCGGCCTTTTTCGCCTTCATTTCCGGCAGCACCGCAGAGACCGACAGGAAGGTGCCTTTCAGGTTGGTATCCATCACGTGGTCGAAGTCGGCGGCCGTCATCTCGCCGAGTTTGGCCGCCGGAAAGATGCCGGCGTTGGCGCAGAGAACGTCGATCGAGCCGTAGCGCTCGATTGCGGCCGCGGCCATCGCCTTGCAGTCCTCCTCCTTTGTGACGTCTGCCGCGAAGGCCGAGGCATTCGGGCCGATTTCCGCGGCGACCTTTTCCGCGTCCGACAGCGTCCGGCTGACGACGAGCGCGTTGAGACCGGCCTCGCCGAACCTGAGGGCGATGCCCCGCCCGATGCCCTTGCTGGCGCCGGTGACGATCACGGTCTTGCCTGAAAGCGGTTTGAACACAGCCGATCCCCTCATTTTTCGTCCCGGCGCCTTTGGGCCGGTGCATGAACGTCGCGCGCCCTGAAAATGGGCTGCCGTAATTTTCGGCAATGTGCGATGCATAATTGATGTTGTAAAGCCCAAAGATTGATGTTTAGGATCACACAAAGTCCAACATAATTTCCACAGCCATGACGCGCAATCTGCTCCGAAACAGCACGCGCGCACATGCCAAGTGGAAGACATTAGAAAACGAAATCAGCGTGTTGGCAGGCGGGCTGCTCCTCCTGCGCACGCCAATGGCCGCAAGCGCATGTGAATGTGGCATTGCGACCCTCACAACAAGGGAACAGCAGTGATGACCGGAGTTTCCAGACGCACGCTTTTGCAGGGAATGGGCGCGGCCGCGCTGGCGGCGGGCCCGATGTTCAACGCCAACAAGGCCTTCGCAGCCCGGGAGAAGGAGCTGAACATCCTCTGCTGGGAGGGTTACAACTCGGCCCAGGTGCTGGACCCCTTCCGCTCCTCCGAAGGCGCGACGGTCAAGGCCGAGAGCCTCACCAACGATCCGACCATGATCAACCGCCTGCGCGCCGGCGAAATCAACACCTGGGATCTGATCAACGTCAACAATCCCTGGGCCCGCAAGGTGATGTATCCGGAAGGCCTCATCAAGGCGCTGCCGCGCGAGGAGTTCGAGCCCTTCTTCGACAACATGCTCCCGGGGTTCAAGCCGCCCTACAAGTGGGCAATGAGCGACGACGGCAAGGAACTGCTCGGCATGTGCCAGCGCTTCGGGCCCTACAGCTATGTCGTCAACACCGACAAGGTGAGCCGCGACACCGCCGAAAAGGAAGGCTGGGATCTGTTCAATGACCCCGCCATGGCCGGTAAATACGGCATCCTGGAATCCGATGACTGGAACGTCTTCAACATCTTCGTCATCGCCGGCATCGACCCCTTCAAGGAGCATACCGACGACGAGATGGCCAAGTTCGAGGAGACGGCCAAGAGCGTCTTCAAGGGCGCCAAGCTGATCGGCGACATCGCGGCCATGAACCAGGCGCTGATCTCCGGCGAAATCGACCTGCACATGACGGGCGGCACCTATTCGGTCTCGCCGGCGCGCGCCGACGGCTTCCCGAACCTGCGCGGCATCACCCCGCTGAAGGGCCCGATGGAAGGCGGCAAGGGCGGCATCGCCTGGATCGAGGTCACCTCGGTCGTCAACAACCCGCAGGGTTCGCCGCTGGCCACCGAGTTCCTGAAATACGTTCAGGCGCCCGATGTCGCCCACACGGTGGCCTTCGCCGAAGGCACCTTCAACCCCGTCACCCAGATGGGCAACAAGGAGTGCTTCGACCTCTTCACGGCCGAGGAACTGGACGCGATCCAGTGGGACAGCCTGGAAGAGGAAATGGCCCGCTCGGTCGAATACGACATCGTGCCGGATTACGACAAGGCGCTCGACATCATGAACGCCGCCAAGCGCCTGCGCGGCTGATCGAACGCGACCCTCCCTGCCCCGCCTCTACGCGGGGCGGGGACACCCAAACGACGTGCGGCCGTGACTTTCTCAAGGTGCCGCGATCGCTCTTGCCGGACATATCCATGGAACAGCCGACCTCCTCCGAACCGCGCCCGATCCTCCAGCTTGTCGGCGTGCGCAAGACCTTCAACGGCTTCGCCGCGGTCGATCGTATCGACCTCGACGTGCGCGAGGGCGAGTTCCTGACCATCGTCGGCCCGTCCGGCTCGGGCAAGACGACGCTCCTGCGCATGCTGGCCGGCATGGAAAGCCCAAGCGAGGGCAACATCACGCTGCGCGGCGAACTCATCAACGAGATCCCGTCCAACAAGCGCCCGACCTGCCTCGTCTTCCAGTCGCTCGCGCTCTTTCCGCACAAGACGGTGGGCGAGAACATCGCCTTTCCGCTCAAGGTCAAGGGCGTCGATCCGGCAACCCGCAAGGCCCGTGCGCTGGACCTGATGAAAGTCGTCCGTCTGCCGGCCGACTATCACGACAAGAACGTCATGAAATGCTCCGGCGGCGAGCGCCAGCGCGTGGCCCTTGCCCGCGCCCTCGCCTATGACCCGGAAGTGCTGTTCTTCGATGAGCCTCTGTCGGCCATCGATTACAAGCTGAAGAAGACGCTGGAGAAAGAACTGAAAGACCTTCACCGCGAGACCGGCAAGACCTTCATCTACATCACCCACAGCCTGGAAGAGGCCATGGTGATGTCCGACCGCATCGGCGTCATGCGCTCCGGCCGCCTCGTGCAGGTCGGCACGCCGGAAGAGATCTATGGCGCGCCGGTCGATCGCTTCGTCTCCGAATTCGTCGGTGAGGTGAACACCATCAAGGTCAAGCGCAATGGCGCGGACCTCTGGGCCGGCATCGACGTGCCCGGCAGCTTCAAGCTGCGCCCGCCGCAGCAGGGCACCGTGGGCGACGAGGCCTTCGTCGTCGTGCGTCCCGAATACATGCGCTTCGTCGGCGCGGGCGAGAATGCCGACAACACGCTGAAGGGCACCGTCTACAACGAATATTCGCTCGGCTCGCGCATCCAGTATCAGGTCCGCGTCGGCGACAAGGTGATGCTGGTGGAGCTTTCCCGCGCCCGCGCGCTGCCGCCGGGGTCCAATGCGGACGTCACCGTCGGCTGGGACGCCGCCGACGCCTTCACCCTGGCAAGCTGAGGAGAGCCCGATGACCGAGGCAACAGCCGATACGGCGATCGCTCTCGACGCAAGGGCCGAACGGCGTCATCGCATGCTCTCGGCAGGCGCCCGCTGCGCGCTGCCGGTTGCGATCCTGCTCACGCTCGGCTTCGTTGCCCCCATTGTCGCGATCTTCGGCTATTCCTTTGCAACGCCCCGCAGCTTCGACGTCTTCACCAGCTTCACCCTTGAGAACTTCGAGGCGATCTTCGATCCGGCCAACACCGTCTGGCTTTCCTTTGTCTGGTCCTGCGGCTTCGCGCTCTTCACCGTCGCGATCCTCGCCGTCGTCTCCTATCCGATAGCCTACGGCCTCAATCTGGTCTTTGGCCGCTGGTCGGGCCTCATCTCGATTCTCTTCGTCTTCCCGCTCTTCGTCTCCGAAAACGTCCGCCTTTACGGATGGGTGCTCTTCTTCATCAAGAACGGCGTCCTCGACGGCGGCCTGAAATATCTAGGCCTGCCCGGCGGACCTGAATTCCTCTATACGCCCACGACGACGCTGTTCGGCATGGTCTACACCTACCTGCCCTTCATGCTCTTCCCGATGACGCTCGGCATTGCCATGATCCCGCGCGACCTTGTCGACGCGGCCCGCGACCTGGGTGCCGGACGGATGATGATCTGGCGCGAGATCGAACTGCCGCTCGCCATGCCCGGCATCCTCATCGGCATGCTGCTCACCTTCGTGCTCGGCATCGGCGCGACGGCGGAGGCCAAGATCCTCGGTGGCCAGTCGGTCATCGTGATCTCCCACGACATCGAGATCGCCTTCACCTATTCGCAGAACTGGCCCATGGGCTCGGCGCTGGCGGTGGTCGTGACGGTCTTCATCGCCAGTCTCACGCTCTTCGCGCTAGCCCGCCTCGACCTCGACCGCATGCTGGGGAGGCGCTGACCATGCTCGCCGCAGAACGCCGCACCCGCTTCTTCATCTGGGTCTGGACGGTCTCCGTCCTCCTCTTCATCTACATCCCCATCGCCTGCGGCGCGCTGGCGGGTCTCTCCAAGGGACGCTATTTCGGCTTTCCCATCCGCGCCTTCTCGACCTCGTGGTGGACGAAAACCCTCGAGTCCATCGAGATCGGCATGATTGTGAGAACCTCGATCTCGGTCGCCCTGCTCGTTACGGTCTTCTCGGTTATCATCGCCTTCTTCGGCGCATTGGCCTTCGCCCGCTACGACTGGAAGGGACGCGGCCTGTTCCAGAAGCTGATCCTGCTACCGATCTTCTTTCCCCAACCGGTGCTCGGGCTTGCGATGCTGCTCGGCTTCAGCGCCGTCGGCATCCAGACCACATGGATGACGGCCGTCTTCGCCCACATGATCTGGATCGTGCCGGTCGTGACGCTCGTCATCTCGATCCAGGTCTACGGCTTCGACCCGTCTCTGGAGGAAGCCGCCTTCGATCTTGGCTGCACGCGCTGGCAGGTCATGCGCGAGGTGACCTTGCCGCTGCTCTGGCCGGGCATCTGGTCGGGCATGCTCTTCGCCTTCCTGCTGTCCTGGAGCAACTTCCCGCTCTCGCTCTATACGACGGGCGCGGATAGCACGATCCCCGAATGGCTCTATGCCAAGATGGTGGCCGGCTATACGCCCATGGTCCCCGCCCTCGGCACCATGGCAACACTCGGCGCCGCCGCGCTGCTGCTCTTTGCCGGCGCCGTCAACATGATCGTCAAGCGCAGGCAGACGGCATGACCCTCACTGAGACCGAGCCCCGCAAGGCGCGCCTCACCAAGAAGGCGCGGCAGGAACGGATTCTCGCCGAGATGCGGGCCTCCGCCACCTTGCGCGTCGGTGATCTTGCAACGGATCTGTCGGTCTCCACCGAAACGATCCGCCGGGATCTCTACGAGCTTCAGGAACAGGGGCTGATCAACCGCACCTATGGCGGCGCGACCCGGCCCTTCGGCGCCGAGCCATCGGTCAGCGAGCGTCACGGCCAGATGGTGCCCGAGCGCGAGGCGATCGCCGCCGTCGCGGTGAAGTTCATCCAGCCGAACGAGGTCATCGCCATCGGTGCCGGCGCGACCACGACCCATGTCGCCCGCCGCATGGCCGCCGAATGCCGCGACCTGACCGTGATCACGCACTCCTTCTCGGTCGCCACCGTTCTGGCGCCCAATCCGACCATCGAGATCATCATGTGCCCGGGCCGCTACAATGGCCGCGAGGGCATGATGGTCGGCGCGGAGACCATCGAGTTCCTGCAGTCCTACAACATCAACAGGGCCGTGCTCGGCGTCTCCGGCATCACGCCGGAGGGCCTTGCCGACGCAGAAGCGCCGGCGGCCTGGGTCTACAAGGCGATGATGAACCGGGCCTCCGAGACGATGGTCGTTGCCGACCACAGCAAGTTCGACGTCCAGGCGCTGGCGATCTGGGCCCGCGTGCCCGACATCGCCCGCCTCGTCACCGACCGTGAGCCGAAGGGCGCAACAAGCCGCGCACTCGACCGGGCACGGGTCGAGGTCTCGGTAGCGGGCGGGAAGTAAGAAGAAAGGCAAACGAAAACCATGTGGCAGGAGCGAGAGCCGGACGAGACCCGCGAGGTCACCGTCGACGGGCACAGGATCGTCACCTATTCCTATGGCAGCGGCGCCGAGACGGTCTTCCTGCTCAACGGCGGGCCGGGCCTGCCGTGCAACTACCTGCGCGACGCCCATAGCTTCCTTTCCGGCCACGGCTACCGCGTCGTCACCTTCGACCAGCTTGGCTGTGGCGCGTCCGACAAGCCGGACGATCCGGCGCTCTGGTCGATCAGCCGCTATGTCGAGGAGACGGAAGCCGTCCGCACGGCGCTGGACTTGGGCAAGGTGCATCTCCTCGGCCATTCCTGGGGCGGCTGGCTCGCCATCGAATATGCGCTCACCTATCCGGATGCGCTGAAGACGCTGATCCTCGAGGACACCGCCGCCGACCTGCCGCATCTGATGGAAGAAATGCACCGCCTGCGCGCCTCGCTCGGCCCCGAGACGGTCGAGATGATGATCGCCCACGAGGCCGACGGCACCTACGATCATCCCGAATATCAGGCTGCCATCACGCTCCTCAACTATCGCCACGTCTGCCGGCTGCAGGAGTGGCCAGCGCCGCTGATGGCCTCGCTGAACGACTGGAACATGGCGCCCTACATGGCGATGCAGGGGCCGAACGAGTTCCTCTACATCGGCAACCTCAAGGACTGGAACCGTGCCGCCGATCTCGGCAAGATCCCTTGCCCGGCGCTGATCACGGTCGGCCGTCACGACGAGATCACCCCGGCCTGCGCCCTGCGCATGAAGCAGAACCTGCGCGAGGCCGAACTCGTCGTCTTCCAGAATTCGAGCCACATGCCCTTTTACGAGGAACCGGCCGCCTATGACGCCGTGCTCCTCGATTTCCTCGCCCGCAACGCCTGAAGGAGAGCCCGATGTCCGACAAGACGTCCTGGAAGACCAGGCATCGCTCCTTCTACTACGAGCTTGCCGAGGAACCGGCCGATCCGGACCTCGATCCGGCGACGACGGCGCTCCTCGTCATCGACGTCCAGAACTACAACATGCAGCGCCCGGCCCCGGAAACACTCAGCGGCAGGGACAAGGCGCATTACGACGCCTGGACGCCCTTCTTCGATCGCATGCACGGCACGGTGATCCCGAACATCGCCGAACTTCTCAAGCTCTTCCGAGCGAAAGGCATCGAGTGCCTCTTTGCCCGCATCGCCTGCCAGACCGAGGACGGCCGCGACCGTTCGTTGAGCCAGAAGAAGCCGGGCTTCAACAACCTGCTCCTGCCGAAGACCACGTGGATCTCGCAGTTCGTCGATGAACTGGCGCCCGAGGGTGACGAGATCGTCGTCGTCAAGACGACCGACAGCGCGCTCACAGGCACCAACCTGCGCCTGATGCTGCACAACATCGGCATCAAGACCGTCATCTGCGCCGGCATCTACACCGACCAGTGCGTCTCCTCCACGGTCCGCAGCCTCGCCGACGAGAGCTTCGACGTCGTGGTGCTGGAGGACTGCTGCGCCGCCGCGACGGACGCCCTGCACGAGCACGAGCTGGAGGTCATCAACATGATCTACTGCAACGTCATGACACTCGCCGACCTCAAGGCGCTGATGAACCTTCAAGGATGACCGGGCAAACGTCGAGCGGACCTTGCCCCTACCGGACGACACGTGATGTATGATTCAGACTTTCTCAACCGTCTCGAAACCGGCCTGCGCGGCGCTCTGCCGCGCTGGGGGCTTTCCGATGCGACGGACCTGAAGCTCCTCACCATCTCCGAAAACGCCACCTTTCGCGCCCACGATCCGGCGGACGGGCGCGACGTGATCTTCCGCGTTCATCGGCCGGGCTACCACACGAAGGACGAGATCGCCTCGGAGCTCGCCTGGCTGAAGGCCCTCGGCGCGGATGGCGTCGTCGAAACGCTGACCGCCATCCCGCAAGCGGGCGGCGAGCTGATCGCCGACATCGACGACGACGGCGTCGTCCGCCACGTCGTCGCCTTCGGTCTCCTGCCCGGCAAGGAGCCCCAGGAAGGCGAGGATCTCGTCCACTGGTTTCGCGAACTCGGCGCGATCAATGCCCGGCTGCACGCCCACGCCAAGGACTGGCGCAAGCCCGAAGGCTTCGCGCGCAAGGTCTGGGACTACGACGCCATGCTGGGCGAGACCCTGCTCTGGGGCGACTGGCGTGAGGGCCTCGGCCTGACGTCCGAGGGACGCGACGTGCTGGAGCGGACCTCGACGCTTCTGAAAAGGCTGCTGGAGGACTACGGCAAGGACGAGGATCGCTTCGGTCTCGTCCATGCCGACATGCGCGTCGCCAATCTTCTGGTCGACGGCAGCCACCTCTCTGTCATCGACTTCGACGACTGCGGCTTCTCCTGGTACCTCTACGATTTTGCCGCCGCGATCAGCTTTATCGAGCACGAGCCCTATATCCCGGACCTGCTGGCCGCCTGGATCGAGGGCTATCGGACCGTCGCCGCGCTTTCCGAGGACGACTGCGCCATCATCCCCGTCTTCATCATGCTGCGCCGCATGCTGCTGACCGCCTGGATCGCCTCCCATTCCGAAACGCCGACGGCCGAAGCCATGGGAACCGCCTATACGCAGGGAACGGTCGAACTCGCCCGTGCCTTCCTGGAAAAATACGCCGCGGCGGAGGAGATGGCCGGAAAATGAGTTCGCGCGAGAAACAGATCCTGGCGCTGAACGCCTTCGGCGACCGCCCTCTCACCGGCCTTGCCGAAGACGTGAGCGCGCTTGTCGCCCGCCGCCGCAAGAGCTTCGGTGCCGCCTCCGTCCTCTTCTACGAGGAGCCGCTGAAAATGCTGCGGGCCGAGGGCGCGCGCATGTACGCCTCCGACGGACGTGCCTACCTCGATTTCTACAACAACGTCCCGACCGTCGGGCACTGCCATCCGAAGGTGGTCGAGGCCGTCCAGAAGCAGATCGAGACCCTCAACATCCACTCCCGCTATCTCTTCGACATCTCTCATGACTATGCCGAGAAGCTGCTGGCGACCTATCCGGCGGCGCTGTCCAACCTCGTCCTCGTCTGCACGGGCAGCGAGGCCAATGATCTGGCGCTGAGGATCGCCCGGAAGGCGTCCGGCGGCACCGGCTTCGTCGTCACCGAGACCGCCTATCACGGCAACACGGCCGCCGTGACCGAAGTGTCGCCGTCGTCCTACAAGACCGGAGCCCCGCCTGCGCATGTACGCACGGTTCCAGCGCCCGACCCCGCGATCTACGGCATGGACATCGTCGGCGGCTTTGCCGCTGCGGTCGAGGAGGCCATCGCGGCGATGAAGGCCGACGGCATCGAGCCGGCCGGTCTCCTCGTCGACACCATCTTTTCCTCCGATGGCGTCTATGCCGACCCGCCCGGCTTCCTTGCCCCCGCCGTCGAGGTCATGCGCCGGTCCGGCGGCGTCTATATCGCCGACGAGGTGCAGCCGGGTTTCGCGCGCACCGGCGCCGGCATGTGGGGCTTTGCCCGCCACGGCGTCGAGCCCGACATCGTCACCATGGGCAAGCCGATGGGCAATGGCTATCCCATCGCCGGGCTCGTCACCCGGCCGGAACTGCTCTCGGCCTTCTGCGACGACTTCGGCTATTTCAACACCTTCGCCGCAAGCCCTGTCGCGACTGCCGCCGCCATGGCCGTGCTGGAAGCCATCGAGGAAGACGGCCTGATCGCCAATGCCGCCCGCGTCGGTGCGCACCTGACGCAGCGGCTGGAAGCCCTGCGCCAGCAGGTGCCAACGATGGCGGCGGTCCGCGGCGCCGGGCTCTATCTCGGCGTCGAATTCCGCACCGCTGACGACGAGCCGGCGCCGGAGATCGCGACCGGGCTCATCAACGGCTTGCGCGAGCACGGCATTCTCATCGGCGCCGCCGGCCGCTATGGCAACACGCTGAAAATCCGCCCGCCGCTCTGCGTCACCGAGGCCGATACGGACCTGCTTGTCGATGCCATGGCGGACCTGCTGACCTGACGACCGGCCTGTGGCGCGCTGTCAGGTGTCCCGGCTGGCTTTCTCGATGAGGAAGACTAGAACACGGCCGTCCTTGCGGTGATCGACGAGCAGGTCGCCCGTCTCGCGAACGAGATGGGGGATGTCGATGGCCGCCAGCGCATCCGTGCAGCGGACCTCGATGCGCGCGCCGGCGGACAGCATGCCGAGCTTGCGCCGCGTCTTGATCGCCGGCAGCGGGCAGTGAAGGCCGCAGAGATCGACGATCTCGGCAGGCGCGGAATGGCATTGATCCATATGGCACCGGGTTGGGGTCAAGGAACGGTCTGGCGGCGAAGGTTACACCATCAGGCAGCCATGCAGGAACCGGTCCGAATAGGCCAACGCATCCCGTATCCGGTTGTTTCCCCGGCGCAACAGCGGCGCCCGAAATGTCGCGGCGGTTTCGGCAATGTTGACATTGCCGCTGACCGGCGATCAGGTTTGGTTAATAAGACGGTCGGTACGAGTTTCAAGGCAATCGATTTTTGAAGAACATCGGGGTCCCCCGGCGGTGCGGACCCGATGAGGAAAACCTTTGATGCAGGAAGAACTGGCAAAGGCTCCCGTCGTCTCGTCGGCTCCGATCGAGGGACTGAAGGGAAGCCGGGCACGACGGACGACGCACCCGGTCCTGTGGGCCGGACTTCGCGTCGCCTATATGATCGGCCTCCTCTTTGTTCTCGTGCCCTTCGGCTCGACCGCCGAATTGCCCATGAGCCTGGTCACGGTCTATTTCACGGTCCTCGCCATGGCGATCGCGCTCGCCTTCGGGATTGCCAAGCCGCTGCGCGTCGCCGCCGGCCTGGCGGTTGGCCTTCTCGTGCTCCTGGCCGGCTGGGCCTTTCTTCAGACGGTTCCATTGCCGGACCATCTCCTCGCCAATCCGATCTGGACCTCGGTGAAGGACCTCGGTGTCACGGCGGCCCCGGTCATCTCCGTCGCGCCCGGTGACACGCGCTTCGCGCTCCTTGGCCTCGCGCTGCCATTCATTGTCTTCCTCGCCGGGTTGCAGGCCTTTCCGGACGACAAGAGCGCAAAGCTCCTTCTTGCCTTCCTTGGCATTTCCGGCGGCGTCATCGCTGTCTGGTCGATCGGCCAGTTCCTCCTTTCGCCCGACATGCTGCTGACGGAAAAGAAGAAATATTATCTCGACAGCGTGACCGGCGTCTTCGTCAACCGCAACACGGCGGCGACCTATTTCGGCATCTGCAGCCTGATCCTGTTCTCCCTCGCCTGGCAGAATGCGCAGAAGGTGGACTGGGGCCGGCTGTCCGCCTGGATCGGCGGGGCGGCAAGGGCATCCATGCCGGCCTTCAACTGGCGCATGTGGACCTATTCCATCCTGATGCTCGTCTGCCTGCTGGCGCTCTTCATGACGAGATCGCGGGCCGGCGTCGGCTCCTCCTTCCTCACCTTCCTCGCCATGGTGCCGATCCTTGCCGCCATGGGGTTCCGCCGCGAGCGCAAGATGGGCTTCGGCCGCAGCCGGCGCACGCCGCCGTGGCAACGGGCGATGCGCGCGGCGATGGCCATGGTCATCGTCGTCATTGCCGGTGTCGCCTTCTCCGGCCGCGCCGCCTACCGGGCCAGCATCGAGGGCGTGGATGACCCGCGTTTCTGCGTCTGGCCGGGGATCGTGCATGCCGTCAGGAACAACTGGCTGACCGGGACGGGGCTTGGTACCTTCCAGGACATCTTCCCGGCCTACCGGGATCCGCAATGCGGCATCACCGGCACCTTCACCCGCGCCCATTCGGTCTATCTGCAGGGGTTTCTGGAACTCGGCATCGTCTTTGTGATCGCCATGGTCGTCGGCCTCGCGGCCCTTGTCATCATCCATGTCCACGGCCTGAAATCGCGGCGCAGTTATGCTGTCTTTCCCGCCCTCGGTTTCGGTGCCATTCTCCTCGTGGCGGCCCACAGCGTCATGGACTTCTCGCTGCAAATCCCGGGGTTTGCCGTTATCTTTGCCGCGACGCTCGCCGCCACGACAGCGATATCCCTGGGACGCAACGCCTTGCCTTCGCAGTCGAAACCGAAATCGACGCGCTCCCAGCCGCCGCCAGTTAACCTTAAAACCATCGAGATGGAGCCTCCCATGGTCGGGGATACCGAAATTTCAGAGGATCCGAAGAATAGTCGGCGGGATTCCGCGGGACCGTTTCCCGAGGGTGGTCTGAAGACGTAACGAATAACGGCACCAGGTATCTAAGTGAACTTGATCTCGAAAATCGACGCAAAGACGCTCGTTCTGGCCGTTGTTGCATCATTCATTTTCGTATTCGCCCTCAATGCCATTTATGCCCCGATGTTGAACAACGGCGATTACTGGCGCGTGGTCGGGGCGTTCAATGTCGATGCTGTAACATGGCGGCCGCTTCCTGCCTGCATCGCGGTCAATGACAGCGTCGGCTGGAGCGAACTTCTTCCCGCCTCGACGATGCGGACCATTCTGGCCGCGATCTTCATCGGCTTCCGCTTCGCCGGCGAGCCCTGCCTGACGCCGAATGGGATCTTCATCGGCCTGAGCGCGATCTACTTCCTCGGTGTCGTCCTGATCGCCGCCGTCGGCACGATCGGCCTCGGCGCGCGGATCGGCACGATCCTGGGACTTTGCTTCGCCTATTCCTTCGTCGGCTTCTACATGAAGTCCGGCTACGAGGCCGCCTCCGTCCTCGCCTTCCTGCCCCTGTTCACCTTCGCCGCGATGGTGCGCAGCCGGATTGTCTACCTGCTCGCTTCCGCGGCCATCCTCTATTCCAAGGCCCAGATGATCTTCCTGGTCCCGTTCATGATCTATGCCTATGTGCGCTGTGTCCGGCTGCCACTGCCGCGGAAATGGATGGACGCCGCCGTCATCCTCGTCTTCCTCGTCGCGCCGTCCGCCGTGCAGCTCTACAAGGCCAGCCAGTACGGCCTGACCGAACCCAACGCCTACAACCGCGTCTACAACGGCTTCGGATGGACGCTGCAGGGCGTCGCGGACTGGCCCGTCCACGAGTTCCGCAGCCGGAAGGGCTATTTCGACGAACACAAGGCGGAGCTTCAGGCGAGGACCGAGTTCAAGTCACTCTTTCCCGACAGCAAGCTCGCGGGCACCTCATACTGGCCGACGGGTGCGGCCATCCGGGACGACGCCGGCGAAGAAGACGTCCCGGCACTGGACAAGTCGCGGCTGAGGGAGAGCTTTATCGCTCTGGCGACCAACGGTCCGTCTCACCTGCACTGGGTCCGCACCGCCCTCGAACTCGCCTATACATCGGATTACAGCCTGGACTACACCCGCAGCCTGTCGCCGTTGGCGAAGTCCGGGCCCCTCTCCTACGAGAGCGTCTCGGCCGCGATCCTGGCGAACCTCGGCTTCGTCTTCCTCGCCTTTGCGGTTCTGACGGTGCTGATCGCCCGCCGATTCGACCTGCTTCTGCTCGCGGGCTACATCGCCGCCGGCGCACCGATGTTCACGGTCACCGGCGACGGCTTCTTCGAATACGAAAAGCATCTCTTGCCCGTGATGATCTTCGTCTTCGCGCTCCCCGGCATCGCCGTCGCATGCCGGAGCGTTGCCCTGGGAAGACGGGGCTAGAGAAAATCCGGGAAAAGCATGCCCTCGCGAAGGCACGGGTGGGAGCAGGCTCTCCGCCCGGATTTGCGCGATAGCAACGGCATGGAGCGGCGAAAACTCCGGCCGGACGGACGGGGTCAGATATTCAAGCCCTTGAAGATCCGCTCGGGAATGTTGCGGATGATCAGCATCACGAGCTGCCAGATCGGACGCACGTAGATCACGTCCTTCTTCTTCTCCACCGCCTTGGCGATGGCCTCACCGACCTCCTCCGGCTCGGCCGTCAGCTTCGCCGGAAGGTCCATGCCTTCGGTCATCTGGGTATTCACGAAGCCCGGCAGCACCGTGACGACGTGAACGCCCTTCTTGGCGAGCCGGTTGCGAAGGCCGGAGAGAAACGCCGTGAAGCCGGCCTTGGCCGCGCCGTAGACATAGTTCTTCGCCCGCCCGCGCTCGCCGGCGACCGAGCTGATCCCGACCAGCGTTCCCGAGCCGCGTTCGACGAAGCGGTTGGCAAGCTCGGCAAAGAGATTGGCCGGACCTTCGAAATTGCTGCGCATGACGCGGATCGCCTGCGGCAGGTCCCGCTCGTTGTCCTCCTGCTCGCCCATCAGGCCGACGGCGCAGACGGCGATCCCGGGCAGTTCCGGCAGGCCCGAGACGAAATCGGCGTGGGTCTCGGTCGCCAGCGCATCGAAATCGTGCACCGAAACCGGCACCTTGAAGCGCAGCTCCATGTCCGTCCTGTCGGCCTCCAGACTCGCGGCGTTGCGCGCCGCAAGCTGGATCGGATGCCCCAGCGAGGCGAATTTATGCGCGACCGCGCGCCCGATATCCGACCGGGCACCGAGGATGAGAACCGTTGCCTTGCTCAAAGGGAGAGCCTTTCCGATTGTTCCGACTTGAAACGCGCCTTGAGACCGCCTGCCGCGCGCATGTCACTGAAGACGGCGGCACGCGCATCGCTCTGCGCCAGCGTCTTGGCGGACATCCGGCTGTCCTTGGCAAGATAGAAGCGCCCGCCATGATCGACCGTGATCCGGTCGAGATGGTCCATCAGGTTCAGCGTCTTCCTGCTGATCGGGAAATCGAGCGCCAGCGTGTAGCCGAGCATGGGGAAGGAAAACCGGCTCTCCTGCTCGCCGAAACGCTTCAGGACAGCCAGGAACGATCCGGCACCGGCCCTGGAGATCGCCTCCAGAAGGGCGCGCAATCCGTCGCGTGACCGGTCGAGCGGCAGCGCGCACTGGAACTGCAGGAAGCCACGGCGGCCATAGATGCGGTTCCAGCCGAGGATCGCGTCGAGCGGATAGAAATAGGTATCCCAGTCGACGAAGTCGGTCCCCGCCTTGCGTGCACCGTTCCAGTAGTAGAGCAGGTTGAAGGCGCGCACCGTGAGGCTGTTGAGCGCGAAGGACGGGGCATCGAAGGGCACGGACTTCTTGCGCTTGGCTCCGGTCTCGAAGGGCCGGGCCTTCTTCGCCGCGTCGAGTTCGCCGCGCGTCGCATGCTCGCCCAGCATGACGAGCGAACGGCCGAGCTTGCTGCCGGAACTCAGGCAGTCGATCCAGGCGACGCTGTAAGTCGCATCCTGCGAGGATTCGAAGGCATTCATCGCCGCGTCGAGATCCGGCGCCGGGATCATCGTCTGCCGGATCCAGCCGCTCTCGACCGGCTTGAGGCGCATGGCGGCCCTGAGGATCACACCGGTCAGGCCCATGCCGCCGACGGTCCACTCGAAGAGGTCGCGGTTTTCCTCGCGTGAGCAGCGTCGCAGCGTACCCTCGCCGTCGATCAGGTCGATCCAGTCGATGAACTGCCCGCAGCTTCCGTCGAGATGGTGGTTCTTGCCGTGAACGTCCGCCGCGATCATACCGCCGAGCGTCACGAACTTGGTGCCGGGCGTGACGGCCGGAAACCAGCCGCGCGGCAGGAAGGCGGAGATGATGTCGGCGAGAAGAACGCCTGCCTCGGCGACCAGTTGGCCGCTTTCGGCGTCGAAGGCGATCATGCGATTGAAGTGCCGCATGTGCACCGTGTTCTGGCAGCTGACCGCGCTGTCGCCATAGGCCCGGCCGTTGCCGCGCGCGATCGCCTTGCCCTCCTGCAGCTGCGCAAGCAGCGAGGCTTCGTCGCGCGGCGCCGTCAGTCGGGCCTCATGGACCGGAAACCGGCCCCAACCGCCCAGTTTCATGCAGGCTGCCTTGCATTGAGGGTCGCATCGGTAAAGACGAAACGACGGTCAAGGTTGTATTTGACCACATAGCCGATGGCGAGGCCGATGATCGCGCCGAGTTCGCGCATCTCGTCGGTATGCGAAGCCATCCAGAAGATGGTTTCCATGCCCCAGAAGATGGCCGTCGTGACGAGGCCCATGGTCGTATAGAGCGTGAATTTCTGGCCGTGCGCCTTCACGCCCGTCGCGGTGTCGTAGAAGATCCAGCGCTTGTCGAGCACGTATTTGACGAGCAGGCCAATGATGGTGCCGACGCCGATGGCGGCGGCGAAATGCATCCAGGTGCTGCCTGTCAGCAGGACAAGACGCTGCATGGCAAGATTGACCAGCGTCGCCGCGACCGCAAAGAAGGCGTAGCGCAAAACGAGCGTCTTCAACGTCATATCAGCATGCCCCCGGCGGCGAAAACGAGAACCAGCAGCAGGCAGATCTGGCTGATCCGGTCCTTGGTTGCATAGACGACGGGATCGTCGTGCATGTTGCCCCGGTGGGTGACCATCACCATGCGGCTGATCCAGTAGAGCAGCACGAGACAGATGCCCCAGAGCGCGGCCGGATAGGGATAGAGCACCATCACGGCCGGCGAGTTGAGATAGAGCGCCATCACGAGCACCGACACGTAGCCGGAGCCGATCGCCATCATCGAGACGATCGGAACGTCATCCACATGATAGCCGCGCCCGGTGGCGCTGAGCTTGCCGCGCTGGGCGCTGTCCACCAGTTCCGCCTGCCGCTTGACGGCGGCGAGCGAGAAGAAGAGGAAGATCGAGAAGGCGAGCAGCCAGACCGACAGCGGAATGCCGGTCGCAACGCCGCCAGCGACGATGCGCACCGTGTAGAGGCCGGCGAGCACGCAGATGTCCACGACCATGCGCCGCTTGAGATGCAGCGAGTAGGCCGTCGTCATCACGTAGTAGCCGAGCATCACCAGCGCGAATTTCCAGCCGAGCGCCAGCGAGATCAGCACACCGGCCAGAAGCAGGCCCGGCGCCATCCAGGTTCCGTTGGCGATCGGGATCGCGCCCGATGCGAAGGGCCGCTTCTTCTTGCGCGGATGAGCCCGGTCGGCGGCCAGATCCAGAAGGTCGTTCAGCACATAGACGCTCGAGGCGATCAGGCTGAAGGCGACGAAGGCAAAGAAGCTTTCGAGGACGGTGATGATGTCGAGCTGGTGCGCCGCGAACATCGGCAGGAAGACGAGGCTGTTCTTCAGCCACTGATGCGGCCGGAGTGCCTTCAGATGCGCCTTGGCGGACGACCCGGAGGTGGTCAGGTGCTCGAACTCGGGCCCGAGCTTCTCCGCCTGGCCGCGCAGCGATGTTGGCGCGTTGACGGTGATGACCTTCTTGGCATGCTGCCAGACCGGCAGATCGACCGCGTGGTCGGCCATGTAGGCGTAACCCGTCTCGCCGAAATGCTCGGTCAGGAACTTCGCCTTGTTCGGCCCCTTGAGATTGAGCGTGCCGTCCGAGCCATGCACCTCGTCGAAGATGCCGAGATGGTCGGCGATCCGCGAGGCGATCGACTGATCGCTGGCGGTCACGAGGGCCGTCCGTCCGCCGCGCTCGCGCCACGCCTCGACATAGGCGATCACGTCGGGATCGTAGGGCAGCAGCGTCGTATCGATGTCGGACGCGTCCGCAAGATAGGCCTTCAGGGCGGCGCGGCCGCTGCGCAGGGCATTGGCGGACAGGAAGGGACAGCGCCAGTCCTTGCCGAAGGCCGACCAGAAACTTTCGTAAAGCAAATCCGACCGCAACAATGTGCCGTCAAGGTCGACGACCAGGACCGGATCAACATTCTGGCGTTTATCGAGCACGGAATGCCTTTCTCCAGCTAAGTGATTGAAAATTAATACAAGATGTAATTATTTTTATTGACCATACTCACGGAGCCCCGATGAGGCAAGCTGACCCCGGCGATCCGTTCGAGTTTCTTCAGGTAACGTTTATTCGCTGGCAAAACCCCGGACGAAGCGTGCGGCAACGATCCAGAATCGGCCAGCTCGATCCTCCATATCCTCATTGAAGGGCCGGCCGGCGGAAGACCGGCAGCCAGCAGAGGAGCAGCGCCCGCCTCCGAATCAACGAAGGACAAAGCAAAAATACTGCCAACAATCCAAAAATTCACACGGAAACATTGAAAATATTCCACATTTCAAGCTTAACGAGTATTAACGCTGATCGGTAACCAATTAACTCAGGACGAAGAAATACATAAAATTGTGTGTGTTTACCATTTTGAGCCCATTGCTTCGGGATAGGCAAAATTTTATTGATGCTGGCTAAGAATAAAGCCAAGGCGCATTCCAAGATGTCCAAGTCACGGTTAACGGCAGTTCTCGTATTCGGATTGGCCACTGCACTTCAGTCGACATGTTTCACAGGCACGGCTCAGGCCCAAGACGCGACGGCGTCGGCAGAACAGCCGGCAACCGTTTGCTTCGAGTTTCCGGCAAAGCTGTCTGACGCCGAGGTTCTCAACTTTCTCAGTAATCCCGGCGCCCTCCTGACGTCTTTCCCGTCCGGCGGCCTGCCGATGTCGACCCGGGTGCGCGCGCTTGTCGGGTCCAGTTCGAACACGCTCGATCCCCTCATTGCCCTGCTCCAGAGCGCCAGTTCGCTGCAGAAGTCGGCGATCGGCGCCGGCATGGCGCGCGCGGCCGTCGCCTGCGAGGGATCGCATCTGGAATATTCGCAGCAGATTCAGGAAGCGGCCGCTTCGGTCGACGACGAGACCTTCCTGACCGCCTTCCAGACCGCGCAGGACGACATCCAGACCGCGGCCCTCGGCGGTGGTGGCGGCCTGACGACGGCGGGCGCGATCTCCGGCGGCCCCTCCAACGGGACGACCGGCGGCTTCGGCGACACGAACCTGACGCCCAACAACGGTGCGTCGTCCAGCGCAAGGTCGCGCAGCTTCACGACATTGAGGTCCAATCTGTTCGTCACCAATGACGTCAGCCCGACATCCCAGTAAGGAGCCGGCGCGCGCGGTGAGGGCCCGTCGCCGCGGGCTCTCTCCTGTCCCCGTTGTCCCGTCGTTTCCCCGCCGCTCCGCTTGACGCTCCCGGTCGCGAACGGCATCCTTCGTATGCATACGAACGACTTTCGCGCCACCGCGCGGCAACGGAACACGGGAGAACGGCATGCCGGAGGTGCTGTGGCTGCGTGTCAACGGCATCAGGCATGAGCCGCCGCTTTCGGCGGCCACTCCCCTCCTCCCCTACCTCCGCAACGACCTTCGGCTCAACGGCCCCAAATACGGCTGCGGCCTTGGCAGCTGCGGCGCCTGCACCGTCCTCGTCGACGATGTCGCGGCAAGAGCCTGCGTGCTGACGCTCGCCGACGTCGCGGGACGGTCGGTCGTCACGCTGGAGGGGCTCGGCGACATCGAAGCACCGGATCCCGTGCAGGCCGCCTTCATTGCGGCATCTGGCGGCCAGTGCGGCTATTGCCTGAGCGGCATGGTCATGACGGTGAAGGCGCTGCTGCTGCAGAACCCGTCTCCCAGTGATGACGACGTGCGCGAGGCCCTTCGCTACAATCTCTGCCGATGCGGCGCGCATCTGGAAATTCTGGCGGCTGCAAGGCTCGCGGCGGGAATGTCGCCTGACACCGGTGGTGATGCATGACGCGCCGGGAACCATCGGAAATGTCGCGCGCCGACTGGCTGAACCGTCCCGGCAGCCTTGCCATTGTCGCGCCACGCAACGGCAGCACGGACGATGTTGCTTCGGCTGACCCGTCGGGGCTCGACCCTTACGTCATCGTCGAGGCCAGCGGGGCCGTGATCGGCTTCAACGGCCATGTCGATCTCGGCACCGGCATCCGCACGGCGCTTGCCCAGATCGTGGCCGAGGAACTCGATGTCGGCTTGGCGCGGGTCAGCATGGTGCTTGGCGATACGGCTGCAACGCCCGACCAGGGCCCGACCATCGCCAGCGAGACGATCCAGATCGCTGCCGACCCGCTCCGCCGTGCCGCGGCCCAGGCCCGCCGTCATGTTCTGTTGCGCGCCGCCGAACAGCTTGGCTGCACCATTGAGGCGCTCACGACCGAGGATGGGGTCGTCACCGGGCCGGACGGCGAGCGCCTGACCTATGGCGAGCTGATCGGCAATGCCGCAACGCGCCTCGCCCTTGACCTGCGGACACCGGTGAAGCCCGTCGCGGAGCACCGCATCGTCGGCCAATCGCCCCCTCGCGTCGACCTGCCCGCCAAGGCGACCGGCGGCCTCACCTATGTGCACGACATGCGCCTCGACGGCATGCTGCATGGCCGCGTTGTGCGCCCGCCCTATGCCGGGCTCGACGCAGGACACTTCGTCGGCACCAGCCTTCTTTCGGTCGACGAAACATCCATCGGCCATCTGCCGGGCATCGTCGCGGTCGTCGTTGAGGGCGACTTCGTCGGCATCGTTGCCGAACGCGAGGAAATCGCCGAGGCAGCGATGGAGGCGCTGAAGGTTGCGTGGAAGCCCGCGCCGAGCCTGCCGGACATGGACGACCTTGCCGGCGCCCTGACGGCCAATCCGTCGACGCCGCGCCGGCTTCTCGACAAGGGCAACGTCGACGAGGCGCTGGAAAGTGCCGCCAGACGCATGCCCCGCCGTTATCTCTGGCCCTACCAGATGCATGCCTCCATCGGTCCGTCGGCGGCGCTCGCGCGCTTTGAGGACGGACGCCTGACGGTCTGGTCCGGAACCCAGAACCCGGTGCCGCTGCGCGCTGACCTTGCCCTGCTGCTCGATCTGCCGGAGACGGCCGTCGATGTGATCCGCATGGAAGCGGCAGGCTGCTATGGCCGCAACGGCGCCGACGACGTCACCGCCGATGCCGCGCTTCTGGCCCGGGCCGTCGGCCGGCCGGTGCGGGTGCAGCTCTCCCGCGCCCAGGAGCATCTCTGGGAGCCCAAGGGTGCGGCTCAGCTCATGGATGTCGACGGCGGACTCGATGCGGCGGGAGACGTCGCCGCCTACGATTTCACGACCCGCTATCCCTCCAACAACGCCCGCACGCTGGCCCTGCTGCTCACCGGCAAGGTGCCGCCCGTCGCGCCCGTTCTTCATATGGGCGACCGTACGGCAATTGGCCCCTATGACTTCGCGAACCATCGGGTCACCGTGCACGACATGGCCCCCATCGTCCGCGCGTCCTGGCTGCGCGGCGTCTCGGCCCTGCCGAACAGCTTCGCGCACGAATGCTACATGGACGAGCTTGCGACCAAAGCCGGCGTCGACCCGGTGGAATTCCGGCAAAGGTATCTCAAGGACGCGCGCGCGCTGGAACTTGTCCAGGCCCTCGCCCGGCGCGCCGGGTGGGAGCCCCACGCCGGCCCCCGCATGCGGCGCGACGAGAACGGCATCCTGCATGGTCGTGGCTTTGCCTACGCGCTCTACATGCACTCGACATTCCCCGGCACCGGCGCGGCATGGTCCGCCTGGGTCGCCGACGTCGCCGTCAACCCCGAGACCGGCGAAGTCGCGCTCAGGAAGGTGACCGTTGGTCAGGACAGCGGCCTGATGATCAACCCGGAGGGCGTAAGGCATCAGATCCACGGCAACGTCATCCAGTCGACGAGCCGCGTCCTCAAGGAAGAAGTGACTTTCTCCGACATCGCCGTCGCAAGCCGCGAATGGGGCAGCTATCCGATCCTCGCCTTTCCCGAGGTGCCGGACATCGACGTGATGATGGTGCCGAGGCCGGACGAGCCGCCGCTCGGTGTTGGAGAATCCGCCTCCGTGCCAAGCGCTGCGGCGATTGCCAACGCCATATTCGACGCGACCGGCGTGCGCTTTCGCGAGCTTCCCTTCACGCCGGAGAAGATCAGGGCAGGCCTCGAGGCGGCCGGGATCGCCTCGCCCTCCGGGACAGCCTTCGCCCTTGCCGCGCCGCCTCCGCCGAAGCTTCCCCGGTTTCGCCGCCGATGGACCATCGCCATCGCGGCTGTCGGCGCCGTTGGTTCGATCGGACTTGCGAGCCTGCCGATCCGCCCGGCCATTCCGCCGATTGCCCGCCCCGATCCGGCGGTCTATTCCACCACGACCGTGGAAAGGGGGCGGATGCTCGCCGCGCTCGGCGGCTGCATCACCTGCCACACCGCGGTGGGCGGCCAGCGCCTTGCCGGCGGCCGGCCCATCGAGACGCCCTTCGGCACCATCTGGTCGACGAACCTCACGCCCGATCCGCAGACCGGCATCGGCGGCTGGTCCTATCCGGCCTTCGAACGGGCGATGCGTCAGGGCATTTCCCGCGATGGCCGTCACCTCTTCCCGGCTTTCCCTTACACGTCCTTCGCCAAGGCATCCGAGGCCGATCTCCAGGCAATCTACGCTTATCTGATGACGCAGCAGCCGGTCCGGCAGGCGGCCCCGCCGCCGCAGCTTGCCGCGCCCTTCTCTGTCCGTCCGCTGATGGCGGCCTGGAACACGATGTTTCACGATGCCGCTCCATTCCGGGCCGATCCCTCCCGTTCAGACCTCTGGAACCGGGGCTCCTACCTGGTCGAGGGCCTTGGGCATTGCACGGCCTGTCACTCGCCGAGGAATGCCCTTGGCGCGGAGGAAAAGGGCCGTCTTCACCTTGCCGGCGGAACGGCGGACGGCTGGGAAGCACCGGCCCTCACCGCGCTCGGCAAGGCCCCGATCCCCTGGGACGAGGAAGCCTTCCATGCCTATCTCAGCACCGGATACTCCGATCTGCACGGCGTCGCAGCCGGCCCCATGGCGCCCGTGATCGCCGAACTCAAGGACCTGCCCGACAGCGACATTCGCGCCATGGCGCATTATCTTGCCAGCTTCAATACGCCGGCAAACGACCCGCAGGGACGAGCCGACGAACTGCACGAGAGAAGCAACGCGCTCGGTCTTCGGCTGCAATCGATGCCGGAGTTCGCCCAGGGCGCGCGCCTCTACGAAGGGGCTTGCGCCGTCTGTCACGAGCGCGGCAAGGGCCCGGTCCTCTTCGGCGTCAAACCGTCGCTGGCGCTTGTGACCGCCATCCAGTCCGACACGCCGGCAACGCTCATTCGCGTCATTATGGAGGGCATCAGCGTGCCGGAAATCGGCGGCCTCGGCGCCATGCCCGCCTTCGCCAGCCATCTCGACGACGGCCAGATCGCGGCCCTCGCCCGCTATATCTGCGCGCGCTTCGCCCCGGACCGCCCGGCTTGGGAGGGGCTGGAGGAAATCGCGAAAAGCATGAGGATCAAAGGATCGAACTCATGACCGGATCGAGGCGCCCCGGCCGATGGCTGCGCCCCTTGCTCCGCCTTGACAAAGGCTGCCCATCGGCCAGATCATTTGCATACGAACAATACGGCTCCCTGAGCCAGCGCGGGACCATGCCATGACCGATCCCGACACGGCCGACTCCATGGACGACAAGGTACGCTGTGACGCCTGTCCGGTGACCTGCTACATCCGGCCCGGCATGGCTGGCGCCTGCGACCGCTATGCCAACCTCGATGGCCAACTGGTCCGTGTCGACCCGCACGTTCTTCTGGCGCGAACACTCGAGGACGGCGGGGCGCTGGTGCCGTTCTCCCGCCAGGCCGACGGCTGGGACGGCACCATCCTTTCCGACGAGCATCATTTCGTCACCGCAATCGGCGCCGGCACCACCTATCCCGACTACAAGCCCGCGCCCTTCATCGTCTCCTCGAAGGTCGACGGCGTCGACATGGTAACGGTCGTCACCGAGGGCATCTTCAGCTATTGCGGCATCAAGGTGAAGGTCGACACCGACCGCTTTCTCGGCCCCGAACAGTCGGCGGTCCGCGCCGACGGCGAGCCAATCGGCCACGTGACCACCAGCGAATACGGCTCGCAGATGCTCTCTCTCGGAGGGGTGCATCACCTGACCGGCGGCAGCAAGAAGGAAGGCCGCGTCGCCTGCGAGGCGCTGCTGGACCTTGCCAACGGCAAGCCGGTGGAGCTTTCCATCGACGGAGGGGTGGACATCGTGGTTGCGGCCGGCAAGGCGCCCGTCATCAACGGTCTGCAGGAAGAACGCATGCGGGTCGGCTGCGGCTCGGCCGCCATCGGCATGTTTGCGAAACAATGGCTCGGCGAGGTGGACGACGTCGTCGTGGTCGACGACCACATCACCGGCGTCCTCTCCGAGCATCAGGCCGGCAAGCTGCTCGACATCCCGCCGACAGGCATCAGGATCAAGGGCCGGCGCTCGACACCCGGCCGCTATTTCCAGGTCGCGGCTCCCGGAACCGGCTGGGGCGGCACCAACATCACCGATCCCCTGTCGATCCTCGGCTCCTTCGACACGAAAGTCGCCAAGGCCGGGATGACCTTGCTGATGGTCTCGACCACCGGCGAGCAGGCCGGCTTTTACCGCCTCGACGAAACGCTCTCACCCGTCGAGGACGAGATGCCCGAAGCGCTGCGCCAGTCGGTGGATCTCATCCGCGAAAATTGCGAACCCGCCCTTTGCTCCGTCCTCTTCATGGCCGGGGCCGGCGGATCGCTGCGCGCGGGCGTCACCGAAAACCCGGTGCGCCTGACACGCTCGGTCAAGGACGCCCTGACGCGGGTCACTTGCGGCGGCGCGCCGGTCTATGTCTGGCCCGGCGGCGGCATCACCTTCATGGTCGACGTGACGCGCCTGCCCGAAAACGCCTTCGGCTCCGTACCGACGCCGGCCCTCGTCGCGCCCATCGAATTCACCCTGACGATGGAGGACTATGCGGCCCTCGGCGGGCACATGGAGGCGGTCCGCCCGCTGTCGTCCTTGAATGGAGGAGCGCAGCGCCGGATCGCCCAGCGGGTCCAGAACCCATGGCCCATGACGCGCGACCGATGACGGTCCTCGCGCCCATAAAGGCCTCAGGCTTTCGCGCCTCGGTGCGGCATCTGCCGGACGGGCGGCTGCATCTTTCCGACGGTCCCATCGATCTTGTCATCGAGGCTTTTGGCGAACCCGGAGAGGTGGCCCACGCCTACGACGCCGCAGCGAACCGCTTCGTTCATGTGCTAGACGAACTCTGCAAGGAACTCGCCGTCCTTCGCCGGCCGATTCACCCCGGCGAGACGCCGATCACCTTCCGCTCGCCGGTTGCCCGCGCCATGCAGGCGGCGGTTCGCCCCCACGCCGCGATCTTCATCACACCGATGGCAGCGGTGGCAGGCGCCGTGGCCGACGACATCCTTGCCCACATGACCGCCAGCGCCAGTCTCGCGAAGGCCTATGTCAACAACGGCGGCGACATCGCGCTGCATCTGGCTCCAGGACAGTCCTTCACCACCGGCCTCGTGACCAGGCCGGACAGACCGGCGATCTTCGCGACCACATGCATAGGAGCGGGCGATGGCATCGAGGGTATCGCTACCTCCGGCGCACCGGGCAGAAGTTTTTCGCGTGGCATCGCCGATGCGGTCACGGTTCTGGCTCGTACAACCGCCGAGGCCGACGCGGCGGCGACGGTGATCGCCAATGCGGTCGACCTGCCCGGCCATCCCGGAATTCTGCGCGCGCCGGCCAGCGACCTCCAGCCAGACAGCGATCTTGGGGCGATCCCCGTCACCCGGCACGTGCCGCGACTTGCCGGCGAAGACATCATGGAAGCGCTAGAGTGCGGAGCGCGAACGGCCGAGGCCCTTCTGGATCTCCGGATAATCGCAGGCGCAGCCCTCCACCTGCAAGGCAGCACCCGTCTCATTGGCCGGCTTCGGACGCTGGACGACGACAGGCCCGCCCTGCCACGTGAGGCCCGGACTCAGCCCGGAGCGCCGAGCGACCTGTAGAACTCAAGCGTTTCCCGTCCGCAAGCCTCGAAGGACAGCGCCGCGAGCGCCGCATCCCGCCGGCCTTCTTCCTCCGGTGTGACGTCATGCGTCGAGACCCGGTCGACCGCCTGCGTCAGGCTCAGGGCATCAAGGGCGCTGCTGTAGACCCACGGTGCACCGAACTGCTCCTCAAGATCAGTGAACATCGGCAGGTCCGACGTCAGGAGCCGCCCGCCTGCGGACAGGACGAGGATGGAAAAACCGGAGTTGGACCCGATGAGATAGGGCAGGAACACGGCATCCACCGTCCCGATCAGTTCCTCCATCTCCGCATCGTCCAGGCGATGGTCGATCCGGTGCATCCGCTCCCGGCCGGCCGCATCGAGGCTGGCCTCAAGGGCGTCGGCGTCCATCAGGGGATCGGCCCGCCCTGCGACGACGAGAACGACGGGGCGCCCGCGTCCGTCCGTCTTCGGCAGGTGGCGCAGCGCATCGACATTCTTGTAGGGCTTGAGGTCGCCGAGATAGCCGATGATGAAGGCCTCTCCCTTGTGCATCTCCTGGCGGAGGATCTGCCTCCGCTCCGGCGACACCCGGGTTGTCGGAAAGACCCCGTGGCCGACGAGACAGGAGGGCTTTGCCGCCTGATCCGGATAGGCCTTGAAGAACTGCTCCCGCGAGGAGCGGTTCATGAAGACGTAGCCACTCGTCAGGCGCCGGACCCAGGCGAGATAGGGCATCAGCAGCCACCGATGCCGGGTCTTGAACGGCGTGACGTCGTGCACCGTCCAGACGATCTTCTTGCCGAAAAGCCGGACGAGACCGAGAAAAGCCAGAAAGCTGGCGGCAAGGACAAGCGCCTTCGGCAGGGGATGCTCGGCCACCTTGTGATCGGGAAAATGCATGTGAAGAACGTCGAAGCGCAGGAGCATCGTGTCGGCGCTGCGCACCGGCACGACATCGACACCGATCGCATCAAAGGCTTCGCAGAAATATTTCCAGTATGGATTGCCAATATAGGTCCGGCCGGGAACTGACAAAACGCGCAGGGGTCATTCCTCCCAGATGACGGGAAATCCGGTCGAAGTGCCCGGACTTCCGCTTCGTTCGCTGTCGGAAGGCCTGTCGACAGGACCCGGCGTCACGACGCGGGCACCGGCTCCGGTCGAGCTGGCCGGAGAGGATCGACAAACCTCGGCATCAGGCAAGGTAGCAGCCTGATTTTAAACAATTATAGCAATAGCGGCTTATGCGCCCCCCGCGTCCTTGCCGGGCAGGCCAAGACCGAAGCGTGGATTTCGTGATCGGGCGGTGAACGCAGCCATCGGATTATACTGGACCATGGCACACAGGCAGTAGGCCGTGAAAAGATGCTGCGGCACAAGCAGGTTGCCGTCGAGCACCAGCCAGTGAAACAGGAAGGCGCTCGCCAGAACATGACGGCGCGTCGCCTGATAGGCGCAGGTGTAGAAGAAGGCCGCGAAGCAGAAGAAGCCGACGACGCCATATTCCGTGACGAGCTTGATCCACCCGCTGGCAAAGGATTCCGCATCGGCCTGCAGCATGTAGTAGGTCGACATCGACGGACCGACACCGAAGAGGAAATGGAAGGTGTCGACCTTGCTGAACAGCAGGAAGAGAACGGCGTTGCCGGTGAAGCGCGCATAGCCGCTGGATGTCGAATCCGAGAACTCCCCGACGCGTGCCAGGAAAATATGGAGATTGAGCTGGTCCCAGGCGAAGATCACAAAGAGCGGCAGCAAAATCGGAAGAATCCAGAGCAGTTTCCGGTATTTCGGATGCTCCAGGATCATGAGGCCGAGCGCGACCGATCCGAAGATGGCGAAGAGCAGAATTCCCGTGCCCGAGAACGTCACGATCATGCCCAGGAGCAGGATCGGGACATAACGCAGATCCTTCAGCAAGAAGATGGCGATCAGCAGCCCGCGGGACGCAAGCTGCGACAGCGCCGACGCCTCAAGCAGGAAGAAGCCGTTGGCCTTGTAGATTCCAGAGCCTTGCTTCAGTTCGTTCAAGGTATTGTATTCAATGAGAAACCCGGAAGGAACCAGACCCGCCCAACTGAACAGGAAGGGCACCTTGACGAGATACTGCACGAAATACTGAAGGATCCCGATGATGGCGAAGAAGCAGATGATGCGAACGATCGTCCGGTAGAAGCGCTCGTGCGCCGTGTGGTCCACCGGAATGCAGAAGATGAAGAAGCCGTAGAGGCCGACGTAGAGCAGGCCCGACGTCAGAGAGGCCTTCGGATCCGCGAAGGCCGCGCTGATGGTCGTCGTCACGGCGATGCCAGTGAAGAGGATGAGCCGGACCAGCGAGATCTTGGAAATGCCGAGGAAGGCCTGAAGCAGAATGACGACCGGCGCGGCAACGAGCGCGACCGGCAGGGGAAACCCTCCTGCATGAAGGCCGATGCGCTGCAGCAGGAGCGAGGCCAGCAGGATGATGCAAAGCCCCCCGAGAAGCGGTCGTTCGCCGGGTTCGGAGGCAAGGGTAAACGGTTGAGCCTGAATGGTGTTTGAAAATGCCACCAGGAGCGCCCCATGGAAAATGAACGAATGAACGGCCGAAAGGTCGAAAATGACTGCTGCAGCATTATGTCAATCGCCGCCGCCAAGGTCCACCGGGAACTGAAACAAGGTCAACGGACCCGATGACACGCATCGCGCGACATTCGGCTACTCAGAGATGCCGCCCTGAGGCACCAGCCAGCGGTACTTTGCCGACGAACGCATCGTCCGTCTCCGTTCGCCACGGCTCTTCGGGTCGCGAAGGCACACCAACAGCCCTCCGACTGGGCTTTTCGGCGCGATCGATATAAAAATGCCACCTTGCCACATTAACGAGATAGCTCAGGTTGGACCGATCCCATCTGGACAGATCATCTGGCACCGTTATGATCAGGGATCATATACTATCGTTATTTTCAAATCTGTTTGCAGAGAAATTGCCTTGAGAAACTCTCTTCGGATTCCGGGCTTTGCTCCCGACTTGCGCGAATTCAAAACTCTCGTTGGCATCAAGTCCATTGCTGACAGTCGCCCGCAGTTCAAGCTTGGCCTCCTGCTTGCTGCCTTGACGGCAGCACTTTTCGGGGCGCTTGTCTATCTCGCCGTGTATTCGCGCGGCCCATGGATGGACGAATTCTGGAGCCTTTACCTGTCGAGCCCGGAACTGTCGACGTCCGACGCCTTCTGGACGCGCTGGGCACTGGACGTTCATCCGCCTCTGTTCTCGATGCTTCTGCATCTCTCCCAGAGTGCCCTTGATCTTTCGATCGTCACGGGACGGATGCTGAATACGACTCCGGCGGCGCTGACGGCCCTCTTCTTCCTCACTCTGGCGCTGGTGGACAAGTCGCAGCGCAAGTTCCTGCTCGTCTATTCAATTCTCGTTCTGTCCTGCTGGGCATTCATTCGTTATTTTCCTGAGTTCCGGTCATATTTCTCCGCGTTGTGCAGCTTTGCCATTCTGATCGCATGCCTCAAGCGGATTGACGCCACCGAAGAGCCGCTCTCCGGCATCAATGGCACCCTCGTGTGGGCCGGCTTTGCCGCTTCGCTCGCCTTCTGCATCAACCTCCACTACATCGTCGCCTTCATCACGGTGGTGACGGTTGCCGTATTCGGCATCGGTTTCGCGCTGCGGCGCCATTGGAAACTGTTCTGGACGCTGGCTGTCCTGGGCACGTTGTCCGTTGCCCCCCTGCTCGCCTTCTTCATCGCCCAGAGGCAGTTTCTCGAGCATATGGCCGAGACATTCTGGCTGAATGTCGGGACGCTCGAAGCGCTTGTTCTCCTGAGCAAGTTCTTTCTGGTCATCGCCTCTGGAAGCGCCATCGCCACCCTGGTGGCCCTCGTGCGCCTTCCGTCAATCTTCATGACCGGCGTCAGGCAATCGATCGCGGACGATCCCGAGGTCAGGTTCGCGCTCATGCTGATCGTGGCCATGGTGATCGCCATTGCCGCCGTTCTCGTCGTCAACGTGGAACGGCCCATCGTGCAGGCGCGCTACATGCTTTCGCTCGGCCTGCTGCAGCTGGCGCTCGTTGCAACGTTGTCCAGCAGCCTCATCCTGCAAAGCAGGCTGTTGCTCGGTCTCGTCTTTCTGAACTCCGCCGTGTCGATTCTTTATCAGGGCCATGAGGTCGGCTCCGAGAAGCAGTGGTACAGCTCGGCCGAGATCATCAAGCATCAGCTGGCCCTTTGCCCCGCCTCCCGCGTTCATCCCGAGCGGGGCGAGATTTTCGGCGACGCCAACTATGCGAACGTCAAGGAACTCGCCTACCACTACACCGCACGGCATGCCGGATTTCCGATCGACGATCTGGACACGCCGATCACGGCCTCGCCCGCCGCCCAATGCCCGCCCATCGTCTGGGCAGAGCACTATTTCGATCTGGAGGATCGGACGGACGAGGATTTGCGAGAGAAAATCCTTCCCTCCGTCGGCGTCAACGGAACCTGCGCCCGCTCAAAAGTCTACCGGGCCGAGTCAGGCGTTGTCATCGTGCTCGACCCGAGCGAGCCGGGCTGCATGGCCCCGGCCGGCTGACAGCGATCTGGAACGCTGCGGTCGACGGCGGCGATGGATCACCCCGCCGCAAACGCCCGCGGCGATCCGGTCACGAAACGATCTGCCGCAGATACTTGCCGTAGTTGCTCTTGCCGTATTTCTCTCCCAGCTTCTCAAGCTGGGCGCTGTCGATGAAACGCTGACGGAAGGCGACTTCCTCCGGGCAACTGATCTTGAAGCCCTGCCGCCGCTCCAGCGTCGCGACGAACTCGGCCGCCTCGAGCAGGCTGTCGGGCGTGCCGGTATCGAGCCAGGCATAGCCGCGCCCCATCTGTTCCACGCGCAGCTTGCCCCGCTCCAGATAGACCTTGTTGACGTCGGTGATCTCCAGTTCGCCGCGTGGAGATGGCTTGAGGTTGGCGGCGATGTCGACGACGTCCTTGTCGTAGAAATAGAGGCCGGTCACCGCCCACGGCGACTTCGGCTTGGCCGGCTTCTCCTCGATCGAGAGCGCCTTCATCGTCTCGTCGAATTCCACCACGCCGTAGCGCTCCGGATCGGTGACATGATAGGCGAACACCGTCGCCCCGTCGTTCCGCACAATGGCGCTCTTGAACAGATCGGTCATGCCGTGGCCGTAGAAGATATTGTCGCCGAGGATCAGGCAGGACGGTTCCCCGCCGACGAAATCCGCGCCGATGATATAGGCCTGCGCCAGACCATCGGGCGAAGGCTGCTCGGCATAGGAGATCGAAATCCCCCAGGACTGGCCGTCTCCGAGCAACCGCTGGAAATTCGGCAGGTCATGCGGCGTGGAGATGATGAGAATGTCGCGAATGCCGGCCAGCATCAGGGTCGACAGCGGATAATAGATCATCGGCTTGTCGTAGACCGGCATCAATTGCTTGGACGTCACCAGCGTCATCGGGTGCAGCCGCGTACCGCTGCCGCCGGCGAGAATGATCCCCTTCATCAACACTTCCCTCGTGAATTCAAGTTGAAGCCCCGCATCCGCCCGTCTCTCCGTCCTGGTCGGGAAGCCTTGGCGCGGAGCCCGAAGCTGTCCAGCAACGCCGCGTGGCCCTACCCTCGCGCCGTCCCCGCTGTCGATCAGGCAAGCAGCCGGCGCACCACCGTCTCGGCGGAAACCTGCCAGTCGGGCATGACAACACCATGCTCTCGGCCGATCTTGCCGCAATCGAGCTCGGAATTCGCCGGACGCTTTGCCGGCGTCGGATAATCGCTCGTGCCGATCCGGTTGACGCTCGCGCTCGGACCGCCAACAGTCTTCGACAGGTCGAAAATCCTGATGGCGAAATCCGCCCAGCTCGCGCGGCCCTGCCCCGACATGTTGAAGACCCCGCGCAGTGCAGGATCGCTCCGCGCCAGGAGATTGTCCGCGACCTTGAGAATGCCGTCGGCGATATCGAGCGCCGATGTCGGATTGCCCCTCTGGTCGTCGACGACGCCGAGGGTGTCGCGCGTTCCGGCGAGCCGCAGCATGGTCTTGACGAAATTGTTGCCGAAGGGGCTGTAGACCCAGGCCGTGCGGAGGATCGCGTGATTGCCGGTTGCTTGCGCAAGCGCGCGCTCGCCTTCGAGCTTGGAACGCCCGTAAACGCCAAGCGGCGAGACCGCATCGTCTTCCGAATAGGGGCCCGTCTTGCTGCCATCGAAAACGTAATCGGTGGAAAGATGAATGACGGGGATCCCGAGACGCTCGGCAACCCTGCCGATCGCGCCGGGTGCCACCGCATTGACCGCGACGGCTGCCGCCTCGTCCTCCTCGGCCCGGTCGACGGCCGTATAGGCTGCAGCCGAGACGATCAGGTCGGGCTTTGCCGCCTCCAGAGCCGACGCGATCCCGTCCCGGTCGGCAAGGTCGAGGTCCGGCCGCCCGAGCGGCACGATTTCGATATCGGCGCGTTCGCCGCCTCGCTCGACGAGGGACTGCACCACCTGTCCCTCGCGACCGGTCACCACATAGCGCCGCCGGGCCATCACTTGCTCGCCGCCTGTTCCAGGAGCCCCAACCGGCTGTTGCGGTCATAGCCTTCCTTGAGCGGCGCCCACCACCATTCGTTAT
Organism: Hartmannibacter diazotrophicus; assembly: GCF_900231165.1. Taxonomy (GTDB): domain Bacteria; phylum Pseudomonadota; class Alphaproteobacteria; order Rhizobiales; family Pleomorphomonadaceae; genus Hartmannibacter; species Hartmannibacter diazotrophicus. The sequence goes on from NZ_LT960614.1 coordinate 4,835,532, forward strand.
CGAGATACCATTTCACCGTCTTCTCGATGCCGCTGTCGAAATTTTCTTCCGCCTTCCAGCCGAGTTCGGTCTCCAGCTTCGTGGCGTCGATGGCATAGCGCGCGTCGTGGCCGGGCCGGTCGGCGACATAGGAGATCAGCTTTTCATGCGGCGCGCCCGCCGGATGATACTTGTCCATCAGTTCGCAGATGCGCTGGACGACGTCGAGATTCCGCCGCTCGTTGCGCCCGCCGACATTGTAGGTCTGCTCGATGCGGCCACGCTCCGCGATGATGTCGAGCGCGCGGGCATGATCCTCCACATAGAGCCAGTCGCGGATGTTGGCGCCGCTGCCGTAGATCGGAAGCGGCTTGCCCTCGAGGGCATTGAGGATCATCAGCGGGATCAGCTTTTCGGGGAAGTGATAAGGCCCGTAGTTGTTGGAACAGTTGGAAACCACCACCGGCAGGCCGTAGGTGCGGCACCACGCCATCGCCAGATGGTCGGACGACGCCTTGGACGCCGAATAGGGCGATGAGGGATCGTAGGGCGTGTCCTCGCGGAAGAGCCCGTCGTCACCGAGCGAGCCGTAGACCTCGTCCGTGGAGACATGCAGGAAGCGGAAGCGGTCCTTTTCGTCTTTTTCCAGCGACTGCCAGTACTGGCGCGCGCACTCCAGCATCGTGAAGGTGCCGATCACATTGGTCTCGATGAACTCCTTCGCCCCCGTAATCGAGCGGTCGACATGGCTTTCAGCGGCCAGATGCATCACCCGGTCCGGCCGGAAGCTCTCGAAGGCCTGCGCGATCGCGGCGCGATCGCAGATGTCGGCCTTGAGGAAGCGGTGCGACGGATTGTTGTCGAGCGTCTTCAGCGAGGTCAGCGTGCCGGCGTAGGTCAGCTTGTCGACGGTCAGGACCTCATAGCCCTTGACGAGCACGAGATGACGAACGACGGCTGAACCGATGAATCCGGCCCCGCCGGTGACAAGAACGCGCATGATGGTCATCCTGAAAATAAAATCCGCCGGAGCGAAACGCCCTCACGCGGCGTAGGCGAAATTGGACACGACGTCGGCAAGGCGAGGCTGCACCTGATCCTTGGCCGAAAGAATCGCCTTCTGCGGATCGACGGGCCAGTCGATGCCGAGATCCGGATCGTTCCAGAGCAGGCCGCGATCATGCTCCGGGCTGTAGTAGTCGGTCACCTTGTAACTGATGATGCTGTCCGGCTCCAGTGTGCAGAAGCCATGCGCAAAGCCGACCGGCACCCAGAGCTGGCAGCCGTTGTCGGCGGAAAGTTCCGCCGTCACATGCTGGCCGAAGGTCGGCGAGCCCTGGCGGATGTCGACGGCGATATCGAGGATGGCGCCGGCAATACAGCGCACCAGCTTGCCCTGGGCCCGCGGATTGAGCTGGAAATGCAGCCCGCGCACGGTGCCGACCTCGGCTGAAAGAGACTGGTTGTCCTGAACGAAGGTGATCGGCCCGACTTCCGCCTCGAACATGTCGGCGCGGAAGGATTCCATGAAATAGCCCCGGGCGTCGCCATGCCTCTTGGGGGTGATCAGGACGACGGACGGAATCGAAGTTGGTTCAAACTGCATATGGGCTGATGTTCCTGCTGTCCGGCGTGAACAGAATAATGGGAGGCGGCCGACACGAACTGTCGGGAAAAATCATGGCAGTAGCATGATGATTCTAGCCAGCAGGAATGATTCAAGACAAGTCGTTAACCAAGATCAAACGACCGCGGCAGCACGGCCACCACAGAAAATGATCGAGGGCACAACCAGGGAAGAAAGGAAGAGCGCCGCACAACCGCGAACGCATCGCCGACGCGTGTCGGATTGCAATATTTGCATGGCTTTCGGCAACGGAAAATCGCCCAGCAAGGGGCGAGCGAAACGAAAGCCGGTCCGGGGCAGATGACAGGGCGGCCGGGCGGCTATTTTCACCGTCCCGGCCGACCAAAACTCAGCTCGGCTCTTTTTCGAACTGTTCGAGCAGCTTGGCCTTGACCACCTTGCCGTTGGTGTTGCGCGGCAGATCGTCGGGGAACTCGAAAATCGTCGGCACCTTGAACGGCGCGATTTCGCCGCGGCAGTGACGAACGAGTTCCTTGGCGTCCACATCGCCCTTGCGCACGACGAAGGCGGCGACCTCCTGGCCGAGCTTTTCCGACGGCACGCCGACAACCGCGGCGTCGGCGACGGCCGGATGGCGGCGCAGCGCCTGCTCCACCTCCTGGGCGTAGACCATGAGCCCGCCGCGCTTGATCAGATCGGCGATGCGTCCGTCAAGATGCAGCAACCCGTCGGTGCCGAAGTGGCCGAGGTCGCCCGGATAATACCAGCCGTCGCGGAAGCCTTCCGTCGGCGACATCACGCTGCCGACAGCCTTGAGGGCGATGCCGGGACCGCGCACCCGGATGTTGCCGACCGTCTCGCCGGACAGGACATTGCCATCGTCATCGACGATCTGCACCTCGATGCCGAGCGCAGGCCGGCCCGCTGCCGTATTCGTCGCGCCGTCCTCGGCCGTGTTGATATAGGCCATGATGCCGGTGCCGGTGCTGCCGTAATAGTCGATCAGATGCGGCGCGACCCGTTCGCGGATGGCGGCGCGGTCTTCCGGCTGCAGCTTGCCTGTCGTCGACGTGAACGCACGAAGCTTCGGCATCAGGGGGCCGCCCTTCGTCTCCAGCGCCGTCAGCGACCGGGTGACGTTCGGCGACAGCGCCATCGCCGTCACGTTGTTGTCGTTGACGAATTCGACCAGCTCCATCGGCTCGTAGAGCGCACGGAACAGCACGAGCGTCGCGCCGACGAGCAGCGCGTTGCAGGCATGGTCACGGCCGGCCGAATAGGCGAACGGCAGGGCGGCAAGATACCGGTCCTCCGGCAGCACCACCCCGGCCATCGAGCGGCTCATCGAGCGCGCGTAGATGTTCTCGTGCGTGACGACCATCGCCTTCGGCAGCCCGGTCGTGCCCGATGTCAGGTTGTACATCATCGGCTCGTCGGTGACGTCCACATAGGGCGTCGTGTCCGGCTCGGATTGCTCGGCTTCCTCCGTCTTCAGATAGACGGTGTCGAACTCCGGCCGCACGTTGCCGTCGATGAAGCAGACCTTCGGCTTGAACTGGTCGAGAATGCGCAGGAATTCCGCCTTGGCCGTGCGCCAGTCGATCGCAAGACCGACCGCGCCGAGCTTCAGGCAGGCAAAGAGCGCGGCCAGATGCTCAGGCGTGTCGCGCAGACGCAGGCCGACGACGTCGCCGCGTCCAACCCCCTCGGCCCGAAGCCGGCCGGCAATCCGGCGAATGACCTCGTCCAGTTCCGCATAGGTCAGTTTCCGGTCGGCCGTTTCGATGGCAAGCTTGTCTGGCTGACAATGGGCCAGAATTTCCAGTCGAGCATAGAGGTTCATGCGCTTCGCGACTTTCTCTCGGTTCCTTCGCCGCTCTCCAGACCGGTCATGAAATCGCCGATCGACTGGGCCAGATCGTCGACCTTTTCGGTGAACAGCTGCTCGTGCGGACAGCCGACCTCGATGAACGTGCCCTTCGGCAGCAGGGTCTGGTAGCCGCGCTTGGGATTGAGCAGCACCTCCTTGCGCTCCGGACAGTAGAGGAAGAGCGTCGGACAATCGAGCGTCTTGGGCTTGTAGCGGGAAATCGCGAGACTCATCGCGCGGTTGACGATCTCGTGCCGGTCTTCCTTGCCGCCGAGTTCGCCCATCTTCTCCATTTCCTGGTTGAGCTTTGCAGCGTTCACCGAGGACTTGATGCGCTTCAGCGACGAGACGATCGAGGAGTCCGTGAGCAGATGCGCCCGGTAGTCGAATTCCGGATCGATCATGATGACGCCCGCGACCGGCCGCCCTTCGGCCTTCAGCTGGTGCGCCATTTCATAGGCGATGGACGAGCCGCCGCAATGGCCGAGCAGGAAGCAGGGATCGTTCGGCCCGAGCTTTTCCTTGATCAGGCCGACATAGGTCGCGGCCATTTCCTCGACGGAGGTCAGCGGAATTTCGCCGACTTCGACACCGCGGGCGCGAATGCCGTAGATCGGGCTGTCGGCCTTCAGGATCGGCGCGAGCTGACGCGGGAAGATCGAGTGACCGAGCATGCCGTGGATGCAGAACAGCGGCGTGCCCTGCCCCTTGGCCCGGGCGGTATTCATCAGCGGCGTCGTCCGCTTGGCCGCGGCCTGGTCGATCACCGGGATGAGCGTCCGCGGCGTCGAGGCCTCGACGAGCACGGACATCGACAGCGTGACCCCGAACTTCTCCTCGATTTCGAGCATCAGCGTCTCCGCGATGATGGAGTCGCCGCCAAGTTCGAAATAATCGTCATCCGGGCTGACAGAATCGAGCTCGAAAAGTTCGGCAAAAATCTTTGCCAACATCTCGACCTGCATCGACTCTTCTACGCTGGAATAGGAAAAAGCTTCCCCGGCCTCATCATAAGAATTTGCCAACATGTAGCCTCCGGAATAAAAATCTGAACAAAATGGTTTTATCGATTGGCCCGAGTATCAAATCCGCAAGCCTATTTTGCAACCGGATTTTGATGTCATGATAAACGCCCGGCCGCTCGCCCGGCACGATATATCGTCATCCTCCAGACCAATCGCCCGACATTCGACAAGACAAATAGAACTTCAATACCAATGCCTTAAATCGAACGTATCGCACTTGCCTCACACCACCCGTGCATCCGGTGCGCCGCCGCCTTACCCGTCAGCGCAGGGAGAACGACCAGCCCCGGGATCTGGCGCCATAGCGCGGGAACAACCACTCCCGGATGCGGCGCCGGCCGGCCGCGAAGGGAACGCGCGGCGCATGATAGAGGACGGCCCCGACCAGCTTGGATGAAATGCCGTCCTGATACTCCAGTTCGTCCCGCAGCATCGGTCCGTACGGGGCGCCCCAGCGCACGGCCAGAAGCGTGAAGTCGGCAAGCTGCGACACGAACCCGGCGTCCGCACCGTGCGTCAGCGGCGGCGCATCGATCACGATGATCTCGTAGTCCTCAAGCGCCGACTTGATCAGGCGTTCGAGATACTCCTGCCGGGTCGTTTCCTGATCCATCTGCATCGGGAGCGTGAATTCCTTCACCGCGTCTCCGGCGGCATCCTCCGGACCGATCCACTGCTCCTTCTTGACCGACTGCGGCATGACGAAGGCGCGGATCAGAGCGACCTTCTCGCTGCGCCGGGTCAGCGAATGGGCAAGGGCCTCCGCCAACGCCGGGCCGCCGCCAAGCGGCATGCCTTCCGTGACGGCAATCACGACGCCTCGTCCGCGTCCGGACATGCGGCTGGTGACCAGCGCGCCGATATCCTTGGTGAGCTCGATGAAATCCGGTTCATCGGTCGGCAGAGCCTTGCGGGCCGCCGCACCGCGCCGCGGCAATCTCGGCAGGACGGCAAGGCATTGGCAACCGACCTGCACCTGGACGTCGTCGCCGGCCTTCAGACGGGAGACCGATCGCTGCCGCGCGACGGCAATCGCCGAACCGACGACGAGGCTGGCGGCGAACGCATTCATCAGGATCAGGGATTTTCCGGGATAGCTCGGCCGGCGCGGCGGGCTCGCAAGCGCAAGGACCCGGGCCTCCGACGTAGGATAGGCGTGCCGTTGGGTCAGCTGCACATACCCGGCAAAAAAGTTGGCATAGGCCTCGTGCATCACCCGCGCGGTCCGCTCCAGTTCCCTCAGTCGCACGGACCGCTCCTGCTGGATGATGAAGTCGCGCCGCGTCTGCTCCTCCAGCACCTGCAGGTTCTGAAGCTGGGTCTTGGCCACCTTGGCATCCGAGTCGGCCTTGGCCGCGATGCGCACAAGGCTGGAGCGAAGCTGGCCCTCGATAGTCGACGCCTGGTTCCGCAGGTCGGCAAGCGCGGAATCGGTTCCCTCGCCCGCCTTCTGCTCAAGCTCGAAAATGCGGGCCTGCAGGTCGAAATACTGCCGGCGCAGTCGCACGATGTTGGGATCGTTGATCGAATTGATCGTGCTGGAATTGAGCGTGCCGGTCTTCAGGAGGTCGGCCGCCTCGTCGCGGGTCGCTTCCGCCATGGCAAGGTCGCTTCCGGCCTTGACGACCCGCAGCGTCATGCCCTTGAGGTCGTCCTCGACCAGCGGTCGGCCCCCTGCCTCCAGAAGCGAATGCTGCTGGCGGTAGTCCTCGACGGCGAGCGCGGCTTCGCTGGACGCATCCTTGAGGCTCTCCAGGCGCCGTTCGATCCAGCCCTCCGCCCTGAGCGTCGCGTCGTAGCGGGCGAAGATCTGGTCCTTGAGATATTGCTCGGCCACCGCGTTGCTGATTTCGGCGCCGAGGACGGGATCGTCCGCGAGATATTCGATATTGACCACATAGGTGCCCGTGATCGGGCGGATATCGAGATAGCGCTGGAGCTCCCTGACGACCGCCAGCCGCTCGTCGTCAGGCTTGCTGGTGGCCTGCGATCCCGATCGGCCGAGAAGGCCGAAACTCAGGCGATTGAGCAGGCTGCCCTTGCCGTCCGCCTTGCCGACCACATCCGCGAACGCCGGGTCGTTGACGAGGTCCAGCTTGTCGACCACGGCCAGCAGGTTGCCCTCCGACCGCATCAGCACGACCTGCGTCCACAGAAGCGAATCCTTGGGAATGCCGATGGACGGATCGAGCCGGGTCGCGAGCGCAAGCATCTGCCGCATGTCGACGACGATGCGCGAGGTCGGCGAAAAGCGCGGCTCGACGCTCTTGACGTAGGCGAATGTCGACCCGACGCCGATCACCAGGACGGCGAGGACGATCCACCACGATTTCAGCAGGCTGTCGAAGAAATCACTGAGGCTGACCAGAGCGTCGACGGAAGTCTTGCGGGGCTCGTTGCCGCCCTCGCTCTTCCACCCAATTTCTTCGGCCGTCAGCGGAACGTTCATGCTCGCGCCCAACAACGAATGTAGTCAATTTCGAACCGACCCGGGAAAGGTGTCGTTTCATCCGGGTCAGGAATCCACGCTTCATCGTGGGAGCCCACGGCCAGATTGGCAAGCACATACATCGGTTGGTCGACAAAATTCTTGCCGCGCCTGAGTTCCTTGCCGTCGACGAAGAGGATGATCTCCGACTGCGTCCATTCCAGCGCGTAGACGTGGAAGGATTCCGTCGTGTCGCCATGGCCGGCGTGCCACACCTGCTGGAACGGCGATCCTTCGCCGATGGCACCGGTCGAGAAGCTGAACCGGCGCGCGCCCGACCCTTCGAGGACGTCGATCTCCGGCGGCCAGGTGAACTCCACCGGCAGCAGCCAGAAGGCCGGCCAGAAGCCCCGACCGGCCGGGACGCGGCAGTTGATCTCGAAATAGCCGTAGGTCTGCGAATGCGAGGCCACCGACGTGATCGCGCCGGAGGTATAGGCCGCATCGTTGATGAAGGGCCGCACCGTGTTGGGATCGGCCCGGTCCGCCGTGATCGTCAGGATGCTGTCGGCGATCGAAAAGGGCTCGATACCGAGCGGCTTGTCTCCGGTCCCCGCGAAGGTGCGGTCCATGTAGACCTGCTTCTCCTCGTTGATGATTTCGAGACGCGGCCAGCGGTATTTGCTGCACCAGTAGGGCCCCTTCCCGGGGCCCGTTCCCTCTTCGTTGATCCGGCTGACATCCGGATCGTCGAATTCGTCCGCGAAGACCATCTTGTAGCGTGGCGGTGCCAGCACCGGCGCTGCAACGGGGCTGTCGAAACGCGCCGTCCGGGCGATCTCGATCCGCGCAATATGGGTGTTCGACGGCTTCGTGCCGTCGTGGGCCGCAAGCAGTCGCACCGTGGCGCCGCTGTCCGGCGTTCCCGGGTTGCCGGCGGTGAACGCGCGATTGACGACCCGCCCGCCGCGCACGGAGGCGACACCGATGCCGTTCGCCGACCAGTGGACGAGAACGTCCGGCGCATCGCCCACCTCGTCGAACCCCTCCACCGAAAGCTCGCCGATCCGCGCATAGAGGCGGCCGCTGTTGTTGATGCCGAAGCGGAAATTGCCGTTCTCGCCGTCCAGCAGAACGCCGCCTTGTGTGCCGCCGGCCGGCAGCCGCATGGTGACCGTGGCCTCGGGCAGGCGGAAATGATGGCCGCCCAGATAGGCCTCGTCGGCCGCGCGCGTCATCTGCGAGGAAGGCACCGGCGACGATGGCCGCCAGCCCGCCTCGACCTGCGGCGCCCAGACGAGACCGGTTTCCGGCCCGGGCCTGTTTTCAAGCGCATAGGGCCGGGCAAGGTAGAAGGTGAGCGGCTGTTTCTCGGTGACGTAGGACGGCCAGCTAGCCGAAACACGGCGCCATTGCGGACCGGCCGTGACTTCGCCGCGCCCCGACTGCTTGGACTCGGGAGACCGCAGGCTGATCGCCCACGGCCGTTCCTTCTGCGACACGACGAAGACCGACGCGGTCAGCATCATGTCCTCTTCGGGCATGTCGACGGAAATGTAGGAACCGGCGGTTCCGTCGCTCGTCACGGCGAAGGACTTCTCGCCCTCCATCGGAGCCCTGTCGACATACTGGCCGCCGGCAAGCCGATCGACATTTCGGATCAGCGGCTGGAGATCTCCCTCCAGAAGCAGGGCGGGCGCCTTGTCCGGTCCTGCTGCCTCGAAACGCGGCACATCGGCCTCGACGAGGGCATAGCTCTCTCCCTGCCAGAGGGCTGCCGGGCCTGCCCGCCGGAACGACGTCCCTTCCGGCAGTTCCGAGGAAAAGTCGAAGATCAGAGGTGCCTCGGAAGCGAGAGACCTCGCAACGCTGGAGAGAGGCAGGAGAAACGAACCAGCCGAACCGACAAGAAGCTGACGCCGCTGAATCTTCATGATGTCCCTTGTTGTGCCCATGGCGCCCGAAACAATACCGGAGCAAAAGTCGCGAGAGACCTGCCGGCAACGCAAATCAAAACCTGTTGAATTATGCCCCGGCGAAACGCGCCCGCGTCTTCTTGACATAGGGCATGAAGAATTCCCGGTAAACAGCGAAGAGCCCGAAGATCACCTTCGCGGCCAGCTTCGGCGTCTTGAGCTTCATTCTGGAGCAGTACCGGTCATAATATTTGTCGAAGAAATAATTGTTGTAATAGATCATCCAGTAGACGCGCTCGAATTTCTTCACCCGCTGCCCGCCGCTGCGCACCTCGCTGATCGGCAGGTGGATGCTGTGGACGTTGTTCGACATCAGGATCGGATAGCCGTTCACGTAGAGATTCATCTGGTAGTCGGATTCCTCGCGGTAGCCGTTGCCGCGCGCATAATGCGTGTCGAAGCCGAAGGACATCACCAGGCTGCGCTGCGTCAGGATGATCGCGTTGGTGAAGGGCAGCGACAGCTCGCCCTCGAACCGGGCCGTATTGCGAATTTCGCACAGGACCGGCGAAAAGGGAGGCCGGGTGTTCCACCCGTTGCCGAACCGCTCCAGGGCGCCCTCGGGCGTTTCGCCATCCTGCATGTAGACGCGGCGGCCGGAAACGGCGCCTGCCTTCTGGCTGATCAGAAGATCGTAGCAGGTCCTGGCGTAGCCCGGCTCCAGGTATTCGTCGTCATCGCAGAAGAGCACGTAGTCGTTGGTGGCCTCGACCACGCCGATGTTGCGGCAGGCCGATGCGCCCCTGCGATCCGGATGCCGGACCACGCGCCGGCGCACGTCCGGATACCGGGCGCCGATGTCGGCGAAGACGGCTTCCGTCTCGTCGGTGCCGCCATCGATCACCAGGATGATTTCATCGAGGCCGTCCTGCTCGAAATAGCTCGGCAGGACCTTGCGCAGCGTATAGGCGCGGTTTCGGGTCGGGACAATCAGCGAAATCAATGTCTGCTCCACGGGCGGTGGCCGGCGGCCGCTCGATCGATCGGTATTGACAGTCGATGATCCTGGACAGCCTGGAAAAGGTTGATGGTTCAAATCTCGCGCGACCGGTCGCGCGAACGCTGAAAATCGTCACGGCGACTTATCTATCACGGACGAACCTGATCATAGCACCGATCTGCGCTCGCTCCCCAATATTGCTAATTATTGTTAAGAACAAGCGACGGCCGCGCCTGCGGACAAGCCCGGCATGCGGGCGAACGCCAACCGCGGGCCCGCCGCCGGATAATCTGGAAACGCGCAGAACTCGGGCGTCGCCGGCTCCAGTCCCCCGCGTCGTCCGAGACGGCCTCAGGTTGACAGGAACCGCACTTCCTTCAGGCTGAGCTTCAGCGCGGTCAACCGGCCCGTCTTGTAGGCACCGGTATCGATCGCGATCCGGTTGCCGATCAGCACCGGTTCGGGAACAATCGTGTGGCCGTGGATGACAACATGCGAGCGATCCGTCAGTTCGTCCACATCCGGCGGGCGCATCCACAGCATGTCCGCTTCCTCCTGCTCGGCAAGCGGCACACCCGGCCTCAGCCCGGCATGAACGAAGAAGCAGCGGTTGACCTGCAGGGTCAGCGCTCCGGCAGAGATGAACTGCCGGTGCGACTCGGGGACCATCTTGTTCAGGATGCGCTGCGGTCGGTTCGACGCCTCCAGTTCCTCAAGGTCGATATCGTAGGAAAGGAGCGTGTCGGCGCCGCCGGAATTGAGCCACCCCTGCCCGGACGCGGGGTCCGACAGATAGTTGAGCATCATGACTTCATGATTGCCCTGCAGGAAGAAGCGGCTGAGCCCCTCGCGCGGCGGCGAGAGCAGATACTCGATGACCCCGGCACTGTCGGGACCGCGATCCACATAGTCGCCGAGATAGACGACGATCACCGGACCGACGCTGGCCGCCGCATCGGCGGCGATGATTTCCTCCAGCGCCTTCAGTTCGCCGAGGCATCCATGGATATCCCCCACCGCATAGACGGTGCCTCGAAAATCCGTGAGCTGGTAATGTCGCACAGCCGCGTCGTTGGAGCGCGGCAACAGATTACTGAAGTCGAACAACTTCCGGCCCATGGGGTTCAGCTCTTTCGCGGCAACCATTCGGCGGGGAACCCCGGTCGTTCTTTCTTGGGGCGCACCACGCGGCACAAGCAAGAATCGGCCCACCCAGATGTCCGAACACGGTTGATCTCATGACTGCGTCATAATCCCTAACACAGAGATAGGCAAAGTCATGACGAAGACAAAAGAGAACGCAAGCCCCTGACTGACAGGCGGGGGATCTCATGCAGCCGCAAGTGGCTATCATGAAGCGCCATCAGCGGCCACCGCCAGGCATTGTAGCAGAGCTGGACGCAGATCTGGATCAGCACGAAGGCCTCCAGCGGCATTCCGAACTGGCCGGCCAGGATGTTGCCCGCGGTGATCAGGGTGCCCGAGATGATGTAGGCCCACAGGAAGGGCACCTTGTTGTCGGCGGTGATGACGTGACAGAAGAGCTGCAGGTTGGATTCCACGAAGCCGGCGAAGGCCATCAGCAGCAGCACCTGGGTCGTTGGCAGGGCGGTGCTGTCCTTGAGCAGCGAGATCAGGAACGGACCGAGCGCGATCAGGCAGATCGCACCGCAGATATAGGCGGTCCACATGAACACCGCCCCTGCGGACAGCAGCTTCTTGACCCGCTGGAAGTCGGCGTGAACCTTGGCGTTGACGATCTTCGGATAGGCATTGTTCGCCAGCACATGGGCAACGCCGGTGATGGCGAGCAGCGCCTGGGCCGCGATCGAGAACTGGCCGCTGGCCACAACGCCGAGATAGGCCGCGATCACCAGCACGTTGAACCGGCCGATGAGGAAGAAGGACATCAGCACCACGCCCTGGCGCCAGGTGTTGGTCCACAACGTCATGAAGAGGTCGAGCTGCGCGGCGAAATTGAGGTGCGGCACGGTTTTGACCCGGCGCAGGATATCCCGCATGCAGAAATAGAGGTGCAGGCGCATCACGAGCGCCGACAGCACGTAGGCGACCACGAGCGTGGTGACGCTCGGCACGATGGCAAGGCCGATGATGGAAACGACCACCTGGAAGCCGCGGCTGACGATGGCGACCTCGTAGGTTTCGCGGATCCTGTCGGCGCCGGTCAGGACCGAAATCTGCCACTGATAATAGGTGTGGAAAACGAGTGCGGCGCCGAAGAACCCCCAATCGAGCCAGATATTGGCGATCGGCGGCGAGTCCTGCACGAGCTTGTTGATGTAGAGCGAGCCGATTGTGCCGAGGCCGAGCCCCACGGCCAGCGCCATCAGCCGGTAGACGTTGCGCGACGACGTCAGCAGGCCCTGAAGCAGGGACAGGTTGACGAGCCCCTGCTTGGTCTGGGTCGGCAGCCGGTCGGAATGAATGACGTCGGCGCCCGCGAAGATATAGTTGAAGTTGCGGCTGATGGTCGGAACGAATCCGAAGTCGAGGAGGTAGACCATCGACTGGATCGTCATGAAGACGTACCAGAAGCCGACCTCATGCGGAGCGAGGGTTGCGATGACGATGGGCAGGATGATCAGCCCCGAGCCCATCTGCAGGATCTGCGACGCAATGCCGAAGATCAGGTCATGGCCGCCGCGGCGACGCGAGCGCCGAAAGACTTCGAGCGGAAGCAATTCAACGGCGACATGCTTGGTCATGCAGGAAACTCTCCGCAAACTACAAAAGAAAAATCCGGCCTATCGATGGGCCAGGCCTAAATTTTTCAGAACCAATATCGGCCGAAATGGCATGGACAGCTGCCGGCAACCCGAGCCACGACAAGTGCCTCGCTTCGATAGCCACAGCCCGCAAGACCAGGAAAATCGGTGCACGCCCAAATCGGAAATTCCGTCAATCCAATTCCGAATACGCCGACAGCATTTTCGGTTGCCGTCAGATTTCATCAATCGGGCCGAAGCATCGGCCAAGAGAAGTCACAAATTATTATTGAGGCCCGGCGATCCGTTATCTCCGAAAAAATGCCATCGGAACCGCAGATCACAGCCAGCTTTTTCCAAGACGAGTCTTCGAAATCAAACGAAGCACATAGTCCTTCCAGCTCCCACTTCATCCTATGCACGAAGTAATGGCGAGCGTCAACGTCACGAAACGATCAGCTCCTTGCCACGTAGCGGCAAGATGGCGACCGCCCTGTCGACCACGCTCCATCCTGGAACGCGGCTCAACTCCGCCCCTCTTTCTCGCCCAATCGGCCCGCAAGGTCGATCCTCAATCGCCACGTCTGCCGCCAAGACTTGTTTTTTAGTTAACCCGGGCGGCGATCCGCGCATCTGGCCGGTCCGCCGGCGACCTGAAGGCCAAAACGGGGCAATTCCGGCAATATCCGGCTCCATGCGCGGTCTTGACGCTCGGTCATTACCTGTCGGATACTATGTTTAGGTTTCGCGGGCTGCTTTGATAGCAACGCTGCGAAAGACGCGCGAAACCCGGCGACGTGATCGCCAGTCCCGCAGAAGCGGCTGCGAGAAATGGTTACACGTTCCGGACGCTGCTTTCTTGATTTTTTGAAGATGTTTGAGTTAAGCGCTACGTCAGAAGCAAATTGTGTCTGCAGTTGGAGACGGACTGTTCGTCTCGGGCATTCCGAGTCCTGATGTTCGCAAGATCGATTTCGAAGTCATCAGCAACGCCCGGCGAGTTTTCGGCTTGCACGACACCATAGCCATGCAATGCACCCAGTCGGCCAGCCGGATCATGCCGGGATGGCATCCCGCACGGGACTGCATGGAATGAACTTGGAGTTTTTTATGCCTTTGCCACGATCCTCGAAGATTTCCAGGACCATCGTTTCCACCGCAGTGGCGGTGATGTCGCTGATCGGCTCCAACGCCGGGGCCATGGCCGGCGAATACAAGCTGCAGACCGGCGACACGATCGAATTCGGCATCGTCGGTTATCCCGAGCTGTCGCGGCGCTCCGTCGTCGACCTCGACGGCACGGTCGTGATGCCGGTGATCGGCAACATCGAGGCGCGCGACCTCAGCCTGTCGGAACTCAGGACCAAGGCCGCCGCGAAGCTTAACAGCAAGTCCATTCCGATGCCGAAGGCCGACGGCTCCGACAACTGGATCGTGTTCAATCCCGACCAGCTCCTGTTGGACGTTGCCGAGTATCGGCCCTTCTTCATCAGTGGCGACGTCAACACGCCCGGCCCCCAGACTTTCCGGCCGGGCATGACGGTCCGGCAGGCGGTGACCAGCGCCGGCGACTACCAGATGAAGCGGGTGCGGGTCGACAACCCCTACATGCTGCTCGCCCAGATGAAGGGCGAATTCGACAGCTTCTCGGCTCAGGTGGACGCCAGCGTCCTGAAGATCGCCCGCATCCAGGCCCAGCTCGACGACAAGAGCAGTTTCGACGTTCCCGGGCAGAAGAAGGCCCAACTCCCGCCGAATTCCCTTGCCGGCCAGTTGAGCCATCTCGAGCAGAGCCAGATGACGGCGCTGGACAGCGATCTGAAGAAGGAAAAGGCCGCGCTCGAACTGTCGATCCAGAAGGCCGGACGCCGCATGGACCTCCTCGAGCGGCAGCAGGATACCGACCGTCAGGGCATGAAGGAGGACGTGGACGAACTCAAGCGCGTCAAGGACCTCTTCGACAAGGGCCTGATTCCGATCACCCGGGTGAATGACGCCCAGCGGTCCGTGCTCTTGTCCTCGACCCGGGATCTGCAGACGAGTGCCCAGGTGGCCCAGCTCGAACTGGAGCAGGTCCAACTCGACCGCTCGCGCGAAAAGCTCGACGAACAGCGCCGCATCGACCTGATGAAGGAACTCCAGATCGAGAAGGTCAACCTCGCCCAGACGCGCGCCAAGCTGGAGTCGGTCATTTCGCAGATGACCTACGTCGACGCCCTGCGCTCGGACATGGCCGCCGGCCGGACCCAGAAGCCGAAGATCACCATCACGCGCCGTGTCGACGGCAAGTCGACCGAAGTCGACGGCGATGAGGACACCGAGGTCATGCCCGGCGACGTCATTTCGGTCGACCTTGGCCTGAACGATCTCGACAAGGCCGGCCTGGAATTGCCGTCGGCGGTCGCCAAGCCCTGACATCGACGCGCTGGCGTCACGACCCGAGTCAGGCCCGCCGAATGGGCCTGACCTGACGGGCGCCGCGCCCCATTGGCGGCGGTCCGGAGCGCGCCATTTGGCGTTATTTACTTTTATCAGCGAATTTTAAAAAACGGTCTGTCTCTTTGAGAGAGGACTTCATATCCTTGACCCGGGATCAATACTGCGGCGGACGAAGCATCGTCCGCTTCCTGCCTCTCCGGGCTCAAGACGGCATTCCGGTCATCCGCGAGAGAGGAACAGCGTTCCGGCGCGCACTGCGGCATTCGTTTGGACATGCGGCGCGCCGGCGATTTTGATGAACCGCTTTATTGGATGATATTTGATGACTTCGAAAACGATACCGGCGTTCCGGCCCCTGAGCGAGGCTTATCTCGATCTCATTCGCGGTATTGCCGCCAATCTCGTTCTCGTCGAGCACACAAGCCGCATTTTCTGGGGCGAGCCGATCCTGCCTTTCGGGACCATCGGCGTGACCTTCTTCTTTCTCATTTCCGGCTTCCTGATCATGAACTCGGCCTGGCGCCGTTTCGGCGCTCCGGGCCCCCAGCTTGAATCCTTCCTGATCGACCGGACCAGCCGCATCTTCACGGCCTTCGTTCCGGTCCTTGTCATCGTCGCGCTGGTGGTGCCGTTCCTGGTCTCGGGCAACTGGTCGCAGCCGGGCATCAGCAAGGGACCGGTCGCGTTCATCGCCAACCTCTTCCTGCTCAATGACTATCCGCTGTTCCAGATCACCAGCCGTCTGCTGCACACGTTCCAGTTCCACGTCCGCTCCTACGAGACGGCCGAGCCCTTCTGGACGATTCCGATCGAATACTGGATCTATGTCGTCTTCGGCATCTTCATGTTCTGCTTCGTCAACGGCTACCGCATGCGCGGTCTGCTGCTGCCCGTGCTCTTCGTCGTCGCCCTGCCGGTCGTGATCTGGAATTCCTTTGCCGGCGGCGGCGATTCCCTGACGCTCATCTGGTGTGTCGGCGCGCTCTTCGGCTACGTCTTCATCAGGCAGTTCACGATGTCGCGCCAGCGCATCGCCATGGTCGCCGCTGCGATCACCGGCTTTGGCCTCATCGGCTTCATGGGGCGCGTCGCCCAGAACGGCTTCGTCGGCTACGAGGTCCAGACGACGATCTTCGCCGCGATGATACTCTTCGGGCTGCTCTTCATGATCAACCAGCTCGATGTCCGATTCCGGCTGCTTGAGAAGCTGGCGCAGGGCTTCGCGTCCTACAGCTACAGCCTCTATCTCATTCACAACACCGTGCTCATCATCGTCTACGAGAACATCCATCCCGCCAATGCCTCGCTGACGCCGATCATCGGCATGGTGGCGGCCCATCTGGTGGCGATGGGATGCTACTGGTGCTTCGAGCGCCATCACAAGACGGTGGCCCGCTACTGGAAGGCTCGCCTTTCGCGCCGGACCGCGGACGAGCCGGCGCCCGCCTTCGCCTCGTCCTGATCCTGGCGGAGAGTCCCGGGAGGACAACGCCTCCCGGCCCCGACGCCGATCGTGCGGAGACGAGGGGCGGCGCCGAAGGCAATCGGATTGCGTGCCCTGGAAACCGACGGAAAACAGAATGGCTGACACGCTCCTCGACGAAGACAGGACAACGGCACCGGCCGGCAACGCGCCGGGACCGTCGCGCCGGGTTGACGCCCCGGCCACCGTCCTGCTGGCGGATCCCTCCCGTTTCACGGCCCCCTATGATGCCGGCCTTGCCGAGGGACTGCTCGCCAACGGCGCAAAGGTCGTCTTTGCCGTCAGGCCGCTGCGCAAGGGCGAGGCCGAGGAACTTCCGCCCGGCACGGCCTCGCCGATGTTCTATCGCAGGTTCGACCAGCCCGGACGCCTGCCCGGCAAGCTGCAGAAGATCGCCAAGGCGCTGTCCCATGTCGCGGGCCTTGCCCGGCTGATGGCGACGGCCCGGCGCCTCGATGCCGACGTCGTGCATTTCCAGTGGGCGGTCATTCCGATCTTCGACGTCGTCGCCATGTGGCTCCTGAAGCGCTCAAGGCCCGTCGTCATGACCGTGCACGACACGGTCCCCTTCAACGGCGAAAAGATTTCCCTCTTCCAGAATCTCGGCTTCGACATGCCGATCCGCCTTGCCGACAAGGTGATCGTGCACACGGCCCAGGCAAAACAGGCCCTGCTCGACCGCGGCCTGCCGGGCGGCAAGATCACCATCATCCCGCATGGGCCGCTTGCCATGAAGGCCGAGGTCGCAACGCCCCGCGTCCGCAAGGACACCGATCCCGTTGTCCTCACGCTGTTCGGCCAGCTGAAGCCCTACAAGGGCGTCGATCTGCTGGTCGAGGCCGTCGCCAAGGTTGCCGACAGACTGCGCGGCCGGGCGAAGATCGTCGTCGCCGGCGCGGCGCACATGGATCTTGGTCCGATCGAGGAGGCGATCGCCGCCAAGGGCCTCGGCGACATCATCGATCTCAGGATCGGGCGGCTGAGCGACGAGGCGATGGCCGACCTCTTCGACGAGACCGACGGCTTTCTCTTCCCCTATCGCCAGATCGATGCCAGCGGCGTCTTCTTCCTGACGATGCCGCTCGGCAAGTGGATGATCGCAAGCCGTCTCGGTGTCTTCGGCGAGCATATCACGCCGGGCGAGACCGGAACCCTGCTCCCCCCGGGCAATGTCGACGCTCTGGCCGAGGCTCTCGTCGAGATGACCGACAAGCGCCTTGCACCGACCGGCAGAGGCGCCTTCTCGACCTGGGCCGAGATCGGCGCCATGACGCTGAGGCTCTATGACGAGGCCAAGGCCGAACGCCGGCGCTAGAGCATCCAGCCGAAAAGTGGTTTCCGGTTTTCGGAGAACTGGATGCGCAACAAGGAGAGAGAGCGATCGTGCTGATTTGGAAAATCGGCACGCCGCTCTAGACCTCGCTGTCTTCGATCGAACGAAACGGCCCGCCCCGGTCATCTCCGGAGCGGGCCATTTCGTCGTGGTGTCTGTGTGATCCGGCAATGGAGGGCCCGGCCGTCTGCCCGGTCTCTCGCTGAACGATCAGACTTCCTTCGTATCGAGGCGGCTCTGGTGGAAATAGAGCGCCGCCAGCGTGCAGAGCGCGCCGGAGAGCAGATAGGCCCCGACCGCCACCAGCCCGAACATCGCGCAAAGGCCGAGCGCCACCAGCGGGGCGAAGCCGGCGCCGACCACCCAGGCAAGATCCGACGTCAGCGCCGAACCGGTGTATCGGTAGGCCCGCTCGAAGGTGGAAGCCAGCGCGCCCGCCGCCTGCCCGAAGGAAAGGCCGAACATCAGGAAGCCGGCGATCACGATGACATTCTCGTCGATGATCCCGAGATCGAAGAGGAAGGGCGCACAGAAGCTGCCGAGACCGATCACGACCGCGGTCAGGCCGAGAAGCCGGCGCCGGCCGATACGGTCAGCGATAAGACCGGACGCGACAATGCCAGCCATCGCCAGCAGCGCGCCGAACATCTGGACATCGAGGAAGGTGGCGATGTCCCCGTGAGCGAAAAGATGCATCCAGCTCAAGGGGAACACGGTCACGACATGGAACAGCGCGTAGCTTGCCAGCGGCACGAAAGCGCCCAGCAGGATCGTCGGCCCATTGTTGCGAACCGTGGCGCCGACACGGGCTGGCCTCAGTTCGTCACGCTCCAGCAGCGATCCGAATTCCTCCGTCACGACGAGCCTGAGACGGGCAAACAACGCCACGACGTTGATCGCGAAGGCGACGAAGAAGGGATAACGCCAGCCCCAGTCGAGGAAATCGGCCATGGAGAGGCGGGAATAGAAATAGGAAAACAGAGCCGCCGCCAGAATGAAGCCGATTGGCGCACCGAGCTGCGGGATCATCGCGTACCAGCCGCGCCGGTCTTGCGGCGCATTGAGAGCAAGCAGCGAGGCGAGCCCGTCCCATGCGCCACCGAGCGCGAAACCTTGCAGGAAGCGCAGGACGCACAGCAGCACGATCGCAAAGGCCCCGGCCGACTCGTAGCCCGGCAGGAAGGCCATGGCCGCGGTCGACCCGCCAAGCAGGAACATGGCGATCGTCAGCTTGGCGCCGCGCCCGTGTCTGCGGTCGACCGCCATGAACACGACCGAGCCGATCGGCCGCGCGATGAAGGCAAGGGAAAGGATCGCGAAGGCATAGAGCGTTCCCGTCAGCGGATCGGTCGCGGGAAAGAGCAGCGGCGGAAAGACGAGCACGGAGGCGATCGCGAAGACGAAGAAGTTGAAGAACTCAGATGTCCGCCCGATGATCACGCCGATTGCGATGCGTCCCGGATCGACATGGTCGCGCCGCAAGGTCGCCCGGACGTCAACCTCGCTCTGCGTCGATGAAGGAATGGCTTGCCCATGGGTGATGCTGGTCATGCGCATCTGCTCCTGTTCTGGTCCGCGGCGGGACAACCTGGCGTTTACTCCCGTTCAAGGCGCCTCCCGCCACAGCCTTTTCGCGGCCTTTCACCCCGGCGCAAGACACCTTCAACGAGAACAGCATAACGCGGAAAGCGACTGCTCGTGCACCCCCCTTTTTGATCGATTGAAAGATCGTGATCGGGCCTCTTTTTGCCCTCTCCGTCCACCCTCCTCGCACCGCTCTCTCCGTAACGCCGTTCGGCCGGCCTTGGTTGCCTTTCGCGGGTGGAGCCGGCCCTCGGCTCTGGCGGATCGACGGACGAAACCGCCGTTCGCTCCAGGTGATATGGCACACATTCAATCAAGAGGTGTAATTAATAAATAACAACTCATAAGTTGTTTTCAGAAGAACATCTCGGGATGCACGGCGAGGGAAGCAGCCGGCACGGCATGCACCTGTTGCCATAAGTCAACATTCGCCGATCAACGCGCCCGTTAAGAAAGAATTAACGGTACAAATGCGTGGCAAGTCGGATACGCCCAGCCTAAAGTCCCGCTCGTTCCTTTCATGATTTATGACGGTGTCGCTTTGAATTTTTCCCTTCTATCGCGCGTATCTGCGCTGGCCGTGATGACGGTCCTGACGAGTTGCGCGGCGCTGCCGCGTTCGGGTCCCAACGAAGGGGCGATCGTGAGTGGGGCGACGGCCCATATCGGCAAGGGCGCGCAGAAGGTCGGCATCGACTACGTGCTGGTCGACCTCGACAAGTCGATCATGAGCTATCTGGAACGATACGAGCCGGCCTCCTTCGAGGCGGGCTTCGGCGGCGGCCGCGGCGGGGCGCCCGACATCACGATCGGGCGCGGCGACATCCTCCAGCTCTCGGTCTTCGAGGCCCAGGCCGGCGGCCTGTTCATTCCCGCCGACGCCGGCGCCCGGCCGGGCAACTACGTCACGCTGCCGCAGCAGGAGGTCGACCGCAAGGGCAACATCGCGGTGCCCTATGCCGGCGACGTCCATGTCGAGGGCCTGACCGCCGACGTGGTGCGCAGGCAGATCGAGGAGCGCCTCGCCAACCGGGCCATCGAGCCGCAGGTGGTGGTGACCGTGGTGGAATCGCGCTCCAACCTCGTCTCGGTGATCGGCGACGTCAACGCCCCGAAGAAGGTGGAGATTTCCCAGAACGGCGAGCGCGTGCTCGACGCCATCGCGGACGCCGGCGGCATCTCCACCCCGAGCCTTGAGACCTACATCACGCTCCTGCGCGGGGGCCGCGAGGCGACGGTGCTTTACGATACCCTCGTCAAGACGCCGAAGGAAAACATTTACCTCGCGCCCGACGACGTCCTGTCGGTCAACCGCGAGCGGCGCACCTACATGGTCTTCGGCGCCGCGTCGGCGACGGGGCGGATCAACTTCGACGACGCCAACCTGACGCTCGGCCAGGCGCTGGGCGAGGCGGGCGGCCTTTCCGATACCCAGGCCGATCCGGCCCAGGTCTTCGTCTACCGCGAGGAGAGCCGCGACCAGCTGCAGCGCATGGGCGTCGACATGACGAAGTTCGCCGGCAGCGACATCCCGGTGATCTACCGGGCGAACCTGCGCGATCCGTCGGCCTATTTCGCGATCAGCAAGTTCGCGATGCGCGACAGGGACATCATCTACATCTCGAACGCCAAGACCTACGAGCTGACGAAGTTCCTCGACATCATCAACAACGTGTCGACGACCAACGGCGGCGTTCCCAGCGACGTCCTCAACGCCCGCAACGCCATCCGCGGCTTCTGACCGGCCTCGCCGCCCCCGCCGCACGCGGGGGATGGCACCGGCCCGGCAAAGCCCGGACGACCTCAGAAACGAAAAGACCCCGCCCGGCACATCCGCCCGGCGGGGTCTTTTGCTATTGTCGCGGTTATCCGGCCGAAGAACCCTAGGCCGGGCGGGAACTACGCCGGCAAAATTCCCGGTGCGCGGCGGCGTGCCCCGATGGCGGCTCAGCGCTCGACAGGGTTCCAGATCGCGTATTTGGCGCCCTTGATCGATTCCAGGACACCTACACCCGTCGCGACGATGGCCGACAGGATCTCGACGATCTTGACGACCGGGCCGACCTTCAGCCGGAAGGCGACCGCTCCAAGGGCGAGGACGACGATCGTCAGTCCCACGAAGGCGGCGCCAAGGCCGTAATGCACGGCGAGCATCAGCGCTGCGCCATAGCCGACAAGGAGGAAGAAGGCGCCGAGCCAGCGCAGCAGCTTGTGCGAGACATATTTGAACCGGTCGAGGGAACCGAGCGTCCGGATCTCCGGCCACATCTCGCGGTGCGTCGAGAAGGCGCCGCAAGCGATGCGGCGCTTGCGGCGGAACTCCGAGGCGGACGCGACCGCCCCCTTTTCGTAGGCGAGGATGTCCGGCGCGCTGACGCAGCGGTAGCCGTGGAACAGAACCTCCATGGAGGCCATGAAGTCGTCCTGCAGGTCGGCCCGCACGAAGGGATAGAACTGCCGCCGCATGGCGAAGAGCGATCCGTCGGCACCCATCGTCGATCCGGTCTCCGACTCCAGCCGCTTGATCTTTTCCTCAAGCCGCCAGTAGAGCCCGCCGACATGGGCGGCCGTGCTGTCTTCCTCGTTGATATAATGCAGCGTTCCGGCGACGGCGCCGACGTCGGGTCGGCTGAAATAGTCCTCGAAGCGCCGGATCGTCGCCGGATCGACGATGACGTTCGCGTCCATGAAGATCGCCACGTCCGCCTCGGTCATCGTCACGAGCTGGCGCATGCCGGACGGCTTGCCCTTGCGCTCGGTGCCCTCGACGGCAGTCAGGACGTCCTTGGCCGCATCGAGGATCTCGAAGGTGCGGTCGGAGCAGCAATCGGCATAGGCCAGGATCTCGAGCTCGGGCCAGGTCTTCTTGATGAGGCGCAGGTTTTCGATCGTCTGCGGCAGGACCTTTTCTTCATTGTAGGCGCAGAACAGCAGGGCGTAGGTCAGCTTTTCTCCCTCAAGTGGAGGAAGAAGCGGCTTCTTCTTGATGCCTTCCAGAATCCTTGGATAGACAAGGTACGGATAGACAACGAGAAGCACGCAAACCAGGAGCAAAATTGCCCATATCATCATGGCCCCCTTTGAAACGCCCCGTTCCATCCACCTTCAAATTCGCCGGATGGTGCCAAATAAACCAATAAATCAAACATGCGCCGAAACGAATTCCACGCGGCAGGACAACAAGTTCAGCCCCGTCAGCCTGATGGGCGCACATCAAAAACTGTTTCAAATTCAAGTCAAGTCTAACGGACAACGTATTTCATCATGAAAGCGCCCCGCCGTCGAATCCTCACGCCAAAGCAGGTTAAGGGGTGAAAAGTCGGGCCTGCCCAAAAAAACGCCGACGAAGACACCGCCGCCGCCTTTCGTGGCCCGGCAAAACGTGAGATAGGGCAAACAAGCCTCCCGGTTGAAAGGTCTGCCCATGCGCATCGAAACGCCTTCGCCCCGCCAGCTCATCGACATCCCGCTCGGCACCGGCGAGGGACCGCTCTGGGACGCGGCCAACGGCCTGCTGCTCTTCATCGACATCGACGCACCGGCCCTCTACCGCCTCGACCCGGACAAAAAATCCCTGGAACGCTTCGACATGCCGGCAAAGATCGGCAGCTTCGGCCTTTGCACCGACGGGCGGGCGATCGTCGCCCTGCTCAGCGGCATTCATCTCTTCGACTTTGCAACCGGCAAGCTGGAGTTCATCGTCAATCCTGAACCCGACCGGCCCGGCAACCGCCTCAACGACGGCAAGGTCGGCCCCGACGGCCGCTTCTGGGTCGGCTCCATGGACGACACGCCTGCGAAAAGGCAAACCGCCGCGCTCTACCGTATCGACCACGACGGCACGGCGACCCGAGTGCTCGACGACCTGATGCTCTCCAACGGCCTTGCCTGGTCGCCGGACGGGCGGACGATGTATCACTCCGATACGCGCAAGCAGATCATCCACGCCTTCGACTACGATCTGGCCACCGGCAACCTGTCCAACGAGCGCATCATCGCAAGGCCGGGAGACGCCGACGGCAGGCCGGATGGCGGTGCCTGCGACAGCGCCGGCAACTACTGGTCGGCCGGCGTCTCGGCGGGCTGCCTCAACCGCTATGCCCCCGACGGCAGTCTGCTCGCCCGTTATATGCTCCCCGTGCCGGCGCCGACCATGCCCTGCTTCGGCGGACCGGATCTGAAGACACTCTACGTCACCTCGCTGACCCGCCCGGACCAGCCGGCCGGAACGCTGATCAGCTTCCCGGCCCCTGTCGCCGGCGTGCCCATCGCCCGCTTCGGCCAGCCCGCCAGACACTGACCCGGCAAAACACAGAGTTTGTCCATGACAACGGTTCCCGACACCTATTTCACGACCGGTTTGGACGCCGACCCGGAACTTGGCGCCGCCATCCGCGGCGAACTCGAGCGCCAGCGCGACGGCATCGAACTGATCGCTTCGGAAAACATCGTCTCCCGCCTCGTCCTCGAGACACAGGGCTCGGTGCTGACCAACAAGACCGTCGAGGGCCTGCCCTACGCCCGCTATTACGGCGGGGCCGAGTTCGCCGACGCCATCGAGACGCTGGCGATCGAGCGCGCGACGACGCTCTTCGGCTGCCGCTACGCCAACGTCCAGCCACACTCGGGCTCCAACGCCAACGCCGGCGTCTTCCTCGGCCTCCTGCGACTCGGCGACACGATCCTGTCCATGAATGTGGCCGCCGGCGGCCACATCAGCCACGGCCATCCGGCAACGCTCACCGGACGCGACTATCGCATCGTCTCCTACGGCGTCGGCCGGACCTCCGAGCGGATCGACCTCGACGAGATCCGCGACCTCGCGCTGACCAACCGTCCCCGGATGATTATCGCCGGCGGTTCGGCCTATCCGCGCGCCATCGATTTTGCCGCCCTGCGCGACATCGCCGACGAGGCCGGCGCCTATCTCCTCGTCGACATGGCCCATTTCGCCGGTCTCGTGGCGACGGGGCTCTATCCGAACCCCTTCCCGCATGCCGACGTGGTGACGACCACCACCTACAAGTCCCTGCGCGGCGCGCGCGGCGGCATGGTGCTCTGGAACGACGAGCGTCTGTCCGACCGCATCAACCACGGCATCTTCCCCGGCGTCCAGGGCTCCGTCCTGCTGCACGGCGTTGCCGGCAAGGCCGCCTGTCTCGGCGAGGCGCTCCAGCCCTCCTTCCGCCTCTACAACGAGGCGGTCCTTGCCAATGCCACAGCCCTCGCCGAGAGCCTTGCCGAGACCGGTCTGAGGCTCGTTGCCGGCGGCACCGACACCGGGCTCATGCTGGTCGATCTGGCGGAAAGGGGCGTGACCGGCGACATTGCGTCGAAGGCGCTGGAAAAGGCCGGCATCGCTGTCAACAAGAACCAGATTCCCTTCGATCCATGCCCGCCGGAGGCCCCCTCCGGCCTGCGTCTCTCTTCCAACGCGGGCACCGCACGCGGCTTCGACGAGACGGACTTCGCGATGGTCGCACACTGGATCGACACGGTGTTGCGCGCATCGACGGACGAGACGACGCTTGCCGGCGTCCGGTCCGAGGTCCTCGCGCTCTGCCGGGCCCATCCGATCTACTGACCGCCGAAGGCCTTCGCCCAGAGCGCCGTCAGCCAGTTCGGCAGGCCCGACTGTGGCCGGCGCTCTTGCGGGACGATGCCGAAGAAGCGGCCGATGGCCTCGGATGACCAGATGCCCGCGTCCAGCATGAAGGGACCGGGAATACCGCCGAGGCCGTCCGCGCGCGGTGCCAGCGGCGTGCCGTGCCCCATACCGGTGATGCGATACTCCTCCAGCACCGCGCGGCCCATCCCGTTGCGCCAGACGCGCCTGCGATAGCCGTCGGATGTCTCGACCTTCGCCGGCGTGGCCGGCAAGCCGAGCACGGCCCGGAACTGGTCGATGATCGCCTCGGCATTGACGGGCGAGACCGTCTCGTCCCTGTCCCCCTGCCAGATGGACAGCATGGGCCATGCGCCCGAATGGCCGCTCGCCTCGGCAAGTCTCCTCTGCAGTTCCGCCTCGTCCGGCAGGCCGATGCCGCGCATCCGATCGAAGGCCTCCGGAACGGAGCGGGCAACGCCATAGGGAACGCCGGCAATGATGGCCCCGCCGGAGAAAAGGTCCGGCGCGGTTGCCAGCATCACCGCCGTCATCGCCCCGCCCGCCGAAAGACCGGTGACGAAGATGCGTCTCCTGTCCGAGCCATAGTCATCGGCGACGGCCTCGACCATCCGCCGGATCGACTCCGCCTCGCCGCCCTCGGCGATCTGGTCCTGCACCTCGAACCAGTTGAAGCAGCGATTGCGATTGTTCCTGATCCTCTGCTCGGCGTAGACGAGGCCGAAGCCATGCCGGCCGGCAAGCGCCGACCAGCCCGATCCGCGATCGTAGGACGCCGCATCCTGCAGGCAGCCGTGCAGCACCAGCAGCAGCGGGGCTCCCGGTGGCAGGCCATCCGGCCGGAAAACATGGGCCCGGAGGGATCCCGGGTTGGGCTCGAACGCCCTGAAGGGCTCAAGGCGCCCCTGTCCGGGCGGCGGCCCGGCGGCGGCGATCGCGTCGGCTGCCCTTCGAAAGCGCGTCAGACGGGCGATGGTGTCGGCAAGCGAGCGCATGGACGGTTCCTGGCAGAGCGGGTCGGGCGGGGCGAAGGACAATGCATCCGGTCATTGGGCAGGATCGTCCGAACGAGATCCTTGCCGCACCAGATGGGCAGCAAGAGGGCAATGCAAGAGCCCATCCGCAGGACGACAGTCCGGCGACTGGCGCGCGCCGGCACCGTGCTGTCAGCCCTGCGCCAGCCGCTCCCAGGCAACCATTGCCGCCGCCAGATCCTCGATGGCAACCCCGACGCCCTTGAAGATCGTGATCTCCTCGTCGTCGAGGCGGCCGGGTTTTCCGGCACAAAGGTCGTAGAGCGTGCCGCCGATCGCCTCGGCCGAAAGTGCCCCGGAGGCCATCGGTCCGATCACGTCGCCGGATTCGACCTTCGCCGCATCGGTGTCGATGAAGAGCCGTCCCCGGGCAATCGCCGCGTCGTCGGCCTCGCGCATCTCCGGCGTGAAGGAACCGATGAGGTCGAGATGCTGGCCGGGCTTCAGCCACTCGCCCCGGATGACCGGCTCTTGCGCCAGCGTGGCGCAGGAGATGATGTCCGCCTCGCCGACCGCCGAAGCAAGATCCGACACGAAGCCCGCCATCACGCCGCGCCCGCGCAGGGTCTCGGCGAGCTTTTGGCCCCGCGCCTCGGTCGGGTTCCAGACAAGAACCCGCCCGATGGGGCGGATGGCGGAAAAGGCGTCGTAGAGTTCGGCGCCGACCCGGCCCGCGCCGACGATGAGGAGCGTCCGCGCGTCCTTGCGGGCGAGATAGTCAGCCGCGAGCGCGGCTGCGGCCGCCGTGCGCCGGCAGGTCAGCACGGAGCCGTCGAGCAGAGCAAGCTGCTCGCCGGTCACCTCGCTGAAGAGCAGATAGCTCGCGATCACCGCCGGCAGGCCGCGCGCCGAATTGCCGGGTGTCACGTTGACGAGCTTCACCCCGCCGAAGGTCCCGTTCCCGGCCCAGGCCGGCATCAGCAGCAGGACGGCGTCCGGCTCGCCCTCGCGCGGCATGACATGGTGGTGGCGCAGCGGCGCGGTCATGCCGGAGCGAAACGCCGCGCGCAGCCCTTCCACGAGCGCCGGATAGGGCAGGCTGGCGGCGGTTTCCTCCGTTGTGACGACGCGCATGGGCAAGGCTCCTGAAAACGGACGGGACGAGCGACAGTAGCCCGGATTCTACGGCCGAGTGCAAGCGGGAACGGGGCTGAATTACAGTTCGGATTTCCTTGCGGCAAGCGGCGCCTGATTCAGCGCCCGCAGGCTCCGCCTATCGTCTGGTCCACGACGATTGGAGGATTGATCATGGCACGAGTGGACGTTTCATTCTTCATGGCCGGCAACCGGTCCGCGGAGGGCGGGTCGATGCCCGTTCCTCGCATGACCGGGATGGTGAGCGAGGTCCTGACCAGCGGCGGGACGTCGGTTGCGACCGCAACGACGAGCGAGGCGCCCGACGGCGCGGGCTTCGTGCGCATCCTTACCGACGGCGACGTCTGGGCCGTTGCCGGTGCCGCGCCCGTCGCCAGTGCCCCCTCCGCTGGCGCCAGCGCCTCCGGCATTCTGGTCAAGGCCTATCTCCCCTACGACCTGGCGGTCGCCGCCGGCGACAAGATCGCCGTGATCGACGTCTGAGGACCTTCGCCATGCTCGATCTTGCTCTTGGGACGGGTCTCGGCCCGATGGTCCTCTCGTTCCGGCCGGTTGTCTCGGTCGTGTCCGGCGCCGGCTACGCCGGATCGCTCTACCAGTGCACAAGCACCGGTCAGTGGACGGCGGACGGTGTCGCCATCGGCGGCGAGACCGGCGCCATCTTCACGATGCGCGCCGAATACGAGGGGGCGATCATCCGATGCGGCGCCAGCAACGGCATCCGCAAATGGGTGCCCGCCGACCTTGCCAGCATCGTCGCCTGGTGGGATGCCTCGGCCGAGGCGGAGATCTCGTCGACGGCGGGCGCCGTGCAGTCCTGGACGGATCGCCTTGCCGGCCTGAGCCTCGTCGCGCCGGGCACCGCCGCCAACCAGCCGGCAACGGGCAGCGAAACGCTCAACGGGCTCAACACGCTTGTCTTCGGCGGCAATGACCGGCTCACGCGCGCCGATGCCCTCGGCTTTTCCGGCAATCCCGCCATCACAGTCGCGATCGTCTCCCGGCCCGTGACGCTCGGGGTTGGCGCGGTGCAGTTCGGCGCGGCCAGCGGCGTCGGGGGTCAGGTCATCGGCTTTGCCACCGGCGACACGAGCTTCCGCTACAACAACGGTGCCCAGCAGTTCAACAGCGGCTCTACGGACGGCTCCTCGTGGTTCGCCACGCTCTTCGCGCGCGCCTCGGGAGCGACCTATGGCGGGGGGCAATGCTGGCGCAACAACGTCTCCCTGTCGCAGGCCTCCGCCGTCAACCCGGCGAACACCCCTGCCCTTGCCGACGAGAACATGACCTGCGGCTGCATCGTCTCCTCGAACGGCTCGCTCACCCATGTGCAGGAGACGATCGCCGAGGTCATCGTCTTTGGGACTGTCTTGACGGTCGCCGAGCGAACCGCGCTCTGGGCCTATCACCAGGCAAAATGGGGGCTTTGATGCGATATTATGTGTTCAACACACATACAGAAGCTGAAGAAATCGCCGGCCGGATCGACGCCAACGCCCGTTCGGCGCTTGCCGCGGCGGGCTACACCGTCCGGGAGGACGGAGGCATTCTCGGCAAGCGCTACGGCATCGACGATCCAGGTGCCGTCACCACCGCCTGGGATGTGCCGCGCCAGCGCCTCGATGGCCAATGGGTTCTGCAGCATCCCGAAACGCATCCTGCAGCCGGCGTCGTGACTGATAACGGTCTGATGCTCGATCGCCTGACCGACGGGCTCGGCGGTCTCACGACCGAGACCAAGACACCCGACTGGTGGCCGGCTCCGGATCCCGTCTGACGCTGACTGGCGGACCTAGCGCGGGCAGCCGTTGCCCTGCAGATCGAAGCCGACCACCTTGCTGCGCTTGACCAGGAAGGTGGTCTTGCAACTCACCGAATACGCATAGCCACCATAGGACGGTCCGATGAAGAGGCCGTTGCGGTCGCCGAAATAGCCGCCGAAGCCCGGCCGGTAGCGCGTCTTCTGCGTGTACCAGGACAGATAGCGCGTTCCGTCCAGCACATAGACGTTGTCCGGCGGTCCCATATCGTTGACGAGTTGCTGCTCGCTCCAGCCCTGATAGGCCGCAAGGCGCTGCTCGATGGTGAGCCGTGGCCCGCTCTGGCAACCCGCAACCAGCACAGCAAGGAAAATGGCAAGGCTACGCACGGCGGTCATCGGTCTCGTCTCCCAAAATCTCCGGCGACGGTGTCTGACGGCATCATACGCCGATTCCGTACGGGAGGAGAATGGCGCCCATCGTCCGCCCCTTCCCTCTTGACGGCGCAATCTCTGTCGGACACATTAAACTTGTCCGGGTAGCAGACCAGTTTTGTTGTGACCAGCATGGGCCCGCAGCATCCGGACAGGGTTTTCGGCTGGGGCATTCGCCGTCCTGCTCCCTAAAAACGCAACGACGAAAAAGAACAAGAGGGAGGGAAAGTCCATGGATGTCCTGGTCATCGGCGCGGCCGGCATGGTGGGTCGAAAGCTCGTCGAGCATATTGCCGCCCATCCGGACTGCCTTGGCGGCGACATCCGCAGCCTCCATCTCGTCGATATCGTGGCGCCGTCGGCCCCTGCCGCCCTGTCGTCGATCGCGGACTGCGCGGCGGTCGATCTGTCGACGGCGGGCACGGCCGAAAAGCTTATTTCCCGGCGACCCGACCTTGTCTTTCATCTCGCGGCAATCGTTTCCGGCGAGGCCGAGGCCGACTTCGACAAGGGCTACCGGGTCAATCTCGACGGCAGTCGGGACCTCTTCGACGCGATCCGCGCGGAAGGCCAGCGCGAGCCCTATCGCCCCCGGGTCGTCTTTGCCTCCTCGATTGCCGTCTTTGGCGCCCCGTTCCCCGAGACGATCCCGGACGAGTTTCTGACCGCGCCGCTCACCAGCTACGGCGCCCAGAAGGCCATCACGGAACTGCTGCTGGCCGACTACAGCCGGCGCGGTGTTTTCGATGGCATCGGCATCCGCCTGCCGACGGTCTGCGTGCGCCCCGGCAGCCCCAACAAGGCCGCATCGGGCTTTTTCTCCAACATCCTGCGCGAGCCGCTCGTCGGCATCGAGGCCGTGTTGCCCGTCTCCGAGGACGTGCGGCACTGGTTCGCGAGCCCCCGATCTGCCGTCGGCTTCTTCGTACACGGCGCGACACTCGATCTCGACAGGGTCGGCCCTCGCCGCAATCTGACGATGCCCGGCCTGTCGGCGACGGTCGGCGAGGAAATCGCCGCTCTTCAGCGGGTCGCCGGCACGAAGGCGACGAGCCTCATTCGCCGCGAGCCCGATCCGGTGATCATGGGGATCGTCGCCGGCTGGCCCACCGCCTTCGATGCCAGCCGCGCGGCGTCGCTGGGCTTTACGGCCGAAACCTCCTTCGACGAGATCATCCGGGCCCATGTCGAGGATGAACTGGCCGGCGTGATCTAGGGCCTCTTTGCCCGTTGGCGACCGGGTGTGCCGGCCGTCCGACGGAAGCAACAGTGTCTTGACGATCGGAGCGGTTGACCGTGCCCGACCGTCATGGATGGTTGGTCCTGAACCGGCAACGAAGGTCCTTTCCCCGGATGGCTGAAGGGACCCCGCCGCACAGACTTGAAAACGGACAGGAAGAATGACCGACACGGCGTCAGAAAAATTCGCACTCGTCACCGGTGGCGGCACGGGTGTCGGCAAGGCCATCGCGGAGGCACTGCTCGGAGCCGGCTTCACCGTGACGATCACGGGACGGCGGGCGGAGGTGCTGGACAAGGCGGCCGCAGACCTGCGCGCGGCGACCGGCGGCAACGTCTACGCCGTCACCGCCGATGTCTCGGACCCGGAGTCGGTGAAGGCGCTCTTCGAGGCCATCGAAAGCCGCCATGGCCGGCTCGACCTCCTCGTCAACAACGCCGGCATCAACGTGCGTGCCGTGCCGATGGAGGACCTCACCTTCGAGGAATGGAACGCCATCGTCGGCGCCAACCTCACCGGCGCGTTCCTGTGCACCCAGCAGGCGATGCGCATCATGAAGGCGCAGGAGCCGCGCGGCGGGCGCGTCATCAACAACGGTTCGATCTCGGCCCAGACGCCGCGCCCCTTCTCCGGGCCCTATACGGCGACGAAACACGCCATCACGGGTCTCACCAAGTCGACGGCGCTCGACGGAAGACCCTTCGATATCGCCTGCGGCCAGATCGACATCGGCAATGCCTCGACCGAGATGACCGCCAAGATGGGCACCGGCGTGATGCAGGCGAACGGCACGATCGCCGCCGAGCCGACGATGCCCGCACGCCATGTCGGCGAGGCGGTCGTCTACATGGCAAGCCTGCCGCTTTCGGCCAACGTCTTGACGATGACCGTGATGGCGACAACGATGCCGCTGGTTGGGCGCGGGTAGCCGGTGGCCGGACAACCCGTGCGGGGGACATGAACAATGACGATGGACGACGGCTTTTCCGTTCTGGACCAGGTGGCGGAACTGCAGGCCGGCCTCGTGCGCCGTTCGGTGCGCGACATCGTCGCCGACAAGCTGGCAACGCTGATCGCCGCCGGGATTCTTCGGGTCGGCGACGTGCTGCCCGGCGAACGCGATCTTGCGAGCGCGCTGCAGGTCAGCCGCGAGACGATCCGCGGCGGCATGCAGATCCTCGCCGCCCGCGGCATCATCGAGATCAGCCAGGGCGCGCGCACCCGCGTGGTGTCCGCCGATGTCGGCCCCCTCGGCACGGCGATGCGCGAGCCCAAGCTCATCAACCGCTATGACCTCGACTCCATCCATGTCGCCCGCCTTCACGTCGAGCGCTGGGTGGTGGCCGATGCCGCCGCGCGCATCGAGGCAAAGACCCTGAGGGCCCTGGAGGAGTCGCTCGTCGCCCAGCGCGCGACCATCAGCGACCCTGTGCGCTTCCTGATCTGCGACCGCGAGTTCCACACCGCGATCTATCAGTCGAGCGCCAATCCGGTGCTCGCCGATTTCGTCATCGATCTCTACAGCTACATGATCGAGCATCGCCGCGTCGCCGTTGCCTCGGAAGGCTCGATTCTGAGAAGCGTCGGCGACCACGAGGCGATCCTCGCCGCCCTCAAGGCCCACGATCCGGAGGCGACCGTGAAGGCCTTCGATATTCATCTGGAACGCATCTACAGGACGACGAAATCGGTCGCGGAAGAGGCCGACTGACACGCCGGTGCGTGGCCCGTCCGGCCCAGGTGCCGGGCGGCCCCGGCTTCGGGTTGACGACCGTGGGAAAATGAGGTTTCATGAACTTGTCTGCTGGACCAACCAGTGGACAATTAAGCCGGCACAAGGCAGCCCCGAAACAAGCGGGGAAAAATGAAGCGCATCCGCCAATCAAGAAGGACCGGAGCGCAACGGGGATGGGAGGAAATGGCATGGCGTCAGTCGACATAGTCGACGTGCGCAAGTCCTTTGGCGCGGTCTCCGTGATCAAAGGCGTGAACGTGTCGATCGACGACGGCGAATTCGTCATTCTCGTCGGCCCGTCCGGGTGCGGAAAATCGACCCTCCTCAGGATGCTGGCCGGTCTGGAGAACATTTCCGGCGGCGAAATCCGCATTGGCGATCGGGTGGTCAACAGGCTGCCGCCGAAGGAACGGGACATCGCGATGGTGTTCCAGAACTACGCACTCTATCCCCACATGACCGTCGCCGAGAACATGGGCTTCTCGCTCAAGCTCCAGGGCGCCAGCAGGGACAAGATTTCCGAGAAGGTCCGCCCGGCGGCGGAAATCCTAGGGCTGACCAACCTGCTCGACCGCTATCCACGCCAGTTGTCGGGCGGCCAGCGCCAGCGCGTCGCCATGGGCCGGGCCATCGTGCGCATGCCGCAGGTCTTCCTGTTCGACGAGCCGCTGTCCAATCTCGACGCCAAGCTGCGTGTCCAGATGCGCACCGAGATCAAGGAACTGCACCAGCGCCTGAAAACCACCACCGTCTACGTGACCCACGACCAGATCGAGGCCATGACCATGGCCGACAAGATCGTGGTCATGCACGACGGCGAGGTGGAGCAGATCGGCGCGCCGCTCGACCTCTACGACAGGCCCGCCAATCTCTTCGTCGCCGGGTTCATCGGCTCTCCCTCGATGAATTTCCTGCATGGCCGGCTCGACGAGACCGACCCTGGCCGCTTCCTCACCAAGGGGGGAGCCTCCCTTCCCCTCATCGCGCGTCCCGGCAAGGCCGGCGGCGGCGAACTGGTCTACGGACTGAGACCCGAGCATGTCCGCCTCGGTGGCGACATTCCGGTCGAGGTCGTGGTGGTGGAGCCGACGGGATCGGAAACCCAGGTCGTTGTCCGCCTCGGCGCGGACGAGATCACCTGCGTCTTCCGCGAGCGGATCGCCGCCCGCCCGGGAGAAACGCTGCAATTGTCGGTCGATGCCGGAGCGACGCATCTTTTCGATGCCGAGACCGGTCGCCGGATAACCTGCTGACCCGGAATACCGGGCAGAAGAATAAGCCTCCGCGTCGTGCGGGACGACGGCGGATGCAACAAAGAGCAGAAAATCCCGCGACCAGGATGGAGGAAACCTCATGAGCATCAATCGCCGCGAATTGCTGGGCACATCGGCCGGTCTCGTCGTCGCAAGCGGTCTCGGACCGCTCGGCGTCGGCCGGGCCTTTGCCGCCGAAGAACCGACCTACACGCCGGAAGCGGGCGCCAGCCTGCGCCTTCTGCGCTGGAGCCCCTTCGTCCAGGGTGACGAGGACGCCTGGCTTGCGAACACCAAGAAATTCACCGATGCCACCGGCGTCGAGGTGCGCGTCGACAAGGAAAGCTGGGAAGACATACGCCCGAAGGCGGCGGTCGCGGCCAATGTCGGCTCCGGCCCGGACATGGTGCTGTGCTGGTTCGACGATCCGCACCAGTATCCCGACAAGCTTGTCGACATGACGGATCTCGCCACCTATCTCGACGGCAAATACGGCGGCTGGTACGACGGCCTGCGCGGCTATGCCGTCCATGACGACAAGTTCATCGCCTTGCCGCTGGCGGCCATCGGCAACGCCGTCGTCTACCGCGACAGCCACATGAAGGCGGCCGGCTTCAGCGAGTTCCCCAAGGACACCGAGGGTTTCCTGGAGCTCTGCAAGGCGATGCAGGCCAAGGGCACGCCCGCCGGCTTCCCGCACGGCAAGGCCGTCGGCGACGGCAACAACTACGCCCACTGGCTGCTCTGGAGCCACGGCGCCAAGATGGTCGACGAGAACGGCAACGTCACGATCAACTCGCCCGAGACCAGGGCGGCGATTGAGTACGCCCAGAAGCTCTATGCGACCTTCATTCCGGGCACGGAAAGCTGGCTCGACATCAACAACAACCGTGCCTTCCTCGCCGGCCAGATCTCGCTGACCGCCAACGGCGTCTCGATCTACTACGCGGCCAAGAAGGACCCGGCGCTTGCCGAGCTCACGGCGGACCTTCGCTCCACCAACTTCCCCGTAGGTCCGGTCGGCAAGAGCGTCGAGCTGCACCAGACGACCCAGGCGATCACCTTCAGCCACACCAAATACCCGAACGCCTGCAAGGCCTATCTGAAGTTCATGTTCGAGGCCGACCAGATGAATGCCTGGATCAACGGTTCCAGCGCCTATTGCTGCCAGCCGCTGAAGGCCTTTGCCGACAACCCGATCTGGACGGCCGATCCGATCCACGCGCCTTATGCCCGCGCCTCGGAAACGCTGCGTCCGAACGGCTATGCCGGTCCGCTGGGCTATGCCTCGGCGGCGGTGATGGCGGACTATGTGCTGGTCGACATGTTCGCCTCCGCGGTGACCGGCGAAAGCTCGCCGGAAGACGCCATGGCCCAGGCCGAAAAGCGCGCCAATCGCTACTACCGCGTCTGACCGCGGTCATTGACTGAAAGGATCCCTCCCCTTTTTTGGGGAGGGACAAGGTCATGCAAGCGGCCGATGTCGCAAACCGAAAGCCGGAGACCCCCATGGGAACGACCGTGACGGGAGCCCCCCGATCCATCGGGGACAGGATCGGCAACAGCCGCAATCTGATGGGCCTCATCTTCATGTTGCCGGCGGCGGCCTTTCTCATCTGCTTCCTGACCTATCCGCTCGGCCTCGGCGTCTGGCTTGGCTTCACCGACACGCGCATCGGCCGGTCCGGCGTGTTCATCGGTCTGGAGAATTACGCCTACCTTTGGGACGACAAGGTCTTCTGGCTCTCCGTCTTCAACACCATCCTCTATACGACCGTCGCCTCGGTGCTGAAATTCGCCCTCGGTCTCTGGCTGGCGCTGATCCTCAACGAGAACCTGCCCTTCAAGTCCTTCTTCCGGGCCATCGTCCTGTTGCCGTGGGTGGTTCCCACGGTCCTTTCGGCGCTGGCCTTCTGGTGGATCTACGACGCGCAGTTCTCGATCGTCTCGTGGTCGCTGATGAAGATGGGCCTCATCGATCATCCGATCAATTTTCTCGGCGATCCTTTCAACGCCCGCGCATCCGTGATCGCCGCCAACGTCTGGCGCGGCATTCCCTTCGTCGCCATCTCCCTGCTCGCCGGCCTGCAGACCATCTCGCCCTCGCTGCAGGAGGCCGCCTCCCTCGACGGCGCGACAAGCTGGCAGCGATTCCGCCACGTCACCTTTCCGATGCTGACGCCGATCATCGCGGTGGTGATGACCTTCTCGGTGCTGTTCACCTTCACCGACTTCCAGCTCATCTACGTGCTGACGCGCGGCGGACCGGTGAACGCCACCCACCTGATGGCAACGCTCTCCTTCCAGCGCGGCATTCCCGGCGGGCAGCTCGGCGAGGGCGCGGCGATCGCCGTTGCCATGATCCCCTTCCTGCTCGCCGCCATCCTGTTCAGCTTCTTCGGCCTTCAGAGGCGCAGGTGGCAGCAGGGCGGAGATGAATGAGATGACAAAGGCGCACAGTCACCCCCGGCCTTCGCGGACGACCATGACACGGGAGACACCGGCATGACTGCCACCAAGGCCGCTCCGCTCGAAGACAACATCGAGGGCATGCGCTATCTCGACAGCCTGCCGCGCCGCCTCGTGACGATCTACCTGCCGCTGGCGGTCTTCGTCTTCGTGCTGCTGTTCCCCTTCTACTGGATGGCGATCACGGCGGTGAAGCCGAATGCGCAGCTCACCGACTACGAGCACTACAGCCCCTTCTGGGTCGTCGGGCCGACGCTTGAGCACATCAAGTATCTGCTTTTCGAGACGTCCTATCCGGGCTGGTTGTGGAACACGATGGTGGTCGCCTTCGGCGCCACCTTCCTCTCGCTCGCAGCGTCGGTCTTCGCCGCCTATGCCATCGAGCGGGTGCGCTTCACCGGCGCGCGCACCACCGGCCTTCTCATCTTCCTCGCCTATCTGGTGCCGCCCTCGATCCTCTTCATTCCGCTCGCCTTCATCGTCTTCAACGTCGGCATCTACGACACCAAATTCGCCCTGATCCTGACCTACCCCACCTTCCTCATCCCCTTCTGCACCTGGCTGCTGATGGGCTATTTCCGCTCGATCCCCTTCGAGCTGGAGGAAAGCGCGCTGGTCGACGGCGCGACCCGCTGGCAGATCCTGACGAAGATCATCCTGCCGCTCGCGGTGCCGGGGCTGATCTCGGCCGGCATCTTCGCCTTCACGCTGTCGTGGAACGAGTTCATCTACGCCCTCACCTTCATCCAGTCGTCGGAAAACAAGACGGTCCCGGTGGGCGTCCTCACCGAATTGGTGCGCGGCGATGTCTTCGAATGGGGATCGCTGATGGCCGGCGCGCTCTTCGGCTCGCTGCCGGTGGTGATTCTCTATTCCTTCTTCGTCGACTACTACGTCGCCTCGATGACGGGCGCTGTGAAGGAATGACGGCGAACGAGCCAGCGGTGATGGTCGCCGGCTCCTTGCTGTTCTGTTCTGTGCTGTCTGTTCCGGGGGTCTTCGGCCTGTCAGGCTGCTGCGGCGGAGAAGCCCGAGCCGAGTTCCTGGTCGGGGCGGACCATGGCCTGGACGATGTCGGCAAGGCGGGCGGTGCCGAGGGGGGCGCCGGCCTCGTCGGTGACGACGGCCTCGGCGGCCTTGAGCTCTGTGAGACGGCGGGCGGCGGCCTCCAGCAGCATGTCGCCGTCGATCCTGGGCAGGCCGTCGGGGGCAGCGCCCGCAAGCGGGGTGACGACGGAGTGGAGCTTGACCACCCGGCCGCGGTTCACCTCGCGCACGAAGGTCTCGACATAGTCGTCGGCCGGCTTGAGGACGATGTCCTCCGGGGTCCCCTGCTGGATGTTCTCGCCGTCGCGCAGGATCATGATCCGGTCGCCAAGGCGCAGCGCCTCGTCGAGATCGTGGGTGATGAAGACGATGGTCTTCTTGATCTCCTTTTGCAGATCGAGCAGCACCGTCTGCATGTCGACCCGGATCAGCGGATCGAGCGCGGAGAAGGCCTCGTCCATCAGGAGGATCGGGGCGTCGTTGCACAGCGCCCGGGCAAGACCGACGCGCTGCTGCATGCCGCCGGAGAGCTGGTTGGGGTATTTCCCCTCAAAGCCCTTGAGGCCGACCCGCTCCAGCCAGCGCATCGCGGTCTCGGTGCCTTGCTTCTTCGAGACGCCCTTGATCTTGAGCCCGAAGAGGGCGTTGTCGAGCACGGTCCAGTGCGGCAGGAGGGCGAACTTCTGGAACACCATGGCGGTGTAGGTGCGCCGGAAGTCGCGCAAGCTCTTGCCGTCCATCGCCATGACGTCCTGGCCATTGACGATCACCTCGCCGGCGGTCGGCTCGATCAGCCGGTTGATGTGGCGGATGAGGGTCGACTTGCCCGAGCCCGACAGGCCCATGATCACCTGGATGCGCCCGCCGGGGATGTCGAGGTTGATGTCGCGCAGCCCGAGCACGTGGGAGTGGCCCATCAGCTCGGTCTTGGTCATGCCGGCCTTGACCTTCTCCACATAGGCCTCCGGCTCCTTGCCGAAGATCTTGTAGAGGTTCCTGATCCGGATGCCGTCAATGTCCATGGGCCACCTCCTGGTGCTTCTGCAGGCGCCGGCCGAAGGCCTGGGTGGCGCGGTCGAAGATGATGGCGATGCCGGCGATGGCAAAACCGTTGAACAGCCCCAGCGTGAAATACTGGTTGGCAATGGCCTTCAGCACCGGCTGGCCGAGGCCCTGCACGCCGATCATCGAGGCGACGACGACCATGGCGAGCGCCATCATGATGGTCTGGTTGACGCCGGCCATGATGGTGGGCAGCGCCAGCGGCAGCTGCACGTAGGCAAGCCTCTGGCCCGGGTCGGAGCCGAAGGCGTCGGCCGCCTCCAGCACCTCCGGGTCGACGAGGCGGATGCCGAGGTCGGTGAAGCGGATCACCGGGGGAATGGCGTAGATCACCACCGCGATGAGGCCCGGCACCTTGCCGATGCCGAGCAGCATGACCACCGGGATCAGGTAGACGAAGCTCGGCATCGTCTGCATCACGTCGAGCACCGGGTTGACGACGGCGCGCACCTTGGGCAGGCGCGACATGGCGATGCCGATCGGAATGCCGACGACGATGGAGACGACGGTGGCGACGAAGATCATCGAGATGGTCTTCATCGTGTCTTCCCACATGCCGAAATAGCCGATGAGAACGAGCGCGACGGCCGAGCCGGCGACGATCTTCCACGACCGGCTCGCCGCGTAGACGACGGCCAGAAGCCCCAGGAGGACCAGCGGCCAGGCCGTGTCCACCAGCGTGTGCTCGGACCAGATCAGGAAGGTCTGCAGCGGATGGAACGCATTCTCGATCGAATAGCCATAGGCGCGCGTGAATGCACGGAACCCCTCGTCGATCGCCTTCTTCAGCGCCGTCAGGCTCGTGTCGTCCATCGTCGGAAATTCGGTAAGCCAGCTCATCAAGGCCGTCCTCCTCGAAAGAGGGAGCAGAAATCAAGGACAGGACGGGTGACGAGACGATCCTGTCGCCATGGCGGAACCGGGGCCCTTCGCGCCGGCGAAGGGCTGAGGACAACGGCTGGTGATGCGCGGAACATCCGAAATCGCGCCAGCCAGAATTGACCCTGATTTGCAGGATGCCCGCCCGTCCACCGAAATCCCGGCGGAACGAGACGGTTCGGTTCCGGTAACGAGGCCCGCAATCGGGCGCGGCCTCGCGCCGGAACAGTCCACGGTGATATCCGCGGGCTGTCCCGGATCGTGCGCCTTACATCATGGCGGCTTTGATCTTCTCGGCAGCCTCCGGCGAGACCCACTGGGTCCAGACATCCGGGCTGTTCTTCAGGAAGTATTTGGCGCCGTCTTCGCCGGTCGCCTGGTTGTCGGCCATCCAGGCAAGCAGCTTGTTGACGGTCGGGTTATGCCAGGAGCGCTTGGTCAGGTAATCGTAGGCCGGTCCGCCTGCTTCCTTGAAGCGCTTGGTGACGACCGTAAAGACCTCGGACTTGGCGAAGTCGTTGGGCTTCGGATCGGCGCAGTCCGTCACCGAGGTACAGGCATCCCATTCCGCCTTGTCGTGCGGAACGCCCATGTCGAGCTTGACCATCTCGTATTTGCCGAGGATCGAGGTCGGTGCCCAGTAGTAGCCAAGCCAGGGCTGCTCGCGCTCGTAGGCCTTGGCGATCGAGCCGTCGAGGCCCGCGGCCGAACCGGTGTCGACGAGGATGAAGCCGTGGTCCTTGCCCTTGTTCGCCTTGAAGAGATTGGTCGTGATCGTCTGGCAACCCCAGCCTGCCGGGCAATTGTAGACTGCGCCAACGGAGGGGTCTTCCGGTGCCGGGAAGAGCTC
This sequence comes from Hartmannibacter diazotrophicus, assembly GCF_900231165.1. GTDB lineage: Bacteria > Pseudomonadota > Alphaproteobacteria > Rhizobiales > Pleomorphomonadaceae > Hartmannibacter > Hartmannibacter diazotrophicus. The sequence goes on from NZ_LT960614.1 coordinate 4,875,387, forward strand.
GGGATGCTGCATCGCGTCCGGCACGGACTTGATCTCGGGATGAGCCTCGGCGAAATACTTCGGCACCCACCAGCCTTCGTCGCCGCCGTCCGAAAGGGACTCGGAGGCATAGAAGAGGCGCCCTTCCGCCACGGCCTTGTCGAGCGATTCACGGTAGGAGTTGATCCAGGCCTCGGGCGCCACGTCCGGCTCGCCCTTTTCCATCATCGAGGTGATGGTCGGCTGGGTGTCGCCCGGAACCAGTTCCGCGTCACAGCCGTAGCCCTTCTCCAGGATGATCTGGTCGATCCAGGAGAGAACCTCCGCCGACGCCCAGTTCATGTTCGCGATCGTCACACGACCGCAGTCTTCGGCATGGGCCGGTTGGACCAGCATCCCGCTGCTTGCACCGGCAAGCACCGTGCCGGCCAGAATTGTTGCCTGAAAAAATCTCGTCATGACGCCTTGGTCTCCGTTCAAGATTTCAACTGTTCCCGGCTCTCTCGTTTCAGTCAGGCGTTGCTGGTTCTGTTGTCCGGATGTTTCCGGATCTTTTCGCGAAGAGCCTTTTTTCTTGGCGATATAGCGCCCATCAATTGCGAGGGGCGTCTTGTGATATTACGACATCCGTATTGTCCCTGACCGACGGACGCGGATGGCTGCCGATGCCGGCAAAGCGGGAGATGATCCAGTTTCGGAAGAGGGCGATCAGGGGATCGTCGAGGTCTTCGGGGTTCAGCACCAGGAAATAGCCGTAGCCGCCCTTGATCTCGATGCCGTGCGGCACCCCGAGACGGCCCCCGTCGATGTCCTCCCGGAACATGTCGACGTCGCAGAGCACCACCCCATGGCCGCGCTCGGCATATTGCACGGCGAGCGCCAGCGTATCGAAGGTCAGGCCCTTGCGGGTATCGATGTCGAGGCCGGTCTGGCGGCAGAACTGCGCCCAGTGGTGGTCCATGGGCTGGCCGTCGACACGCACATGCAGCAGTTCGGCCTCGGTCAGCAGTTCTGAAAGCGGGCGGCCGGCGAACGCGGTTGCCAGCGCCGGCGAACAGACCGGTGTCGAACACTCCATCCAGAGAAGGTCCATGATCGCGTCGCTGACCTTGGGCATGTCGTAGGTGACCGCGAGGTCCACCTTCCTGTCCGGCAGGCCGGTACCATAGGTCGATGACACGTCGATGGCGATGCCGGGAAATTCGCTGCGGAACTCGTGCAGCATCTGCATGCCGAGGCGCTGGAGGAAGGTCGGCGGCATGTGGATGCGCACGACGCGCTCGCGCTGGGTTCCCTCGGCGGCGATTTCGTTGAGCACCTTTTCGAGGCGGTCGAAGGATTTCTCGACGACCGGCAGCAGCTTCGCGCCGGCTTCGGTGAGTGCAAGCCCTCCCGGACGGCGCTCGATCAGCCGCTTGCCGATGAGGTCCTCAAGGCTGGAGACGTGACGGCTGATGGCACTTTGGGTGACGCTGAGGCTCTGGGCGCCTGCGGTGAAGCTGAGGCGTCGGCCGACGGCGTCGAAGGCGCGCAGGGCATTGAGCGGGAGCCATTTCCGATCGATCACCGCATTGTCCCTCCTGTGACCTTCCGATCAGGGTGCCTTCATCCTCAGCCTTTGTCTTCTTTTTCTTGCCCGGTTCTTGGCCGTCCGGTCATCAGCCGGGGGCAGAGCCGTGGGAAAACTACGTAAGGCGGCTATCATTCCCACTGACTGGAACAATCACAATTGCCTTTTTGCGATTGCCTCATGAGGAAATTGAATTTCCTCTGACGCAGCCCGCCGTGTCACGCTGGATTCATTCCATGGAGATCCGAGGCATGCGCGACACGTCCGCCATCGTCCACTCGCTCGACCGGCGCCGGTCCGGTCATTCCCTGCCACGCGAATTCTATACCGACAGGGACATCTACGACCTCGATCTGGAGGCCGTCTTCGAGGAAAGCTGGCTGATGGCCGGCTTCACCTGCGAACTGCCGAAGCCGGGCAACTATCTCGCCATGACGATCGGGCGGACGCCCGTCGTCATCCTGAGGGACCGGTCGGGCGCGACCCGCGGCTTCTTCAACACCTGCCGCCATCGCGGCGCCCAGCTTTGCGCCGACGGGGCAGGACGCAGCGCCAAGCTCGTCTGCCCCTATCACCAGTGGACCTACGACCTTGACGGCAAGCTGCAGCATGCCGGCGAGATGCCGGAGGATTTCGACGCGGGCGCCCATTCCCTGCTGCCGATCCATGTCGAGGTGGTGGCCGGTGCGATCTACATCTGCCTTGCCGACGAGGCGCCGGATTTCGCGCCTTTCCGCAAGTGCCTGGAACCCATGCTCGCGCCCATGGGGCTGGAGAATGCCAAGCTCGCCCATTCCTACGTGCTGGTGGAAAAGGCGAACTGGAAGCTGGTGATGGAAAACGGACGCGAGTGCTATCACTGCGCCGCCTGTCATCCCGAGCTCGGCGTCTCTTTCCCGGTCGGCGTGCGCGACGACATGAGCACGGGCGATGCGCTGCAGATGCAGGCCTATCGCCAACGCATGGCCGGGCACGGCCTTTCCATCGGCCCCGAGGACGGCTCCTGGTGGCAGATTGCCCGCTTCCCGCTCAACGAGGGCTCGATCACCATGTCGCGTGACGGCCTGCCTCTGGTGAAGAAGCCGCTCGTCGATCTCGACGGCGGCGATGTCGGCTCGCTGCGCTTTGCCATCGAGCCGCACAACTTCTGCCATGCCCTCGGCGACTTCGCCTTCATGTTCTCCGCCTATCCGGTCAGCCCGGAGGAGACCCATGTCGTCGCCAAGTGGCTCGTCCACAAGGATGCGGTCGAGGGTGTCGACTACGACCTCGCAACCCTCGTGGAGACCTGGGACAAGACCAATCTGCAGGACCGCGACCTTGCGGAAAACAACCAGCGCGGCGTCAACGGCAAGGGCTATGTGCCGGGCCCCTACAGCCCCAGCGCCGAATCCTTCGTGATCCGCTTCGTCGACTGGTACTGCGAGCGCCTGCGCGCCCATATGGGCGTCGCCTCGGCGCGGATATCGGAAGTCGCCTGATGACCATGACGGACGAAAGCATGAGCCGCGAGACGATGGACGCACCGGCAATGGCGACCGTTCGCTTCGAGCCCGACGGCGTCGAGGTGGTCATGGAGCCGGACGAGACGATCCTCGAGGCGGGGCTTCGGGCCGGAATCGCGATCCCCTGCTCCTGCTGCGAGGGCATGTGCGGCACCTGCCGGATGCAGAAACTCTCCGGCGAGGTCGACATGCAGCAGAACGGCGCCCTCTTCGACGACGAGGTCGAGGCGGGCGAAATTCTGGCCTGCTGCTCGCGCCCGCTCGGAGCGGTGGTGGTACGGCTGCCATGACGGGCGGTTCCAACCTGTCGCCGGAAACGCTTGCCATCGGTCACGGCTACGACCCGGCAACGGCGCTCGGCGCGGCCAAGCCGCCGGCCTATCTCGCCTCCACCTTCGTCTACCCGTCCGCGCAGGCCGCCAAGGACCTACATCAAGCTTTCTTCGACGGCGCGGACAACGGCGCGACCGGCTATATCTACGGCCGGCTCGGCCATCCCGGCCTCGACATCGTCGAGACGCGTCTCGCAGCCCTCGACCGGGGCGAGGCCTCCGCGATCTTTGCCACCGGCATGGCGGCGATCTCGGCCGTCTTCCTTGCCTTTCTCGCCCCCGGCGACGTGATCCTGCACAGCCGTCCTGTCTATGGCGGCACCGACATGCTGATTACGAGCGAGCTGTCCCGTCTCGGCATCCGGTCGGTCGGGATCTCGGACGGGATCGACCGCTCGGCGCTGATGCGCGACGCCGAGGCTGCAGCAGATGCCGGGCCGGTGCGGGTCATCTGGGCCGAGACGCCCGCAAATCCGACCGCAGCCCTCGTCGATCTTTCGCTCCTTGGCGAGGCCGCCGACAGGATCGCGGAGCGGCAGGGCTTTCGGCCCCTGATCGGCATCGACAACACCTTCCTCGGTCCCTTCGTCCAGACGCCGCTGGCGCTTGGCGCCGATCTCTGCATGACGTCTCTCACGAAATATGCCGGCGGGCACAGCGACCTGCTCGCGGGCGGCATCTCGGGCTCGGAGCAACTGATAAGCCGACTCAAAGCATTCCGTACTCTCGTCGGTTCGACGCTCGACGCCCATTCGGCCTGGCTGCTTGCCCGCTCCTTCGAGACGATGGCACTCCGCACGGAACGGGCGGCCGACAATGCCGCCAAGATCGCCGCCACGCTGCGCGGCCATCCGAAGGTCGCCTCGGTCACCTATGTCGGCTTCACGCCGCATCAGTCCGTCCTGGAACGGCAGTGCCGCGGCGCCGGCTCGACCTTTTCCTTCCGACTCTCCGTCGACGAGGCCGAGGGCGAGGCGGCGGCCTTCCGCCTGCTCGATGCCCTCAAGGTCATGCGCGTCGCCGTCAGCCTCGGCGGCACCGAGACACTGATCTGCCACCCGGCGACCACGACGCACTATGCCGTGCCGCGCGAGCGGCGCGTGGCGGCAGGCATCACCGACGCGACGCTGCGCATTTCCGTCGGGCTCGAAAATGTCCGCGACCTCACCTCGGACCTTGAAACGGCACTGGAGGCCGTCTGATGACCGTGATCGATGAAAGCTCCATCGCCGGCAAGTTTCCGCCGCCCGAAAGCGAGGTGGATGTGCTCGTGGTCGGCGCGGGGCCGGCCGGCCTTGCCGCCGCGACGGATCTCGCCGCGTCCGGCCTCTCGGTGCTGCTCGTCGACGAGAACCCGGTCGACGGCCAGCTCATTGGCATGGACGTGCCGCTCTTCTATGGCGGCCGCGCCGACGCCGGCGTGCAGAATTCCGCCCGCATGATGGAGCGGATCTTCGAAAGTAACCCGGCCATCGAGGCCGCCTTCGAGGCAGGTGTCGACGTGCAGCTCGGTATCACCTGCTGGGGGCTCTACCTGCCGTCCGAAGGCTCCCGCGAGCTTCCCGGCCCCATCGCGGGTCTTGCCGACCAGACCCGCGCCTGGACCGTCGGCTTCAAGCGCGTGGTGCTGGCCACCGGCGCCCGCGATCTCGTCACCTTCTTCGACGGCGCCGACCAGCCGGGCGTCATGGGCGCCGCCGGCCTTCATGCGTTGCTGACGAAATACGATGCCTTTGACGGCCGTCGCATGGTTGTCTTCGGCTCTGGCGATCTCGCCCTCGCGTCAGCGGAACTCGCTCTTTCGAAGGGTGTGGAGGTCGCTGCGCTGGTCGAGGTCGCCGCCGAACCGCAGGGCGATCCGGACCGCATCGCCGCGTTGTCGGCACAGGGCGTTTCGATCTTCTACAACACCGTGATCGCGTCCGCCAAACGCGGCGCCTTCGGCGTCGAGGCGGTCGAGATCGTTGCCTCCGACGGAGTTGGCGAGAGGCAGACGATCGAGTGCGACACCGTCTGTCTCGCACTCGGCCTCGTGCCCGTCGTTGACCTGTTCGACGTCGCCGGCGCGAGCCTTGTGCTTGACGGCACGCGTGGCGGCTTCGCGCCGGATACGCCCGATGGCGTGACCACGACCTCGCCCCTCGTCTTCGGCGCCGGCGACTGCATGGGTGTCGGCGTGGCACTTGCCGATCCAGAAGCCTCCGAGGCCCATGGCCGGCAGGCGGCCGCGGCGGTCAAGGCATCCCTCGGCCTTGCCGCCGCCACGGCCCTCGCCGCTCAATTCCCATCAGGCGCAGACCAGCTGCCCTATCGCCGGATGGTCATGGAAACGCTGCTTGCAACCGGTGGCACCGACGTTCTCGCCTGCCAGTGCGAGGAGGTGACGCGCGGCGACCTGCTCGGCGTTCGTGCCCCGCGCTATCTCGGCGATCCGACCGAAAAGAGCCTTTGCCACGACTTGAAGGATCTGGCCAAGGCCGGCCCGCTCAGCCACGACCAGATGAAGCGCCTCACCCGCGTTTCCATGGGCGCCTGCCAGGCGCGGCGCTGCCGCGAGCAGGTGGCGATGCTGATGGCGATCGGCGCGGATCTGCCGACCGACGCGGTCCCGCTCGCCGGCTACCGCGCGCCTGTGCGCCCGCTGCCGCTCGGCGTGCTCGCGACGCTGGAGGAAATGCCGGACATGGCCAAGCATTGGTCGGTCTGGTTCGCGATCCCGACCCAGTGGATCCCCTACGACCTCATCGGCACGCCGGAGGAATTCTCCTTCGTCGACGAACACACGCACCTCTGAGGACGCAGCGATGCAGACGGCAGTGACAAACAACGCAGGTGACCGGCAGGGGGCCTCGGTCATCGTGGTCGGCGGCGGCGTCACCGGCCTTTCGGCGGCATGGTGGCTGGCGCGTTCCGGCGTCGACGTCCTCGTCCTCGACAAGGGCATCGTCGGATGGGAGGCCTCGGGCCGCAACGGCGGCGGCTGCACCCACTACAACAGCGCGCTCTTCCACGAGGAGCAGCGGCTCTGGCCGATGATGGACGAACTTCTCGGCTATCCGACCGAATATTGCCGCGAGCGCATCATCTTTGCGACCGACGAGCATTTTTATCGCGTCTACAAGGCGATGGGCGAGACCATCGGCGGCCTCGGCTACGATTGGGAGCTGCTGGATGGCGACGAGATCCGGCGCCGCGTGCCGCTGGCTGGTGCGACGGCGCTCGGCGGCATCCATCTTCACGTCGGCGGCCATGCCAACCCGCAGCGCACCGTGCAGGCCTATGCCTGGGCCTTGCAGGATCTCGGCGGGCGCATCTTGCAGCATACGCCCGTGACTTCGATCCGCATGGAGGGGGGCAAGGTGACGGGGGTGGAGACGCCGGCGGGCTTCTTCGGCTGCGACCACCTCGTTGTCGCCAGCGGTCCGCAGATCGGCGAACTCATGGGGACGATCGGGATTGACGTGCCGGTTCGCTCCGCCCGCGCCGAGATGATCGTCACCGAACCGCTGCCCCTGATGCCGCTCGGCGGCGTCGACGGCAATGGGCTCTACGGTCGCCAGACCCTTCGCGGCAATCTTGCCTATGGCGGGGGGCCGCACGAGTGGGTGGACCTGCCCAAGCGCGGCGAGGCGCCGGCGCGGCCCTCGACCCCGCTCGCGGCAAGCCTTGCCCGCCGCGTCGTCAACCTCTTCCCGAAGGCCGCCCATGCCCGCGTCATCCGAAGTTGGGCCGGCATCATCGAGAACACGCCGGACGGTCGCCCGATCATCGACCGGCTCGCCGATCCGGGCAATGTCACGCTCTGCACCATGTCGGCGGTCGGCTTCGGGCTCTCGCCGGCATCCGGCCATGCGATCCGCGATCTTGTCGTCGACGGCGCCTGCTCCTTCACCGATATCTCCAAATACGGCCTATCGCGCTTCGACGGGCTGGAGGCGGATTGGGCGGAGAAGAAGGGCTGGGTCGCCCGCGAGGAGATGGCGGAAAGTCCCAGTGCCGTACGGCATGTGGCGTGAGGGAACTGATGGATGGAAAGGGAGAAGCGATCGCTCAGTTGCGATCCTACCCGCTCTCTACGCTTCTCCATCGTCATTGCCGGGCTTGACCCGGCAACCTACTCGCATTTCCGAGAGGCGATGAACCCAACTGAGGCAACGGCGCCGTCCAACAACTGACAACCTCCGATGCCACCCCGAGATTGGGTCGCCGGGTCAGGCCCGGCGATGACGATGAAAAGGTTTGGTTTCTTTCGGCCCCGTCTTCCTCGTAGACCCTGATTTTCCTTTTCTCCCAACGAGTTCCGCCATGTCCAAATCCAAGAAGGTCTTCGTCATCGGCGCCGGCATCAACGGCCTCTGCACGGCCTGGGCGTTGGTGCGCCGGGGCTATGAGGTCGAGGTCTTCGAGCGCGGCGGCATCCCCAACCTCGTCTCCAGTTCCTACGACGAGCACCGCATCACCCGCCACGCCTATGGCACGATGCACGCCTATGCCGACAAGATGCCGGAGGCCTTCCGGCTCTGGGAGCAGCTATTCGCGGACATCGGCGCGCGCCATCTCGACGAGCGGCCGCAGATCCTCTTCCAGCGCGGCCCCGAGCCCTGGGTCGATGCCTCGATCGTCGATCTGGACCGCTTCGGCCTCGGCTGGCGCGACTTGTCCCTTGGCGAGGTCGCGGACAGATATCCGATGATCCGCATGGACGGCATGACGCGCGCTGTGTCGATTGACGGGTCCGGCATTCTCTTCCCGATCCGCATCCTGACCGACCTCGTGGTGCATCTCGGCGCCAAGGGCGTGACATTTCACCAGAGCGCTGACGTCTCCGACATCGACCCCGAAAACGCACGCCTGACCGTGGGCGGCACCGTCCACGAGGCCGACCATCTCGTCATTGCGGCAGGTGCCTGGGTGTTGCGGCTGCTCCCGGAATTAGCCGGCGAAGCAACGCCGTCGCGGCAGGCGGTGCTCTTTCTGTCTCCGCCTGTCGAGCTTGCCGCCGCATGGCGCGAGGCACCCATCTTCCTCGATCTCGGCAACGACAGTACCACCTACATGCTGCCGCCGCGCCCGGGCACGCGGCTGAAGATCGGCGACCACATCTTCACCCGGCAGGGTGACCCGGATGCGCCGCGGGTTGCCACCGACGAGGACTGCGCCCGGCTGATGGACTATGGCACCAGGGCGCTCGCCGGCTTCGACCGCTACACGATCCTGGAGCGCAAGGCCTGCTACTACACGGTCACCGACACGGAGGATTTCGTCATCCGCCCGGTCGGCGGCAAGGCGACTGTGGTCTCCGCCTGTTCCGGCCATGGTTTCAAGCTGGCCCCGCACTCGGGCGAGGAAGCCGCGCGGCTGGTCGATGCGGCGGGGTGACGGTCAGGCGAGCGGCCGCCCCTTGCGGAACACCATCCGCTCGCGCGGCGTCGACGCGACGGCTTCGGAGAGGTTCTCCGCCTTGACGGCAACGAGATCGGCGGGAGAGCCCGGCTCCAGCGTCACCGGGGCCAAGCCCATCACCGCGCGGCTGTGCGTCGTCACCAGATCGAAGGCGAGCGCCAGGTCCGCGTCGCTGGCAAAGCCGGCGCGATAGCCGATCACCGCCGCCCGTTCGAGCAGATCGCCGGTGCCGAAGGGCGACCAGGCATCGCGGATGTTGTCGCAGCCGGAAAAGACCCTGACGCCCGCCTCGATCAACGCCTTGATCGGCGGAATGGCGGCATTGCCCGGCCCGTTGGTCATGATCGAAACGCCGCCGCGTTGAAGTTCCGACGCGGTCGCGGCAAGCTCGCCGGCGTCGACCATGCCGAGGGCATAGGCATGGCTGACAGCGACATGGCCCTGCATGCCAAGCGCCGCGCTGCGCCGGGCGATCTGCTTGAGTTCGAAGGTGCCGAGCAGCCCCGGATCGTGCAGGTGGATGTCGACGCCCCGGCCATGCTTCTCGGCAAGCTCGAAGACGGTATCGAGATGGCCTTCCAGATCGTTGTCGATGCCAGCCGGATCGAGACCGCCGACAAGGTCGACGCCGAGGCTCAGCGCCTCGTCCATCATCTCCCGGACCTTCGCGGTCAGGCCGCTCTGGGGAAAGGCGACGAACTGGATGTCGACAAGGCCCGCCACCTCCTCGCGCAGCGCCAGCAGATCGTGGACGTGGGAAAGGCCGATCTCCTCGTCGATGTCGATATGCGAGCGCAGGGCCAGCGTGCCGTAGCCGGCGATCCGGTCGATCAGCTTGCATGCGCGGACCTTCATCGGCATCTCGCGTGCGGCCGTGGCCCGCTCCTTGCGCTCGGCGGCGATCCGCGCGGCGACCGTGTGGCCTTCCACATGCGGCCGCCAGGGCAGGCCGAGGAAGGTCTTGTCGAGATGGATGTGCCCATCGACGAAGGCCGGCAACAGCAGGCGGCCTTCAAGGTCGAGCGCCTCCGTCGCTTCGTTCACCGTCGATGCGGGTTCAATCGAGCCGATGACGCCCGCACCGAGAACGACGTCGAACAGCCCCTCGCGGTCGGCCAGACAGACATTGGCGAGACGAAGCAATGTCGTTCGGTCGTCGGGTGTCTTCAACATGGAGCGTGTCCTGTCAGCGTCGTGTGATCCTTGCGGAGGGTCCCGCATGCGAATGCCATGCCCTTCGGCACCGGCGACTGTGATCGGATTTCGGGAGCCAGGCAACGACGGCGCGGTCCGGTCGGCATTCACATCAGATTGACCGCCCGCCCGGGCATGGCCGGCAAATGCCTGCACAGATTCTCGGCGCACTGATGTAAAATTCGGCGCTCCCGGTCGACGCCTTGGTGCGGAGGTTGGATCGGCGCGCGCCGATGCGGTCTGCGAGACCCGGTCAGGGCCGCCGAATTGGGCCGCCGATGATCAATTCTGTGCTGGTTCGTTTGAGATTGTTCGAATAAGTTCATTTCTGTTGCAAATGGCACGCGGCATGCAAAGGCACTACCGACCAGCCGTGTCGGCGCCTCGCGCCGGCCTCATGCTCTTTGTCGCGTCGACCATCAACTCCAGGGGGTTTGCCATGCCGCAGACGCTTTCGACATCCAAGGGAACCCACCGCCGGGGCCTCATGCGCGGCTCTGCCTGCGCGGCGGTCCTGACGGTTCTTTCCGCGCTCCCGGCGAGCGCCACCGAGATGACGCTCAACCTCGCCTCGATGAACGATCCCTTCGGCGCGGCGATGGCCAAGCTCGCCCCGACGATCAAGGACAAGACCGGCGTCGACATCAAGGTCGACATCATGAACTACGGCGAGCTGATGACGAAGACGACGGCCGACTTCGTCGGCGACACGGGCGGCTACGACATCGTCACCATGGACAATGTGCTGACCGGCCAGTATGCGACCAGCGGCCAGGTGATCGACCTCAAGCAACTGATCGAAAAGGACAAAGACGAGCTCGACCTCGACGACATCTATCCGGCCGTCATGAATTCGCTCGGCGGCTACGGCGACATGCAGGTCGCCTTTCCCTTCTCCGGCTATGCCAACGTGCTCGTCTACCGCACCGACATCTTCAAGGACGCCGGCCTTGAGGCGCCGAAGACCATGCAGGAGCTGATGGCCGACGCGATCAAGGTGACGGACCGCGACAAGAGCCAGTATGGCTGGGTCGCCAACGGCCAGAAGGGCCCGGCGGTGGCGCAGGACTGGATGCAGTATAACGCCCAACTCGGCGGCTCGATCCTCGGCGAGGACGGCATGCCGGCGATCAACTCCGACGCCAACGTGGCGAGCCTTGCCGTCTACAAGGAATTCTTCGACAAGGCGGCTCCTCCCGGCGCCGTCGACTATGACTGGGGCGGGCGCGAGGAATCCTTCCGCCAGGGCATTTCCGCCACCATGCAGACCTGGTCCGTGGGGGCTGCCGCCTATGGCAATCCGGAGCAGTCCAAGGTGGTCGGCAAGTTCGCCGTCGTGCTGGCGCCGCCCGGCGAGGGCCTGGCGCCGAAATACGGCATAGGCGGCTGGGGCCTTTCCATCAACAAGGACATTTCCGACGACCGTCAGGCGGCGGCCTGGAGCGTGATCAAGTATCTGGTCTCCAAGGAGGGTCAGAAGGAACTCGCGCTTCTCGGCGCTGGCGGCTACATCCGCAAGAGCACGCTCGCCGATCCGGAGCTTCTGGAAAAATACCCCTTCCAGCCGGTGATCGCCGAATCCTTCGAACATGGCGACGGCGACTATCGCCCGCGCATTCCCGAATATCCCGAGATTCAGGATATCCTCGGAACGGCCGTCAACGCGGTGCTTGCCGGCAATGCCGACCCGAAGGCCGCGCTGGACGATGCGCAGGCGAAGGCCGAGGAACTGTTCTGAGACGGCCCGAGGGGATGCAGCCTTCGCACTTGCGTGTGGTCGCCTTCCCCTCGATGTCCGGTCCAGCAAGGCCCGAAGGATGACCGCGATCTCATGACAGCCACCAGTTCGGATGCGATGGCGAATGACGCGGCGGCCCCTCAGGGCAGGCCAGGAATTTTGGCGCGCCTCTTGCCGCCGCACGAGCCCCTCGAGGCCCGCCGGCGGCTTTTTTTGCTCACCATCACCCTGCCGGTCGTCCTCTACGTTTTCGTCTGCTCGGTGATCCCGACGCTGCAGGGCCTGTTCTTCAGCCTCTACCGCTACAATCTCCTGAAGCCGCACCGGAATGCCTTCGTCGGCTTCGACAACTTCGCCCGCCTCTGGTCCGATTCCAGCACCCACGCCGCGATCGTCAACACGCTCGTCTTCACCGGGTCGGCGGTGGCGCTGGAGTTCGTCATCGGCTTCGCGCTGGCGCTGCTTCTCTGGCGCGACAGCCTCTTCAACCGGATCAGCCTTGCGCTCATGCTGGTGCCGGTCGCCGTGACGCCGCTCGCGACCGGGCTCATCTTTCGCGGCCTCCTGACGCCCGACTATGGCCCTATTGGTTACTGGGCGCGCACACTCGGCATTTCCGCCGAACGCGGCTTTCTCGGCACGCCCGAGACGGCGCTTGCTACCATCGTCGCCATGGATGTCTGGCAGTGGACGCCGCTGATGGCGCTGATCCTGCTCGCCGGCCTCAAGGCGATCCCGGCCTCCGTGCTGGAAGCCGCCGAAATGGATGGCGCAACGACCTTGCAGCGCTTCTTCACGGTCGTGCTGCCGCTGATGGTGCCGACGATCCTGCTCGCGCTGATCCTCAGGATGATCGACGCCACCATGGTCTTCGACACGATCTACGTCACCACCAATGGCGGCCCGAACGACGCGACCAACGTGTTGATGATCGCCGCCGTCAAGCAGGGCCTCGAATTCTTCAACGTCGGCAAGGCGGGCGCGATCTCGGCCCTGATGCTGGCGATGGTCGCCGTCATGGCGAACCTCTTCTTTCTCGCCATCAACCGCTATGACCGGAAGGTAGCGCCATGAACGCCGAGCGAGGCTCCCTGCCGGCCGGGCGCATTCTGGCCGGCCTTGCGGTCATCCTTGCACTGGCTGTCTTCCTCGGCCCGCTGGTCTGGATCGGCTCCACCGCCTACAAGCCGGCACGCGAAATTTTTTCCGTGCCGCCGACCTTCGCCTTCACGCCGACGCTCGACAATTTCCGCCAGCTCTTCTCGCTCTTCGATGTCGCGCTGCTCACCGGCAATAGCCTCAAGATCGCGCTCGGCACCACGGCGCTGGCGCTGCTGGTCGGCGTGCCCGCCGGCTATGCGCTGGCCCGCAGCGGCTGGAAGCACGCGGCAACCATCGCCTACGCCCTGCTCGCCATTCGCATGATGCCGCGCGTCGTGACGCTGATGCCTTTCTACCTGATGATGCGCGATGTCGGGCTGCTCGGCACCGTCTGGGCGGTGGTCCTCACCGACGCAACGCTGTCCGCCGGCTTCGTCGTCTGGATGATGTTTTCCTATTTCCGCGCCCTGCCGCCGGAGGCCGAATATGCGGCCCAGCTCGACGGGCGAACGGCCTTTGGCGCCTTTCTCTTCGTCGCCGTGCCGCTGGTGATCCCGGGCATCATCGCAAGTTCGCTGCTGTCGATCATGCTCGCCTGGAACGATTTCCTGACGCCGGTCTACCTGACGACGGCGGACTCCAAGCCGCTTTCCGTCGCGCTGCTCTCGGCCTACGGCACCAAGGACGTTTCCTGGGGGACGATGGGCGCGCTGGCGCATTTTTCGACGCTGCCGATTGTGCTGATGGCGCTGCTGCTCAACCGCTATTTCGTGCAGGGCCTGACCCGGGGCATGCACTGAGCAGGGGCAGACAGGCGGACAGCTTCCCGAAAGACGCCAACCGCTTTCTGGTCGTCTCCAACAACCCGAACCTCTCGTTTGTCGTCATTCCCGCGAAAGCGGGAACCCAGCCATCGATCAGCCTGACGGTTATGGAGAATCCCGCCGGGTCTGTCACAGTCATTCAATGGCAAAGATCATCCTTGCAGTGTGCTGGGTTCCCGCTTTCGCGGGAATGACGACAAAATCCGCGTGAGGATGTCGTGGCAAATGCCCGATTGGCGAATTGCCGGGCGGCCAATCTCTCAATCTCGAGTTCCGACCGCCTGTCCCGTTTCCGCATCGAAGAGATAGACCGCCTCCGGCGCCACGGTCAGCCCAACCGCGTTCGAGGCTGGCCGATAGCCGGACGGCCCCTGTGCCAGAACGCTGACGCCCTCCATTCGGCAATGAAGCACCGTCAGAGAGCCGAGCTCTTCGGAAAAGACATGGCTGGCCGCCAGCATCCCCGCGCCGGCGTCGGTGACGGTGACGCCTTCCGGGCGCAGGCCCACCACGATGCGCTTGCCGTGCCGGTCGCTGTGCACCGTGCCCGGCAGCGGAATCCTGCCGGCCTCGCCGACGATGGCCTCACGCCCGTCCGCGGAAATCCGCGCCTCGACGAAGCTCATCGGATGAGTGCCGACGAAGGAGGCGACATAGCGGCTCGCGGGCCGGTGATAGATTTCCGTCGGGGTGCCGACCTGCTCGATCCGGCCGGAATTCATCACCACGATCCGGTCGGCGAGCGTCATCGCCTCCACCTGGTCGTGGGTGACGAAGAGCGAGGTGACCCCAATCCGCTGGTGCAGGTCGCGGATTTCCGCCCGCATCTGCACGCGAAGCTTGGCGTCGAGGTTGGAAAGCGGCTCGTCGAAGAGAAAGAGCGCCGGATTGCGCACGATGGCGCGGGCCATGGCGACGCGCTGGCGCTGGCCACCGGAGAGTTGCGAGGGCTTGCGGTCGAGATAGTCGGAAAGGTTCACGATCCGCGCCGCCTCGGCGACGCGCTCCGCCCGCTCCGCCTTGGGAACGCCCGCCACCTTCAATGGATAGCCGATGTTTCCGGCCACGTTGAGATGCGGATAGAGCGCGTAGTTCTGGAACACCATGGCGCAGCCGCGCTTGCGCGGCGGCAGGTGGGTGACGACCTTGCCGCCGATCCGGATCTCGCCGGCCGAGGCGTCATCGAGACCCGCGATCATGCGCAGGAGAGTGGACTTGCCGCAGCCCGACGGCCCGAGCACGACGATGAACTCGCCCCTGGCGACCCTGAGATCGACGCCGCGCACAACCTCGCTGGCACCGAAGGATTTGCGGACGCCCGAAAGGACCAGCCCTTCCTCCGCAGCGTCTCCATCGGGCTTGCGCACCGCGTCCGTGACGGGCATTGCGTGCTCAGACATTCGCTCTCCTGGCGATGAAGGGGGAAAGGGCGCTGCACCGTCCGCTGGCCGGATCCGTCGGCCCGCCGGCGACCATCATTGGTGCATTGGAACAAAAAGCAACCTTTTCGAACATTCCCGCTCGTGATATCCAGATCGAAACAAGACCCGGCCAGCGTCCTTGCGGCGAAACGGACCGGACTGCAGAGGAGGCAGTGTCAATGACGAACATGGACGACACGGCCGGATCTGACAAACGCGCCAGCGCTGCGGGCGGACGCGTTCCGGCGCCCGTGCGCCACCAGCGCATCATGGACGCCTTCCGGCGCAACGGCTTTATCTCGGTCACCGACATGGCGCAGCAGATCGGTGTCTCGACGATGACGATCCGGCGCGATCTCGTCATGCTGTCGCGCGAGGGCAAGATCACCCGCACCCACGGCGGCGCCGTCGCCCTGCCCGAAGGCGAGCGCACCGCCATCGACGTCGACGAACCGCAGTTCGACCAGCGCATGGTGCGTCAGGCCGAGGCCAAGGCCGCCATCGCGGAAGCCGCTGCCGGCCTCGTCGGCTCGCGCCAGTCCATCGCCCTCGACGTCGGCACGACCATTCTCGCCCTTGCCCGCAAGATCGCCGGCCGCGCCGACCTTCGCATCTTCACCAACAACATGCGCGCCGCCATGGAACTCGCCGGCGACGGCAGCCCGGTCTATATCCTCGGCGGCGAGGTGCGCACGCCGGAGTTCTCCATCGTCGGCCAGGGCGCGATCCGAGACGTGAAGGCCCATTTCGTCGACCTCGCCTTCATCGGCGTTTCCGGCCTCGGCGGCGAGGGCGTCTACGACTATTCGCCCGAGGACACCGAGGTGAAGCGCGCCTTCATCGAAAATTGCGGCACGGTGGTCGTCCTGTGCGATGCCTCCAAGTTCGAACGCCGGGCGCTCGCCCGCATCTGCGGCCTTGAGGCGATCGATATCCTCGTAACGGACAGTCCCCCGTCGCCGGCCCTGGCGGAGGCGCTCAGTGAGGCCGGCGTGCGGGTGCTCGTCGCGCCTGAGCTGGAGCCGTCGCGCTTCCACGTTCTTTGACGGCGAGAGCGTCAAGGCCCTCATGTCATGTAGACCCCGCCGGTGACGTTGATCCCCTGGCCGGTCATGAAACGCGCGCCGTCGGAGCAGAGGAAGACCGCGACGCTCGCCACGTCCTCCGGCGTCTCGATCCGGCCGAGCGGCGTCTGCGCGACATAGTCCGCGAGAACCCCCTCCGCCGTCATGCCGCGCAGCGTCGCCTCCCATTCGACCTCGCGCGCCTGCATGCTGGTCTTGACGAAACCCGGGCAGACCGCATTGACGCGAATGCCCTTCGGGGCCAGCTCGCGGGCCAGCGCCTGCGTCCAGCCGAGGACGGCGAACTTGCTCGCCGAATAATGTGCCAGCAGCGGCGCACCCACCTTGGCGGCCAGTGAGGCCGTGTTGACGATGACGCCGCTCCCGTTCTTCACGAAATGGCGGGCCGCGATCTGGTTGGTGAGGAAGACGCCGCGCGTGTTGACGTCGAAATTGAAGTCCCATTCCTCGTCGGTGAGATCGAGCGCGGGGTTCATGGTCGAGACGCCGGCATTGGCGACGGCGATCTCGCAGCCGCCGAGCGCTTCGAGCGCCTCGGCGAAGGCCGTCTCCACCGACGCCCGCTTGCGCACGTCGACGGCAATCGCGATCGCTCCGCCGCCGACCGAGCCGGCCGCCTCTTCCGCCGCCTCGCGGTTGAGGTCGGCAATCGCCACGCGCACCCCCTGCCGCGTCAGGGCCTCGGCGATTGCCCGCCCGATGCCGACGGCAGCGCCCGTGACGAAGGCGCGCTTGCCGGCAAGATCGGGATAGGTGGGAACGACGGGCTGCGGCACGGTCATGACAAGGCTCCTCGGCGCGAACGGAATTCCGGTATATCAACAAGAAAGGGCGAGACAAGAGCGAATTTGTTTGATTATGTTTGATTATGCACCAAAACTGGTCGCAGTCGAACATTTGATGCCCGGGGCCGGTTGCGGCTCCGCATGTGAGAGCCGGGATAAGAGGACATGATTTTCGAGTTCTTCGGATCGAAGAAGAAAGCCGTCATCGCGATGGTGCATATCGGGGCGCTGCCGGGCACGCCGCTCTTTGACGCGAAGGCCGGCATGGACGCGCTGATCGAGGGCGCGCTGGCCGACATCGAGAAGCTGCAGGCGGGCGGCGTCGACGCCATCATGTTCGGCAACGAGAACGACCGCCCCTACCAGCTTGAGGCACCGGCCTCCGGCATCGCGGCGATGACGGCGGTCGTGAGCGCCTGCAAGCCGGCGATCAAAGTGCCCTTCGGCGTCAACTATCTCTGGGACCCGAAGGCGAGCATCGCCATCGGCGCGGCGACGGGCGCGTCTTTCGTGCGCGAGATTTTCACCGGCCTCTTTGCCTCCGACATGGGGCTCTGGGAGCCGGATTGCGCCGGAGCGCTGCGCCTTCGCCGCGAACTTGGCCGGGACGACATGAAGCTGCTCTTCAACATCAATGCCGAATTCGCCAGCTCCCTCGATCAGCGCCCGATCGGGCTTCGGGCCAAGAGTGCGGTCTTCTCCTCGCTTGCCGACGCCATCCTCGTGTCCGGCCCGATCACCGGCCAGCCGGCCGCCCAGTCGGACCTGCGCATGGTGGCCGAGACGGTGAGCGAGGTGCCGATCTTCGCCAACACCGGCGTCAACATCGACAATGTCCGCGATGTCATGTCGGTCGCCTCCGGCTGCGTCATCGGCACCCATTTCAAGGTGGACGGCAACACCTGGAACCCCGTAGACGGCGAGCGCGTGAAGCGCTTCATGGATGTGGTGGAGACGTTGCGGTGAGGATATCCCGTTGACCTGCCTCCTCGGCCTCGACATCGGCACGACGTCGACGATCGGCATCCTGATCCGGCTGCCGGACGAGGTTCTGGCGATTGCCTCAAGGCCCGTGACGTTGTCCTCGCCGAAGGCCGGCTGGGCGGAGGAGAACCCCGAGGACTGGTGGGTCAACGTTTGTGACCTAATTCCCGAACTGATCGAAACGGCTCGTATCGACAGTCAAGAGATTGCCGGTATTGGCGTTTCCGGCATGCTGCCGGCGGTCGTCCTGCTCGATGCCGAAGGCCGGCTTTTGCGCCCGTCCATCCAGCAAAGCGACGGGCGCTGCGGTGTCGAGGTCGAGGAACTGCGCGCTGAGATCGATGAGACCGCCTTCCTCCAGAAGGCCGGCAACGGCGTCAACCAGCAGCTTCTCGCGCCGAAGCTACGCTGGATCGCTCGCCACGAGCCGGAGGTCTTTTCCCGCATTGCGACGGTCTTCGGCTCCTACGACTATATCAACTGGGAGCTCACGGGCGAGAAGGCGATCGAGCAGAACTGGGCGCTGGAGGCAGGGTTCGTCGACGTCGCGAACGACCGCCTCGACGACGGCCTGATCGCGCTGACCGGCCTCGCCCGCTCGGCCATTCCGCGCCGAACCGAAAGCCACCAGATCCTTGGCAAGGTGAGCGAACAGGCCGCAGCGGAAACCGGCCTTGCCGCCGGAACGCCCGTGGTCGGCGGGGCGGCCGACATGATCGCCTCGGCCCTATGCGCCGGCATTGCCGCGCCGGGCGACGTGCTGTTGAAATTCGGCGGTGCCGTCGACATCCTGACCGCAACGGACAAGGTCAAGCCCGATCCGCGCCTCTACCTCGACCACCATCTGGTGCCGGGGCTCTATATGCCGAACGGCTGCATGTCGACCGGCGGATCGCTGCTCAACTGGTTCGTGAAGACCCTGGCGGGCGGCGAGCGGCAGGTGGCCGAGGCGGCCGGTTTGTCCCTGCACCGGCATCTCGACAATCTTGCCGCGGTCAAGCCTCCCGGCAGCGACGGACTGACGATCCTGCCCTATTTCCTTGGCGAGAAGACCCCGATCCACGATCCCGCAGCACGCGGCGTCTTCGAGGGCCTGACGCTTTCCCATGACATCGGCCATCTCTGGCGGGCGCTGCTGGAGGCCTATGCCTATGCCCTGCGCCACCATGTCGATGTCCTGAAGGACATGGGCCACGAGCCGGCGCGCTTCGTCGTCTCCGACGGCGGCTCGGCCAGCGATGTCTGGATGCAGATCGTCGCCGACGTGCTCGGCGCGCCGGTGCAGCGGCTCACCGGCCATCCCGGCTCCTGCCTTGGCGCGGCCTGGACGGCGGCAATGGGGCTCGGGCTTTCGACGAACTGGAGCGACGTCGCCCGTTTCGTCGACTTCGGCGAGCGACTGGCGCCCGACCCGCGAAGCAGTGCTGCCTACGACCACGGCTACCAGCGCTACCGCATGATCTACGAACGCCTCTACGGTCGTTGACGGCAGAGAGCCCCGCCGTCAACGCCCTGCTCGTTTCAGCCGTGATTGATCATCACGTGGCGGACCACCGTGTAGTCCTCGATCGCGTATTGCGACATGTCCTTGCCGTAGCCCGACTGCTTCAGGCCGCCGTGGGGCATCTCGTTGCAGAGCATGAAGTGGGTGTTGACCCACGTGCAGCCGTAGCGCAGCGACGAGGCCGCCGTCATCGCCTTCGAGACATTCTGGGTCCAGACCGAGGAGGCAAGGCCGTAGTCGGAATCGTTGGCCCAGCCGATGACGTCGTCGTCCTCGCCGAAGGGCGTCACCGAGACCACCGGACCGAAGACCTCGCGCCGGACAATCTCGTCGTCCTGATGCGCGCCTGCCACCACGGTCGGCACATAGAAGAAGCCGGGCTCCTCGTGCATCTTGCCGCCGGTCGTCACCTCGACATGGCCGGATTCAAGGGCGCGCTGGACGAAGCTCGCGACCCGGTCGCGCTGGCGGGCGGAAATCAGCGGCCCGATCTCGTTTTCGGTGTCGTCGGCGCGCGCAAAGGCAATCGTCGAGACGGCGGAGGTGAGGTCGGCGACCAGCTTGTCGTAGATCTTCTTCGACGCGTAGATGCGGCAGGCGGCCGTGCAATCCTGCCCGGCATTGTAGAAGCCGAAGGTGCGGATGCCCTCGACGACCGCGTCGATATTGGCGTCGTCATAGACGATCACCGGGGCCTTGCCGCCAAGTTCCAGATGCGTGCGCTTTACGGTTTTAGCGGCCGCCTGCAGCACCTTCTTGCCGGTCGCGATGTCGCCGGTGATCGAGACCATGTTGACGCCGGGGTGATTGATCAGCGCGTTGCCGACGCTTTCGCCGCGCCCGAGGATGACGTTGACGACGCCCTCGGGAAGAATGTCGGCCAGCAGCTTGGCCATCTTCAGCGCCGTCAGCGGCGTCTGCTCGGACGGCTTGAAGACGATGGTGTTGCCGCCGGCAAGCGCCGGGGCGAGCTTCCAGGCCATCATCATCAGTGGATAGTTCCACGGCGCGATGGAGCCGACGACGCCGACAGGATCGCGGCGGACCATCGAGGTGAAGCCGGGAAGATATTCGCCCGCCAGCGAACCCTGCATGTTGCGGATCGCGCCGGCAAAGAAGCGGTAGCAGTCGACGATGGCGGGAAGCTCGTCGTTCTTCACCGCGTTGATCGGCTTGCCGCAGTTGAGCGATTCCAGCGCCGCGAAGGCATCGGCGTCGGCCTCGATGGCGTCGGCGATCTTGAGGAGATAGCCGGACCGCTCTGCCGGCGTCGTGCGCGACCATGTGGTGAAGGCGCCGGTGGCGGCAGCGACCGCTGCGTCGATCTGCGCCGGCGAGGCCTCGGGCAGGTCGAGGATGAGGTCGGCGGTGCGCGGGTTCAGGATCTTCTCGGCCTGGTCCTCGCCGGCCACGAAGGCGGAACCGATGAGCATTGCGGTGTCCATGGGATGATCCCTTTCTTCCGTTTCTTCTATTTGCCCGCGCCGGCGGTCTCGCCGCCCTCGCGGGTGAGGTAATAGGCGCCGAGGATCGGCAGGAAGGTCACCAGCACGACGACCATCGCGACGACGTTGGTGACCGGCCGCTCGCGCGGGCGAATGAGTTCCTCCAGCATCCAGATCGGCAGGGTCTGCTGCTGGCCGGCGGTGAAGGTGGTGACGATGACCTCGTCGAAGGAAAGCGCGAAGGCAAGCAGCGCGCCCGCCAGCAGCGCCGTGCCGATTTGCGGCAGGACGACATGGCAGAAGGTCTGGAAGCCGTCGGCGCCGAGATCCATCGAGGCCTCGATCATCGAGCCCGACAGGCGCCGGAAGCGGGCGAGCGCGTTGTTGTAGACCGTCACGATGCAGAAGGTGGCGTGGCCGACGACGATGGTGAGAGTCGAGAATGGAATGTCCGCCAGGCCATAGGCCGAGCGCAGGGCGATGCCGGTGACGATGCCCGGCAGAGCGATCGGCAGGATGACGAGCAGCGAGACGGTCTCGCGGCCGAAGAAACGCGAGCGCGAGACGGCGGCGGCGGCCAGCGTGCCGAGGACGAGTGCCATCGCGGTCGCCATGACCGCAACCTGCAGCGACAGGCCGAGCGCCTGCCAGACGTCCGGCCGCTCCCATGTGGCGCCGAGCCATTTCAGCGTGAAGCCGGGCGGCGGCCACTGGAAGCTGCGCTCCTCCGTCGTGAAGGCGTAAGCGAAGATCAGCAGGATCGGCAGATGCAGGAAGGCGAGCCCGCCGATTGCCGCGATCTTGAGAAGGAGCGGGGCCTTGGCGTCGTCAGAGCGCATCGAAGGCCCCCAGACGCCGCGCGGCGGCAAGATAGAGGATCATGATGGCGATGGGCACCACCGAGAAGGCGGCGGCGAGCGGCAGGTTGCCGGCGGTGCCCTGCTGGGCATAGACCGCCTGGCCGATGAAAAGCCGCGACGAGCCGACGATCTGCGGAATGATGTAGTCGCCGAGCGTCAGCGAGAAGGTGAAGATGGAGCCCGCCACCGCACCGGGGAAGGCCAGCGGCAGGATGACGTGCCGGAACGTCTTGCGCGGATCGGCGCCCAGATCCGAGGACGCCTCGATCAGGCTTTTCGGCACCCGCTCCAGCGAGGCCTGCATCGGCAGGATCATGTAGGGCAGCCAGACGTAGACGAAGACGAGAAAGGTCCCGATGTAGCTGACCGACAGCGAATTGCCGCCGATGACCGGGATCGACAGGACGGCATTCAGCAGCGGCGTCAGGTGCAGCTTGTCGAAGGCCCAGGTGAGGATGCCTTCCTTGGCGAGGATCAGCTTCCAGGAATAGACCTTGACCAGATAGGACGACCAGAGCGGCAGCATGACGCCGATGTAAAAGAGCGCCTTCCACTTTCCCCGCGCATAGCGGGCAGCGAAATAGGCGATCGGGAAGGCGATGACGGCGCTCGCCAGCGTGACGCTCGCGGCCATCGTCACGGTGCGGACGATGATGTCGAAATTGGAGGGACGCAGCAGTTCCAGATAGGACTTCAGCGTCGGCTCGTAGACGATGAGGCCGGAGAACTCGTCGATGGAGAAGAAGCTCTGGACGAGAAGGGTGGCCAGCGCGCCAAGGTAGATGACGCCGAGCCAAATGAGCGGCGGGCCGAGAAGAACGGCGAGCGTCATCCGGGGATGGCGCCAGAAAAAATCGGCGAGACGCCCGCCTTGCGCCTGCGGCCGCCGGGCCGTCGCGAGGGCGTCCGTCATGACCGCCCTCCGTCGCCGTCGAGCGCATGAAGGTCGGACGGGGCGAAATGCAGCGTCACCGCCGCGCCAGGTTCGAAAGTCTCTCCACCGGCAGGCAGCAGGGCATGCAGGCGGTGACCAGCGACATCGACGGCGATGCGCCGGTTCGGACCGAGATAGTTCTCGGTGACGAAGATGCCGGCAAGGCTTTGGCCTTGATCGCCCGGTGAGGTCAGCGACAGCGCCTCGGGCCGCAGGCTCGCCCAGCCGGAAAGGCCGAAGCGGGCGGTGATTTCGGGCGGCAGGACGTTGGATGAACCGACGAAATCGGCGACGAAGCGGGTGCGCGGACGGGCATAGACCTCGCGCGGGCTGCCGACCTGCTGCAAGCGTCCGTCGGCGAAGACGGCGACGCGGTCGGCCATCGACAGCGCCTCGCCCTGATCATGAGTGACGAAGATGAAGGTGAGGCCAAGCGACTTCTGCAGGAGCTTCAGTTCCTCCTGCATCTGCTCGCGCAGTTTCAGATCGAGCGCGCCGAGCGGCTCGTCGAGCAGCAGCACCTTCGGCCGGTTGACGAGCGCGCGGGCAAGCGCCACGCGCTGGCGCTGGCCGCCGGACAACTGGCCGGGCTTGCGGTCGCCGTAGCCGGACAGCTTGACGAGTTCGAGAGCCTCTGCCGCCGCTTTCGTCCGTTCCGCCTTGCCGACGCCCTTGACCATCAGGCCGTAGGCAACGTTTTCGGCGACATTCATGTGCGGAAAGAGCGCGTAGTCCTGGAAGACGGTGTTGATGTCGCGCCTGTAGGGCGGGACGCCGGAGAGTGACTGGCCGAAGAGGCTGACCTCGCCGGCGGTTGGTGTCTCGAAGCCGGCAATAAGGCGCAGGCACGTCGTCTTGCCCGATCCCGACGGCCCGAGCATGGCGAAGAACTCGCCCGGCGCGATGGTGAGATCGACACCGTCGACGGCTTTGACCGGGCCATAGTGCCGGGAGATGTTTTTCAGTTCGACGGCGTGCATGGAAACGATCTGCCATGGGAATGGCGTGGCTGCCTTCGGCCGCCAGCCGTTCGGTCTACGTGGATGAATGGTCAGCCGATGACGCAAGACAGACAGGTCTGTCTATGGATGCGCGGCGAGCCGTCGCCATCCCGGCAATCCGGGTCTTGCGGCAACCGGCAAGGATATCCGCTCGCCCGGCCGGGGCTTTCCGATGAGCCTCGGCCGGACGATGCAGGTCCCGGTCTTACCGGCCGCCGATCACGGCGATATAGTCGGAGACCCAGCGGTAGTAGGGCACGCATTCGCCCTGGCTGGCACATTTGGTCACCGGCGTCTTCCAGAAGTGGATCTTGTCGAAGTCGTCGAAGCCGTTGGTCTTGCAGCCTTCGTCGGTGAGCAACTCGTTGCCCGTGCAGGCGGCCGGAACCGACGGCACCGAGCCGAACCAGGCGGCCAGATCGCCCTGCACCTTCGGCGACAGCGAATGCTCCATCCACATGTATGCGCAGTTCGGATGCGCGGCGTCGGCGTGCATCATGGTCGTGTCGGACCAGCCTGTCGCGCCTTCCTTCGGGATCGTCGAGCCGATCGGGAATTTCTCCGATGCGAGCACGTTGACCTGGAAGGGCCAGCTGTCCGAGGCGACGACGCCCTCGTTCTTGAAGTCGTCCATCTGCACGAAGGCATCGTGCCAGTAGCGCGAGACGAGCGTGCGCTGGACGCGCAGGACGTCGAGGGCTGCCTTGTACTGGTCCTCGTTGAGCTCGTAGGGGTCCTTGATGCCGAGGTCGGGCTTGGTCGACATCAGGTAGAGCGCCGCGTCGGCGACGTGGATCGGACCGTCATAGGATTCAATCCGGCCCTTGTTGGACTTGCCGTCCGGCAGCGTCGTTTCCTCGAAGACGATGCTCCAGCTCGTCGGAGCCTCCTTGAAGACGTCGGTGTTGTACATCAGGACGTTGGGACCCCACTGGTAGGGGGTGCCATAGTGGACGCCGTCCACCGTATGCCAGGGAGCATCCTTCAGCCGGTCGTCGACCGTCGACCAGCTCTTGATCAGGTCCACGTTGATCGGCTGCACGCGTTTGCCGGCGATGAGCCGCAGCGAGGCGTCGCCAGAGGCCGTCACGAGGTCGAAGCCGCCCTCGTTCATCAGCGCCACCATTTCGTCCGAGGTCGCGGCGGTCTTCACGTTGACCTTGCAGCCGGTCTCCTTCTCGAAGCCGGTGACCCAGTCATAGGCCTTGTCGGTTTCGCCGCGCTCGATGTAGCCGGCCCAGGCGACGATATTGACCTCGCCCTCGCCAGGCCCGATCGCGGTCATCATCTCTGCGGACCAGACCTGGCCGGTCATGGAAAAGAGAAATGCCAGCGCAGTCGTGGCATTCAGGATCTTCGGAATGCTCGTCATGATGCTCACCCCTCGTTGATCGCCATGGACATTGCCACGGCCTTTTTTCTTGAGAGGCATGCTACGCCGGCATCGAGATTTCGCAATTTCTTTTACTCGAAAGGTGATATCGGAAAAATCGATAGCAAAAGAGGACAACTGCAGAATCACTAGCGCCAGAAGCCCTGCTCGTTGTCGTCCTCTCCATCGTCATTCCCGCGAAAGCGGGAACCCATTGGCCGATCGGCATCACGAGTCGCCCGATGGGAGTTGCGCCCTTTTTCCGTTTGCCGCCCCATGCAATGCCACGAGAGGATTGGGTTCCCGCTTGCGCGGGAATGACGGTGGAGAGATCAAGGACTAGCGGTTCACCGGCTTCTCGGCTGGCGCTGGCTCTGGGCGAGCGCGATGAAATTGCGCAAGGGATCGGAGAGCGTGAGACCGCGCCGCCAGACGAGGCCGACCTGCACCACAGGCAGGGCGCCGGAGACATCACGCGAGACGATGCGGTCGCCTTCCAGCGACCACGGGCGATAGACGAGGTTCGGCAGCAGCGCGACGCCCGCACCCGTGGCAACGAGGCTGCGCACGGCCTCCACCGAGCGCGTGCGGAAGGCGACCTCCGGCCGGGCCCCGAAGGCGGCAAGCAGGCGGCGCGTCGATTCCTCGATCTCGTCGACGGTGAGCATGATCAGCGGTTCGCCGGCAATGTCGCCCATCGTGATGCTGTCGCGGCCGGCAAGGTCGTGGCCGGACGGCAGCCAGAGGCGGAAGGGCGAGACGTCGAGGATTTCCGACTGCAGCGCCTGCCGGTCGCGAAGATTGTTCAGCAGCATGACGGCAAGGTCGATCTCGCCGCCGACGAGCAGGTGTTCCAGATAGTTGCCGTCGTCCTCCATGGTCGTCACCTCGACGCCGGGGAAGGCGCGACGGTAGCGGGCGAGAAGATCGGAAAGAACATAGCCGGCGACGAGCGACGTGACGCCGAGACCGAGCCGTCCGGCGTCTTCCGCCGGCTTGACCGAAACCACCTGCCGCGCCTCGGCGACGTCGCTCAGGATCTTGGTCGCATGGCGCAGGAACTGGTGGCCGTCGTGCGTGATGTCGAGCCCGCGCGAGCGGCGGCGGAACAGCGAGACGCCAAGATCCTGCTCCAGATCCTTGATCGCCTCGGTGACCGACGACTGCGAGATGGAGAGCATCTGGGCCGCGCCCGAGACCGTGCCCTGCTCGGCAACGGCGACGAAGAACTGCAATTGCCTGAGGGTGAAGGCCATGATGGCGCGATCATAATCCGAGGCGCTCGCGTTTGGCCATGCACTTGGACGCCGTGGAAAATGCGGCCCCCTCATCTCATGGCGATGGAGGGGTTCGAGAAGTTTCTTACCGGTCGTTCCCGATCCGGCTGCGCGATCGCGAGCCCAAGATATCGCCGGCAATGTTGGTCCAGAGCGGCGCAAGCCCGCGCGCGACAATGAAGGGTAGCCCCCTTCGCAATCCCGTCCACCCGACGACCGCGAGCCGGCGGGAGGCAAGCTCGAAACCCCGGGCAAGCTGCCAGGAGCGGGCATCGATGGCCGCGACGTCGGCGCGCCCCTCCGCCACGGCGCGGATCGACCCGCGGTGCGATCCCGTCTCGATGCGCTCGGCAAAGAGGTCGAGCCCCAGCCACGACGTTTCCAGATCATGGTGGAGAGCGAGTAGGCCGGACATCGACTCCAGGCTGTTGTAGGCAAGCCGGCGACCGCGCAGAAGGTCGATCGGCAGCACGGGCTTTCCGTCGGTGCGCGGCGCGACATGGGTTTCCGGCGGCACGTCGGTAAGCCGCATCACCAGGGCGCTTGAATAGAAGGGCCCATTGCCGCCTTCGATCCCGTCGTAATCGGGCTGACCAAGCACGGCGACATGATCGGCAAGTCCCGTGGACTCCATCGGCCCCCAGCAGGTTTGGCCGAAAACGAGTGCCGGATGACGCCAGAGGGTGGCAAGGTCGAGGTCGTCGGGCAGAAGACTGGCTGGGTCGGGCGCGATCACCTTGCCCGCCGCGTCCCTAATGCCGCCCGGCACCGCCGGCATGTCGCCATTGCGCCGCACGAGCCCGTCCGGGGCCTTGATGCCGTTGACCCGAAGGTGGTCACGGATGACGGCCCACTCGCCGTCGACCTCTTCACGCCGCTCCGGCCAGTCATACATCGGCAGGGCGGCGATAGACTCCATGACGACAGGTTCCCGATAACTGAGGATCTTATTCCTTCGGCGGCCGCGCCGGCACCGGCATGGAGGCGCCCGTCGTCAGACCCGGCTCGCCGCCATGGCGAACGGCCTCCGGCGACCGAACCGCAGTCTGTGTCCGGCGCCAGGCTGGATGGGCGACCGGTTCCTTTGGCAGGAAGGCGAAGGCCCGAACGATCTGCCAGTAGTTGCCGAAGACATAACCTTCGTTCATCGCCCGCCACTTGTCACGCTCGGCCTCATAGAGAGCCGGCAAGGCGTACCATGGCGCTGCCGGGCGCTTGTGATGAACGAGATGCAAGTTGTTGTTGAGGAAGAGCAGGGCGAGTGGCGATTTCTCCACGATGATCGTGCGCCCGTCCGGGCGTTCCGACCACTGGTGCTCACAGTAGGAGCGGATGGCGATCAGCGACATCCCGCCATAGGCGGAGGTCATCGCATAGTGCCAGAGCGGAATGCCGAAGACACGGTCCACGACCAGCAACACCGGCACCAGGCCGGCAAGATGCAGCAGCCAGGCCAGCCTGACGCGGCGGCTTTGCGTCAGAAGACGCACCTCGGACATGAGGAAACCGGCAAGCGCCAGGGCTGGCCCCACGGTGAGACGCCCGATCAGCGTGTTGTTCCAGGCAAGAAGCGCCTTGAGCGCGGCGGGAAGCGCCTCCCAGTCGCAGAGCGCCCGGTAATAGCTCTCCGGATCGTCATAGGGGTCGGTCAGCCGCTCGTCCGCGTGGTGCTTCAGGTGCAGGCTGCGATAGCGCCGGTAGGGATAGAAGAGCCCGAGCGGCAGGAAGACGAAGGCCTCGTTGAGGCGCCGGCTGGCGGTCGGATGTCCGTGCAGCACCTCGTGCTGGAGCGAGGAATGAAAGGCGACAAGAATGGCCATTATGGCAAGCGCAAGGACCGGAACAGCCGGATAGATGAACAATCCGGTCGCCAGCCAGAGGCCATGGCAGGCAAGGAGAAGGCCGACAGTCGGCCATTCGATGGCGCGTGCATTCGCTCGCCGAGTCTGACGACCCGATCGGTGTGACATGAAGGCTCCTTTGATTCCAGAGCCTTAGTGTGGGTACCGGCTGAGCGTTTGTGCAGGGCGAGAATTGTGATCTTTTGTTGATTTTGCACATCGAATGCAGCAATTGTTGTGAAAAGTAAGCAATTGGAGCTTTTCATGGACAAGCGTGACCTTGCCGACCGGTTCCAGGACCGGCTGAAGGTGCTCCTGCAGCGGTCGGACCTCAGCCAGTCCGCCTTTGCCGCGTCGGTCGGCATCGACCGTTCGGCGCTGTCGCAGCTCCTGTCCGGAGCCTCCACCCGCCTGCCGCGCGTCGAAACGCTGCTCAACATCGCGGAACGTCACGGGGTGTCGCTCGACTGGCTTCTCGGCCTCAGCCAGGACGAGGGCATCACCGGCGGCCTGCAGCCGAGCGTCGCCATCGAGGAGGTACCGCAAGGGGAGGCGAACCAGTCGCTGCTGGAAAAGTGGCACGCCGAGGCAGCCGGCACAAAGATCCGCTATGTGCCGATGCGCCTGCCCGACCTGGTCCGCACGCGCGCCGTGATCACCTACGAGACCTCGCATGTGCGGCGCAATCCGGAGACGCAGCTCAACGAGGCGGCCTTCCGGCTCGACTACAATCGCCAGCCGGGCACCGACATGGAGGTCTGCATGCCGATGCAGCGGCTGGAAGAGTTTGCCGCGGGGCGTGGTGTGTGGACGGATCTGCCCCTTTTGGCCCGGCGCGAGCAGATGCGCCGGATGGCCGATCTCGTCCGGGAACTCTACCCGTCCTTCCGGCTTTTCCTCTTCGATGCGCGCGAGCGGTTTTCCGTGCCCTACACGGTCTTCGGTCCCTACCGCGCGGCGATCTTCGTCGGCGAGATGTATCTGGTGCTGAACGCGCGAGAGACCGTGATTTCCATGCAGCGGCATTTCGACGGGCTGATCCGCGTCGCACGGGTCAACGCGCACGAGGCGGCGGATTTCATCGACGGGCTGAAGGTCGCCTGAGACCTGGGTTCGCCTCAGCTGCCAAGAAGTCCGATCAAGTGTGCCGCGAATGCCCTGTCTGCCGCGTCGTCGGCAGGCAGACACATCTCGGTCACCCGGATGTCTCTCAAATGGGCGAACAGCATCTCACCCGAAGCGCCGTCTTGCAGCATCTTCAAAATGACCGGAGCGTAGGACGCGTATTCATCGTCCGGCCCAACGCCGCGCACACCGATTGGATCCCATTTGGCAAAGAGAAGCCGGGTTAGCCCCGGCGTATCCAAATTCGGCATTCAGTCTGTCACCACCTCGGGCAACCGCGTCGCCGGCGGCGTGTTGCGGCTGCGGCCAGTGCGCACGATGCCGTCGATGATCGTCATGCCGATGCCGGGCAGGTCGCCGAGCTGGATCGAATCCAGGAAATCCTTGCCGGCGGAGTGTTGTGCCCGGTCCATCAAGACAAAGTCAGCGGCGCGTCCGACCTCGATGAGGCCGCAGTCGAGCGCCCGCATCCGCGCTGTGTTGCCGGTGGCGAAACAGAAGGCGATTTCGGCTGGCACATCGCCGAGCGAGGAGAGCATCGAGACCATGCGGATGATGCCGAGCGGCTGCACGCCCGAGCCCGCCGGCCCGTCGGTGCCGAGAATGACGCGCTCCAACTCGCCAAGCTCGCGGGCGGTCCTCAGCGTATAGAGTGCCGCGCGTTCGTTGCCGTTGTGGACGAGTTCGAGGCCGCGCTTGCAGCCCTCGCAGATGCAGCGGATTTCCGCGTCCGGCAGGGCCGTATGCCCACCGTTGATATGGCCGACGACATCGGTGTCCGCCTCAAGCACCACATCGGCGCCGATGAGCCCGGAGCCCGGGATCGATGGCCCGCCGGTATGGATCGTCGACTGCATGCCGTATTTGCGCGCCCAGGCGACCATCTGACGGGCATTGGCCCCATCCTTGACCCCGCCGA
Organism: Hartmannibacter diazotrophicus; assembly: GCF_900231165.1. Lineage (GTDB taxonomy): Bacteria > Pseudomonadota > Alphaproteobacteria > Rhizobiales > Pleomorphomonadaceae > Hartmannibacter > Hartmannibacter diazotrophicus. Next base: position 4,905,586 of record NZ_LT960614.1, read on the forward strand.
GGCCGACCTCGCCGAGCAGCGTCACGCCGGCCTCGGCCATGTCCTTGAAGTCTTCCTCCACCATGCCCGGCTCGATCACCGGCGCGCCAGCATGGAGCTTGACGCCGCCGAAGCGGAAATTGTGGAAGGTCCGCTGGGCCGTGATCGCATGCGCCTTGAGCCCGACGATGTCGCGCGGACGGCCCGGCTGATGCACCTCGCCGGCCGAGATCATTGTCGTCACGCCGCCGTTGAGGGAGGAATCGATCCAGCCGAGTTGGTTCTGGCGCGGCGTCCAGTCGCCGGCGACCGGATGGACGTGGCTGTCGATGAGGCCGGGAGAGAGCACCGAACCGTGGGCGTTGACGAGGGTCGTCGCGCCCTCGGTGTCGATGTCCTTTTCCCGCCCGATCGCCGTGATCCGGCCGTTCTCGGCCACGATCGTGTCGGCATCGAGAATGGGATTTTCCATCGCGCCGCTGAGCAGCAGACCGATGTTGCGGATCACCAGCTTTGTCGGGCCGGTGCCCGTGGCGGAAGCCTCCTGTGCCATCGTCGCCCCCTCTTGCCGCATGAGATGTCATCGCGTCGGGAATTGTATGTGTGCGAACGATAGCGCGTCCGGGCGCGCCGTCAAAACAGAAACGCCGGAGGATTGAGACGAGCGGTCAGACGCGGCAACGGAGGGGAAGGCATCCTTCAGCCGCACGATCGGCCGATCCGCCAAGAAGCAAGACTCTGCGGCTGGAGTTCAGCGCCTGGTCGAAAAACGGAGGTTTCGTGATCGTAGGCCGATGGGGCGGGCATTCGGGAACGCGTTCAACCGAAAATCAGATACCCGACACCGGCCCAGAACGCGGCACAGCCGAGGACGGCTCCGAAACGCACCCAGCACACCCAGGTGCACCTGAACACATGCCGCAAGCGCCGAAGGATCGCGACCGCCGATCCTGACTTTAAATCCATTGAATTTGCATGCACCGCTCGGACCACTTTCCAGCCCCTTCACTCCCGTCAGCCACCTCTAGCCCCCCGAGGTATCCGGCTAACGTCCGGGCATCGCCTTGGTTCAGGCAAGCCTCATTTTTTGACAGTTCGTTAACCATAATATTTCCGAAATTCGATTCAAGTACAAGGAAATTCAACGTGAGCCGGGTGAAGTCGCCGCAATTTCGCCATGCTTCGGTTGAGCTCCTGTGGAAACATCGCAAACATGGGATCTTCGGGGACTCCTCAAGGCTGATCCAGCGTGGTCGCGACGATGGAGCAAACGATGAATACGCAGGCATGGCGCGCGACGCGCCACTATAGTTTGAAGATCACATGAGAACGGACGGAGAGCAAAGGGCTTGAGATAATTTTCCTAACAAATACTTCAGAATACGCCTATCATTCGCAAAAATTGCATTTTCATAAAAAAGCCCGTTCTGATGGATTTTGCGGGTGTTCGAGGCTGCAGATGGAGCGTCATCGTCGCGGCAGCCGTCGGCTCAAGGCAGCGGCTCGAAGAGGCTGTTGCTCTCAAGGAAGCCCACCTCATCTTGCGGCACATGTTCTCGGCGGAGCGATGGGTGATGAGCGCGCCGGCCAGGCACCCCGGACCGTCATGGGGCAGATGGCCCTCTTCCTCTTGCCGCGCAGCCGTCCGGCGAGATCTTCTTGCATATGGACCTGCGGCCTGTCGCAACCGAGTCGACGCGTCCGAACCCACGGAGATTAGGCCGAAGAAGATCGGTGTCGGGATCCCGGGTGCCGGCAAAATGCAGAAAACCCGCCACCGAGTCTGTCGGGGCGGGTTTTCTTGTCTTGCAGTTCGCGCTGGTGCAAAGACCCGGCAAACGCCGGAAGACCGATTTTGAGGCTGGCCCGAATGGCGGTCACGCGGCAGCTTTGGGGGATGGTCGCGGAGGCCTCGAGACGGGCGGTTCTTCCCGGCGCTTAGCCCGGCCTGCAATATGCCGGACAGTGCCAACGAGAAGATGGTCAGGAACTGCGCTCTGTCCCGTCACGACCCATCGGAGGCCCTGCCGGGCCTGCTGCGGCTTCGCTCGAGATCGGATCAGCACGAAGCAGATGTTCGAGTGGAGGCGGCTGAATGGCGGCACACCCGCCATTCAAATGCCGGTTCAGTAGCTGCCTTCGCGGCAGAGCACGACCTTGGCCGTCCGGAACAGGATCTTGATGTCCTGGAGAAGCGACCAGTCGCAGACATAGTCGACATCATACTGAACGCGCTGCTCGTAGCTGCAGTTGCTACGGCCGCTGACCTGCCACAGGCCGGTGATGCCCGGACGAACCATCTCGTAGAAGCAAAGGTTGGCGCCGTAGCGGGCCAGTTCGTCCTTCACCACGGGCCGAGGCCCGACGAGGCTCATGTCGCCGCGCAGCACGTTGATGAGCTGGGGCAGTTCATCAAGGCTGGTCTCGCGCAGGATTCGACCGATCACGGTAATCCGCGGATCGTTGCGCAGCTTCTGCGTCTGGTCCCACTCGGCGCGCGCCGCCGGATCCTCGTCCAGAAGACGGTCGAGGACTTCCCTGGAATTGGTCACCATGGAGCGGAACTTCAGGCAGCGGAACTTGCGGCCGCCAAGGCCGATCCGTTCATGCCCGAAGAAAATCGGACCCGGATCGGAAAGCCAAATGATCGCCGCAATTAGAAGACACAAAGGAGAAAAGAAGATGATCAGAGGGATCGTCAGACAGACATCCGCAACCCTTTTCGTCACGCCGCCCACCGGGCCGCGCAACACCTGCCCCTGCTCTGATTTTGCAATTGACTGTACGAAGGACATAGTCACCCCCAAGTCCGCAATACGAATAAATACTCTATCGAGCCCACAAACCGGACATCACCGGTTGCGCACGATGCCAATACTAATTTGCCTCTTAAATTCGGCGTGAACACGCGCACTACTGCCCGAAGTAAACTTCGGCCCAGCTGTCTCCTACCCGCCTAAAGAGACGACACATGTTGAAAAATCACGTGGAAAAGCCGCCGCGCCCGTCCACTGATCAAAGTCCTGGAACCTGAGTCATTTCTACCCCCAATAACCCCTGAGAAGTAATAACATTTTATTAACCAACGTTACCACTTACCGCGGAATACCGCACTGCACAACAAGGAAGCGAATCCCCTGAATGCTGCCCGTATTCCGGAAGCCATCATTCCCAGCACTTGGCCCCGGCCGGGAACGCTGACGGAGGATGAAACGAACCAAGCATCACCAGCATGCTCCGATCCAGAACGCTCGCATCTTTCGCGCCCAAGACCGGCAGAACTCGCTTGTCCATTTCGAAATACCAGCAAACGCCCCTTCTTAAAAGAGTCTCAACAAAAATGATTTATCAATGGTTACCAGAGATTATGAATGCCTTAAATGCACGATGCAAGTGGCAATCGCATCAACTCCCAACCGATAGCCCTCGCAATCGCCCGCAGATCGGCGAAAGTCCTTTGTCCGGTTAACAACCGTTCCGTAATATTTACTATTTGCTTCCGGGTGTATCCAGCAAGGCACACGGCAGGGGCCTAGCGACGGGCGCCAAGGCGCTGTCCGGCTCGTGCCGGCAGCCTGTCTTCGGCCAGGTGATTCGCTGTTGGCAGGCCGAGATGCCGTCAGAGGCCTCGGGCATCCTTGTCGTCGGCTGGACATCCCTTTCCGGCACGATTCATGGCCGCAGACGGCTCACGTCCGCCAGGGGCAGTGACACGGCAGGTTCAGGCGATAAAAGCCTCGCTGGACGGGATATTGGCCGCAAACGGCGTCCTGCCGCCAGACGGACGGCAAGCGCCGGATGCAGACAGACGCAAAAGGCCGGCAGCAATCGCGGCGGCCGGCCCTTGTGGACAATCCTGTGGATGCAACTGTTGTCGATCGGTCCGCTCACACGGACGGGGTCTTCCGGCTGCGCACGCGTTCGCAGCCGGATGCCCGGATCATTGATCGACGTAGTAGTTGGTATAGCGCCGCATGTAGCGCTCCTTGTCCTCGATGGACTGGTAGGCCTGACCGCGCTTCGGATCGACCTTGTTAAGGAGCACGCCGAGGCATTTGGCGGCGATGTCCTTCTCGCCGTTGATGATGCTGCGGACAATGCGCCTTGGCGTCTCGCCCCAGGCAACGACGAAGACGAACCCGTCGATCTCCGGCTCGATCACACGCACGTCCACCACGGGACCGAGCGGCGACAAGTCGAGGATGACGTAGTCGTAGTTGTCCCTCGCCCAGTTCAGGATGTCGGTCATCGCCTTGGAAGAGAGCAGCTCGCTCGTATGGAACAGGCGCTTGCGGGCAACGCAGGGCAGCACATGCAGCCCGGTCTTGTCTTCCTCGTAGATCAGCTCCTGCACCGGGCGCCCTTCGGCGATGGCCTCGACGAGGCCCTCCTCGGCATGGCCGGCCACGGCGCGGGTCAGGCCCGGATTGCGCATGTCGCAGTCGATCAGCAGCGTCTTCGCCCCGGTCGTGGCGACCAGCGATGCGAAATTCTTCGAAACGACCGTCTTGCCCTCGCCCGGCAGTGCCGAAACGACGCCGATCGTCTTGGCCACATGGCTGTGGAAGGCGAGATCGGCGGCGATCTTGATGCTGCGCAGCGTTTCGGTGCTTGCCGCCAGAGGATTCTCGGCCGCCTGTTCGTAGACCGAGCTGGCCGGCCGCAACAGACGCCGTCCGTCGGTATCCTTCATGCGATTGATCAGCAGGCGGCGACGCTTGACCTTCCACAGCATGCCGAAGAACTCGGTCCCGAGCTCCGCGCGGATCTGGCTGCCGGTACGGAACACCCGGTCGGCATATTCCCTGTAGCTGGTCACGACCCCGCCGACGAACAGGCCCAACATCATCGCCGCGGCAAGAACAAGGTTCGGATTGGGTGCGCTCGGCTTCTGGGAGGGAACCGCGCGCGTGATGATCCGCGCTTCCGTGATCGGGAAGGACTGCTGCTGGATGGTCTCCTGATACCGCTGCAGGAAGGTGGTGTAGATATTGCGGTAGGTCTCCGACTCGCGCTCCAGCTCGCGCAGCTGGACCTGCGTTTCGTTGGTCGCCGCGTTGAGGTTGACCATGTCCTGCAGGTTCTTTTCCAGCGACTGCTCGTTGGCCTTGGCGATATTGAGGTCGCTGCGGTAGCTCTCGGCGATCCGGCCGAGTTCCTCGAAGATCAGCCGGCGATAGTCGTCCATCTGCCGGTCCATCGCCTTGGTGGCTTCCGAATCCTCGCCGATGCGCCGGGCAATGTCCTGGCGGCGGCGGGCGGTATCGAGGAATTTCGTCCGCAGGTCGACGATCACCGGGCTGTCGATGGACTCCGTCACGGCCGCATCCATCGCCTTCGTGTCGATGATGTCCTTGATCCGGCGATACCTTGCCTCCGACTGTGCGGTGACGGCGCGGGACTTGACCAGTTCGGTGTTGATCTCGCCCAGCTGCTGTTCGTTCACCAGCACGCCATTGGCGGAGATGAGACCGTGGTCGGCCCGGTATTTCTGCACCGTGTTGTCGGCGGCGATGGAGCGTTCGCGCAGCTCCTTGATACGGTCCTGCAGCCAGTCGCCGGCACGCTGCGTCGCCTCGTATTTCGACTCCAGCTGGTCGGTCAGATACTGGTCGGCGACGGCATTGGCGACATTGGCCGCGACGACCGGATCGACGGCCGTGAACGAGATCGTCAGGACATAGGTCCGGCCGATACGCTGCACCTTGATATTGCCGAGCAGCTGCTCGAGCACCAGGCGCTTGCGCAGGAAATCGGGATCGGCGGTGGCGTCGGCGCCTGCCGCCGGCTGCGCGCCAGCGGTCTGCGCATTGTCTCCGGCCGGTGCCATGGCGGGGGTGCCCGGTGCAGCCTCGCCCGGCACGCCCTCGGCCGTCGGCGACGATCCGGGGGTAGCGCCGGCGGCCGCGATCTTCGAGGGCATGGCGCCGGCCCCGTCGGTCGGCGCCGGCTGGCCTGCCGCGGGAGACGCGGCTCCGGCATTGTCTGAAGGTGCGGCATCGCCGGCGGACGCCGAGGACGCGCTGCCGTCGTCCGATGCGCCGGAAGACCCGAACACATTGCCCAGAAGCTGGTTGTAGGCACGCGCAAAGAAGCCCGGGCGGTCGCGACTGAAGGCCGGATCATTGATCAGATCCAGCTTGTCGATCACCTTCAGGATGCTGTTCTCGGAAAGAATGACCTCGACCTGGCTGTCGACCATCGAATCATCGACGACGTCCGTCGCGCCGGCCGTGTTGTCTTCCATGCCGGCGACGCGGCGCGTGTCGATCAGGAGATAGCTCTCGGAGGTATAGGAAGGCTCGGCAAAATAGAGATAGAGGCCGCCCATCCCGACGAAAAATACGACGATGAGTATCAACGCCAGGATTTGCCGGCGGACCGCAGCCCAGATGCGATCAAATAGTTCATCGGTACGAACGGTGTTGTCGATCAGCCGGAAGCTCTTGCCACTCAGGGGAGACTTGTTCAACTGTCGAAGCATCAATTCTTCCTATCTTCCGCGCGGTTCGCTGAACTTGACCGAGACGCCCCAGTACAAGAGCGCATTACTACAAAATATGATGACTCAAGGTTAAAACCGCGAGCCCGCGCTCCGCGGAGCGCAGAATACCACACTTTCAAGTGATGGAAATCGAGAGGCAATCGGTAACATGTCGCTCACGGCAAATTGAACCACTTACCCACCAAGTATTTGAACGGCATTGCCTCTTTGCCGCTCCTCAACACGCTGGCAACTGAAATCTACAAAAAATCCGGCGCATTTTGGCGCCAGTACAAACGATCGGAACGTCGGTAATTCCCCGAGTGCCCACGGATCCGCCACTATCCGCGACGCTCGAATCTTCAACGTGCCCTCAAAAAATCATAATAGCTTCGAAATGCAGGCCACAAAACTGAATTCATCACATGGCGCCCCGACATTTTGCACATGCGGCATGAGAAATTCAACCACCGGTCGACAAAATCGATCGCTCAACCCAAATTTGCCGCCTTGATCGCGCCAAGGCCGCGGCGGGTGAATCGACAGAGATCGCTCCGGCAGACGAGTTCCGCGCGAAACGGCCCGAATTCGGACCGTGGCTCGATCGCATGGCATCCCGAAGAGGCCCGTTTCCAACCATTATACGGATGGAGCCGGCGAAGGGCTACGGCGGCCTTCCAGACTTTGGGTTCTTGGCTAACGACGACGCCCGTTCCGTTAACGCTGCACCGCACCATCGAAGACTGTTGCGGGATGCGGGTCCGGATAGCTCGAAGCGGCGCCGCTGCCCTGGAACCGGGAACGGGAAAGACGACCACACCAGCGTCCGGCAACGATATGGGAGTTCAGTCGGGCACAGCCTCACGTGCGGGCTGCGACGGAAGGCATTTCCGGAAAATGATCAGATAAGGAAATAGACGGCCACGGCGCCCCAGAAAACAAAGCAGAATCCGATACCTAGCAGACGGATTATTCTCATCCGCCTTGCGCGCAAACGCCGCTTGTCCAGAGCCTGCTCGAAAACGTCATCGACGGCCTCGACAGGAACGTCTCTCGTCGCTCGCAACGGCGTCATGTTACTCACTCTCCAGTACGCAGCCCGATCGACGACGATCAGGCAGAAAAGACTGCCGGTGACCGGAACTTCGATACAATCTTTCAGGCCAAATAATGACGACCGCGATTGAGGAATGCTTAACGCTCAGACGAAAACTGCTTTCGAAAGAATATCTGCCATACTTAAAAACCTTCTAAAACTGCATCGATTCGGTAAATCATTTGCTAACCATATGAAGGATTCATAAAGATTCGAGCAGGCGGACGGGGAACAACAGTCAATCGAGTTTGACCTTGAAGTTCCGGCCTAAGCCAATGACATTACTCGCGTCCAGGAAGACCGCGGCGATGCCTTCGCCTGCGCCCGGACGCCCTGTCGCCCTGGGAGCGAGCCACGTCGGGAAAGAGGACGGCGCCGATGAGCATGAAGATCCGCAAACTCGTGACCGTGGTCGACGAGATCCTCACCGAAATGGGCCGGGATGTCGTCCCGCCGGTGCGCCGGGCGGCGGCGATCGCCGTCATCGAGAACCCCTTTGCGGGGGTCTATGTCGAGGATCTGTCGCCGTTGATCGAGATGGGCGCGGAACTCGGCAGGCTCCTGTCCGAGCGGGCCGTGGCAGCGCTCGGGATCGTCAGCGATGAGGCCCAAGGCTATGGCAAGGCCGCGCTGGTCGGCGAAAACGGCGAGATGGAGCATGCCGCCGCCCTCCTGCATCCCAAGATGGGCGCCCCGGTGCGCAAGACGCTCGGCAAGGGCGCGGCGCTGATCCCCTCGTCCAAGAAGCGCGGCGGCATGGGGGCGGAGCTCGACATTCCGCTTGGCCACAAGGACGCGGCCTATGTCCGCTCGCATTTCGATGGCATGCAGGTCTGCGTCAACGATGCGCCTCGGGCCAACGAGATCATGGTGGCGATCGCGGTCACGACCGGCGGACGCCCGCTGCCTCGGGTCGGCGGGTTGACGGTAGACGAGATCAAGGGCGAGGACGGATTGCGGTGAAACCGGACAGGCCCTCGGGCGCAACGGCGCAGCAGCGCCCCTATGTCCTCGACGAGCAGGTCGGCTTCGTGCTGCGGCAGGTCAGCCAGCGGCATGCGACGATCTTCGCGAACCGCATCGGCTGCGACGTGACGCCGACGCAGTGGGCCGCGCTGTCGAAACTCGCCGAGGTCGGGCCGACGTCGCAGAACCGGCTCGGCCGGCTGACCGCCATGGACGTGGCAACGATCAAGGGGGTCATAGACCGGCTGATCGCCCGCGGTTTCGTGACGACCGAAACGGATCCCGAGGACGCCCGCCGCCGCCTGCTGACGCTGAGCGAGGGCGGCAGGGCGCTGGTCCAAAGCCACATCGCCGATGCCTTCGCGATCAGCGAGGAAACCGTGGCCCCCCTCGACGAAGCGGACCGGGCCGAGTTCATCCGGCTGCTGGCGAAACTGCGCTAGAATTAGCTCTGCGTTCGCACTCAGAAGAACGCCTGCAACCCGGTCTGCGCGCGGCCGAGCACGAGCGCATGGATGTCGTGCGTGCCCTCGTAGGTGTTCACCGTCTCCAGGTTCTGGGCGTGACGCATGACGTGATATTCGATCTGGATGCCGTTGCCGCCGTGCATGTCGCGCGCCATGCGGGCGATATCGAGCGCCTTGCCGCAGTTGTTGCGCTTGACGATCGAGACCATCTCCGGCGTCATCCGGTGCTCGTCCATCAGCCGGCCAACCCGCAGCGAAGCCTGAAGGCCGAGCGCGATCTCCGTCTGCATGTCGGCGAGCTTCTTCTGGAAGAGCTGCGTCTGGGCCAGCGGTTTGCCGAACTGCTTGCGGTCGAGGCCGTATTGCCGGGCGCGGTGCCAGCAGTCTTCCGCCGCCCCCATCACGCCCCATGAAATGCCGTAGCGGGCACGGTTGAGGCAGCCGAAGGGGCCCTTGAGGCCGGAAACGCCCGGCAGCAGCGCGTCCTCGCCGACTTCCACGCCATCCATGACGATCTCGCCGGTGATCGAGGCGCGCAGCGAGAGCTTGCCGCCGATCTTCGGCGCCGAAAGACCCTTCATGCCCTTTTCCAGCACGAAGCCGCGAATCTCGTTGTCATGCGCGGCGGACTTCGCCCAGACGACGAAGACGTCGGCGATCGGCGCATTGGAGATCCACATTTTTGAGCCGCGCAGACGGTAGCCGCCGGAGATCTTTTCGACGCGCGTCGTCATGCCCGCCGGATCGGAGCCCGCGTCCGACTCGGTCAGGCCGAAGCAGCCGATGAGCTCGCCCGAGACGAGGCCGGGCAGGAATTTCGCCTTCTGCTCCTCCGAGCCATAGGCATGGATCGGATAGATCACCAGCGAGGACTGCACGCTCATCATCGAGCGATAGCCGCTGTCGACCCGCTCCACCTCGCGCGCGACGAGGCCGTAGGCGACATAGTTGGCGCCGGCCGCGCCATAAGTCTCCGGCAGCGTCACGCCGAGAAGCCCGGCCTTGCCCATCAGCGGAAAGAGGCCCGGATCAGTCACCTCGTCGAGATAGGCCTTCTCCACCCGTGGCAGCAGCTCCTCTCTGGCGAAGTCGGCCGCCGCGTCGCGGATCATCCGCTCGTCTTCGGCAAGCTGATCGTTCAGGAGAAAGGGATCGTCCCAGGCAAAGGCGGCCTTGTCGCTCATTGTTATGACCTCGTGTCTTGACGACCTGCCTTTAGACCATCCCACGCGGGGAGAAAAGCCGGCCCAACGACGGAGGCTGCCGGCCGTCTCCGGTCCCGTCAGGTGACCCGCCGCTTTTCCAGCTTGCGGGCAAGGGTGCGCCGGTGCATGCCGAGCCGGCGGGCGGTCTCCGAAATGTTGAAACCGGTCTCGACCAGCGTCTCGTGGATCCGCTCCCATTCGAGATTCTTCAAGGACGTCGGCCGCTCCGTCAGCTTGACCGCCTCGTCGCCGTCCGCCCGCGCGAAGGCCGCCTCGATGTCGTCGGTGTTGGCGGGCTTGGCGAGATAATGGCAGGCGCCAAGCTTGATCGCCTCGACCGCCGTGGCGATGGAGGCAAAGCCGGTCAGCACCACGATGCGCATGTCCTCGTCCTGCTGATGCAGCAGCTTCACGCATTTGAGGCCGGAATCGCCGGCAAGCTTCAGGTCCACGACCGCGAAGCCGGGCGTTTCCTGCTTCAGGGCCGCAACCGCCTCATCGAGCGTATGGCTCACCCGGACATGATAGTTGCGCCGCTCGAAGGAGCGCTGCAGCGTGCGGGCAAAGGCCACGTCGTCCTCGACGATCAGAAGGGTTCGCTCCTCAGTCATCCCTGTCTCCCGGATCCTGCGCTTGCGGATTGCCGTCGCCAGGTTCCGCGTCGTCCGGATCCCCGTCCCCTGGCGCGAAGGCCGCGAGCGGCAGGGCGATCTCCACCAGCGCTCCGCCTTCGGGCAGATTGCGTGCCGTGAACGAGCCTCCGAGCTTGCGCGCGACGTTGGTCACGAGAAAGAGCCCGAGCCCGCCGCCCGGCCGCCCCTTGGTCGACCGGTAGGGTTTGCCGACGTCATCGAGAATGTCCTCCGCAAAGCCGGGCCCGCGATCACGCACGGAAATCACCAGCTGGTTGCCGCGTCTCGATATCACGACGCCGACCCACTGCGGCGACACGTCGGCGGCATTGTCCAGTATGTTGAACACGACCTGCTTGAGGGCCGTGTCCGCGACGATCGGCACGTCGTCGCCGAAGAGATTGGCATAGTCGAGATAGACTTGCGACCGCCCCGCATGCCATTCGACGACGACATTGTCCAGAAACGCATTGACGCTGGAGCGCACGGTTCCCTCGCCGCGCGCCTCGCCGGCCGACAGGAGGATGCCGGAGACGATCGCCTTGCAGCGGGCGACCTGCGCCTGCATCTCGTCGATCTCCTCGGCCAGCAGGTCGTCGTTGCCAAGCTGCGGCATGCGCTGCCAGTCGTTGAGGATGACCGAGAGGGTGGCAAGCGGCGTTCCCAGTTCATGGGCCGCGCCCGAGGCGAGAAGCCCCATGCGGATGATGTGGTCTTCCTGGATCGCCTGCTCGTGCAGCTTGGAAAGCCGCGCGTCGCGGGCGCGCAGATTGGCGTTGATGCGGGAAATGAAGACGACCAGAAGCACAGCGATGAGCAGGAAGGAGAGGAAGCGCCCGTGCTGGTGCAGGTTGATCATGTCGCCCTGCACCTCCGGCAACAACAGAGGGCGGTGCAGTTCGGTGAGAACCAGATAGCAGCCCGAGGTCAGGAGGACGAGCACCCAGCACCAGCGCACGTCGAAGAGGATGGTCCCGAGAATGACCTGCAGCAGGTAGAGCGAGACGAAGGGGTTGGTCGCCCCGCCGCTGAGATAGAGCAGCATGGTCAACGCGGTGACATCGAGCAGCAGTTCGACGAAGAGCTTGGGCTTGGTTACCACCTCCTGGCTGCGATAGCGCAGGAGAGCCGCCAGATTGCAGGCGACGATGAACAGGATGACGCCGGCCATCGGCATCAATGGCAGCGCGATGCCGAAGCCGAAGTGAACCGCCAGGATCGTCATCACCTGTCCGACAACGGCGAGCCAGCGCAACTGGATCAGGAAGAGCAGGTTTTGCCGGTCCGAGGAGACCAGCACCCGGCTGTCCGACGAAACTTCGGCACCGGCCGCGGCCATAGGCAGATCGAAATCGGATGAACGTCCTGCGGGGCCGGGATTGTCTGGGTGCATCGGACCTTGTCTGGCGATGGGACTGCGCGGCGCGATCAGGTGCCTTGCCGCGACGTTCGTCAGTCGCGCTCCTTGCCCAAGCCATATACTGTTCCGGCCGCCACCATCAAGGCAAGGCCGTACCAGGTGATCGCGTAGGTGAGATGGTTGTTGGCGAAGGTCACCCGCGTCAGACCGGCGATCGGCCTGCTGCTGCCGTCGGCGATCGCGCCGGCTGCGGCGTCCTGGTCGACGAAGTAGGGGGCGACGGCGCCCAGCGCATCGAGCCCCTTCGCCGAGGCGATCGCGGCGACATCGCGCGAATACCAGCGGTCGGCCCCCGGGTCGTTGTCGCGCAGAAAGCCGCCGCCCGGTTCACTGATCCTGAGAAGACCCGTGACAGTGACGGGTCCACCGTCTTCGGCCGCCGTCCAGCCCTTGCCGCTCAGCTGATCATCGGCAACGAAACCGCGATTGATCAGGACGACCGTACCGTCGTTACGCTTCAGCGGGGTCAGCACCCAGCGCCCGGAGCCGAAGTCGGTCACGGCCTTCACCAGCGTGTCCTTGCCGGAAAGGTAGGTCCCCGAGAGGGTGACGTGACGGTATTCGGATGTGGCCGCATCGATGGAGGGCCATGCCGCGGTGCCGGGCGCTTCGACCGGATCGGCATGAATGCGCGATTCCACGCGGGCGATGAGATCGAGTTTCCACGCGCGGCGCTCGACCTGCCATGTGCCGAGCGCAAGGAGAACGAGAACAAGAACAGCGGTCCCCGCGACGAAAAGAATGCGCCTGGAGCGGGCCTTTCCGGCCGGCATGGGATTTGTCATCGCCGTCTTTCCTGTTCCTGCCCTCCCCCGAAGGTCATCGTTCGCGGTCGCGAGAAATTCGGTGTCGGCGCGAGCCTGCCGCGCCGACGTCTGCCTCATCAGCCGATGCCGTCCTGCAAGGGCATCATGCCCGGCATCATGTTGGTGTTGAGGTGATACATGACCCAGAAGGACCCGGAGAGCGTGATCAGCACCAGGATGCAGGTGAAGATCAGCGCCAGCATGGTCCAGCCGCCCTCGGAGCGGGTGTTCATATGCAGGAAGAACACCATGTGCACGACGATCTGGATGATGCCGAAGCCGAGCACCAGGAAGGCGGTCGCCGTCGGGTTGTCGATGACATGGCCCATGACCAGCCAGAAGGGGATTGCCGTCAGGATCGCCGACAGGACGAAGCCGGTGACATAGCCGGAGAAGCTGCCGTGATCGGCGCCGCCCTCGCCATGGGCATCGTGATGGTGGCCGCCGTGATCGGCCGTTTCAGCATGAGAAGACATCAGAGCACCGCCATCAGGTAGACGAAGGAGAAGACGCCAATCCAGATGACGTCGAGGAAGTGCCAGAACAGCGAAAGGCACATCAGCCGCCGCTTGTTCTCCGGGATGAGGCCCTTGTTGACCACCTGCACCATCAGCACGCCAAGCCACAGAAGGCCGACGGAGACATGCAGGCCGTGGGTGCCGACGAGCGCGAAGAAGGAGGACAGGAACGCGCTGTGCCAGGGGCCGTAGCCCTCGGTGATCAGCTCGCCGAACTCCTTCAGTTCCAGCCCGACGAAGGCAAGGCCGAAACAGGCGGTGATCGCCAGCCACACCAGCGTCATCTCCTGCCGGCCCTTCTCCATCTCCAGCATGGCGAAGCCATAGGTGATGGAGGAAAACAGCAGCATCGACGTGTTGAGCGCGACGAGCGAGAGGTCGAAGAGTTCCTTCGGCCCCGGCCCGCCGGCCGTGGCGTGGCCCAGCACGCCGTAAGCGGCGAAAAGGCAGGCGAAGATGAGACAGTCGCTCATCAGGTAGATCCAGAAGCCCAGCATGGTGCTGGAGGGCGCGTGGATCTCCTCGGTGCGGTAGAAGACGTCGCGGGACGGAGCCTCGACGGCCTGGGATTGCATCGACATCTCGGTCCTCATGCCTGCGACGCCAGCAGCCGGCTGCGGTCTGCTTCCGTCTCGGAGACGGACCGGGCGTCGATGTAATAGTCGCGTGCGTAGTTGAAGGTGTGGCCGATGGCGACGACCAGGATTCCGGCGAAGCCGAGGGCTGCGAGCCACCAGATATGCCAGATCATGGCGAAGCCGAAGACGACGGCGAGACCGGCGAGAATGGCGCCCGTGCCCGTGTTCTTGGGCATGTGGATCGGGATGAACCCCTCGGTCGGGCGGACATAGCCACGGGTCTTCATGTCGTACCAGGCGTCATGGTCGTGGACCACCGGCGTGAAGGCGTAGTTGTAGGCCGGCGGCGGCGACGACGTGGACCATTCCAGCGTGCGCGCGTCCCACGGATCGCCCGTCACGTCCTTGAGACGCTCGCGGTCGCGGATCGAGACGTAGATCTGCACGAAGAAGCAGGCAATGCCGATTGCGATCAGCAGGGCGCCGAAGGCGGCGAGCACGAACCAGATCTGCAGCGAGGCATCGTCGAAGTGGTTCATGCGGCGGGTGACGCCCATCAGGCCCAACACATAGAGCGGCATGAAGGCGAAGTAGAAGCCAACCACCCAGAACCAGAAGGAGAGCTTGCCCCAGTGGGGATCGAGCTTGAAGCCGAAGGCCTTCGGGAACCAGTAGGAAATGCCGGCGAAGGTGCCGAAGACGACGCCGCCGATGATCACGTTGTGGAAATGCGCGATCAGGAACAGCGAGTTGTGCAGCACGAAGTCGGCCGGCGGCACCGCCAGCATGACGCCGGTCATGCCGCCGATGACGAAGGTCAGCATGAAGGCGATCGACCACATCATCGGCAGTTCGAAGCGGATGCGGCCCTTGTACATGGTGAAGAGCCAGTTGAA
Organism: Hartmannibacter diazotrophicus; assembly: GCF_900231165.1. Taxonomy (GTDB): domain Bacteria; phylum Pseudomonadota; class Alphaproteobacteria; order Rhizobiales; family Pleomorphomonadaceae; genus Hartmannibacter; species Hartmannibacter diazotrophicus. Next base: position 4,920,633 of record NZ_LT960614.1, read on the forward strand.
CATCTTCGCGCCCGTCGGGATCGAGATGATCATCGTCGTGATGCCGAAGAAGGAATTGACGCTGGCGCCCGACCCCATCGTGAAGAAGTGGTGCAGCCAGACGAGATAGGACAGGATCGTGATCACCACGGTCGCGTAGACCATCGAGGCATAGCCGAAGAGGCGCTTGCCGGAGAAGGTCGCGACGACTTCGGAGAAGACGCCGAAGACAGGCAGCACGAGGATGTAGACCTCCGGATGGCCCCAGATCCAGATGAGGTTCACATACATCATCGGATTGCCGCCGGCATCGTTGGTGAAGAAGTTGGTGCCGATATAGCGGTCGAGCGAGAGCATCGCGAGGACGGCCGTCAGCACCGGGAAGGCGGCGACGATGAGAATGTTGGTGCACAGCGCCGTCCAGGTGAACACCGGCATCTGCATCAGCTTCATGCCCGGCGCGCGCATCTTGACGATGGTGGCGACCAGGTTGACGCCCGAAAGCAGCGTGCCGATGCCGGCGATCTGCAGCGCCCAGATGTAATAGTCGACGCCGACGTCGGGGCTGTATTGCAGTTCCGAAAGCGGCGGATAGGCCAGCCAGCCGGTGCGGGCGAACTCGCCGACGAAGAGCGAGATCATGACCAGCACGGCGCCGGCCGCCGTCATCCAGAAGCTGAAGTTGTTGAGGAAGGGGAAGGAGACGTCGCGCGCGCCGATCTGCAGCGGCACCACGAAGTTCATCAGGCCGGTGACGAAGGGCATCGCGGCGAAGAAGATCATGATCACGCCATGGGCGGTGAAGACCTGATCGTAGTGATGCGGCGGCAGGTAGCCGGCCGAACCGCCGAAGGCGATCGCCTGCTGCAGGCGCATCATGATTGCGTCGGAAAAGCCGCGCACGAACATGATGAGACCGAGCACCATATACATGACGCCGATCTTCTTGTGATCGACGCTGGTCACCCAGTTGGTCCAGAACGGCCCCCAGAGGCGGAAATAGGTCATGGCGCCGAGCACCGCCAAGCCGCCGAGGGCGACGACGATGAAGGTCACGACCAGGATCGGCTCGTGGTAGGGGATGGAGTCGAGGGTGAGCCGTCCGAAGATCGGGCTCCAGGGTTCGGATGTCGCAGTCATCGCGTCACTCTTTGGGTTCGCTCGGGTCGGGCGCCGCCCTGCTCGCTGGCGTCGCTCCTTGAAGGCTCAGTCTGCCGCCGCCGCGGCAACGCGTGACGGCGGGTCAAGGCGTCAGGATCCGCTCATTGCTTCGTCGCCGGGGCAAGGCTCATCGGCAGTGCCGCCGCCGCGACGCGCTGCTCGCCCGGCAGGCAGATCTGGCCGGCATCGGACGTGGCTTCGCCGTGGCCCTGATGGTTCATCATCTGGTCCATGCAGGTCTTGCCCTCCTCCACGCACATGTTGAGGATCGCGTGATAGAGGCCCGGGTCGACGGTGCCGTAGTGATGCACCGGCTCCTTCTCGCTCGGCTTGGCAAGCGCCAGGAATTCGGGCCGCCCGAGCGCGTCGCCGGACGACTTCACGGTCTTCACCCAGGCGTCGAAGCCGGTCTTGTCTAACCCGTGAAAGGCAAAGCGCATGTCGGAGAAGCCGGCGCCGGAATAGTTGGCCGAAAAGCCCTCGTAGGTGCCGGGCTTGTTGATCACCGCATGCAGCTTCGTCTCCATGCCGGCCATGGAGTAGATCTGGCCTGCCAGCGCCGGAACGTAGAAGGAGTTCATGACGCCGTCGGAGGTGATCTTGAAATTGATCGGCACGTCCACCGGGGCGGCCATCTCGTTCACCGAGGCGATGCCATAGTCCGGGTAGATGAAGAGCCATTTCCAGTCGAGCGAGACGACCTCGACGGTGAGCGGCTTGACCGCCGGGTCCACCGGCTTGCCCTCGGAGATGCGGTCGAGCGGCCGGTAGGGATCGAGCATGTGGGTGCTCACCCAGGTCACCGCGCCGAGCGCGATGATGATGGCGAGCGGCGCCGCCCAGATCACGACTTCCAGACGCGTGGAATGGTGCCACTCGGGCGCATAGTCCGCCTTGTTGGCCTCGCGGTACTTCCAGGCGAAGAAGACCGTCAGCGCCATCACCGGCAGGATGATCAGCAGCATCAGCACGGTGGAAAGGACGATCAGGTCCCGCTGCTGCACGGCGATGTCGCCAGAGGGGTTCATCACCACCATGTTGCAGCCGGACAGAACGAGGAGCATCGGTACCGCGAGGGCGCCGCGTCGGAATTTCCGAAACATCAGGGCAAGCTCGATCATCAGGGTTATTGCTATGCGGGAAATATCGTAGGGTCCCATACCCCTCCATTGGGCGATTTGTCCCACTGGTATGCCAACCTTAGTATCCGGGACGTCGACGGTCTTGAAGATTTAAACGATTGATATGTCGGGTCTTCGGGGATTTTCGATTCATCAGGTCACCTTATTTTCGGTGAATTTTTTCCGATGTCGAAAAATAGTCTTACTGCTTGAATTTGCTGCGCTGCAACGCAGCAATCCGAGCGGACTCGCGCAGAATCCGCCCCGGAAAAGTTGGCGCCCGGGCCATGCATGCGTCCGAAGATAGGGCGGATTTCCGGCCTTTCCACAGTTGGAGGCCGAATGCGTCGGCAAAGGCCGCAGTTGTAGCCATGGCATCGCGCGGCCCGGTCGCAACAAAAAAAACCGCGCGAATGATCACGCGGGACCGATGCTGCGATGTCTATGGACACTCGTCGGGGGAGATTTGGCGAAACCTTCTGCGGCCTTGCGCGGTCAGATCGACCGCCAGACGAGCGGATTTTCGCTGCTCGCGATCTTCTTCCACGTCAGGTCGGTGCGGCTCCAGGACAGGATAGTGTCGAAGCGGTTGTCGAGCACCATGTCGCCCTTCGCCGTGCGCACCACGAGCACCGCATGTCCCTCTCCGCTCGGGGTCACGGCGACGGCGATGCGAAGCGCGGCGGCCGGGAACCCGGCATGGACGAGCGCGCGGCGCTTGGAGAGTGCATAGTCCTCGCAGTCGCCGCTGGCGACATCCGCCGACCAGACATCCCCCTTGTCGTTGCGGGGGCGGATGGTGCGGTTGATCGTGCGGTTCACCTCGCCAAGGCGGGCGAGCGAGGCAGCGTCGGAGGCGATCGCGGTCGCCTTGCCGCCGCGGCAGTCGTCCGGGTTCTTGTGGCAGAAACGGACATAGCCAAAGGGTGCGAGCGTCGGCCGGCCGGCGAGGATGCGCGGGGCGCCGAAGCCTTCGATCGCGGAAGCCGTCTGAACGGGCAGCACGCCGCCGAGGAGGAGGGCGGCAATGGCGAGGCGAAGGAAGCGGAACATGATCGGCGCGTCTCCGGAACTGGAACGGGGACAGGCTTGCAGGAAACCCGTTACCCGCCGCTTAAGCCGGAAGACGCATCGGCCAACGCGCGGCGAGGCTGAAGAAACGCGGTAAACAACCGCCTAACTCTGCGCGCAAAAATGTGCCGATTTTGAGGATCGTGGGAGATTTGGCCGTTCCTGGGAAGCCGCCCGGGAGCCTGAGGGAGAGACTGATTGGGAGAGCCTGAGTGCGAGACCGGCAAAGAAAAAGGAGCGCGGTCCGAAGACCGCGCTCCCGTTTTCAATCGGATGATTGCCTTGTCCGATCGCCTTAGCGGCGGTCGCCCACGAGCTGCAGCAGCATGATGAACATGTTGATGAAGTCGAGGTAGAGGCGAAGCGCGCCCATGATGGCCTTGCGGCCAGCCGTCGTCGCGTCGTCGCTCTCGTAGTACATCTCCTTGATCTGCTGGGTGTCGTAGGCGGTGAGGCCCGCGAACACCAGCACGCCGATCACCGACACCGCGAAGGCGAGCGCCGAGGAGGCGAGGAAGATATTCACCACCGAGGCGATGATGAGACCGATCAGACCCATGAACAGGAACGAGCCCATGCCCGAAAGGTCACGCTTCGTTGTGTAGCCGTAGAGGCTTAGCGCGCCGAAGGAGGCGGCCGTGATGAAGAAGACCTGGGTGATCGACTGGCCGGTGAAGACCAGAAAGATCGACGACAGCGACAGGCCGACCAGCGCCGCATAGGCGAGGAAGGTGCCCTGGGCAGCGGCGACGCTCATCTTCTGGATCCGGAAGGACAGGAAGAAGACCAGCGCCAGCGGCGCCAGCATCACGACCCACTTCAGCGGGCTGGTGAAGAGCGCGACACCGAAGCCCGTCAGATAAAGGCCGTTGCCGGCCTGCGCGGCAGCGCCGCTCGGATCAGTGGTCACGGCAGCGCTGAAGGCGCCATAGGCCGCAACGCCCGTGAGGGCGAGGCCAAGGGCCATGTAATTGTAAACCTTCAGCATGTACGCCCGCAGGCCCTGGTCGATCTCGCCAGCGCCGACGCGCGACGAAACCGAACCGTAGCGCGCATAGGCGTTGCGTTCCGGATTCGACATGTGAGTACCTCTCCTAAAGAGTGTTCGTTGGCCGGGCGGCCGGACGGCCACCCACTGCGCATCGTGAATATGGGGAATTATTGCGGCTGCAACAAGACTTCGTGGATGGAAATCGGACGCAGTCTTACGCAAATCTACGTATGGTTAAGCCGCATCAAAGGTTCCTCAGGACCGGAGCGGCCTTCTTGCCGAGGATACGCCAGCTTCCGAGAAGCCCGAGGCCGATCGTCAGAACAAGGGCGACGAGGGCCGCGCCGACGGCGACGACCGGCTCGAAGACCATGTCGATCCTCATCATGCCCTCCAGCACGCCGAAGGCCGCAAGGCTGCCGGCGATGACGCCGAAGACGGCGGCGGCCAGACCGAGCAGCAGGTATTCCGCGCCGTAGGCGGCCAGAATCCGGCCCCGGCTGGCACCGAAGGTCTTCAGGATCACGGCGTCGTAGATGCGCTGGCGATGACCGGCGGCAAGGGCCCCGGCAAGCACCAGCACCGAGGAGACGAGCGCGATCGACGCGGCGGCACGCACGGCCAGGGCCAGTTGCCGCATGATCGAGTTGACCGCGTCCAGCACCTCCTTGACCCGCACCACCGTGACGGTGGGCATGTCGGCGACGACGGCCTTCATCAGCCGGGTTTCGTCCGCCTCGCTCGCCCCTTTCGGGAAAGTCGTCGTGGCAAGTTCGGAATGCGGCGCGCCGGCGAAGGTGTTCGGCGAGAACACCATGACGAAGTTGATGGAGAGCGAATCCCAGTCGACGTGGCGGGTGTTGGCGATCTTCGCCGTGACTTCGCGCCCGAACACGTTGACGGTCACCGTGTCGCCGATCTTGAGATCGAGAGCCTTGGCAAGCTCGTCCTCGAAGGAGACGAGCGGCTCGCCGCTGTAGTCCGCCGGCCACCATTTCCCGTCCGCCAGCGTCGAGGCCTTCGGCAGCGTGTCGGAATAGGTGATGCCCCGGTCGCCCTCCAGCGCCCAGCGTGCGTCCGCCGGCGGCTCGATCTTGGTCGTCGAGACCCCCTTGAGGGCGGTGATCCGCCCGCGCATCATCGGCACCCGCTCGATCGTCACGTCCGGCACTGTCGATTTGACGAGGGCATCGAAGGCGGCCGCTTCCGTCGACTGGATATCGAGGAAGAAGAAGGCCGGCGCCCGCTCGGGGATCGCTTCGGTGAGCTGGCGCCTCAGATTGCCGTCGATGAGGGCAAGCGTCACGAGCAGGGCGAGGCCGAGGCCGAGCGACAGGATGACGGAGACCGTCAGTCCGCCGGGCCGGTGGATGTTGCGGACCGCAAGGCGCAGGCCGGTGGAGCGCGGCGACGGCGCACGCCGGGCCAGTGTCATCACGCCCTGGGCGACGACATAGAGCAGCAGGAAGGCGCCGGCCGAGGCGGCAACAAAGACGCCCGCCACGCGCCGGTCATAGGCGAGAAGGATCGCAAGCCCCGCAAGAGACAGCGCAACGGCGAGCGTTGCCACGAGATAAACGGTTCGCGGCCATGCCCGCCCTGGCGCGACCCTGTCGCGGAAGAGGGCGCTGACCGGCAGGTCGTGCGCCCGGCCGAGCGTCAGCAGGGCGAAGGCGACGGCGGTCAGGAGACCGTAGAGCGCGGCGAGCGCCAGCTCCAGCGGATAGAAACCGAAGACGATCGGCAGTTTCAGCGTGTTGGCGATGAAGCCGCCGCCGGCGAAAGGCGCGATCGCCCCGAGCACGAGGCCGATGGCGACGCCGACGAGCGTGATCGCCAGAATCTGCATCAGATAGATTGCGACCACAAAGCCGCCGGGCGCGCCCAGCGCCTTCATGGTGGCGATCTCGTCGCGCTTGCGGTCAAGGAAGGTTTTCACCGCGTTGGTGACCCCGACGCCGCCGACGAGGAGGGCCGTCAGGCCGACAAGCGTCAGGAACTGTGCGAAACGACCGACATCGCGATCGAAGCCGCGCGTGGCGTTGTCCCGGGTCTGGATGCGCCAGCCGGCTTCCGGGAAGGCCTCCTTGGCCTTGTCCTCGACGGCGTGAACGGCCTCGTCGCTGACGGTGCCCGGCAGTTCCAGCCGAGCCGAATAGCGCACAAGGCTTCCAGGTTGAATGAGGCCGGTCGCATCGAGCGCCTGCCGGCTCATCATCACGCGCGGGCCGAAATCGATGCCCGTGCCGACCCGGTCCGGCTCCTTGGCGATCGTGTCGGCGATGCGGAAAGACGCCTTGCCGATCGTGATCATGTCGCCGGCGGCAAGATCGAGACGGGCGAGCAGCAGCGGATCGACGACGATGCCGTAGGACTCGCCCCTGTGGCGCAGGGCCTCGACGAGCGTGCCGCCGCCATCGAGCAGCATCGTCCCCTTCAGCGGATAGGCACCATCCACGGCCTTGACGTCGACGAGCGCGCTGTTGCCGGCATTCGGCTGTCCATCGGGAATCCGCGCCATGGCGCGCAGCGAGGCGATTTCGGAGACCTCGCCGAATGTCTGGAGGAAGCCCCGCTCCTTGGCATCGAGCGGCCGCTGGACGAGGCGGAAGGAAAGGTCGCCGCCGACGATCGTCGCTCCTTCGGCCGAAAGCCCTTCGGTGATCGCGCGCGTCGTCGCGCCGACGCTGGCGATCGCGGCAACGCCGATGGCGATACAGGCGACGAAGATCACGAAGCCCGAAAGCCCGCCGCGCAGTTCGCGCGCGGCAAAGCGGGCGGCCAGCCAAAAGGAGGGACGGTCCGAACGACCGGCGCCAGAACGCAGGGAGGCCATGGGCTCAGGCCTCTTCATGCGTTGCCGCGTGGTCCGCGGCCGTCTCGACGACTTCGCCGGAACGCATCGTCACCTGCCGGTCGCAGCGTGCTCCGAGGGCGCGGTCATGCGTGACGAGGACAAGGGTCATGGCGCGGCGGCGGCTTGCCTCGAACATCAGGCGGATGATCTCCTCGCCGGTCTCGAAGTCGAGATTGCCGGTCGGTTCGTCTGCGATCAGGATCGCGGGTTCCGGCGCCAGGGCTCGGGCAATGGCGACACGTTGCTGCTCACCGCCGGACATTTCGGCCGGATAGTGGGAAAGCCGGTGACCGAGGCCGACGGCTTCGAGTTCGGCCCGGGCACGCTCGAACGCATCCGCCCGGCCCGAGAGTTCCAGCGGTACGGCGACGTTTTCCAGCGCCGTCATGGTCGGAAGCAGGTGGAAGGACTGGAAGATGATGCCGATCCGTCGCCCCCGGAAGCGCGCCAGCGCGTCCTCGTTGAGCCGACCCAGATCCTCGCCGTCGATGACGACCCGTCCGCTTTCGGCCCTCTCCAGCCCGGCCATCACCATCAGCAGCGTCGACTTGCCGGACCCCGACGGCCCGAGAATGCCGATGCTCTCGCCGGCCGAGATGGCAAGGTTGATGTCCTTGAGGATGTGGACGCGGGCCGCACCCTCGCCGAGGCTGAGGTCGACCTTTTCGATCATGATGACGGGGCTGGATGGCAAGCGCTGCGTCCTTGGACTTAAGGGGCCATTTTGACCTGACTAAGCGCCGTCAGGCGGATGAATATGTCGAAGTGCGTGAAATGCGCGTCTTTGGGTGGCGCACCCTATGAATCTTCCTATATGGGTTGGGTTACCGTGACCGCCAGTCACATCCGGGATAGTTGACGACCAAGCGGGACAAATCGTGCTCAAGAGACTTCTGCTGGCCTTTCTCCTCACCTGTGCCGTCCCGGGGGTCGCCCTTGCGGAGACTGTCCGGATTCTGGCCCTTGGCGACAGCCTCACGGCCGGCCTTGGTCTCGATCCCGAAGATGCCTTTCCGGCAAAGCTTGAGGTGGCGCTCAACGCAAGGGGCTACAACACCTCGATCTTCAATGCCGGCGTTTCGGGCGACACCACGAGCGGCGGCCTTGCCCGCCTCGAATGGTCGCTTGGCGCCGGCGCCGACGCGGCGATCGTCGAACTCGGCGCCAACGATGCCTTCCGCGGCGTCGATCCGAAGCTGGTGCAACAGAACCTCGACACCATCATCACGACGCTGCAGCAGAAGGGGGTCAAGGTGCTGCTCGCCGGCATGCTCTCGCCGCCCAACATGGGCGAGGCCTATGCCTCCGAGTTCAATGCGGTTTTCCCTGAACTGGCCAGGAAGCACGGCGTTCTCTTCTTCCCGTTTTTCCTCAAGGACGTAGCCGCCGACCCGGCTCTCAACCAGGGCGATGGCATCCATCCCACCGCCGCCGGTGTCGACGTGATCGTCGCCAATATCCTGCCGCTGGCCGAAACGCTGGTCAAAGAGGCGAGGACCCCTTAAGACACTCCTCCCGGTCCGCGGTTCGCCGGACCTCTCCCCGCCTGTCTTTTTCAAACTCCGACCGACCGTTTCCGGAGACGCTTCATGCAGTACCGTCCCCTCGGCCGCACTGGTCTCACCGTGAGTTCCATCTGCCTCGGAACGATGACCTTTGGCGAGCAGAACAGCGAGGCCGAAGGCTTTGCCCAGATGGACATGGCCCTGGACCACGGCGTCAACTTCCTCGACGCGGCCGAACTCTATCCCAGCCCGCCGAAGCCGGAGACGCAGGGCCGCACCGAGGAGATCGTCGGCAACTGGGTGAAGGCGCGAGGCCTGCGCGACAAGGTAATCGTCGCCACCAAGGTGATCGGCCGCTCGGAAATGACGTGGTTCCGCAACGACGGTTCCGAGGGGCGGCTGACGAAAGCCCAGATCGACGAGGCAATCGACAAATCGCTTCGCCGGCTAAAGATGGACTATGTCGATCTCTATCAGGTCCATTGGCCCGAGCGCGAGGTCTCCGGCTTCGGCAGCAACCCGACCCGTTTCGTGCGCGTGCCGCCGAAAGCAGATGAGACGCCGATCGAGGACATTCTTGGCTATCTCGATGACCTCGTCACAGCGGGGAAGGTGCGCCACGTCGGTCTTTCCAATGAAAGCAGCTGGGGCTTGATGCGCTTCGTTGCCGGAGCGGAGGTGGGCAAAGGACCGCGTGTTGCCTCGATCCAGAATGCCTACAGCCTCGTCAACCGCATTTTCGAGGTCAACCTCGCGGAGGCCTGCGACCGGGAGGACGTGAGCCTTCTCGCCTATTCGCCGCTGGCGCAGGGCTATCTCACCGGCAAATACGAGAATGGCGCGCTGCCGAAGGGCAGTCGCAAGCAGCTTTTTAATCGCCTGCAGCGCTACGAAAAGCCGGGAACCGCCGAGGCGATCTCCACCTATGTGGCGATCGCACGCGACTTCGGCGTCGATCCGGCGCTCTTCGCCAACGCCTTCGTCACCAGCCGGCCGTTCGTGACGTCGAACATCGTCGGCGCGACCTCGACGGAGCAGTTGAAAGTCGCGATTGCCAGCGCCAGCTTCGACTTTACCTCCGAGATGGAGGCAGCTGTCGACGCCGCACATCAGCTCCACGGCAATCCCTGCCCCTGACGTCTTCGGGTGCGGCGGGCATGCCGCCCAGAGTCAGCTTCGTGACGCAGCGGCCTCGCCAGTGGAACGATAACGGCGGATCAGCCACAGACCAGCGCCAAAGAGCAACGCATCGCCGCCGAAGGTAACGATGCGATAGAGTACGGTGGTCAGGACCACCGTATCGGTGCCGGCAAACGGCCCAAGGGCGAAAAGCAGCACCGCCTCCCTGATCCCGAGGCCACCTGGCGCTCCCGGGATGACGAAGCCGGCAATCCAGCTGAGCGGCACGACACCGAGAGCTCCAACCGGTGGCACCCTGCCCGAGACGGTCGCAAGTAGCAGGGCGAAGATCAGTCCCTGCAGCAGGAAAAACAGTGCGTAGAGGCCAAAACTTCCGCGCAGCGGCAGCGTCGTCAGCCTTATAACCACTCGTTCCAAGACGAGAAGCAGCACGAGGAGCGCGGCGATCGTAAGCCCGATGCGCAAGGGCGCGGATCCGGCGACCATGTCAATCGCCGCCCATTTCGGAAGATCGAGCGATAGCGGAAACGGGAAGAGACCCACCAGCAGCAATCCGGCGCTTGCAGCGGCCAGGATCAGGAGAAGATTCTCGGCGAGCGCCGCGGCGATCAGCCGGCGATGGCTGAACCCGTCCTTCGCCAGCATCGCGTGCCGGCTGGCATAGTGGAAGAGGTTGCCCGGCAGGTATTTGCCGAATTGTGTCACGGCCTGAATGGCGAAAATCCTGGCGGCCGGGATGTCCATCGCTCCGTCTTTTGGCGCGCCGTCTTCTGGGGTTCCGGCAGCGGCAAGCCGTGTCCATCCCGCGGCGATCAGGCAGAGCGTCGCCGCGTAGACCGGGCAGGCGATGACCGTCACGGCGATGGCAGCCGCGCTGGGGCCGCGGCCGTCGAGGCGCCCGAGGACCTCCCCGAGGGTGCGCAGAAAGAAGATGCCGCAGGCAATCGCAAGCAGGGTCCCGGCAAGTCCGGCAAGACGTCGGCCGGAAAGGCCCTTCGGCATCCTCATGGAGCGCTCAGGATCGTGGTCTCGTCGGGATACGGCAGGCAGGCCGTCAATCCCGCGTAGCGCTTCGCCGCCAGTCCGCAGTTCGCCAGCGCCTTCTGGTAGCGGCGCCGATTGGAGTTGTCGAAGAGGATGATCCCGCCCGGCGCAAGATGCCGCCTGGCAAGATCGAGGCAGCGTTCGCGGCAACGGCCGTCAATGACGATCATGTCGAACCGGCCCTGACCGTCGATGGCATGGGCATAGTCGCGAAAATCGAGACCCGCGGCATTGCCCTTGCCGCTGCCGTAGGCGCTCGTGGCCTCGCCGACGATCGCGCCGGGGACGTGAAGAAGCGTCACATGCGGATAGGAACCGAGCATCCCGCTGACGCGGCGATGCCAGGCGCCATCGTGCTCGACACTCGTCACGCTGGCCGCGCGGCGCGCCAGCCAGAGCGTGCTGGCGCCGCTGCCGTATTCGAAGACGCGCGCCTGCGGTCTTGCGGCCAGGAAACGGTCCGCCTCGGCGAGGGCATCGAGCTGCCACCAGGCAAGGTCGAGCCGGTTCATGTCGTCGATGTCGTAGATGGCGAGAAGACTGCGCAGCCAGAGGCCCGTTCGGGACCGGTCGACCGTCTTTCCCTCTGTCTCGTTCCGGGCAACGCCGCTCAGATCCCTGAGGGCATGAACTAGGCTGACATAAGGAAATTTAAGAACTTTGTCGCTAATCGTGGAACTCATCACGTCATGCCCCTGATTGCGTCACCCAAGATCAGGACGCGGCCCCAGCCGGTGCATACAAGAAATCGGAGAGCCCCTTGAAGCTGATTGTTCAGATTCCCTGCTTCAACGAGGCCGATACACTGGCGGCGACGCTTGCCGACTTGCCGAATGCCATTCCCGGTATCGATACAATCGAAACCTTAATCGTTGATGATGGTTCATCGGACGGCACCGTGGAGGTCGCGCGCCGCCTCGGCGTGACGCATATCGTCCGCCATCGCCGCAACCGGGGACTTGCCAAGACCTTTTCGACGGCGCTGCAGGCATCCTTGCGGCTCGGCGCCGACGTGATCGTCAACACCGACGGCGACAACCAGTATTACGGCGGCGATATCCCTGCCCTGGTTGCCCCCATTCTCGACGGCCGGGCGGATCTCGTGGTGGGTGACCGGCAGACGTCGAGCATCGATGAATTCTCGCCGCTGAAACGCCTCCTGCAGCGTCTCGGCAGCCATGCCGTCCGGCATTTCTCCGGCCTCGACATTCCCGATGCCGTTTCCGGCTTTCGCGCGATCTCCCGCGAGGCGGCGCTCAAGATCAACATCGTCTCAAACTTCAGCTACACGATCGAGATGCTCCTGCAGGCCGGCGACAAGCGGATTGCGACAACGAGCGTTCCGGTCCGCACCAATCCGAAGACACGGGACTCCCGCCTTTTCCGCAGCATTCCGCATTTCATCAGCCGGTCGCTCGCCACCCTCTTTCGCATTTACGCGATGTACAAGCCGCTCCGGGTCTTTCTGGCTGCGGGTCTGGCGATTACCGCGATCGGATCGGCGCCGATGCTCCGGTTCCTCGTCTATGCGTTGAACGGAGACAGCGAGGGCCACATCCAGTCGCTCGTGATCGGCAGCGCGCTTCTCACCGTCGGCGTTCTCGTTCTGGCGCTCGGGGTGACCGCCGATCTCATCCGCAACAATCGCATCCTTCTGGAACAGAGCCTGCTGGCGCTGCGCGAGATGGACCTTCGTCTGGCCGCGATGGAGGCGAAGGCAACGCCCCGCGCCCAGCAGGAGCGCCTGCAGGCCGCCCTGACCGAATGGCCGGCGGCGGACAAGAGAAATGCCAACCAGTCGAACGAGAGACAGGACCGAATGGCCGGCGACGACCAGCCGGCCGCGGCTGCCGCCAGAACCGTATCCGCCCAGGCCAAGTCGGCCTGAGTCAAGGTGAGCCGGGCCAAAATCGCGCCAAGCCAGGATCGCGTCGAGGAGGGGATCTCGCGATGACACTGCTGACGGGCGGAACGCCGGCCTCCGGAGCGGACATCGGCGCCGAGGGAGAAGCGCGCCGTTCGGCGATTGCGTCCACGACTGTCTTCGCGCTCCTCGCCAGCCTCGCCTATCTCGCGCTGCTGACCAACGGCAGCTTCGACTTTTCCGGCATCGACACCCTGGGCGGCGCCTACGAGGCCTACGCGAGATCCCTGCTGCAGGGCCGTTTCGATGTGCCCTTCGCGGCCATCGGCAACGAGGGAATGATCGTCGGCGGCAAATACTATCTCTATTACGGCATCTTCCCGGCCATCCTGCGCCTTCCCTTCCTCTATTTCGACCTGCCCGTCCCCGGCCCTCGGGTCTTCGTCTGGCTGGAGGCATGCGCCAGCGCCCTGTTCCTGCATCTGGCGATCCTGCGCATGATGGCCGCAACGGCGGGCGACGATGCGAGGCCGGCAGGCATCGGCACGGTCGTCTTTGCCGGCCTCCTTGCCTGGGTCGCCTCGCCTGTCGTGATCCTGGCGGGAAATGCGTCGGTCTATCACGAGCCCTTCGGTGTCGCGCTCGTCTGTGTCAGCGTCTTCTTCTGGCTCCTGGCCCGTCCGATCGCCTGCGCCCTGCGCGGTTCGATCCCCGTTCTCTCCACCGGAGAACTGGCCGCATTGGCACTGGCCGCCGGCATCTGTCTGCATGGCCGTCCGCCCATGGCCGTCTCGCTCTATATGGCGGTCGGGTTCATGTGCCTTTGGACATTGGCCGAGCCCGTCGCGTCCGGAAAGCTCTCCGGCCGGATGGCGCGGCTTGTCGCCCGGAGCCTTGTTCCCGGGATGATCCTCGGCCTCGCGCTTGGCCTCTATCTCCTGGTCAACTGGCTGCGTTTCGGCGACCCCCTCGAAACCGGCCCTGTCGCCTCCTTCGGCTTCAGATTGCATGTCTACGGCGACGATCCCTGGATGAAGGGCGTCGTCGACGATGGCCGTTTCCAGTTGCTGCGGATCATTCCGAACTTCCTGATGCACCTCTTCAATGCCGAAGGCCTTCAGGAGACAATCATACGCGGATGGTCTCTGAACGCTGTCCGGAACGAGCCCCCGCTCATTGGCGCCTTTTTTCTGTGGCTGCCCTATTGGAGCTATGGCCTTCTCGGCGCGATCTTCATTGCGCGCCTCTCGCGCCGGACGCCGCTTCCTGGGCTCTGGTTCGCAGGTCTGGCACTCGCTTGTTCGATCAGCTTCGCTCTGATCCTGAGCTATGCCACGGTGGCGTTCCGATACAAACTGGCCTTCTGTCCCCTGCTTTTCCTTTTCCTCCTGGGAGGAATCGGTGCCGAATGCTCGTGGCGGACCGCATTGCCCGCAGTCACTCAAAGCAAGCTTGTTTGGCTCCTTGGAAGAAACTCACTTCTCTTCAGGAGCATGCTGGCGATTTCTGTCGTCGTGACGATCTACGCGGCCTTCTATTACAAGCAGAATGACTTTCTCAACGGTCGTCCCGACTCTGCGCTGTTCCAGACCGGGCTGAGGCCGGGAATGCAACCACCTTCCTCGGCCGAATGAGTCTTCGCCGCTGTCATCGGCAAGCCCAGCCAAATCCGCACATACCGTGCCACGAAGCCATTCGTCTTTGACATAGCGCGCCGCCCCGTACAGTATGGAGCCGCCGGCCTTCAGCCGGCATCACGCGGCACTGACATCCTCGATGTCATTGCCATCGGCAGGCTGGGGCCATACCGCACGCGATCAGGGCTGACTGTGTCATGCCCTCTTTTGAACCTCGCCCGAGGTGATCCTGGTGCCCCTTTTCAGTGTTTCTCCGCGCCTTGCGGGGATGCCGTGCCTTGCCACCATCATCGCCGCTACACGCAGCCGTTCGTCTGGGTCAGTCGTTCGGTGATGGCATTAAAACAGGGACAGGTTGCGATCGACAGACGCACGAGACCTTCATTTCCAGACGGCTTGCATTCGTTCCGACAGGGGCTTTGCCGACGTGAGAGTGGCGCGCGAAACGCTGCCGACGTCGACGACAGCGGAACCAAATCGCGTAAAAAAACGGAGACCAACGCGACATGAACTATCTCATCAAACCCACTTTTCTTGCCGGCACGCTCATCGCGGTCGCGGGCCTGGCAACGCCGCAAGCCGCCTTCGCGGCGGACTGCGGCCGTGTGACGATCGCGAACATGAACTGGGCTTCGGCCGAGGTTCTGTCCTGGATCGACAAGACGATCCTTGAGAAGGGATATGGCTGCGACGCGGAACTGGTTCCGGGCGATACCCAGCCGACGCTGACCTCGATGATGGAAAAGGGCGAGCCGGACGTGGCGCCGGAAGCCTGGATCAACGCCTACCGCGAGCCGCTCGACAAGGCGGTCAGCGAGGGCCGGCTGTTCTATGCGGTGGAATCGCTGTCGGACGGCGGCGAGGAAGGCTGGTGGATTCCGAAGTATTTCGCCGACGCCCATCCGGAGATCAAGTCGATCCCCGACGCGATGCAGCATCCCGAGCTCTTCCCCAATCCGGAAGATCCGTCCAAGGGCGCGGTCTACACCTGCCCGTCGGGCTGGGGCTGCCAGACCAATACCAACAATCTCTTCAAGGCCTACAAGGGCGAGGAACACGGCTTTGAGCTGGTCGACACCGGTTCGGCCGCCGGCCTCGACGGCTCGATCACCAAGGCCTATGAGCGCGAGCAGCCCTGGCTTGGCTATTACTGGGCCCCGACAGCGCTGCTCGGCAAATACGAGATGGTCAAGCTCGGCTTCGGCGAGGGCGTGACCTTCGACAAGGAAGAGTGGGACAGCTGCATCACCGTGATTGACTGCGCCGATCCCAAGCCGACCGCATGGTCGCCCTCGGAAGTCTATACGGTTGTCACCAAGCGCTTCAAGGAAGCGGGCGGACCGGCCTACGACTATCTGACCAAGCGTTCCTGGGGCAACGCCACGGTGAACAAGCTGCTTGCCTGGATGGCCGACAACCAGGCGACCGGCGAGGACGGCGCCAAGCACTTCCTCAAGACCAGCCCGGACGTGTGGACCAAGTGGGTCTCGCCCGAAGTGGCTGAAAAGGTCAAAGCCGCCGTCATGTAAGGCCCGCCGCCGGCCGGAGGGGACACGTGTCTCCGCCGGCCGGCGGACAGGTTCCGAGAAGACCTTTCGAGGAGGACGGCCTTGATGAGCTGGCTTACCGAATTTCCGACGATGGACGACACGAGCCTGACGGCGCTGAAGAAGGCGATCGACGAGGGGTTCCGTGCATTCACGCGCGCCTATGGCTATTCGATCGAGAATGCGTTCCATCCGCTGCAGACCTTCCTGATCTGGTCCGAGCACACGCTGGTGGACACGGCCTGGCCGCTGGTCCTCCTGGGGCTTCTGGCCGTCGTCTACGCGGCGAGCCGGTCGTGGAAGATCGTCGCCGGCTCGGCCGTCGCGCTCGTTCTCATCGGCTATTTCGGCATGTGGGAAGACACGATGAAGACCATCTCGATGATCTTCGTCGCCACCGTCGTCTCCATCGTCGTCGGCATTCCGATCGGCATCGCCATGTCGCGCCTGCCCAAGGTGCGCGCCGTCGTCAACCCGGTGCTCGACGTGATGCAGACGATGCCGAGCTTCGTCTACCTGATCCCGGTGGTCATGCTGCTCGGCATCGGCAAGGTGCCGGGCCTCATCGCGGTGGTGATCTACGCCATTCCCCCGGTGATCCGCTTCACCGACCTCGGCATCCGCCTCGTCGACCCGGAGGTGCTGGAGGCGGCCGACGCCTTCGGCTCCGACCCGGGCCAGAGGCTTGCCTACGTGCAGCTGCCGCTGGCGCTGCCCACCATCATGGCCGGCGTCAACCAGACCATCATGATGGCGCTCGCCATGGTCGTCGTCGCCTCGATGATCGGCGTGCAGGGCCTCGGCCAGCCGGTGCTGAAGGCCATTGCCAACCAGTATTTCACGCTGGGGCTGTTCAACGGTTTTGCCATCGCCGGCATCGCCATCATCTTCGACCGCGCCACCCAGGCCTTCGGCCGGCGCCTGCAGAAGCACCAGGAGGTGGCCCATGGACATTGACGGCATCCGGATCAGGAACCTCTACAAGATCTTCGGCAAGGAGCCGGAGGCCTATGTGGAGAAGGTCAAGGCCGGCATGACCAAGACCGAGCTGATGGGCCACTCCCACGTGCTCGGGCTGCGCGACATCAACCTCGACATCCCCGGCGGGCGCATCCAGGTGATCATGGGCCTGTCGGGCTCGGGCAAGTCGACCCTCATCCGCCACATCAACCGGCTGATCGAGCCGACCGCCGGCGAGGTGATCGTCAATGGCCAGGACGTCATGGCGATGGACGGCAAGAGCTTGCGCGACTTCCGGCGCACCTACACCGCCATGGTGTTCCAGAAGTTCGCCCTCCTGCCGCACTGGACCGTGCTCGACAACGCCCTCTTCGGGCTCAAGATCAAGGGCGTCTCGAAGAAGCAAGGCACCGAGACCGCGATGCGCTGGCTGGAGCGGGTCGGCCTCAAGGGCTTTGAGGGGAAATACCCCAACCAGCTCTCCGGCGGCATGCAGCAGCGCGTCGGTCTTGCCCGGGCGCTGTGCAACGACGCCCCGATCCTCCTGATGGACGAGGCCTTCTCCGCGCTCGATCCGCTGATCCGGGTCGACATGCAGACGGTGCTGCTCGATCTGCAAAAGGAGATCAAGAAGACCATCGTCTTCATCACCCACGATCTCGACGAGGCGCTGCGCCTTGGCGACCGGATCATGATCCTGCGCGACGGCGAGAACATCCAGCAGGGGACCCCGGAGGACATCGTCCTCAAGCCGGCCGACGACTATGTCGAGACCTTCGTGCGCGAGGTGAACCGCGGCCGGGTGGTCAAGCTCCACTCCGTCGTCACCCCGCTTGCGGGCGCTGCCCCCGACGGCCTGCCCAGGATCGACGGCGACATGCTGCTGGAGGCCGCCGCCCGCCGTCTCACAGAGCTCAAGGCCGCCGAGGCCGTCGTCACCGACGAGGCCGGCGCCCCCCTCGGCACCGCCCGCCTTGCCGACATCGTCCAGGCCATGGTCCGCCCCGACCAGGAACTCGGCTCGGGCTTCTCCGCCGCAGCAGCCTGACAGGCCGAAGACCCCCGGAACAGACAGCACAGAACAGAACAGCAAGGAGCCGGCGACCATCACCGCTGGCTCGTTCGCCGTCATTCCTTCACAGCGCCTGTTCAGGGTACTTCGGCGGGGCAAGGCTTCAGGGAAATCGGCGCCTCGGCCGATGCGCCGAGCTCCATGCACCCCGCCTTCGAGCAAAGTGTCCAGGCCGAGACGGTTGCGCCGGAGGCGGCCAGATCGAGTTCGGGGATGGGCGGCCGCTTCGGCTGCCAGACCCACCAGTCGCCGACGAGCCTCGCATCCTCGCCGGGCTCCATTCCGGCGCCCGAACCCTTGACCCGCGCCTCACGCAGCACCAGACCCGCCTCGCTCACGGCATAGGTCTCGCGCCATTCGATCCGCTCGACCGAGTGGACCCAGGAGAGCGTGAAGAGGCTCGCCGCGACGACCGTCGTCTTTCCCGCCGCGACGATGCACAGGCCGAGCGCCATCAGGCGCCGTCCGGATTGCCAAGGACCCCGCCGCTGGCGTGACGGCGCATGTTGAGGCGGATCAGAACGCCGACCAGCAGCACCATCGCGAATCCGATCTCGTCGGTGAGCGGCAGGGCCGCGACCAGCATGAAGGCCGTCGCCGCGCAGAAGAGCCGGATCAGGACCGGCAGTGGTCCGCCGAGATAGCCGATGACCGCCGCACCCCAGAGACCGATAGCCAGCAGCGCCTTGACGACGATATAGGCGACGGCCGCCGGATAGCCGATCTCCGCGGCGAGCGGCCCGCCGTCTTGCAGCATGAGCGCGGGCGTATAGACCGCCATGAAGGGGATGACGAAACCCGCCGCCGCGACCTTCACCGCCTCCATCGCGATCTTGAGCCCGCTTTCCCGAGCGATCGGCGCCGCCGCGAAACAGGCGAGAGCGACGGGCGGCGTCAGGTCGGCCAGAATGCCGAAATAGAAGACGAACATGTGGGAAACGATCAGCGGCACGCCGAGCGAGAGCAGGGCCGGGCCGGCGATCGACGACGTGATGATGTAATTCGGGATTGTCGGAATGCCCATGCCGAGCACGATGCAGGTGATCATCGTCAGCACCAGCGACAGGAAGAGGCTGGTGGAGCCAACCGAGACAATGAACTGGCCGAAGGTGTTGGCCGCCCCGGTCAGCGTCATGGTGCCGATGATGATGCCGACGAGCGCGCAGGCGACCGCCACGGGCAGCGCGGTCCTCGCCCCTTCGGCAAGGGAATCCCTGCAGATGGCCAGTGTCTCGCGCCCACCCCTGGTCAGTGCGTTGACGGCGATGAGCACGGCAAGACCGATGAGGATCACCTCCATGCCGAAGCGGAAGAAGGCCGAGGCGACCAGCCCGAGGCCGAGCCAGAAGACGACGCGCAGAACGGTCGACGGCAGACCGAGCGCAATCGTTCCCCCGAGGATGAGGAAGACGGTGAAGGCAAGGCCGACAGTGCCGGCAAAGAGCGGCGTATAGCCGGAGAAGAGCAGGTAGACGAGGGCGGCGAGCGGCAACACCAGATACCATTGCCGCCTGAGCGCCCGCATGGCCGAGGGAAGCTCGTCCTTCGGCAGACCGAGAAGCCGGTATTTGCCGGCTTCCAGATGCACCATCCAGAAGGCGGAGACGAAATAGAGCAGCGCCGGAATGATCGCTGCCTTGACCACCTCGTGATATTCGACGCCGAGCGTTTCGGCCATGATGAAGGCGACGGCCCCCATCACCGGCGGCATGATCTGGCCGCCCATCGACGAGGTCGCCTCTACGCCGCCGGCAAAGGCCGGCCGGTAGCCGAAACGCTTCATCAGCGGGATGGTGAACTGGCCCGTGGTGACCACATTGGCAACGCCCGAACCGGAGATCGTGCCCATGAAGCCGGAGGTGAGGATCGCGACCTTGGCGGCCCCTCCCCGCTTGTGGCCGACGAGGCTCAGCGAGATGTCGGTGAAGAAGGTGATCATCCCGGCCTTTTCAAGAAAGGCGCCGAAGAGGATGAAGAGGAAGATGTAGGTCGACGACACGAAGGTCGGGATGCCGTAAATGCCCTCGGTGCCGAAGGCCATGTGGTCGATGACCTGGCTCAGCGCATAGCCGCGATGGTTGAGCGGCGAGGGCAGATACTGGCCGAACAGGCAATAGCCGAGGAAGACGCCCGAGATGATCGGCAGGGCGGCCCCCATCATCCGCCAGGCCGTCAGGAAGAGCACCGCCAGCGAAACGATGCCGACCGCTATGTCGCGCGGCAGCGGATCGCCGGCCCGGAAGATCAGCGCCGAATATTCGACGCACTGATAAGCGGCGACACCGGCCGCCAGCAGCGAGAGAGCCCACGCGACACCGCGGCCCGATTTGCCGGCCCCGGAATGGGCGGCGACCAGCGGAAAGGTGAGGCCGACGGCAAAGCCGACGTGGATCGCCCGCACCAGTTGGCTCGGCAGGTCGAGGACATGGGCGGCCGACGCGATCTGGAACGTGGAAAAGGCGAGCGCGATCAGAAAGAGCAGCCGGCCTTCCCGTCCCGCCGGGAAGCCATCGCCGTGGGCAGACGCTGCGGGATCTCGTGTGTCGGACATGGAAATGCCTGATGAAATTGCACGCAAGCCGCATGCATCAAGGAAAGCCATGGTCGGCAAAAGCCGACCATGGCGCCTCAGGAAAGGTCACGGGCTGGCCCGGACCTCAGAGCAGTCCCTGTTCCTTGTAGTAGCGCTCAGCACCCGGATGCAGCGGCACCGGCATGCCCTTGAGCGCGCTTTCCAGCTTAATGGCACCGGCCGCCTTATGGGCCGCCACCATTTCCGGCAGGTTTTCGAACAGCAGCTTGGTCATCTGGTAGGCCGTCTCGTCGGAGACTTCCGAGTGGGTGACGAGGAAGTTGACGACGGCGACCGTCGGCACGTCCTTGTCCTGGCCCTCATAGGTGCCGGCGGGAACCGTCCCGGCGATATAGGGCGCACCGAGCGTCTCGGCGACGCTCGCAGGCACCGCCACCATCGTCACGGGAACCGAGGCGGACAGATCCTTGAAGGAGGCAACGCCGAGGCCCGCCGACTGCAGCGTCGCGTCGAGCTCGCGGTTCTTGATGAGTTCGACGGATTCGGAGAAGGGCAGGTATTCGGTCTTGCCGAGATCGTCGTAGCTCATCCCCGCGGCGGCCAGGAGCTTCCGGGCGTTGAGTTCGGTGCCGGATTTCGGCGCGCCGACGGAAAGGCTCTTGCCCTTCAGGCCGGCAAGGTCGGTGATACCCGAATCCTTGGTGGCCATGATCTGGATAAAGTTCGGATAGATCGCCGCGATCCCGCGCAGCTTGTCGAGCGGCGCCTTGAAGCCGGCCTCCGCATCGCCGTCCCAGGCGAGCTTGACCGAATCCCCGAGCGCGAAGGCGATCTCGCCGCGTCCCTGCTGCAGGAGGTTGAGGTTTTCGACCGAGGCCTTGGTGGACTGCACCTGCGTGCGCACGCCCTCCATCTTCTCGCCGTAGATCTTCGAAAGGGCCACGCCCAGCGGATAGTAGACACCCGAGGTGCCGCCCGTGAGGACGTTGATGAACTCCTCGGCCTTGGCGGGAAGGGCGGAGACGGCGAGACAGGCGGCAACGGCGGTGCTGGCGACAGCACGCATCACGGATCGCTTCATGGGTTTCCTCCGGCGTTTCTTTTGATTTGCCTTTGGCCGGCCAGACAGTCCCGTCTCCGGGCTTGTTGACCGGCATGCAGCAAGCCTAGTGAAAACAAGGAGCGAGGTCGCCACAAAAATGAAGGCGGCATGACGAATTCTTCAGCAATTTCCGTGCGGCCGGCGCCCGGACCGGGGTATTCGCAGGACGGACCGCACGTGCGGAGGCGGCAACCCCCTCCGCATATCGCGGACAGGACAGTGGCAAATCTTCACTGGTATGGTATCAAGACCTGTTGCCCGAACGGCGACCGGATCGGGCATCGCGAAAAAAGCCGGCAGGCATCGTCCGTGCCGCGCCGCAACGAAAACAGGGGGAGACCGTTCATGCAGAAACGCTTCAAGGGCCGACGCGCCATCGTCACGGGTGGAGCCTCCGGCATCGGGCTCGCCTGCGCCATGCGGCTTGCACAGGAGGGCGCGCGCGTTGCGATCTGGGACATGAATGCCGACGCGGCGAAGACGGCGGCCGAAAAGCTTGGCGGCCTTGCTGTTCCCGTCGACATCACCAGCCTCGAAGACGTCGGGCGGGCCGCTGATGAGACGAAAAAGGCGTTTGGCGGCATCGACATTCTCGTGGCGAGCGCAGGCATCACCGGCCCGACCGTCCCCGTCACCGAATTTCCCATGAACGGTTTTCGTCAGGTCTTCGACGTGAACCTCTTCGGCCTCGTCCACTGCAACAAGGCGGTTCTGCCGGCGATGCTCGAGAGCGGCTATGGCCGGATCGTCAACATCGCCTCGATCGCCGGCAAGGAGGGCAACCCCAACGCCTCGGCCTATTCGGCCTCCAAGGCAGCGGTGATCGGCTTCACCAAGTCGCTCGGCAAGGAACTGGCGACGAAGAACATCACGGTCAACGCGGTCACGCCCGCCGCGGTGCGCACGCCGATCTTCGACCAATTGCCGCAAAGCCATATCGACTTCATGCTCTCGAAGATCCCGATGGGCCGCTTCGGCACCGTGGAGGAAATTGCCGCCATCGTTGCCTTTGCCGCCAGCGAGGAATCCTCCTTCATAACCGGTCAGGTGCTCGACGCCTCCGGCGGCCGCGCGACCTACTGATCTTGAGGTCGGCCCGCGAATGATGCTGCTCTGCCGGCTAAGTCGACGGCATGACCCGCTCGCAAACCATCAGCGACCGGGCTGAAACCGCAAGATGGGCGCCTGACTCGTGTTCCGGCTCCGGATGCTGCTTCAGCGCCGTATCGATCACGACCTGCCAGAGCGCCCGATCGTCGCTTGGAACCACGAAGTCGACGTCGTGGTGAGAGGCGTTGAGCAGGATCAGGAGATCGGGCTCCCCCGCCTCGGCCGGCGCGAGCCGCACGGTGAGGCATTTCACATGCGGCCGGTTCCATTCCTCCGGCATCATCCGCTCGCCCGAGGCGGAATACCAGGTGACGTCCGGCTGGCCGAGGTGATTGCGCGCGCCGGACAGAAACTCCGCATGGGAAAGTGAGGACCGTGACCGCCTGAGTTCGATCATGCGGGCGACGAAATCGACCAGTTCGGGATCGGAGTGCTCCCAGTCGATCCAGCCGATCTCGTTGTCCTGGCAATAGGCATTGTTGTTGCCGCCCTGGCTGTTGCCGGCCTCGTCGCCCGCGAGCAGCATCGGCACACCCTGCGAGAGCAGCAGGGTGGCGAACAGATTGCGCTTCTGGCGCCGCCGCAACTCGAGCACGGCCTCGTCGTCGGTCTCGCCCTCGACGCCGCAGTTCCAGCTCTTGTTGTCGTCGTGGCCATCGCGATTGTCCTCGCCGTTGGCCTCGTTGTGCTTGTGATTGTAGGAGACGAGGTCGTTGAGCGTGAAACCGTCATGGGCGGTGACGAAATTCACGCTCGACCATGGTCGCCTGTGGCCCTCGCCGAAGAGATCGGTCGAGGCGGCGAAGCGACGGGCGAAATGCGGCAGCACGCCCTCGTGGCCGCACCAGAACTCGCGCACCACGTCGCGGTAGTCGCCGTTCCACTCCGAAAAGCCCGGCGGGAAGGCGCCGAGTTGATAGCCGCCGGGTCCCACATCCCATGGCTCGGCGATGAGCTTCAGCCGCGAGAGCACCGGATCCTGCAGGATGGCATTGAAGAAGGCATGCCCGGGATCGAAGCCCGACGGCCGGCGGCCGAGCGTCACCGCCAGATCGAAGCGGAAGCCGTCGATGCCATAGATCGTCGCCCACATGCGAAGCGAGTCGAGGATCATCTGCAACACCTTCGGATGGTCGGTGTTGAGGGCGTTGCCGCAGCCGGTGAGATTGTCGTAGTGGCGCCGGTCGCCCGGCATCAGCCTGTAGTAGGAGGCATTGTCGATACCGCGGAAGGAGAGCGTCGGTCCGAGGTGATTGCCCTCGGCGGTGTGGTTGTAGACGACATCGAGAAGGACCTCGATCCCGGCCTGGTGCAGGCGGTCGACGGCCATGGCGATGTCTTCCAGGCCGCCCGGCCCGAGATAGCGGGCCTCGGGAGCGAAGAAGGCGAGCGTGTTGTAGCCCCAGTAGTTGGAAAGGCCGCGCTGCACCAGATGGCGGTCCTGCGTGAAGGCATGGATCGGCATCAGTTCGACCGCCGAGATGCCGAGCCGCACGAAGTGATCGATGACATCGGGCGCGGCAAGGGCTGCGAAGGTGCCCCTCACATCCTCCGGGACCAGCGGATGGCGCATCGTGAGGCCCCGCGCGTGCGCCTCGTAGATCACCGTCTTCGGCCAGGGCGTGCGCGGATGCGGCGTATGGATCAAGGGCATCGTCGGATGCACACGGGCTTTCGGCACGAAAGGGGCGCTGTCGCGCTCGTCCATGATCAGGTCGGCATCCTTGCCCTCGCCGATCCGGTAGCCGTGGACCGCATCGTCCCAGACGAGGGGGCCGACCAGGCTGCGGGCGTAGGGATCGATGAGCAGCTTGGCGTCGTTGAAACGATGACCGTCCCTCGGCGCCCACGGCCCCGTCACGCGCCAGCCGTAGACCTGGCCGCGCCCGACGCCAGGCAGGTGGCAGTGCCAGACGCCGTTGGTGCATTCGCTGAGGGCGATCCGTTCGCTCTCGCGGCTGCCGTCATCGGAAAAGAGACAGAGCGTCACCGCTTCGGCATTGTCGGAAAAAAGGGCGAAATTGGTGCCCGTCCGATCAGGCGTCGCCCCGAGCGGATAGGGGCTGCCCGCCTCGACGCGCCGCCTGCCGGCAACGGCGAAAGGCGATCCGTCCTTTTTCGCCGGCGGCATATCGATTGCCAGATGCTTGTTCATGGTGCCCCCGCATCAACGACACCCGGACGGCCATCAGAGGCGGTCCTCGCGGTGTTCACGACGATCGGTCGGCGAAGCGGGTGCCTTGAAGAACGGAACTCGGTCTTTCCGTGGACCCGTTCATCGGCATTCATACCGCATTGCGAACCGCTGCTACAGCAACGCATCACGAGACGGGCCAAGTGGCCTCATCGGACCGTCTCACCGGATGATGGCTGCATGATGACGCACTGCAACATGCCCCGTGCCGGGGAAAGGCACGACGGCCCGTCACCGACTATCGCATGGCACCGGCGAGAATAAGCCGCGACGAATGCGCATGGCTGACGAAGGCGAATATCTGAAATCGCATGGCTGAAGGAGGCAGCCATGCGACCGGATCGATCATGGTTAACAAAATCTCAAGGCGGTCGCAAAATTTGGCACCGGAAAGATTTCTGATCCGTAACTCCAAGGAAATCAAGGGATCGAGAGTCCGATTCCGTTTACCATTGCCGCAAATGTCGTCTAAAATTTTCGGCAAATTTGCAGCTTGTGAACCATGGCATGGCTTTGATTGCTCTCGCCCCGGCAACCCGTCGGAGTCGCGAATTTCATTGCCAAGAGAAGATGTCTGCCATGCTCAAGTTCGCCTGGTTTGCAGCAGCGTCGATGTTCCTGTTCCTGGTTGCCCAGCCCATCGGCAGCGAAGGGCAGGTCATCGTCGGCGTGACGCTCATCGCGGCAATGCTCGGGCTCTGGCTGACGGGCCGGCGCGGCACGACGCGGACCGTGGTCATCATGCTCGCGCTCGCCGTTGTCTGCCGTTACGTCTACTGGCGCACAACGTCGACCCTGCCCGACCCGGGCGACCTGGTGAACTTCATCCCCGGCGCACTGCTCTACGGCGTCGAGATGTTCTCGGTGCTGATGCTCTTCATCAGCCTCTTCGTCGTTGCCGACCCGAAGGACCGCCCCGCGGTCGTCGTCGACGACAACGACCATGACCTGCCGACCGTCGACGTCTTCATCCCGACCTACAACGAAGACCCCGAACTTCTGGCGACCACCGTCGCCGCGGCCGTCGCCATGGACTATCCGGCCGGCCACCTCACGGTCTACCTGCTCGACGACGGCGGCTCCGACCAGAAGTGCAATTCAGAAGACCCGGTCGCCGCCCATGCGGCCATCGAGCGGCGCCGCGAACTGACGCAACTCTGCGAGGGTCTCGGCGCGGTCTACATGACCCGTGCGCGCAATGTTTCCGCCAAGGCCGGCAACATGAACGCCGCCCTGCCGCGCACCCACGGCGACCTCGTCGCGGTCTTCGACGCCGACCACGCGCCCGTCCGCAGCTTCCTGAAGAAGACCGTCGGCCACTTCCTCGAGGACCCGCGCCTCTTCCTGGTGCAGACGCCGCACTTCTTCCTCAACCCGGACCCGATCGAGAAGAACCTTTCGCTCTTCAAGTCGATGCCGTCCGAGAACGAAATGTTCTATGGCGTGATCCAGAAGGGTCTCGATCGCTGGAACGCGGCCTTCTTCTGCGGATCGGCGGCCCTCCTGCGTCGCACGGCACTGGAGGAGGCAGGCGGCTTCGACGGCGTCACGATCACCGAGGATTGCGAGACGGCGCTGACGCTGCACAGCCGCGGCTGGAACAGCCGCTATATCGACACGCCCCTGATCGCCGGCCTGCAGCCGGAGACCTTCTCCTCCTTCATCGGCCAGCGCTCGCGCTGGTGCCAGGGCATGATGCAGATCCTGCTGCTGAAGAACCCGGTCTTCCGCAAGGGCCTGAGCTTTGCCCAGCGCGTCTGCTACCTGTCCTCCAGCCTCTTCTGGCTCTTCTCGCTGACGCGGCTGACCTTCGTCTTCGCCCCGCTCCTGCACATCTTCTTCTCCATGGAAATCTATCAGGCGAGCCTGCAGGAGTTTTTCGCCTACACGACCGTCTACATGGTCGCCAACATGATGCTCCAGAACTATCTCTTCGGCCGCGTCCGCTGGCCATGGATGTCGGAGCTCTACGAATACGTCCAGTCGGTCTACCTGATCCAGGCGATCGCCAAGGTCTTCCTCAACCCGCGCAAGCCGACCTTCAACGTCACCGCCAAGGGCGTCACCATCGACCGCGACCAGCTGTCCGAGATCGCCCTGCCGTATTTCGTCATCTTCGGCATGCTGCTGACGGCGGCGGGCGTCGATGCCCTGCGCTGGTGGAACGAGCCAGCCTCGCGCGACATGCTCGCGGTCGTGGGCCTTTGGAACGGCCTCAACCTGATCATCGCCGGCCTGTCGCTGGGTGCCGTCTCCGAGCGCGCCGAACGCCGCCGCAGCCAGCGCCTCGCGGTCGCCCGCAAGGGCGTCATGGAACTCGACGGCAACGCCTTCCAGGTCCTCGTCGAGGACGTTTCCTCCGGCGGTGTCCGCGTGCGGCCGCTCGGCGCCCGGCCCCGCTTCAACCGGGCGGGAAGCCGGACCGGAACGCTGGCCATCCGCCGCAACGACCCGGGCGGCACAATCCAGACCCTCAACGTCGCCGTCCGCCGCAACATCTCCGACGAGCGCGGCCTCAGCCTCGGCCTCGAATTCGTCGACCTGTCGCTCGCCCAGTATCGCACCATTGCCGACCTCATGTACGCCGACAGCCGGCCGCTGGAAGAGTTCCGCGACGGCCGCCGCACGTCGATGGGCATCGTCCGGGGCAGCATGCGCTTCCTCGGCTGGAGCATGGCCTACATCATGCGCGGGCTTTCCCTCGCCGGCCGGCACGGCAAGGCCGCCCCGCTCCGGTCCGAACTGGCCCGGTCCGAACCGGTCCGGGAGACTATGGCCGCGCAGCCTGTCGTCGTCCGCGTTCCCACCGAACAGAACTCGTGAGGGCATCCGCCATGTCTATTGAGACCTTCAAGACCCTCCTGATCGGCTCGCCGGCAATGCTGGCCCTATCAATGGCATCGGGCCTCGCGATGGCGCAGACCGCCGCTTCGGCCGAGGCTTTCGCGTCGATCGCCAGCATCGCCGCGCCGCTCCGCCCGCTGCCGGCAATGCGCGACGGACTGGAATTCGACGGCGAAAGCGCCATCGTCACCTATCCGGTCTTCCTTTCAGACGCCGAGGCCCGCAGCGGCGGCGACCTCGTCCTGAAGCTGGAAAGCTCGGTTGCGGTCATGCCCGAGGCCTCGCGTCTCGGGATCACGCTGAACGGCCGATCGGTCGAGACACTGCCGCTCGGCGGCCCCGAAGCGGCGGCACAAAAGGTCGCGCTGCCGGCCGCCATGCTGCATGCGGGCTGGAACACGCTGACGCTCGAGACGAGCCAGCGGCACCGCGTCGACTGCTCGGTCGAAGGCACCTACGAACTCTGGACCCGGATCGATCCGGCGGCGAGCGGCCTGCGTTTCGGCGCACCGATGCCCAGCGGGCTTCCGGCGCTTCCCTATGTCGGTCGCAACGCCGATGGGACGATGGCCATCCGCCTCCACACGCTAGCCCGTGACGCCGTCAGCCTCAGCAACGCCTTCCGGATCGCGGCGCTGACCGCAAAGGCTGCCGGCGCAACGTCCGCAGCCGTCACCCTCGCGACCGATACGGCCGATGCCTCCCGCGGCCTCGACCTTTACTACGGCTCATCCGAGGACCTTGCTCGCCTTGGCATCTCCGGCGAGATCGTCGAGGCCGCCGCCAATTCCGTGCAGTTGTCGGCCAGCGATGCCGCTCCGTCCGCCTCGCTCGTCATTGCGGCCGGTGACTTCCGCCAGCAAGCCCGCACCGAGGCCGAACTGGAGGCCGCCGCCAGGGCCCTCGGTCCGCGCCCCGGCAAAGTTCCCGAGGTCGAGGATGCCGAGGTCACCTTCGCCCGCCTCGGCGTCAGCAGCTCGCGCTTCTCCGGCCGCCTCTTTCAGCGCGGGGTGGACATCGCCCTGCCCGACGACACGA
Source organism: Hartmannibacter diazotrophicus (assembly GCF_900231165.1). GTDB lineage: Bacteria > Pseudomonadota > Alphaproteobacteria > Rhizobiales > Pleomorphomonadaceae > Hartmannibacter > Hartmannibacter diazotrophicus. The sequence continues at coordinate 4,949,403 of NZ_LT960614.1, forward strand.
TGATCGCCGACTATGCCAGCGTGCGGCTGTCGCTCGTGGCCGCCTATGCGCCCGGTCTCGGCTCGGACAGCGGCCTCGGCATCCGGGTCAACGGCAAGCGCGTCGCCACCCTGCCCTTCGGCCGCGACGGCGGCGAACTCTTCGAGGGGCGGCCGATCGAATTGCCGCTCTCCGCCTTCCGTCCCGGCCTCAACCACATCGATCTGGAAGCGAGCCTGCCTCAGGTCTCGGATCAGGCTTGTAGCCCCGACACACAGATTTCCGGCAATCCGCGCCTGCTCTTCGTCGACGCGACGTCCATCCGCGTGCCGAAGCTCGCCCATCTTGAGCGCCTGCCCGATCTTTCCGGAACGATCGCCGAAGGCCGTACCGGGCCGGGCGAAGCGGTCCACCTTGCCGTCACCTCCGCCGACGCCAACACCCTGTCCGCCGCAGCGACCTTCTTCACCGCCATGGCGCTGGCAGCGCCCGAAGTCCCGAAGCTGGTGCTGTCCGGCTATGACCCGAACGACCGCCGCGGCGGCATCCTCATCGGCGATGCCGGTCGCCTCGACGCCCGGGCAGCCGATCTGGTCGGCCTCGGCCATCGCTCCCTCGCCATGCTCGGACAGGAATCCAATACCCTGTCGCGACGCTTCGACGATGCCTTCACGCAGGCGCCCGTCAGCGCCGGCGTCCAGCCGGACATCGGCCAGCCGTCCCCTGCCGCCGATATTTCCGACGGAACGCAGATGCTGAAGGACTGGCGCGGCAGCGTTGGTGCCGGCGCCGGCAATCGCCTGGACTCCTTCGTCGACGCGTCGAAGAGCTACCTGACCCAACTCGCCGAGTGGAGCGGACTTGGCCGCACCGACGAGCCGCTGTCGGTGGACGCCCGGACGCGTCTTGTCCTCGCACAGGCCGCCCCCGCCGGCTTGCAGGCGCCCCTCACGGTCGTGACGGCCCCCACGCCGTCCGATCTCGCCAACGGCGTCCGCGACCTCGTCAAGCCCGCCAATTGGCAGCAGATCGGCGGCCGCGCCGTTCTCCTCGGCGAGGACGGTGTGAAGATCATCGAGAGCCGGCATGCCCGCCTCCAGGCGCTGGCCGACACGACACCCGGCAACATGCGCCTCGTCGCGGCCGCGTGGTTCTCGCTCAACCCGGTGATCTACGCCCTGATGGTGGTTGCCTGCGTGCTCGCCTTCGGCGGCCTCACCGCGGCCGTGCTGCGCAAGGGACGGGAGGAGACCCGATGACCCGGCGCCAGTTCATGGTCAGTGCATCGGCCCTCCTGATGATGGCGGCCACCGGCGGCTTCTTTGCCAGCGGCATCGGCCAGGCATCGGGAAGCCAGGAAACGCTCCCCGTTCCGCGTCTCGACGACGCGCTGTGGCAGCAGTGGCGCGGACGCTTCGTCACCGAGGAAGGCCGCGTTCTCGACGACAGCAACGGCGACATCAGCCACACCGAAGGCCAGGGCTACGGCATGCTGCTCGCCGCCTTCGCCGACGACCGGGCCACCTTCGACCGGCTCTGGCACTGGACGAAGACGACCCTCGGCGTCCGCGGCGACGGCCTCTTCGCCTGGCGCTACGACCCGCGCGAGGGCAATCCGATTTCCGATCCGAACAACGCGACCGACGGCGACCTTCTGATTGCCTGGGCCCTTGGCGCGGCCCATGCCCGCTGGGAGCGCAACGCCGATCTGCTGGCCGGCGCGGCCATCGCCCGCGCGGTGATCCGTCATGCGATCGTCGAGGGCGAGGACGGTCCGCTGCTCCTGCCCGCCGTGAGCGGTTTCACGGCCAAGGACCGCCCCGACGGCCCCGTCGTCAATCTCTCCTACTGGGTCTTCCCGGCCTTCCCGCGCCTTGCCGAGATGGTGCCCGAATACGACTGGCAGCGGCTCGCGGCCTCCGGCCATTCGCTGATCCGCAAGGCCCGCTTCGGCGCCAACGACCTGCCGGCCGAGTGGACCGCCCTCGGCGGCAAGCGCATGCGCCCCGCCAACGGCTTCGACCCGGTCTTCGGCTACAACGCCGTCCGCGTCCCGCTCTACCTAGCGATGGCCGGCTTCGGCGCCTTCGGCGGCAACCGGGCCGATCTTGCCCCCTTCGATACGCTCTGGCCATCGAACCGTGTTGATCCGTCGGTCGTCGATCTGCTTGGCCGCAGCACGCGCTCGCAGCCCTTCGGCTCCTCGGGATACCGCGCCGTGCCGTCGCTGGTTCGCTGCGCGCTGCGCGGCGAGGCCTACCCGGCGGACCTGACCCGCTTCGAGGAAGAACCCTACTACCCCGCGACCCTGCGGTTGCTCGCCTATGTCGGGGCCCAGCTGAGGTATCCGGAATGCTTCTGAAATCCGCACGCCTTGTCGCCGTCGCGGCGCTCATCGGCGGAACTTGTCTCTCCGCAATCGCCGCCGAGCCCGTCAAGGTCGACACCAGCGCCTTGCGCTATTACGCCGCCCACAACGAGATCGACCGCTACGAGGCCGAACTGAAGCGCCTTCAGACGCTCTATCCCGAATGGACGCCGCCGGCGGACATCGGCGCGCTCGACGGGCCGGGGCCGGAAGCAGGCCTCTGGACGCTCTATGCCGCCGACGATCTCGACGGCTTCGACAAGGCCCTCGCCGATCTCAAGGCCCAGGACCCCGCCTTCGCCCTTTCCAACGACCTTGCAAGCAAGATCGCGGTCAAACGCGACCGCCGCGATCTCATCGCCGCGAGCAACGCCGGAGACGCCGCCAAGGTGGTCTCGCTGGCCGAAGCGCATCCGGATTTCGGCGGCTGCGCCGACCTCGATGTCGCCTGGCGGCTCGCCGAGGCGCACTTTGCCGTCGCAGGCAAATCCGCCGCCTTCGATGACTATCACACGCTCCTCTCCACCTGCGACGACAGCGCCGGGCGGCTTGCGACCATGCAGAAGGCGCTCGCGCTTCTCGGCCCAGACGCCCGTCCGCTGACCGCCCTTGGCCGGACCAATCCGGACGGCACCGGCGAGTTCGCCGGGCTGGAGATCGATTTCGTCCGTGCCGACATTGCCGCTGTCCTCAAGGACGCCTCTGCCGCCAAGCCCGATCCCGCGCTGCTGGCAAGCTTCGCGGACAGAACGCTCGCGAATGGACCGGGCGCCGATGCCGGGCTCCTTGGCTGGTACCGCCGGCTTGAAGGCGACCATGCCGGCGCTCTCAAGGCCTTCGAGATCGCCGCAACGCTCGGTCAGGCCGAAGGCACCTCCGAGACGGATCTCGCAAAAACCGCTGAAGGGATCGTTCTCTCCCTCGATGCCCTCGGCCGCCGCGACGAGGCCGTGGCCCGCGCCCGCGATGGCCGCGACAAGTCTCAGGCGCTCGCCAAACTCTACGTCGACCTTGGCACGGCGCGTTTCGAAGGCGATCCCCGTCCTCGTCTGCCGGACGCGGAACTCGCCGACTACGCCAAATCCGTTGTCGAGACGAAATCGGCCGCCGGCGCGGAAGCGCTCGGCTGGTACGCCTACGATTTCCACCAGTACAACACGGCGGCCGACTGGTTCCGCTTCGCGCAGGACACCGAAGCCTCCGAAGCCCGCGCGCGCGGCCTGATCCTTGCCGAAATCGGCACCGGAGACCTTGCGAGCGCCAAGGCGACCAAGGCGAAATGGCTCGGCGATTTCGCCGATCTGGCTGACCTCACCATCGCTGCTCCGTCGTCAAAGTCGGGAGGAGGCAAGGCGAGGACCGATGCCCTTGTCACCCGCTTCGAGCGCCATGACTATCGCGGCTGCATCGCCATCGCCGACCAGCGCATTGCCCGCTCCGGCACGCTGCCGGCCGACGCCTCGCTCATGCACGGCTGGTGCCTGATGAAGATGCAGCGCCCGAACGAGGCCGCTTCGGCTTTCGCCATCGCCGCGCGCGGCAGCGGGCAGGTGCGCAAGGACGCGCTCTATGGCCGCTCGCTGGCGCTGATGGCCGCTGGCGAGATGCGCGGCGCCGCCGAGGTTGCCGCAAGTGGCGAGATGACCGGCAAGCGGCGCAACGAGATCGGCACGGCGCTTCTCTCCAACCAGGCCGTCGCCGCCTTCAACGGCAAGCGCTGGACGGAGGCCCTGCGCCTGCTGGACGCCCGCCCGCAGCATGCCGGCGAAACGCGGGATCTGGCGATGATGCGTGGCTGGTCGCTCTGGCATCTCGGCCGCAAGAGTGAGGCGGCGAAGGTCTTCGTCGCCCTCGACCAGACGCTTTCGACCCCCGAGACGCGTTCGGCCCTTGCGACCGTCCGCCGTCCCCTACTAACGAAATGACGAGAGGCAAGCCATGACCTTCGACCGCATGCGCCTCATTGCAGCCCTCGCCCTTGCCGGCAGCCTCGGTGGCTGTGTGGCGAGCAATCCTCTCGGCGACACGGCGGCGCTCACGACCCGGCAGTCGGTCCAGCCGATGATGGCCTGGGCCAGCCTGTCCGCCGCTGCGGGAACGCCGATGCGCGTGATCGAGGAAAGCTCTCCGACATCGCGCCTGCAGCGCGCCGCTTATCCGGGCGGCGGCACCGCCGTCGGCGAGAACAGCCTCAGCGTGGAGATCGAGGGGCCGGACGGCGCAAACGCCGATCTGCGTCATCCGCCGACCGAAGCGATGATCGCGCGGGAACTGAATTCCGCCGCTCCCGGCCTTGCCTGGCATCGCGGCACCGCGCCGATCGCCAACGCCTACGGTCCCTTCGGCTATGCAGAGGGAACCACGGGAAACACCGCCTGCGTCTATGCCTGGCAGTGGTTCGACCGGTCGGCGATGGAGGTCGAAGGCTTCAGTCTCGTGAAGAAGGTGAAGCCGGTCAGCATCCGCATGCGCATGTGCGACGAGATCGCCGCCAGCGATCTTCTTGATCGGATGAAGAGTCTGCGCCTCTCGGTCGGTGGTCTGTCCGTGCCGCTCACCGCCTATAGCGGACCGATGGGCGGCGATGCCCTGACTGAGGCCGGAAGCGCCCTCGGCGTTGCGACCGTAGCGCCGGCGGAAAGCTACGGCGCCGATCCCGTCACCGAGACGCCGGTGACGAGGAAGAAACCCGCGCCGGTTCGCGCCGCCGCCAAATCCTCCGTGCCACCGGTTGCCGCCGGGAAGACCGTGGCCGCCGATACCCCGGTCATCCCGACCGTCGGATCGATGACTGGCGCGGCCCCGGCTGTCCCGTCGACCGTCCCGGCAAATGCTGGCATCACAGCGGCAAAATCGACCGTCAGCGAAGCCGACAGCGGTCCGCGTATCCCGACACCGTCGGCGATGTAACCATCACCGAAAATGTATGCGTCAGGCAAATTCGCTCTGGCGCACGCAGGCCACCATGTGTGCATCGCCGACGTCGATCTTCGGCGGCAGGCCGGCAAGGCACTCCGCCCCCGCCAGCGGACAACGTGGCGCAAAGGAGCAGGTGTCCGGCTTTGTCTCCAGCGCCGGTGGCGAGCCCGGAATGGCATCGAGCCGCGCGCCCTTGACCGCGCCATGCAGGTTGGCTGCGAGCAGACCCTTGGTGTAGGGGTGGCGCGGGTCCTTGATCACCTGCCGCGTCGTGCCCGTCTCCACAATGCTGCCGGCATACATCACCGCGATCCGGTCCGACACCTCCACCGCGACGCCGATGTCGTGGGTGACGAAGATGACGCCCATGCCGAACTCGCGCTGAAGCTCACGCAACAGCAGCAGGATCTGGATCTGCACGGTCGCGTCGAGCGCCGTCGTCGGCTCGTCGGCAAGCAGCAGCGAGGGCCGGCAGGACAGCGCCAGCGCGATCATCGCCCGCTGCCGCATGCCGCCCGACATCTCGTGCGGATAGGCCTTGAGCCGTCGTTCCGGCGAGGGAATGCGCACCCGCGTCAGCATGTCGAGCGCGACGTCCATCGCCTCGCGCTTGCCGATGCCCTTGTGCCGCATCACCGTCTCGGCGATCTGGTCGCCGACGGTGTAGACCGGATCGAGGGCAAGCGCCGGCTCCTGGAACACCATCGACACCGTCCCGCCGCGATAGGCCGAAAGGCGCTTGCCGGACAGCGTCTTGATGTCGGTTCCGCCGACCTCCAGCGCCCCGGTCAGTTTCGTCCGCCGTTCCGGAAGCAGCCGCAGCAGCGTCTTCAGCGTCACCGACTTGCCGGAACCCGATTCCCCGAGCAGTCCCAGCATCTCGCCCGGGCGCATCTCCAGCGAAACGCCATTGAGGGCATGGACCGTGCGGTCGCCGGTGAAGGTCACATGCAGGTCGCGGATGGAAAGCAGCGGCTCGCTCATGACTGCGCCTCCCGCATCGGCGGATGCGCGACCGCCGCGTGACTGTGGCCCGACCCGGCGATCTCCATGTGGCAAGCGGCATAGTGACCGGCCTCTCCGCCAAGCGGCGTCAGCGCCGGCCGTGTCGCCGCGCAGACGTCCTCGGCGAACTTGCAGCGGGTGTGGAAGCGGCAGCCGGAAGGCGGGTTGATCGGGTTGGGCGGATCGCCGGCAAGGGGCGGCTCTTCCGTCCGCGCGTCCGGGTCCATCGACGGCATCGCGGCGAAGAGCGACGCCGTATAGGGATGCGCCTGCCGGGCATAGATGGTCTCCGCCGGGCCGACCTCGACCACCTCGCCGAGATACATCACCAGGATGCGGTCGGAAATGAAGCGCACGACGTTGAGGTCGTGCGAGATGAAGACATAGGTGAGGCCGAATTCCTCGCGAAGATCGTTGAGGAGGTTGAGCACCTGCGCCTCGACCGACTTGTCGAGCGCCGAGACCGCCTCATCGAGGATGACGAGCCGGGGCGACATGGCGAGCGCCCGGGCGATGTTGACGCGCTGGCGCTGGCCGCCCGACAGCTCATGCGGATATCGGTGGGCGAAGCGAGCCGGATCGAGCCCGACCTTCGTCATCAGGTCCCGTGCCCGGCCGCGCGGATCGCCGAGCTTCTGCACCATCGGTCCGAAGGCGATGGAATCCTCGATGGTGAGGCGCGGGTTGAGCGAGGCGTAGCTGTCCTGGAACACCATCTGCACGCCGTGGCGCAGCTCCTTCAGCGAGATGTCGTGGCCGAGGATGTCGCCGTCGAAGATGATCTGGCCCTCGTCGATATCGATGAGGCCGATGAGAAGGCGCGCCGTCGTCGATTTGCCGCAGCCCGATTCCCCGACGATGCCGAGCGTCTCGCCCTTCATCACCTCGAAGGAAACCCCATCGACGGCGTGGACCGTCGCGGTCTGGCGCCCGAAGAGGCCGGAGCGGACCGGGAAATGCTTGCGCAGGTCCTTGGCGATGATCAGCGGCTGGCGCGGACCGCCGCGATCCGGGACGGCGGCTTTGGCAGGATCAGTCACGGACATTCATGGCGCTCCTCAGGCCGTCGCTCAGAAGGTTGAGGCAGAGCGATGTGACGAAGATCATCAGGCCCGGCAGGGCCGCGACGAGCGGATTGACGTAGATGGCCGTACGCAGGGTGTTGAGCATCAGCCCCCATTCCGGCTCGGGCGGGCTGACGCCGATGCCGAGGAAGGAAAGGCCCGCCGCGAGGATCATCGAAACGCTGGTGAGGCTCGTCGCATAGACGAAGATCGGCCCGAGCACGTTGCCGAGGATATGGACGCGCACGATGGTCAGCGCTCCACCGCCGCTGGCGCGCGCCGCGTCGATATAGTCAAGCGAGCGGACCGAGGCCGTCACGCTTTCGGCGACACGGGCGAGCGGCGGCACGAAGACGACCGTGAGCGAGACGAGGGTGTTGGTGATGCCCGCACCCAGCGCGCCGGAGATCGCGATCGCCAGCAGCACGGAGGGAAAGGCGAAGAAGACATCGACCGTGCGCATGATCACGGTGTTGACGATGCCGCCGACATAGCCGGCGAAGATGCCGAGCGCCGATCCGATGAAGAAGGCGAAGACCACCGGCATCAGCCCGATGAAGAGCGTCAGCCGGCCGCCGTAGATGAGCCGGGCCAGCATGTCGCGGCCCTGCTCGTCAGCGCCGAGCAGGTAGCCGGGCGTGCCGATCGGCTTCAGCCGCTTGATCATCGAGCCCTTGTAGGGATCGGCGAGATCGAGATAGGGCGCGAAGATCGCGGCCAGGATCAGGGCGAGGACGATGACGGTGCAGGTCACCGCCACCGGATCTCTCAGGAAGCGCTTGAGGACGCCGGACCAGTAGCCCGGCGCCGCGTTCACCGGTTCGACAACGTCGGCGGCATCGACAGTGCTGGCCATCTCAGCTCCTCTTGATCCGGGGGTCGATGGCCGCCTGGGCGACATCGACGAGGAGATTGAGCGTCACGAAGAAGAGGGCGAGCACGAGGATCGTCCCCTGCAGCAGCGGCAGGTCGCGCTGGAAGATGGCGTTGGACAAGAGGAAGCCCGATCCCGGCCAGTTGAACACGGTCTCGATCAGGATCGAGCCGCCGAGCAGGTAGCCGAGCTGAAGACCCATGACGGAAATCGCCGTCGGCGCGGCGTTGCGCAGCACATGGCGCAGCACGTCGAAGCGGGTGAGCCCCTTGGCGTAGAGCGCCTGCACGAAATCCATCGAGAAGATGTCGCCGACGAGCGCGCGGATCGTCCGGGCGACGATGCCGATCGGCACCAGCGCCAGCGTGACCGACGGCAGCACCAGGAAACGCAGATGCTCGAAATCCCAGGCCCACTCGGTCGAGCCGCCGGGACCGGCGCCCATCGCCGGCAGCCAGCCGAGCGTGACGGAAAAGACGATGACCATGACGATGCCGAGCCAGTAGTTCGGGATCGAGACGCCCGTGATGGCAAGACCCGTGACAAAGCGGTCGAACAGCGTGTCCCGGTAATAGCCGGCGAGGAAGCCGAGGAAGACGCCGACCGGAAAGGCGATGACGCTCGCGGCGAAGGCAAGCAGCAGCGAATTCTTGACCGCCCGGATGACCTCGCCGGCGACCGGGCGCCCCGTGGCAATGGACTTGCCGAGATCTCCTTGCGCGGCCTTGCCGATCCAGATCGCGTATTGCACCGGCAACGGCTTGTCGAGGCCATAGGCGGACCGCATCGCCATCTGCTCTTCCTGGGTCGCGTCGACCGGCATGATCGCCGTCAGCGGGTCGCCCGGCGCGATATGCACCAGCAGGAAGCAGATGATGCTGACGCCGATGGCGACGGGGATCACGTAGACGAGCCGGCGCAGGAAATAGACGAACATCGGTTGAGGTCCTTGGCGGAGGATCGGCGCAGTGGCCTTGCATCATCGGGGCCAGCGGACGGTGCGCCCGAAAGGAAAATGGCCGCCCCGCGTGATGCGCGGTGCGGCCGTGGCAGCCAGAAGGCTTATTCGATCGTGATGCCGGAGAAGTTCTGGTACCAGTTTTGGGCCTGGACGAAGCCCTTCACCTTCGGGCTCATGGCGCGCGGCGCGACGTCATGGGTCACCATCAGGAAGAGCGCGTCGTTGACGAACTTCTCATGCGTCTGCTGGATCACCTTGTCCTGCTCGGCCGGGTCGAAGGTCGTCTTGATCTTGTCGAACAGTCCCTGCATCTCGGGGTCGCAATAGTGGCCCCAGTTGGTGCCGTTCGGCGCGATCAGGTTGCAGTCCAGGTGCCGGATGAGAGCCGTGAAGGGATCCTGGATAAAGTAGGTGAAGTTGATCGACTGCGAGCCCTCGACCGCCGGATCGGCGGCGCCCGCGCGCCACAGGTTGATCATCTGGTTCCACTCGACGACCATGAACTCGACGTCGATATAGGCCTCCGCCAGCGACTGCTGGACATACTCGTTCATCGGCAGCGGCAGCATCTGGCCCGAGCCCGACGGCGAGATCAGCGCCTTCACCTTCAGGTGCTTGTCCGGACCGTAGCCGGCTTCCTTCATCAGCGCCTGAGCCGCTTCAAGGTCGTATTTGACGTCGAAGGTCGGATGGCCGAACCACTGGCTGGAGGGCGGCAGGAAGCCCTTGGCCGGGATCATCAGGCCGCCGAGCAGCGCGCCCATCCCCTCGCGGTCGATGGCGAGATTCGCGGCCTTGCGGACGCGGATGTCGTTCCACGGCGAACCTTCGAGGCGCGACAGGTGCCAGGTCCAGTTATGCGGATAGGCATTCGAGGTGATCACGAAGCCGCCGCCCTGGATGGCCGGGATCGTGTCCGGAGCCGGGGCTTCGATCCAGTCGACCTGGCCGGAGAGAAGCGCGGCCGAACGGGCGTTCGGCTCGGGCAGGGGGATCAGCACCAGCTTGTCGAGCTTCGGCACCCGGGTTTCGTCCCAGTAGTCCGCATTCGGCACCATATCGGCGCGCTCATGCGGCGTGAAGCTTTCGAGCTTCCACGGGCCGGTGCCGGAGGGAGCCTTCGCCACCTCTTCCCAGCTCTTGCCATGGGCTTCCCAGTTGGCCTTGGAGGACATCAGGATCCAGGCGAGCTGATAGGGCAGCGTCGCGTCGGGCGTCTTGGTCGTGATCTCGAGCGTATAGTCGTCAATCGCCTTGTACGAGGCGACCGCCGGGATGCGCGACTTGCCCTGCGCCGACTGGCGCGGGTCGTACTGCTCGGCATCCTTGTTCAGGAGCTTTTCGAAATTCCACACGACGTCCTGCGCCGTGAAGGGACTGCCGTCATGGAACTTCACGCCCTCGCGGATCTTGAAGGTCCACTTGGTGTGGTCGGCATCGTCCACCGACCAGGAGGTCGCAAGGCCGGGGATCAGCACGGACGGCTTGTCGGCGCTGGTCAGATCCCACTCGATGAGCGAGTCATAGACCGTATAGCCCATGAAGCGCATGCCTTCGCCGCCCTGGTCGGTCTGGCCGGTGGTCAGCGGAATGTCGGCGGCCGTCATGCCGATGCGCAAGGTGCCGGCGGCGATCGCCCCCACCGAGGTGCCGGCGAGCGCCAGCACGGAAATCGCGGCGATTGCGGCCGCTCGCAAGGATGTCAGTTTCATGTCTGTCCCTCTCTGTCTTTTCGTGCGGTCGTTCTGTCTTTGCCGGCCGGCAGCGGGAGAAACCGCCGGCAGGCGTGGCTCATGAGGTGACGGTGATCCGGACCGTCCGGTCGAGATCGCGAGTCACGCAGTCGGCATCGCTGCCGGTCCATTGCACGGCGACGAACCGGGCCGGCCCGCCGTAGCCGGTGACGCCCGAATGCCAGATGCCGGGTTTGTAGACGAAGCCCTCGCCGGGCTCGGTCACGAAGGCCGCCAGCGTTCCCTCGTCGATGCCGCCGTCCTCGCGCGGGCACGCGACGAGGATCATGGCCTTGCCCTCGTCGAGCGGCATGAAGGCCTGCGGGGAATGGGGGTGGCGCTCGACGCCGGCAATCAGCACCGGTTCGGGACGCTCCTCGACGGCAAAGGCGGAAACCGTCAACGTCGCCGCCTCGGGGCCGGGCAGGTGCGCGCTGGCGAACGGAAACTGTCCGTCCCGCTTGAGCGCAAAGCCGTCATTGGCGCTCTGCGGCTCACCCCGGCGCACGACATCGCCGTAGGGTCGAAAGGCATCGGCCTCGATGGGGCGGACGGCAAGGACGATGCTGCCTGAATGCGCTGCCGTCGCCTCGTTATCCTCTCGCACGGCAATCCCCGTTCTTGTGGACTTCGACCGAAGGCCCTAGGCTTGGCTGGACTGACCGGTCTGACCAGTTCAGACTAGGGATGAGCCCAATTGATAGGCAAGATGAACTTTTAATCACTGCTGGTGAAAAGAATGACAGATCGGATTCTCGACGAGGCCGACATCTTCGCGCCGACCCGTTCAGGGCCCGCCTCGGTTCCGGCGCGCGTCGCCGAGGCCATCCAGACCATGATCCGCGACCGGAATCTCGAGCCCGGCGCCGCATTGCCGTCCCAACGCGACCTTGCCGCCATGCTCGGCGCTTCGCGGCCCTCGGTCCGCGAGGGCGTCTCGATGCTGGAAACGCTCGGGATCGTGCGCGTCGAGATCGGCCGGGGCATCTTTGTCAGCGAACCGAGATCGATCGCCCCCGGAACGCGCTTCGCCCACAGCTATTCGCTGCGCGAGGTCTATCAGTTCCGCGCGATGCTGGAGCCGGCGGCCGTCAGTGCCGCAGCCGGCCATCTCGGGCCGGAGGACCTGGCCGCCATGCGCGCGAACGCCGAGGCGCTGGCAGCCGCCGCATCGGACGGCGATCGCGTTGCCGCCGCGGAGCAGGACACGCTCTTTCACGGGCGCATCTTTTCAGCCTGCGACAACCGGCTCTTCCGTGACATCTATGTGCAGATGCGGGCCGCGATGCAGGATAGCCAATGGGCGCCGATGGTCATCGCCGACAGCATCGTCGACACCGCGCGGGAGCATCTGGCAATCGTCGAGGCGCTGGAAAAGGGCGATGGACCGGCCGCCAGTGCTGCCATGGAAGCCCATATCCGGTTAACGGCGGAGCGCTGCAACGTCGAGATCTGAGGATCGTCAGCCGGCCAGAGTCTCGACCGACAACCGAACAAGCGCCTCCAGCATCAGCCGGGCGCCGGTGACGCAGTCCTCCTCGTCGGTCCATTCCTGCGGTGCGTGGCTGATCCCGCCCCGGCTCGGCACGAAGATCAGCGCCGACGGACAGAGCCCCTGCATCGTCTGGGCGTCATGCCCGGCGCCTGACGGCATCGAGCGGGCATCGAGCCCGAGATCCCGGGCGCAGTCGTGAAGGAGCCGGTTGAGACCCGCATCGAGGCTCACCGGCGAGAGCCAGCTGCGAACCTCCACCCGCGCCTTGAGGCGATGTTTATCGGCGACATCGGCAATGAGTTCGCCGAGTTCCTCCTCCATCAGCCGCATGACCGCCTCGTCCGTGTCGCGCAGGATGATCGTGAAGTCGGCAAGACCCGGAATGGTGTGAATGAAATTCGGCTTGAGTTCGACCTTGCCGATGGTGAGCCGCGTCTGGTCCGTCCCGTGCGCCCGGATCAGCGCCGGAAAACCCGCGGCGATTTCGGCAAGCCCCGCGAAGGCATCGGAGCGCATGTCCATCGGCGTCGTGCCCGAGTGGTTGGCAACGCCTTCAAGCGACACCGCCAACGAGCCCATGCCGGAAATGCCGGTGACGATACCGACCGGCCTTCCCTCCATCTCCAGGATCGGTCCCTGCTCGATGTGAAGTTCGAGGAAGGCAACAATGTCCCGCGCCGATCTCGCCGCCGCCGGCACGCGAGCCGGGTCAAGCCCACATCCTCTGAGCGCATCGACAAGACGGACGCCATCGGCATCGGCCGCCGCCTCCACCCAGCCGGGCGGCACAACGCCGGCAATCGCCTGCGACCCGAGCATCCCGCCGAAGCGGCCTTCCTCCTCGGCCGTAGCCACCACCTCGATCGCCGTTCGAGGCTGAAAGCCCGCTGCCTTCATCGCCCGCACGCATTCGAGCGCGACCGCAACCCCGAGCGCCCCATCGAAGGCGCCGCCGTCGGGCACGGTATCGAGATGCGAGCCGACAAGAAGGACAGGACCCTCGGCCGGTCCATAGCGGCCGAAGACGTTGCCCACCGCATCCATGCGGACGCCGAGGCCGTCGCGCTCCATCTCGGCCATGAACCACGCCCGCACCGCCATGTCCGCCGCCGAATAGCCGATCCGGTCGTATCCGCCGGTCTCGGAGCTCCGACCGAAGGCGTTGAACCCGGCAAGGAGCGCGCGGAGTCTTTCGGGGTCGATCTCGGGTCGGGATGTGGGCATCGCGGTCTCCGGAACGTCTAGAATGGAGGCTGGCGGGGCGCGATCGTTCAATGCGGCGGCGTCAATTTATTATAATAAATGCTTGTCCAATGGCAAATTTTGCAGATAATTCCCCGATCCGAAGGAGGAGGGAGACCGCCATGAGACAGCTTCTGGCCGCGGCCATTGCCGCAGCAACGCTTCTGTTCGCCGCCCCGTCCTGGGCCCAGTCGCCGCCGAATGTTCTGATTGTCGGCCAGATCGCCGAGCCCAAGTCCCTCGACCCGCATGTTGACACGGCGGTCAACGACTTCCGCATCCTGATGAACCTCTACGACGGCCTCGTCCGCTACAAGGATGGCACGCTGGAGGTCGAGCCCTCGCTCGCGACCAGCTGGACGATCTCCGACGACGGCAAGGTCTACACCTTCAAGCTGCGCGAGGGCGTCAAGTTCCACGACGGCACGCCCTTCAACGCCGAGGCGGTGAAGTTCAACTTCGACCGCATGCTGAAAGACGATCACCCGTTCCACGACACGGGTCCCTTCCCGCTCGCCTTCTTCTTCTCCACGGTATCGGAGGTGAAGGTGATCGATGACATGACGGTCGAATTCGATCTGTCGGCGCCCTATGCACCCTTCCTGTCGAATCTTGCCTACCCGACCGGCCTCATCGTCTCGCCGGCCGCCGTCGAGCAATACGGCAAGGACTTCGGGCGGCACCCGTCCGGCACCGGCGCCTTCAAGTTCGCCGAATGGAGCGCCAACGAGAAGGTCGTGATCACCCGCAACGAGGACTATTGGGACGGCGCACCGCCGCTGGAGGCCGTCGTCTTCCGCCCGATCACCGACACCAACACCCGCGTCGCCGAAATGCTGTCCGGCGGTCTCGACGTGATGGTCGAGGTGCCGCCGGACAATCTTTCCCAGTTCCGCGACAATGCGAGCTACCAAGTCTATGAGCAGGCCGGCCCGCACCTCTGGTTCCTCATCCTCAACACCAAGGACGGCCCCTTCGCGAAGAAGGAAATCCGGCAGGCCGCCAACTACGCCATCAACAAGAAGGCGCTGGTGGAAAACATCCTGCAAGGCACGGCCGAGGTTGCCGCCGGGCCGACCCCGCCGGCCTTCGCATGGGCCTATGACGACAAGCTCCAGCCCTATCCCTACGACCCGGACAAGGCCAGGCAGCTCCTGAAGGATGCCGGCTACGACGGCTCGGAAGTCACCTTCTACGTTACCGACGGCGGCTCGGGCATGCTCGATCCGGTCGCCATGGGCACCGCGATCCAGGCCGACCTTGAAGCCGTCGGCATGAAGGTGAAGATCGAGACCTACGAGTGGAACACCTTCCTCGGCAAGGTGAACCCAGGTCTTGAAGGCAAGGCCGACATGGCCGAGATGGCCTGGATGACCAACGATCCGGACACCCTGCCCTTCCTCGCCTTGCGCACGGAAGCCTTCCCTGACAAGGGCGGCTTCAATTCGGGTTACTACTCAAACCCGAAGGTCGACGAGCTTCTGGAAAAGGCACGCGAATCCACCGATCAGGCCGAGCGCGCCAAGCTCTACAAGGAGATGCAGGAGATCGTCCGCGACGACGCGCCCTGGGTCTTCGTCGCCAACTGGAAGCAGAACGCGGTGACCAGCGCCGCGGTGGAGAATTTCAAGCTCCAGCCGTCCTTCTTCCTGATGCTGCAGAAGGTCGCAAAGCCGTAAGGCGAAGCGGGAAGAAGACGGCGAGCCGCCGTTTTCTTCCCGCTCTCCGATCTTCCTGAATTAGGAGACGCTTGCCATGGCCTCCTACATCGCAAAACGCCTGATCGCCGCGATCCCCGTGCTGCTGGGTCTCACCGTGATCGTCTTCGTCATCATGGCGATGATCCCCGGCGATCCGGCAACGGCCATCCTCGGCGCCTATGCAACGCCGGACAATGTCGCGCGGATCAACCGCGAGCTCGGCCTCGACAAGCCGCTGTGGCAGCAATATTTCATCTGGCTGTCCAACATCGCCCACGGCGACCTTGGCCGCTCCTACACCCTGAACCGCCCGGTGCTCGACGAAGTGCTGGAACGCTTCGGCGCAACGCTGATCCTCGCCGGCACGTCGCTTGTCCTGTGCTCCATCCTCGGGCTTCTCGCCGGCATCGTCTCTGCCGTGCGCCAGTTCGGCTGGACCGACCGGATCGTGACGTTGCTGGTGCTGGTCGGCATTTCGACACCCTCCTTCTGGCTCGGCCTCATCCTCATCCTTCTCTTCGCGGTGAAGGTGAAGCTCTTCCCCGTCTCCGGCATGTACGCCATCTACGGCGGCGGCGACCTGCCCGACCTCCTGCATCACCTCGCCCTGCCGGCCTTCACGCTTGCCATCGTCGCGACGGGTGTCATCGCGCGTCTCACGCGCACGTCGATGCTCGAGGTCCTGCGGCAGGACTATATCCGCACCGCACGCGCCAAGGGCCTGACCGAGCGCCGCGTCATCTACCGCCACGCCTTCAAGGCCGCCCTCGTCGCGGTGATCCCCGTCATCGGCATCCAGGCCGGCTTCGTCCTCGGCGGCGCGGTCTATATCGAGACGGTCTTCCAGTGGCCCGGCATCGGCTCGATGCTGGTGAAGGCGATTTCCACCCGCGACCTGTTGCTGGTGCAGGGCGGCGTCCTCGTCGTCGCCGCCTCCTACGTGCTCTTCAATCTTGCCGCCGACGTCGCCCAGTCGATGATCGATCCGAGGCTGCGCCGATGACCACAACCGACACCGTTCCGGCCGCAAGGCGCAAGGGTTCCGGCCGGCCTGACAACCTGCGCCTCCTGCTCAACAACAAGCTCGCCGCTGGCGGGCTGGTCGTGCTGGCCCTCATCGTCGTGACCGCCCTTGCCGCGCCGCTTCTGCCGCTCGCCA
Organism: Hartmannibacter diazotrophicus; assembly: GCF_900231165.1. GTDB lineage: Bacteria > Pseudomonadota > Alphaproteobacteria > Rhizobiales > Pleomorphomonadaceae > Hartmannibacter > Hartmannibacter diazotrophicus. Next base: position 4,965,902 of record NZ_LT960614.1, read on the forward strand.
ACCCGGACGCGACGGCGCCGGCGCAAAGACTGCTGCCGGTCCTTTCCGAGGGTCATCTTCTCGGCACGGACGCCCTCGGCCGCGATATTCTCTCCCGTCTCATCTGGGGCACGCGCGTCAGCCTTGCGGTCGGCATCTCGGCAACGCTGATCGCCGCCATCATCGGCTCGCTCATCGGCCTCGTCGCCGGATTTGCGGGAAAGCGCACCGACAACCTCCTGATGCGCGGCATCGACATGGTGATGGCCTTTCCCTACATCCTGCTGGCGCTTGCCATCGTCGCCGTGCTGGGGCCAGGACTGATCAACGCGCTCTACGCCATCGCCATCGTCAACATCCCCTTCTTCGCCCGCAACATTCGCGGCATCACACTCGGTCTGTCGCGGCGCGAATTCGTCGACGCGGCAAGGCTGTCGGGCCAGTCGGACGCACGCATCCTCTTCACCGAGATCCTGCCCAACGTGATGCCGGTGATCATCATCACCATGTCGACCACGGTCGGCTGGATGATCCTGGAGACCGCTGGCTTGTCCTTCCTCGGCCTCGGTGCTCAGCCGCCCCAGGCCGACCTCGGCTCCATGCTCGGCGAGGCGCGGAAGATCCTCTTCACCGCGCCGCATGTCTCGGTCATTCCGGGCCTGATGATCTTCGCGCTCGTGATGAGCATCAATCTCCTCGGCGACGGCATCCGCGACGTGCTCGACCCGCGCCTCAAATCCGGTGCGCTGGCCCGACCCGGCGCCCGCACCAGGGTGACCCGCAAGGACATTCCCGACACGCCGTCCGGCGACGCCCTGCTGCGGCTTGATGATCTCAGGACCGAGTTCCACGTCGGCGGCGAGGTCTACCGGGCCGTCGGCGGCGTCGATCTCGACATCGGGCGGGGCGAATGCGTCGGCCTCGTCGGCGAATCCGGCTCCGGCAAGTCCGTCACCGCGATGTCTGTCATGGGCCTCGTGCCGACCCCGCCGGGAGAGATTGCCGGCGGCGCGATCCTGCTCGATGGCGAGGACCTGCTTGCAGCCGGCGACGAGCGCATCCGCCAGCTTCGCGGCGCCGCCGTCTCCCACGTCTTTCAGGACCCGCTCTCGACGCTGCATCCGCTCTTTACGGTCGGGGACCAGCTGATCGAGGCGATCCGCGCCCATCAGCCGCTCTCCCATGCCGAGGCCGCCGACAAGGCAACCGAACTGCTCGCCAAAGTCCGCATTCCGAATCCGGCTAAGCGACTGGAGTCCTATCCGCACGAACTCTCCGGCGGCATGCGCCAGCGCATCTCGATTGCCATGGCGCTCGCCAACGACGCCAGGCTGATCATCGCCGACGAGCCGACGACCGCGCTGGATGTCACGGTCCAGGCGCAGATTCTGACACTCCTTAGCCGATTAAGAGAATCGACCGACGTCGCCGTCCTCTTCATCACGCACGACTTCGGCGTCGTCTCGGCGATCTGCGACCGCGTCGCCGTGATGTACGCCGGCCGCATCGTCGAAACGGGTCCGACCGCCGATCTTCTGGCAAGGCCCGCCCACCCCTATACGGCCAAGCTGATCGACTGTGTGCCGGTGCTCGGCGAGCCCGAGCGGCGGCTCGACGCCATCGAGGGCCGCCCGCCGATGGTCAACCGGCTTCCGCCCGGCTGCGCCTTCGCCGACCGCTGTCCGCGTGTCGAGAAGGAATGCAGGGTGGGCGACATCCCCATGGTTGCGGCGGAGGGGAAGGGGCGCGCCGTCCGCTGCCTGCACCCGATGAACGCGGAGGAGACGGCATGAGCGAAACGGGTCTCCTCAGCATCGAGAATGTCCAGAAGCGCTTCGGCGGCGGACGCACGCTCTTCGGCACCGAGCGTCCTGCCGTGCACGCCGTCCAGGATGTCACGATTCACGTGAAACGTGGCGAGACCCTTGGCATCGTGGGCGAATCCGGCTGCGGAAAGTCGACGCTCGCCCGCATGCTGACGGGTCTCGACCGCCCGACCGGCGGCAGCATCCTCTTCGACGGCAAGGACCTCGTCGCCGAGGCGAGCCGCGACCGACGCGCCCTCTCCCGCCGCATCCAGTATGTCTTCCAGGACCCGGTCGCCTCGCTCAATCCGCGCAAGACGATCCGCGATATCCTGGAAACGCCGCTCATCCATCTGCTCGGCCTCGACCGCGCGGCCCAAAAGGATCGGCTGGAGGAACTGATGCGCGCGGTGAACCTCGCACCGGAGTTCCTCGAACGCTATCCGCACGAATTCTCCGGCGGGCAGGCCCAGCGCATCGGCATTGCCCGGGCGCTTGCTGCCGATCCCGAACTCATCGTGCTCGACGAGCCGGTCTCAGCCCTCGACGTTTCGGTTCAGGCGCAGGTCCTCAACATTCTCGACGACCTGAAGCACCGGTTCTCGCTGACCTATGTCTTCATCAGTCATGATCTGTCGGTGGTCGAGAGCGTCAGCGACCGCGTCGCCGTGATGTATTTCGGCCGTATCGCCGAAGTCGGCCCCGCCCGTGAGGTCTTCGGCAGGCCGCGCCATCCCTATACGCACCTGCTTCTCGGCTCCGTGCCGTCACCCGGCAAGCGCTCGCTGGCCGCCGAGGATGCGACAAGCGAATTGCCCGACCCCTACCATCCGCCGCCCGGCTGCGCCTTCCACGCCCGTTGCCCGCGTGGACAACCCGACTGCACCGCAAAGCCGCCCTTGCCAACCCCCGCTCCCCATGGCTTGGATCATCTGGCGGCCTGCTATCATCCGCATGGGGAGAGCGAACGAACATGATCGACGTCGAGGACCTCCGGGACCAGACCTTGCCCGTTCCGGAGCGGCCCGAGGCGTCGTTGACCGCCATGCCCAAGGAACCCGCACAGGCCCAGAACCGACGCCACCCTGCCCTCGGAACCCGCCGCCGCAAGCGGCCCGATCTGTTGGCCGACCAGATTCGCGGCCAGATCGCCGACAACGGCCTGAAGCCCGGCGACCGCCTTCCGCCCGACTGGCTGAAGCCCGAACTTCGCGGCGTCGCTCGCGGAACCTTGCGCGAGGCGCTGAAAGTGCTGGAATTCCAAGGTCTCGTGACGACGCGCACGGGGCCGGGTGGCGGTGTTTTCGTGTCGGAGGTGTCCGCCGATCAGGCGTTGCAGGTCATCGACAATCTCTTCCTTTTCCGTCCGCCGTCGATCGCCGACATCCAGCATCTGCGCCGCGTCGTCGAGCCAGAACTGGCCGCCAGCCTTGCCGGCCGCCTGTCGGAGGAGGATTTTCTCGTTCTTCGCGACAAGATCGGACTTCTGGAAGCAGAACCGGCAACGCCGGAGGACGAGGAGCGTCAGCGCCGGGCCGAGCTCGATTTTCACATCGAACTGGCGCGCCGCGCGCCCAATGCGCTCGTCGGCTTCATGACACTGCTCCTGCTCAGCCTGTTGCGCGACCGTGCCGACTTTCAGGATGTTCCCGACAGCCCCGCACGGATGGCGGCCGACAGCGGGCTCGACCATCGCATCCGCCTGATCCGCGCCCTGCATTCAGGAGAAGCGGGCCGGTCCCGCGCCGCCATGGAGGCCCTGCTGGAGAACGCCGACCGCTTCGGTCACGAAGCGGCATCGCACCGACGGGATTAGCGCAATCAGCCCTCAGCAAAACCTTCCAGCACGTTCACCGTGTTGATGCCGACCGCCTCGATGGCATAGCCACCCTCCATCAGGAAGACGGTCGGAAGTCCGAGCCCCTTGGCGAGCCTGTTGCCGCAACGACGGAAATCCTCCGACTCCAGCTTGAAGAAGCTGATCGGATCGTCCTTGTAGGCATCGACGCCGAGCGAGACGACGAGCGCCTCCGCGCCGAAGGCCTTGATGCGGGCGATCGCCTCGTCGAGCGCTTGCGACCACTCGCCATAGGCCGTTCCGGGGCGCATCGGATAGTTCGCCGTCGCGCCCTCTCCTTCGCCCTCGCCGCTCTCATCCGCATAGCCGGTGAAATAGGGATAGGCGTCTTCGGGATGGCCGTGCAGCGAGGCAAAGAGCACGTCGCCGCGCGCATAGAGGATCTCCTGCGTACCGTTGCCGTGGTGGAAATCGACGTCGAGCACCGCGACCTTGCCGGCCCCGCCAAGGCGGAACATCTCCGCGACCACCGCCGCGTTGTTGATGAAGCAGTAGCCGCCGAACATGTCGCTTGCCGCATGATGCCCCGGCGGACGGCAAAGTGCGAAGGCGGCGCCGCCCTTGGCCGCAACATGTCTCTGGGCCGACTGGGCGCTTGCCAGCGACGAGCAGGCCGCCTTCCAGGTGCCGCCCGTGATCGCGGTCTCCGCCGCCAGCGCATAGTAGCCGACCTTGCCGTCGATATCGCGCGGCGGCGGCCGGAAGGCGCCGGACATGCGCCGTGCGGCAAAGCCCGTCGCGATGATCTCGCCGGCATTGCCCGCCGCCTTCCACTCGTCCCAGGCGGTCTCCAGGAAATTGAGGAAGCCCGCATCGTGCACCCGGTGCGCGATGGAAAGGTCGACCGCATCGGGCGTCGTGACCGCCGGAAAGCCGCGCTCCTTCAGCTGGCGCAGCACATATTCCACGCGCGAGGGCCGCTCGAAGGGCGTCACCAGTTCGCCGCCGTGCAATTCGCCCTGCGGGAAATGAAGACGATGGTCTTCGCTGAAAAAGGTCTGCATGACGGCCTCGCTGCTGCTTGCTCGACTGAGGCGCGAACACTATCGGCGCCGGCATCGCCTCGGCAAGATCGTTCAGGCGAATGTCGGCGTCCGTCGCCGCATCGATCCCTTTCAGGTCAATGTTAAGGCTTCGCCGCTACGATCCGGGCAAACAACACCGAGAGGCATCCATCCGTGTCCGGCACCGTCTTCATCCTCAATGGCCCCAACCTCAACCTGCTCGGCAAGCGTCAGCCGGAAATCTACGGCCGCGAAACGCTCAAGGACGTCGAGGAAAACTGCACGAAGCTCGCGGCCGAACACGGGCTCTCGATCCGCTTCCACCAGTCGAACGCCGAGCACCAGATCATCGACTGGATCCACGAGGCGCGCGAGACGGCCATCGGCATCATCATCAACCCCGCCGCCTTCACCCACACTTCCGTCGCGATTCTCGACGCGCTCAACACCTTCGAAGGTCCCGTCCTGGAGGTGCATATCTCCAACGTCCACAAGCGCGAATCCTTCCGCCACCACTCCTACGTCTCTCTGCGGGCCGACGGTGTGATGGCCGGCTTCGGCACGCAGGGATACGAACTGGCGCTGCTCCGCATGATCCGCCTCGCCGGTCTGCAGCCGGTCGACGTCTGAAGGGCAATCGCTCGGCCTGCCCCCCGCAAGACGCCTCCGCCCGGACAGGCTGCCATTCCGTTTGACAGTTTGATCGCAAGTTCGATAGTGGACCCTTCGGGGGGCTTGAAAGACCATGGCTGTCAAGGGCGGACGACTGGACGATGCGGCGCGGGCCGGCTGGCTCTACTATGTCGCGGGCAACACGCAGGACCAGATCGCCGCCAAGCTCGGCGTCTCCCGCCAGTCGGCACAGCGACTCGTTTCGCTCGCCGTCGCCGAGGGCCTCGTCAAGGTCCGCATCGACCACCCGATCGCCAATTGCCTGGAACTGGCAAGCCGCCTGCGCAAGGCCTTCGACCTGAAGGTCGCCGAAGTCGTGCCGACCGACCCGGAAGCCGATTCCAGCACCCTTGGCGTCGCCGAGGCAGCCGCGGCTGAGATCGAACGCTGGCTGCGCCGGCCCGAACCGCTGGTGATGGCCATCGGCACCGGCCGCACGCTGAAGGCGGCCGTCGAGCAGTTGTCCAGGATCGAGTGCCAGCAGCACCGCATCGCGTCGCTCACCGGCAACATCGCCCCGGACGGATCGGCCGCGGTCTTCAACGTCATCTTCACCATGGCCGACCGGGTGAAGGCGCGCTTCTTCCCGATGCCCCTTGCCGTCATCGCCTCGACGCCGGAAGAAAAGCGGATGCTGCACGCCCAGGCGATGATCCGCCCCGTGCTGGATCTTGCCGCCGAGGCGGACGTCGTCTTCGTCGGCATCGGCGATCTCGGGCCCGAGGCGCCGCTCTATCTCGACGGTTTCATCACCGAGGACCAGCGCCAGTCCCTGACAGGGGCCGGAGCCGTCGGAGAGATCTGCGGCTGGGCCTTCGACGCCAAGGGACATTTCGTCGACGTCCCGCCGAATGACCGTGTCGCGAGCGCCGAAATCCCCTCTCCCGACAAGGCGACGGTGATCGCCATGGCCAAGGGCGAACGCAAGCTTGCGGGCATTCATGCCGCTCTCGTCGGCAAGATCGTCAATGGTCTGATCACCGACGAGGCGACGGCAGAGGCCCTTCTAAGCTTCTGATCCTTATACGATAAATCACCGGACTTCGGCAGTCATGCTGCGCTGCGGCAACGATTGTGCGTTGACTCGTCACAACATTTTATGAGTAATAGCTCAAGAGCATAGCAAATGCTCAATAAAAGGCGGTGCTGATTCTGCGTCGGCAGGGGGCTGGCATCGACCGAAGAAGAACGAAAAACGGATGGGCAGCGGGCGGCTGGCACCAGCCGTTCTGGGAGTGAACCCGCCCGCCAAACCATGCAGATGCCTGGGAGGATCTCATGAAATTGAAGACGTGGCTGCTTGCGGCCCCGATTTTTGCGCTTGGACTTCCCGTCCACGCCGAAACGCTGACCATTGCCACCGTGAACAACGGCGACATGATCCGGATGCAAAAGCTGACGGACGATTTCAAGGCCAGCAATCCCGACATCGACCTTGAGTGGGTGACGATGGAGGAGAACGTCCTTCGCCAGAAGGTGACGACGGACATCGCCACCAAGGGCGGGCAGTATGACGTGCTCACCATCGGCACATACGAGGTTCCGATCTGGGCCAAGCAGAACTGGCTGCTGCCGCTCGACAACCTCGGCGCCGACTACGACGTCGACGACCTGCTTCCCGCCATCCGCTCCGGCCTTTCGGTCGACGGCAAGCTCTACGCCGCCCCCTTCTACGGCGAGAGCTCGATGATCATGTACCGCACCGACCTCTTCAAGGATGCGGGCCTGACCATGCCCGACGATCCGACCTGGACCTTCATTGCCGACGCGGCGCGCAAGCTCACCAACAAGGACAAGGAAATCTACGGCATCTGCCTGCGCGGCAAGGCCGGCTGGGGCGAGAACATGGCCTTCCTGACGGCCATGTCCAATTCCATGGGCGCGCGCTGGTTCGACGAGAACTGGCAGCCGCAGTTCGACCAGCCGGAGTGGAAGGACACCCTGTCCACCTACGTCGACATGATGAAGGATGCCGGACCGCCCGGCGCCTCCTCCAACGGCTTCAACGAGAACCTGGCGCTCTTCCAGTCCGGCAAGTGCGGCATGTGGATCGACGCCACCGTGGCTGCATCCTTCGTGACCAACCCGAAGGACTCGACGGTCGCCGACAAGGTCGGCTTCGCGCTCGCCCCCCACAAGGAAGGCGTCGAAAAGCACGGCAACTGGCTCTGGGCCTGGTCGCTGGCAATCCCCGCCGGCACCCAGAAGTCCGAAGCGGCGGAGAAGTTCATCTCCTGGGCGACCTCCAAGCACTACGCCGAGCTCGTCGCCTCCAAGGAAGGCTGGGCCAACGTTCCTCCGGGCACTCGCCAGTCTCTCTATGACAACCCGAAGTATCAGGAGGCGGCACCCTTCGCCAAGATGACGCTGGAATCGATCGAAGCGGCCGACCCGATCCATCCGACGGTCAAGCCCGTGCCCTACACCGGCGTGCAGTTCGTCGCCATTCCGGAGTTCCAGGGCCTTGGAACCGCTGTCGGACAGCAGTTCTCCGCGGCCCTTGCCGGCCAGGTGTCGATCGATCAGGCCCTTGCCACGGCTCAGCAGCTCGCCACGCGCGAGATGATGAAGGGCGGCTACATCAAGTGATGTAACCCGCCACCTCCCGAGCGCTCCGTCCGCCACTCTTCCCATTGCGGCGGACGGAGACGGGATGTGCCGTCAGGACTTGACGCGAAAATCCTCAATCCATCCGACGACGGCTTGCCGCCGGCCCGGTCGCCGCAAGCCGCCGAAGACCAGACCTTCCGCCAGGGGCTTGGTCCGCATGCGAAGACGTTGACGGGAGGCTTTTCCTTCCCGCGCGTCGCGACTCTCTGCATCGCAGCCTCAGAACAAGAAGGAAGAGGCGGACATGGCAACGCTGCACACGAAGGCTTCGGCCCGCCTGATGATCTCTCCGGCAGTGATCCTGCTGTTCTTGTGGATGATCGTCCCGCTGGCGATGACGCTTTACTTCTCTTTCCTGCGCTACAATCTTCTGATGCCGGGCATGGAGGAGTGGACGGGCTTCTTCAATTACGAGTTCTTTGTCACCGACCCTGCCTTTTCCACGGCCATCGCCAACACGCTGATCCTCGTCGGCGGCGTTCTCGCGATCACCATTGTCGGCGGCATTCTCTTCGGCCTGTTGCTTGACCAGCCCTTCTATGGCCGCGGCATCGTGCGGCTGATGGTCATCGCCCCCTTCTTCGTGATGCCCACCGTCTCGGCGCTGGTCTGGAAGAACATGATGATGCACCCGGTCTACGGCATCTTCGCCTGGATCGCGCGCACCTTCGGCCTGCAACCGGTCGACTGGCTCTCCAGCGTGCCGCTCTTCTCGATCATCATGATCGTCGCATGGCAGTGGCTGCCGTTTGCGACACTGATCCTTCTGACGGCGCTGCAGTCGCTCGATTCGGAGCAGAAGGAAGCCGCGGAGATGGACGGCGCCGGCTTCGTCTCGCGCTTCATCTACATCGTGCTGCCGCACCTTTCGCGCGCCATCACGGTGGTGGTCCTGATCGAGACCATCTTCCTGCTTTCGGTCTTCGCCGAGATCCTCGTCACCACCGGCGGCGGACCCGGCACCCAGACCACCAACCTCACCTATCTCGTCTACACCCAGGCTCTCCTGCAATACGACGTCGGCGGGGCCTCGGCGGGCGGCATCATCGCGGTCATCCTCGCCAACATCGTTGCGATCTTCCTGATCCGCATGATTGGCAAGAATCTCGACAAGTAAGGAGGCACCGACATGGCACGCAAAGTCTCCACACGGCAGACCGTGATCTTCACCGTCCTCGGCTGGACGATCGGCTTCCTGATCTTCTTCCCGATCCTGTGGACGTTCCTGACCAGCTTCAAGACCGAGGGCGAGGCGATCGCCAATCCCCCGAGCTTCCTGTTCTTCGAATGGACGACGGAGAACTACCTGGAAGTGCAGTCGCGTTCCAACTACTTCCTGCACTTCGGCAACTCTGTGGTCATCGCCATCGGATCGACCATCCTCGGACTGATCATCGCGGTGCCGGCGGCCTGGGCCATGGCCTTCTCGCCGACCAAGCACACCAAGGATGTGCTGATGTGGATGCTCTCCACCAAGATGATGCCGGCGGTGGGCGTTCTGGTCCCGATCTACCTGCTCTTCCGGGACTGGGGCCTGCTCGACACCCGCACGGGCCTGACCGGCATCATGACCATGATCAACCTGCCGATCATCGTCTGGATGCTCTACACCTACTTCCGCGAGATTCCGGGCGAAATCCTGGAAGCCGCCCGCATGGACGGCGCCTCGCTTGCCAAGGAAATCGTCTACGTCCTCACCCCGATGGCCGTTCCCGGCATCGCCTCCACCATGCTGCTCAACATCATCATGGCCTGGAACGAGGCATTCTGGACGTTGAATCTCACGGCCGCCAAGGCCGCCCCGCTGACGGCGTTCATCGCCTCCTATTCGAGCCCCGAAGGTCTCTTCTGGGCCAAGCTCTCGGCGGCCTCCACCATGGCGATCGCCCCGATTCTCATCCTCGGTTGGTTCAGCCAGAAGCAGCTCGTGCGCGGGCTCACCTTCGGCGCCGTGAAGTGAAGGAAGAACAACAATGGGCAATATCCAGCTTCAGGGCGTGACCAAGTCCTTCGGCGAGACAACCGTCATTCCCTCGATCGACCTCGAGATTGCCGACGGCGAGTTCGTGGTCTTCGTCGGCCCGTCGGGCTGCGGCAAGTCCACGCTCCTGCGTCTCATCGCGGGTCTGGAGGACATCTCCGGCGGCAAGATCGTCATCGACGGCAAGGATGCCAGCGACAGCCCGCCCGCCAAGCGCGGTCTGGCGATGGTGTTCCAGTCCTATGCGCTCTATCCCCACATGAGCGTCTACAAGAACATCGCCTTCCCGCTGAAGATGGCGAACATCGAAAGCGCGACGATCGACAAGAAGGTGCGGGACGCCGCGCGCGTTCTCAACCTCACCGACTATCTGGAACGCCGGCCGGGGCAGCTCTCCGGCGGCCAGCGCCAGCGCGTCGCCATCGGCCGCGCCATCGTGCGCGAACCGGCGGCCTTCCTCTTCGACGAACCGCTCTCCAACCTCGATGCGGCCCTTCGCGTCGGCATGCGGCTGGAGATCAGCGAACTGCACCAGCGCCTGAAGACGACGATGATCTACGTCACCCACGACCAGGTCGAGGCCATGACCATGGCCGACAAGATCGTGGTGCTGAACAAGGGCAACATCGCGCAGGTGGGCACGCCGCTCGAACTCTACCACCATCCGCGCAATCTCTTCGTCGCCGGCTTCATCGGCTCGCCGAAGATGAACTTCATCACGGGTGCCGAGGCGGAAAAGCTGGGCGCGAAGACCATCGGCGTGCGGCCCGAGCACATGGTTCTCTCCACCACCGAGGGGACCTGGCAGGGCATCGTCAACGTCTCCGAACATCTCGGCTCCGACACCTATCTCCATGTCCATGTCGAGGGCCAGGACATCATGACTGTCCGCGTCGGCGGCGAGTTCCCGGTCCATTACGGCGACCGCGTCTTCCTGACGCCGGAGGCCGGCAAGGTCCACCGCTTCGACGCCAAGGGCAACGCCATCCAGTAACGCCTCGGGGCGGCGCAATCGACAGCGGCGACGGGATGGGCGACGGCGTTCGCATCGCTCGGGGGCAGGCCGACGCCGGGAAGTCGGACCGAAGAAGTGAGCACACAAGGATCAGATCATGTCCACGCGGCTTAGCGCATCCACTCTCGGCCGTCTCCCGCCCGGCATCAAGGTCCCGTCCTACGATCGCGGCAGCCTCAAGGCCGGTATTCTCCATGTCGGCATCGGCAATTTCCACCGCGCCCATCAGGCCGTCTATCTGGACGATCTCTTCAACATGGGAGAGAGCCTGGACTTCGCCCTTCTAGGCGCCGGCGTGCGCGCGGGCGACGAGGCGATGCGCGTGGCACTTGCCGGCCAGGACTACCTGACGACGGTGGTGGAGCAGGAAGCCGGCAGCATGGAGGCCCGCGTCACCGGTGCGATGATCGACTTCATCCCCCCCGCCGACCGCACCGCCACGATCGATGCCATGTGCGATCCGGCGATCCGCATCGTCTCGCTGACCATCACCGAAGGCGGCTATTTCGTCGACGCCTCGACCGGCAGCTTCGACGTCGGCCACCCGGAGATCGTTGCGGACGGCGCCGCGCCCGAGGACCCCAAAACCGTCTTCGGCATGATCGTGCTGGCGCTGAAGCGGCGGCGCGCGGCCGACATTCCCGCCTTCACGGTGCTGTCCTGCGACAACCTTCCCCACAACGGCTCGGTCACGCGCAAGGCCGTCGTGGGCCTCGCAAGGCTCTCCGATGTCGACTTCGCGGGCTGGATCGACGCCAATGTCGCCTTTCCCAACTGCATGGTGGACAGGATCACGCCGGCAACGTCCGAGCGCGAAAAGCGCATCCTCGCCGAGGATTTCGGGATCGACGACGCCTGGCCGGTCTTCTGCGAAAGCTTCCGCCAATGGGTCGTGGAGGATAAGTTCCCGACCGGACGGCCGGCGCTGGAGAAGGTCGGCGTCGAATTCGTGCCGGATGTCGCGCCCTACGAGCTGATGAAGATCCGCATCCTCAACGGCGGCCACGCGGTCATCGCCTACCCGGCGGGCCTGATGGGCATCCACTTCGTCCACGAGGCAATGGAAAACGACCTCGTCACCGCCTTCCTGCAGAAGATCGAGACGGAGGAGATCATCCCGGAGGTGCCGCCTGTCCCGAACACGGACATTGCCGACTACTTCACCCTGATCCAGCGCCGCTTCGCCAACCCCAAGATCGGCGATACTGTGCGCCGCCTCTGCCTCGACGGCTCCAACCGGCAGCCGAAATTCATCGTCCCAACCATCGCCGACCGGCTCGTCAAGGGACTTTCGGTCACGGGTCTTGCGTTGGAATCGGCGCTCTGGTGCCGCTATTGCTTCGGCACGACGGATGCGGGCGAGACCATCGAGCCGAATGATCCGAACTGGCCGCGCTTGCAGGCGACGGCCCAAAAGGCCAAGGACGACCCGATGGCCTGGCTCGCTATGGGCGATGTCTATGGCGACGTCGGCAAGTCGGATGCCTTCGCCAAGGCCTTTGCGACGGCGCTTGACAGCCTCTGGACGAAGGGCACCAAGGCTACAGTGGAGGCGTATCTTTCCGATCGCCTCGTCTGACCGAACGGGCCGGGTCTTCCCTCGCCAAGGGGAGAGGACCGGCCCGGACCAGAACAGGGATCGCCACGCCGTGGACCGGGAACCGCTTGTCATCTTCGATTGCGACGGGGTGCTTGTCGACAGCGAGCCCATCGCCATCGACGTGCTCTGCGAGACCCTTCGCGAGGCCGGCCTCCCGATCGACGCCGAATTCGCCTACGCCCGCTGCCTTGGCCGGTCGATGGCCTCCACCGTCGATATTCTCGCCAGTGAATTCGGCTTCCACGTCGATAGCGAGCACCTGCGAAAAATCCGCTCCCGCCTCTACGAACGCTTTCGCGCCGAGCTGAAGCCCGTCCCCGGCATCGTCGAGGCGCTGGCGGTATTGCCCGGTCGGCGCTGCGTTGCATCGTCGAGCCAGCCGGAGCGAATTCGCCTTTCGCTTGCCGTCACGGGCCTTCTGGAAAGCTTCGAGCCACATATATACAGTGCCACGGAAGTGAAGACGGGAAAGCCTGCGCCCGACCTCTTTCTTCATGCGGCCAGGGCCATGGGATGCAGCCCCGATCGCTGCATCGTGGTCGAGGACAGCCCCGCCGGGATCGAGGCGGCAAGGCGCGCGGGCATGGCCGTTTTCGGCTTCGTCGGCGGCTCGCACGTGCTGCCGGGCGATCTCGTTGCGCGTGTCTCGGCCATGAAGCCGGATCTCGTTTTTGACGACATGCATCAACTGCCCGGACTGATAAGGGGCAGAATGCCGGGGGGATAGAGGAATTGGCCCGAGACCTTCTCTGCGCGGTCGACGTTGGAACGAAAAGCGCGCGGGCAGGGATCGTGACCCCCGACGGCCAGCTTCTCGCCAAATGCGAGACACCCTTTTCCCTGAGATCCGAACAGCCCAACCACGCCGAGCATGATTCGGAGGAAATCTGGCGCGCGGTCTCGGCGGCGGTCCGCGAGGCTCTTGCCGCCGCCGGCGTCGGGGCGGAGCGCATCGCCGGCATCGCCTTCGACGCGACCTGCTCGCTGGTCGTGCGCGGCGAAGGCGGCCGACAACTGCCGGTCAGTCCGTCGGGCAAGTCCCACTGGGACACCATCGTCTGGCTCGACCATCGCGCGATCGGCGAAGCCGACGAATGCACGGCCAGCGGCCACGAGGTGCTTGGCTTCATCGGCGGGGCGATGTCGCCGGAGATGGAAACGCCGAAGCTCATGTGGCTGAAGCGAAACCTGCCAGACACCTGGAAGGCTGCCCGCCATTTCTTCGATCTGACCGATTTCCTGAGCTGGCGGGCGACCGGCTCCACCGCCCGTTCGCAATGCACGCTGACGGCCAAATGGACCTACCTCGCCCATGAAGACAGCTGGCGCGAAGACTTCTTCGAAAGCCTCGGCATCGGCGACATGCTGGAGCAGGGCAGCCTTCCGGCGATCGCCGCACCGGTCGGGTCCCGTCTCGGCACCCTCACACCCGAGGCGGCCGCCGAACTCGGCCTCGACACATCGGTTGTCGTCGGGGCCGGGCTGATCGATGCCTTTGCCGGCGCGCTCGGCGTGATTGGCGGCTTTGCGGCCGAGGAGATCGACCGGCATCTGGCGCTGGTCGCAGGCACATCGAGCTGCATCATGGGCATGTCGCCACGCGCTCGGCCGGTCTCCGGCGTCTGGGGGCCCTATTACGGCGCGGCCCTGCCCGGCCTCTGGCTCTTTGAGGGCGGCCAGTCGGTGACGGGCGGCCTGCTCGATCACGTCATCCGGCTTTTTGGCCGCGGCCTGGAGGCCGACGCCGAAACCCATCAGCGCATCATCGCCCGCGTTCAGGAATTGCGCGCCAGCGAGCCGGATCTTGGCGGCGGCATTCACATCCTGCCGGATTTTCACGGCAACCGCTCGCCCTTCGCCAACCCGCATGCCAGCGGCGTCGTCAGCGGGCTGACCCTCGACGACAGCTTCGACGGGCTTTGCCGGGTCTACTGGCGTGCCTGCGTGGCGATTGCCCTCGGCGTCCGCCATATTCTTGATCACCTCAACGCGCACGGCTTCCAGATCGACACGGTCCACGTCACCGGCGGCCACACCCGCAACCCGCTGCTGATGGAACTCTACGCCAACGCCACCGGGTGCTCGGTCAGCCTCTCCGAGACGCAGGATGCGGTCCTGCTCGGAACAGCCATGGTCGCTGCCGCCGCAAGCGGCCTCCATGACGACCTCACCGCCGCCGCCGCCGCCATGACCCGGCCGGAGACGCGCATTCCGCCCGATCCTGCGGCGGCCACGCGCCACGAGCGTGACTACCGAATCTTCCTGCGCATGCACGAGCAGCGTCAGGAGATCGACCGGATGATTCAGTCAACCGAAATCTGAATCCGACTTATCAATGCCATTCAATGCCGATGGCAATAAATTAGCCGGATAAATTTACGGGTTCTGCTGCTTGGACGTCCCACTTGCCGCCGGCTCTGCCTGGTCCGTCAGCCAGGCAAAAAGCGTCTCGACGGGCCGGCTCCGCGATGCACCGGAAACGATCCAGTACCCCCGATCGGGACGACTGACGACCGGACCGGCCTCAACAAGCGTGCCGCTTGCGATCAGGTCATCGACAAGGCCGGACCATCCGAGCGCGACGCCCTGCTCAGCCAACACGGCCTGGATCACCAGATTGTAGGTGTTGAGGCCAAGATCGCCCTTGGTCGGCTGCCGCTTCACGCCGAAATGGCCGAGCCAGCTTTCCCATGACTGCCAGCGCTGCCGTGGACCGCTGTCGAGATGCAGCAGCGTCGCCTTGGCAAGATCCGCCGGCGCTTCGAACGGCCCGTGCAGGGCAAGATAGCCGGGACTGCAGACCGGAACGACATGCTCGGCCATCAGCTGCGTCGCCGCCGGTCCGAAATTCTCGCGCGTGCCGAAGAGGACGCTGATATCGGCGATCTCGTCGTGACGCGGATCGATCGCCTGCGAGGCGATCACATGCACCTCGATATCCGGCTGCATTCGCCGGAATTCGGCGATGCGCGGCATCAGCCAGAAGGCGGCAAAGCCGAAATCGGTGAAAAGCCGCACCGGTGCGGTTCGCTCGCCAAGACGGATCAGCCGGGCAGCCTCGTCGATCCGCTCCACGGACGGGCGGACCGCGTCATAGAGCATCTGTCCCTCGGCGGTCAGATCCGTGCTGCGATGGCGGCGCCGGACGAGAGCAACGCCGAGTTCGGTTTCCAGCCTTCGGATCTGGTAGCTGACCGCCGGCTGCGACAGCCCGAGCTCTTCTGCGGCCCGCGTCAGATTGCGATGCCGCCCGACGGCCTCGAAGAGCCGCAGCCATCCCATCTCCAGCTGCCTCTTTGACATAAAATTCTTATGCCTGCGATCGAAAGAATGGGTCTGCACAACCCCTTGGAACCAGCGGCACACTGCGGAAAAAGGCACATAAAGAGCCGCCCGATGCAAGAGCGGCCGTTCGCACTGTTCCAATCAGCGCAATTCGTGACCAAAGGGGAACTTGGATATGAAGCTTCCAATCAGGGCCATGGCCGTCGCCGTCGGCATCCTCGCCTCGGGCCAGGCCTTCGCGGCCGAGGCCGAAAGCTGCAAGACGATCCGCATGTTCGATCCGGGCTGGACCGACATCACCTCCACCAACGCCATCGCGGGCTTTCTGCTGAAGTCACTCGGCTACGAGCCCGACATCAAGACGCTCTCGGTGCCCATCGGCTATCAGTCGCTGAAAAACGGCGAAATCGACGTCTTCCTCGGCAACTGGATGCCGGCGCAGCAGAAGTTCCGTGACGACCTCGACGCCGCCAAGGCCGCCGAGGTCGTCACGCGGAACCTGGAAGGCGCCAAATTCACGCTCGCCGTGCCGACCTATGTCGCCGAGGCAGGCGTGAAGGACTTCAAGGATCTGGCCCCGAATGCGGAGAAGTTCGGCGGCGAGATCTACGGCATCGAGCCGGGCGCACCCGCCAACAGCAACATCATGAAGATGATTGCCGCCGACGACTTCGGCCTCAAGGACTGGAAGGTGGTGGAATCCGGCGAACAGGCGATGCTGGCGCAGGTCAAGCGCAAGGAGCGCTCGAAGGACTGGATCGTCTTCCTCGCCTGGGCGCCGCATCCGATGAACACGAAATTCGATATCACCTACCTCTCGGGCGGCGATGCCTATTTCGGCCCGAACTACGGCGGCGCCGAGGTCTATACGCTGGCCCGCACCGGCTGGCCGGAGGCCTGTCCGAATGCCGCCGCCTTCTTCAAGGGCCTTGTCTTCGACATCGACATGGAAAATGCCATGATGGACATGATCCTCAACGAGGGGACGGACCCGGAAGCCGCCGCCAAATCTTACCTCGCAGCCCACGCCGACGTTCTGGAACCGTGGCTCGGCGGCGTCACGACCTTTGACGGCGCCCCGGCCCTGCCCGCCGCCAAGGCTGCGCTCGGCCTCTGACCAAAACCGCGCTCACGCCCTCGGACCACTCGTCCGTGGGCGTGAGCCCAATGAAGATGACCTCGCACACGCGGACGCTGACCAATGAAACGACCGAATATCCTCATCCTGATGGTGGATCAGCTCAACGGCACCCTCTTTCCAGATGGTCCCGCGCCGTTCCTGAAGACACCGCATCTGAGGGCACTCGCCGAGCGCTCGGTCCGCTTCCGCAACAGCTATACGGCAAGCCCACTCTGCGCGCCGGGCCGGGCCTCCTTCATGTCCGGCCTCCTGCCCTCGCGCACGAAGGTCTATGACAACGCGGCCGAATTTGCCTCCGACATCCCCACTTACGCCCACCACCTGCGCCGGGCCGGCTACCGCACGATCCTCTCCGGCAAGATGCATTTCGTCGGCCCCGACCAGCTTCACGGCCTGGAGGAGCGACTGACCACGGACATCTACCCGGCCGATTTCGGCTGGACGCCCGACTACACCCACCCCGGCGAGCGGATCGACTGGTGGTATCACAACCTCGGCTCGGTCACCGGCGCTGGCGTTGCCGAGATCACCAACCAACTCGAATACGATGACGAGGTTGCTTATCATGCCGGCGCCCGGCTCTATGATCTTGCCCGCGGCAAGGACGAACGCCCCTGGTGCCTGACCGTCAGCTTCACCCATCCGCACGACCCCTACGTCGCACGGCGCCGCTTCTTCGACCTCTACGACGATTGCGAGGCGCTCGACCCGGACGTCGCCCCGATCGCCTATGACGACCTCGACCCGCATTCCAAACGCCTCTGGCACGCCTCGAACTGCGGCAGCTTCGACATCACGCCGGAGATGGTTCGCCGCTCGCGGCAGGCCTATTTCGCCAACATTTCCTATCTCGATGACAAGATCGGCGGCCTGATCGACATCCTGCGCACGACCCGTATGCTCGACGACACGATCATCGTCTTCACCTCCGATCATGGCGACATGCTCGGCGAGCGCGGCATGTGGTTCAAGATGAGCTTCTTCGAGGGCGCCTGCCGCGTGCCGATCATGATCGCCGCGCCCGGCCTTGGCGCAGGCCTCAACGAGACGCCGGTCTCGACCCTCGATCTCCTGCCGACGCTGGTGGAACTCGCCGGGCTCGACCCGGCCTCCGTCGCGCGCTGGACGAATGGCGAAAGCCTTGTCCCGCTGGCGAATGGCGGAACGCGCGGACCGGTGGCCATGGAATATGCGGCCGAAGGAACCGTCGCCCCCATGGTGGCGCTGCGTGACCGCCGCTGGAAATACATCCGCTGCGAGGCCGATCCGGCCATGCTCTTCGACCTTGCGACCGATCCGCACGAGCGCGAGAATCTTGCCGGCCGGCCCGAACACCGCGAGACCGAGGAGCGCCTTGCGGCAGAAGCGGCCCGCCGCTGGGATCTCTCCGCCTTCGATGCCGCCGTCCGCGAAAGCCAGGCCCGCCGCCATGTGGTCTATGAGGCCCTGCGCAACGGCGCCTATTATCCGTGGGACTACCAGCCGCTGCAGAAGGCCTCGGAGCGCTACATGCGCAACCACATGGACCTCAACGTCCTGGAAGAAAGCCAGCGCTTTCCGCGAGGCGAATAGATCACATTGGCGCGGACGGGCTCAGGCCACGTCCACCCAGCCCCGTGTCTGGAACGAACGGGCCATGGCATGGACGGTCCGCTCGATCGCAAGGCCGGCGGCAAAGTCGATCACCCGCGCCGGCTCGTCCGCCACCGCCCGCAACACCTCCCGCGCCTCGATCACCTTGAGGTCGTTGAAGCCGAGGCCGTGGCCCGGCGCCGGAACGAACCGGCCATAGGGCTCGTGCTCGGGCGCGGTCAGCACCGTCCGGAACCCCTGGACGGCCGCCGGATCGCTCGTGGAATAGATCTGGAACTCGTTGGCGCGCTCCTGATCGAAAAGGATCGATCCGGCGCTGCCGAAGATCTGCAGCGCGAGCCGCCCTTTCCGACCCCAGGCGGCGCGATTGACCATCAGCGCCCCGGAAACGCCATCCGCAAAGCGCATCAAAACCTGCGCAATGTCATGGGTTTCGACGGCACGCCGGCCGCCATCGGCGAGCGCGCGGTCCGCACCCAGTTTCGCCATGTCGCAGACAACCGATGAGACGGGCCCGATCAGCATCGTCAACAGCGACAGCGGATGAACGGCGAAATCGTCGAGCGCACCATATCCGCTCTTGGCGTCATGCTTCCAGTTGAACGGCGCCGTCTGATCGGCCATGAAATCCTCGTCCATCTCGACGCGGACGTGATTGACCGCACCGATGGCTCCCTCGGCCAGAAGCCTGCCGATCTGGCGGATGGCCGGGCTCTGGATATAGTTGTAGCCGAGCACCGCGACCTTGCCGGACCGTCGCGCCGCCTCACACATCGCGGCCGCATCGGCCTCCGACGTCGCCATGGGCTTTTCGCACCAGACATGCTTGCCGGCCTCAAGGGCGGCGATGGCCATTTCGGCATGGAACTGGTTCGGCGTCGTGATCGAGACGATCTCGACTTCCGGGTCGGCGATCACCGCGCGCCAGTCGCCCGAGGCCCGGGCAAAGCCGAGTTCCGCCGCCTTCGCCTGGGCAAGCGCCTCATTTGCCTCGCCGAGATGGACGAGGCGCGGACGGTCGACATCGCCGAAGGTCGGTGCGACGGCATTCCACGCAAGCGCGTGGCACTTGCCCATGTAGCCTGTTCCGATGAGGCCGACACCGATCGAACCCATGTTGTGCTCCTGAAGAGGGCGATTGATTGAGAGAGCCGTTCCCGCGGTCCGATGTCGGAACCCGTCCGGCACAAGACCTTGCGGCCGGCGAAACATTGCAGCGTCAGGGCCAAGCGACTATCAACGCCAGAGCGGATGACGTCCGAGAGCCTGTCCATTGCGGACCGGCTTCCGGTCGGACCGATCCTCGGGAAACTGTCGACTGGAACGGAACAGCGGAATTTATCTGTCCTGCAGGTTATTTTGGAATTAATGTTCCATTACAGGAACGATTGTCAAGCGGGGACGGGAGCCGGCGCAGAGGATGTCAGCCATGGACAAGGACGCCATCGAGCTTCCCCCGAAGGATTTTCAAGGCTTCAGGGAATTGCTGTTCAGCCGGCAGATGAAGCTGCCCAAACGGCTGGCGCAGATCGCCGCCTACGCCATGGCCAACCCGGACGAGATCGCCCTCGGCACGATCGCGCAGATCGCCGAGAAGGCGGGCGTCCAGCCCTCCGCGCTGGTGCGCTTCTCCCAGACCTACGGCTTCCAGGGCTTCTCTGATATGCAGGCGCTCTTCCGCGACCGCATCCGGGAGCGCAACTCCACCTATCAGGACCGCCTCGACGCGATTCGCGCCAATTCCGACGGCCAATCGCGCTCCGCCCGTCTCTTCAAGGGCTTCAGCGAAGCGGCGATCAAGTCCATCGAGACGGTGAACGAGCAACTCGATTTCGCCGAACTCGACAAGGCCATCGATCTACTTGCGCGGGCGGAGACAATCTATCTGCTGGCCCAGCGCCGCTCCTACCCGATCACCGCCTATATGCACTATGCCTTTGGCAAGCTGGGCATCAGGACCTGCCTTGTGGCCTCCAGCAGCGGTGTCGATAGCGAAATCCTCTCCTTTGCGGGCGAACGGGACGCAGCGATCGCCATCAGCTTCACGCCCTATGCCTCGGCAACCCTGATGCATGTCCGCCAGGCCGCGCAGGCCGGCGTTCCCATCGTCTCGCTGACGGATTCCTTCTTCTCGCCGCTGGTTGCCGACAGCACCGTCTGGTTCGAGGTCGCCGAGGCCAACTTCCAGGGTTTCCGGTCGCTTTCCGCCACCATGGCCCTTGCGATGACCCTGACGGTCGCCGTCGGCGACGCCCGCCGCGAGTTGCAGACGGATGAAGAGCCCAAGGCTCAAGGCTGAAGGTGCCATGCCGTCTGCGTCACGCCGCGCGCAGTAAAGCTGCCGGCCGGGGGGACAAACGCTGTGCGCGCAACGAATATGGAATAATAATTCCATATTGACGATTTTAGAATTCCATGTTTTCTTCTCCGCGATGGGAAACCGGTCCGCGACCGCGCGAGCGGGTCAGGCCGTCCGGTCGCCATGACCTGACGCGCGACCAGCATACGGCCCCAAGGAAGTTCGGGAGACGGGACAATGCCAAAGACCCTCGACGTGGTGACGATCGGACGCTCGTCGGTCGACCTCTACGGGCAGCAGATCGGTGGCCGGCTGGAGGACGTCACCTCCTTTGCCAAGTCCATCGGCGGCTGCCCGGCCAACATCGCGGTCGGCACGGCACGCCTCGGCCTGAAATCGGCGCTGGTCACACGCGTCGGCGCCGAGCAGATGGGCGGCTTCATCCGCGAGGGCTTGGCCCGCGAGGGCGTTGCCACCGACGGCGTCATCGTCGACCGGCAGCGGCTGACCGCGCTGGTGCTTCTGGCCGTGCGCGACGAGGGCGTCTCGCCGATGATCTTCTATCGCTCCGACTGCGCCGACATGGCGCTGGAAGAAGGCGACCTCGATGAAGCCTTCATCGCCTCGTCCCGCGCGGTGCTGGTGACGGGCACGCATTTCTCCCGGCCCAACACGGCCGCCGCCCAGACAAAGGCGATCCGCATCGCCAAGGCGCATGGCGCACGGGTCATCTTCGACATCGACTACCGGCCCAATCTCTGGGGCCTTGCCGGCCACGACGCCGGCTTCGAGCGCTACGTGAAATCCGATCTCGTCACGAAAAACCTCGCCGGCGTCCTGCCAGACTGCGACCTGATCGTCGGTACCGAGGAGGAGATCCTGATCGCCTCGGGCGCCGACGACGTGCTCTCGGCCCTGAAGGCGATCCGACAGGTCTCCGCCGCGACCATCGTCCTGAAACGCGGCGCCATGGGCTGCATCGTCTACGATGGCCCGATCAGCGACGACCTGGAGGACGGCATCGTCGGCGACGGCTTCCTGATCGAGGTCTACAATGTGCTCGGCGCGGGCGATGCCTTCATGTCGGGCTTCCTGCGCGGCTGGCTGAAGGACGAGCCGCTGGCGACCTGCGCCACCTGGGCCAACGCCTGCGGCGCCATCGCGGTCTCGCGCCTGCTCTGTTCGCCGGAATATCCGACCTTCGACGAACTCAACCATTTCCTCACCAAGGGCGCCTCCACGAAAGCCCTGCGCAAGGACGCGGCCTTGAACCACATCCATTGGGCGACGACCCGCCGTCCGCAGCCCGAGACCCTGATGGCGCTCGCCTGCGATCATCGCATGCAAATCGAGCAGATCGCCGACCGCCTCGGCGTCGACCGCGGCAGGATCGAGGATTTCAAGGTGCTGACGGTGGAGGCCGCCGCCAAGGTCGCGGCCGGCCGGCCGGGCTATGGCATGCTGCTCGATTCCACCTACGGCCAGAAGGCCCTCTACAAGGCGAGCTACCAGCCCTTCTGGATCGCCCGTCCGGTCGAGCAGCCAGGTTCCCGGCCGCTCGACTTCGACCATCTCCCGGACCTCGGCAGCCATCTCACCGAATGGCCGGTCGACCACTGCATCAAGTGCCTCTGCTTCTACCATCCGGACGATCCGCCGGAGCTGAAGAAGCGGCAGGAACGCGAGTTGCTGCGCCTTCATGATGCCGCGCGCACCGTTGGCCGCGAATTGCTGGTGGAAATCATCGCCGGCAAGCACGGACCGCTCACCGAGACGACCGTCGCCTCGGTGATCCAGCGGCTCTATCACCTCGGCATCAGGCCGGACTGGTGGAAGCTGGAGCCGCAGTCCGATCCGAAGGCCTGGAAGGCCATCGAGGCTGTGATCGCCTCCAACGATGTCTACTGCCGCGGGATCGTGCTCCTCGGCCTCGATGCGCCGAAGGCCGAACTCGTCGCCGCCTTCAAGGCCGCTGCGGTAACGCCGATGGTCAAAGGCTTCGCCGTCGGGCGGACGATTTTCGCCGCCGCCGCCGACAGGTGGCTTGCCGGCCAGATCAGCGACGAGGAAGCCATTGATGACATGGCGACAAAATTCCAGGCGCTGTGCGATGCCTGGCAACGCGCCACGAGAGCCGAGGCCGCCTGAACGCAGGCGCCGCAATCGAGAAGACCACCCATCAGACCTTCCGCAACCTTGCGCAAGGTCGTTCACTCCCCATCCGGAGCCAACAAAAAATGATCCGTATCGGTGCCAATCCGATCTGCTGGTCCAACGACGACATGATCGAAATCGGCGGCAACATCAGCCTCGAGCAATGCCTTTCCGAAGCCAGCGAAATCGGCATCGAGGGCATGGAACTCGGCAACAAGTTTCCGAAGACCGCCGAGGCCCTGAAATCGAAGCTCGCCGAATACGGCATGGTCTTCATTTCCGGCTGGTACTCGACCTTCCTGCTGGAGCGGGACGCGGAGGCGGAATTCGAGGCTGCTCAGGAGGCCCTTGCGCTGCGCAAGGGCGCCGGCGCCGAGGTGCTGATCGTCTGCGAATGCACCCGCACGGTCCATGGCGTGAAGGAGGCTCCGCTGTCACGGCGCCCCGTGATGACCGACGCCGAGTGGGATGCCTTCCTTCCCCGGATGACGCGCTTTGCCGAGCTGGTGAAGGACTACGGCCTGCAACTCGTCTACCACCATCACATGGGAACCGTCGTGCAGACCGAGCCGGAGATCGACCGCCTCATGGCCGGCACCGGCCCGGCGGTCAAGCTCCTGCTCGACACCGGCCACGCCACCTGGGGCGGCGCCGATCCGGTGCGCCTTGCCCGGCTCTACCGGGACCGCATCGGTCATTTCCACGCCAAGGACGTGCGCGAGGACGTGCGCGCGAAGTCGGAAGCCAGCGACTGGTCCTTCCTCGACAGCGTTCTGGAGGGCGTCTACACCCAGCCCGGCGATGGCAAGGTGGATTATGTCTCGGTGTTCCGCGAGATTCCGGACTATTCCGGCTGGGTGGTGATCGAGGCCGAGCAGGATCCCGAAAAGGCCAATCCGAAGCAATATGTCACGATGGGATTTGCCAATCTCAACCGCTTCCTGAAGGAAGCCGGGCTGAAGTAGGGGCAATCCTCTCTGTCATTGACCCGGGCGACATGTCATTCCCGGCCGAGGTCTGAAAGACCGAGGGGAAGGGAATCCATAAATCAGCCCGGGAATTTCCGCTGCTCACGTCTGGATCCCCTTCCCTCGCCTCGCTTTGCTCCGCTCGCCGGGATGACAGCGGGCGAGCGGAGCAATCTGTCCGAAGCTGCCCGCCTTACGTCCTCAGCACCCGGTAGATCGCCGGGATGACCAGCACCGTCAGCAGTGTCGACGACGCAAGGCCGAAGAGCAGCGAGATGGCGAGGCCCTGGAAGATCGGGTCTGCCAGGATCACCGCCGCGCCGATCATCGCCGCGAGCGCGGTGAGAAGGATCGGCTTGAAGCGGATCGAGCCGGCCTCGATCAGCACATCCACCAGCGGCCTCTCCCCGCCCTGCGCGTGCTTGATGAAGTCGACGAGCAGGATCGAGTTGCGCACGATGATGCCGGCAAGCGCGATGAAGCCGATCATCGAGGTGGCCGTGAACGGCGCGTGGAACAGCCAGTGGCCGCCGAGGATGCCGATGAAGGTCAGCGGGATCGGCGTCAGGATGACGAGCGGCAGCTTGAACGAGCCGAACTGCGCCACGACGAGGATGTAGATGCCGATCATCGCCACCATGAAGGCGGCCCCCATGTCGCGGAAGGTGACCCAAGTCACTTCCCACTCGCCGTCCCAGAGCAGAACGGGCTCCGCCCGGTCGGCAGGCTGGCCGTGGAGGGCGATGACGGGTTTCGTAAGGCCTGTCCAATCCTCCGCGTCGATCGCCTTCTGCACGGCAAGCATGCCGTAGAGCGGGGCCTCGAATTCGCCGGCAAGTTCCGCCGTCACCATCTCGGCATCGATCCCGTTGTGCCGGAAGACCGGATAGGAGGCCTGTTCGCGTTCGACATCGACCACGTCGCCGAGTTCGACGACACCCCGCGCACCCGGCAGCACATTGGCCGGGATCGGCGTCGAGAGCGCCCGCTCGTCGAGCACCTTTTCGTTCTTCGGCAGCCCGAGGATGATCGGGATCGGCTGACGGCCGCCGCCCCGGTGCGAATAGCCGACGGTGGGCGACGTGCCGAGCATCTGCAGTGTGTCGAAGACATCGCTTTCCTGCACACTGAAGAATTCCAGCTTGTCCGGCGAAATCCTCGCCCTCAGCCGCTCGGCCGGGGTTCCGAAGGAATTGTCGACGTCGACGATGAAGGGTACCGACTTGAAGGCGTGCTCGACCTTCTCGGCCACCGCGCGCCGCTCCTCGGGCGTCGGCCCGTAGATTTCGGCCAGCAGCGTCGCCATCACCGGCGGGCCGGGCGGCGGCTCGACCACCTTCAGCGACGTGCCAGCGGGCATGTCGATGGCGGCGATCTGGTGCCTGAGATCAAGCGCGATCTCGTGGCTCGACCGCTCCCGGTCACCCTTCGATGTGAGCTTGAGCTCCACGTCGCCCTGATAGGGCGCCGAGCGCATGTAATAGTGCCGGACGAGACCGTTGAAGTTGAACGGCGAGGCGCTGGCGGCATGGGTATTGGCGGAAATCACCTCCGGCATGCTGAGGGCGACACGGGCGACCTCCTGCGCGACCGCGTCGGTCGCCTCAACGGACGAGCCCTCCGGCAGGTCGACCGTCACCATCAGCTCCGACTTGTTGTCGAAGGGCAGCAGCTTCACCGTCACGTCCTGCGTGTAGAAGAGGCCAAGCGAGGCGAGCGTCAAAATACCGACGCCAAGAAGGAAGAACCAGCTCGTCGCCTTGCTCTTCAGCACCGGCCGGGCCACCGCCGCATAGATGCGGCCGAGAACGCCGCCCTGCCCGTGAGCCTCGCCATGCGCGGCCATCGGGGCCTTGCCGGCAAATTTCAGCATCAGCCACGGCGTGACCGTGACGGCGACGAAGAAGGAGAAGATCATCGCCGCCGACGCATTCGCGGGGATCGGGCTCATGTAAGGGCCCATCATGCCGGAGACGAAGAGCATCGGCAGGAGCGCCGCGACCACCGTGAGGGTCGCGACGATCGTCGGGTTGCCGACCTCCGCCACCGCCTCGATGGCCGCCTGGCGGCGGTCCTTGCCGTCGTTGAAGCCCCAGTGCCGTGCGATATTCTCGATCACCACGATGGCGTCGTCGACAAGAATGCCGATGGAGAAGATCAGCGCGAAGAGCGAGACGCGGTTGAGCGTGTAGCCCATCACATTCGCGGCAAAGAGCGTGAGCAGGATCGTGACCGGAATGACGATCGCGACCACCAGCGCCTCGCGCCGGCCGATTGCCACGAAGACGAGTGCGATGATGGAGATCGTCGCAAGGCCGAGATGGAAGAGAAGCTCGTTCGCCTTCTCGTTGGCCGTCTCGCCATAGTCGCGCGTGACATCCACGCGAACGGATTCCGGGATCAGCGAGCCTTCGAGGGCGTGGACACGCTCGATGATCCGCTCGGCGACGACCACAGCATTGGCACCGGCGCGCTTGGCGATCGCCACGGTCACGGCCGGCACGCGCTCAGGATTGCCGCCGGCGTCGCGGCGCAGGCTTGCCGAACGGGCATCCGCCGTATCCGGATCGTAGGAAATGTTGGCGACGTCGCGCACGTAGACCGGCCGGTTGTCGCGGGTCGTGATCACCAGGTTGCCGATCTCGGTCGAGGTCGACAGCGTCTGGCCGGCGACCATCTCGATCTGCTTGCCCTGATCGCGCACGAGGCCGGTGGAAAAGGCCCTGTTCGCGGCCGTCACCTTGGCGCTCAGCTGCTGCAGCGTGACGCCGTAAAGGGCGAGCTTTTCCGAATCCGGCGCAAGACGAATGGCGTCCGGCGCCTCGCCGACGAGATAGGTGAGGCCGACATCCTCGATGGTCGAAAGATCGGTCCTAAGTTCCCGCCCGATGCGCGTCAGGTCGCCGGCGGCAACGCCCTGTCCCTTGACGCCTTCGGCGGGCGTCAGCGTCAGGGCGACGATGGCGACATCGTCGATGCCGCGCCCGACGACGAGCGGCTCGGGAATGCCGACCGGAATCCGGTCGAGATTGGCCCTGATCTTGTCATGGACGCGCAGGACCGCGGCGTCGGACGACGTGCCGACCTCGAAGCGGGCCGTGACCACCGCCCGGTCGTCGGACGTCTGCGAATAGACATGCTCGACGTCGTTGATGCCCTTGATGATGGTCTCGAGCGGCTCGGTGACGAGCTTGACCGCATCTTCCGCCTTGAGCCCGTTGGCCTGGACGATGATGTCCACCATGGGCACGGAGATCTGCGGCTCCTCCTCACGCGGCAGCGTGACGAGCGCGACAAGGCCGAGCGCCAGGGATGCGAGGAGAAAGAGGGGTGTCAGCGGCGAGGTGATGAAGGCCTTCGTCAGCCCGCCGGCAATTCCGAGACGAGGCGACGTCATGGCAGCACGATCTCGGACCCGGCCTCAAGGCCGCTCAGGACTTCGACATAGGACTTGCCGTCGGCATCGAAATGCCCGCCGGTCACGACGGCACGCTCGATCGGCCCTTCCGCCGAGTTCACATCGACCATGTCGATGCCCCGCACCGTGCGAATGGCGTCGGTCGGCACGGCGAGAACATGGCGCTCGCCAACGGGGACGCGAACCAGCAGGCGCGCGTCGATGAAGGCAGTGTCGAGACCCTGCACCTCGACATCGGCAATCACACGGCCGTTCTCGATCAGCGGATAAATCTTGGCAAGCCGCCCCGTCTTCGTGCCGTTCGCCGTCTCGATCTCGAGATCGGCGCCGGTCTTCAGCATGACGGCATGGCGCTCGGGAATGGCAAGACGCAGGAAGACGCCGCCGCCGCCGACCGTCGCCACCGTCTCGCCGGCCTGGACGAACCCACCCCTGGTGACCGGAACCGCCAGAACGCGGCCATTCGTCGGCGCCAGCACGTCGCCTTCGGCAAGCTGCTGCTTCAGCACCTGGCGCTGGGCCTCGGTCGAGGCGACCTGATTGGTGAACACATCGACTTCGGTGCGCAGCTGGTCGAGCCGCTGGGTCGAGACGACGCCCCGTGCAAGAAGGCTCTGCCCGCGCTCCAGTTCGGTGCGGGCATTGTCGAGCTGCGAGCCGAGCGCCCGAAGCTGGGCGTCGAGCGCATCGATCTGGAAGGCGATCTTGTCGTCATGAACGCTGGCGATCTTCTGGCCGACGGCAACCGTGTCGCCTTCGGTCACCTCCAGCGACAGCAGCGTGCCGCCGATCCGCGCCCGGGCGGGAACGGTGTCGCGTGCCTCGATCCGGCCGTAGACGGCCTTCCATTCGGTCGTCGTCATGGGTTCGAGGACATAGGTGCCCGCCGCCTGGGCGCCGGCCACGGAGCCAGGCACGAACGGAGCAAGCAGAACCGCGACCGCGACGGCCGGGCCGAAAAGACGCCAGACATTCATTGTGTTTTCCCCCGGGCGCGCCTTAGAAGGCACATCCCTGTTTCGCTCCGAGCTTCCTGAAGATGATGGCGGCCGGGCAGAATCCGGTAAAAGCCGACTGCAGCATGTTGAAGCCGATGAAGACGGTCAGCCAGGCGAAATAGGGTGAGACGTAGACCGTCAGCGCGACGGACAGGAGAATCATGATGCCGGCAAAGGCAAGAACGATGCGATCGAGTGTCATGGGAGCCTCGCTAGATATATTAGATATTAGTAATATCTGAAATACTCAAAAACTGTCAAGCCGCTTGTCCAGCTTTCTTGCCGAAAGGCCGGGCTGCGCGACATGGTGGCCTCCAACGGCATTGCGCGCCAAGATAGGCCCCGCCAACTGGCCCGCGCATTGAAATGCATCAATCTTTCCCGGCAAAAATGCCGGCCGGGCAGGAATTCGGCCCCGCCCGGCGTGAACCGCTGCCGGTTCAGAACGGATCAAGGACACGATGACGACCCTGACTGCCATTCGCGGCGCCCGCATTTTCGACGGCCACGACTGGCACGGCGATCACACGCTTCTGCTTGGTGGGGACAGGATCCGCGCGATTCTGCCGGCAAAAGAAACCCTGCCGGCGACCCGGACGGTCGACTACGATGGACTGCTCGTCGTGCCCGGCTTCATCGATCTTCAGGTCAACGGCGGCGGCGGTGTCCAGTTCGGCGACCGGACCTCCGCCGAGGCGATTCGGCAGATCGCCAACGCCCACGCGCGATTCGGCACGACCAGGCTGCTGCCGACGCTGATCACCGACACGCGCGAGGTCACCGAAAAGGCCCTCGAAGCGGGCCGGGCGGCGCGCGCGGAAAAGGTCCCAGGCTTTCTCGGCCTGCATCTCGAAGGACCGCACCTATCGCATGCCCGCAAGGGCGCCCATGATCCGGCTCTCATCCGGCCGATGGAAGAGCCGGATCTGGACCGCCTCCTGCGCTATCGCCGCGAGGCAGGCCTGCTGATGACGACAGTCGCGCCGGAAAGCGTCACGTTGGAGCAGATCGCGACGCTGGCCGGAAACGACGTGCAGGTCAGCATCGGCCATACGGACACGACCGCGAAGACGGCCCTTGCCTGTTTTGAGGCCGGCGCGCGGATGGTCACCCATCTTTTCAATGCCATGAGCCCGCTTACCCACCGCGAACCGGGCCTTGTCGGCGCGGCCCTTCACGACGGCCGCGTCTTCGCCGGCCTCATCGCCGACGGTGTCCATGTCGATCCTGTGGCGATGGGAATCGCCCTTCGCGCCAAGCAGGGGCCGGGCCGCATCTTCCTCGTCACCGACGCCATGGCGCCGCTCGGGACGGAGATGAGCGAATTCCAGCTGAATGGTCGGAGGATCTTTCGCAAGGACGGCAGGCTGACGCTTGCCGACGGAACGCTCGCCGGCGCCGACATCGACATGCTCTCGTCAGTCAGGCTTCTCGTCGAACGGCTTCGACTGCCGCTGGACGAGGCCCTGCGCATGGCCTCGCTTTATCCAGCCAGCGCCGCCCGCATCGACGGATCGCATGGCCGCCTCGCGCCGGGATACGTCGCGGACTTCGTCGCCCTGACACCAGCGCTCGACCACGTCGCGACGTGGATCGATGGCGTCCTGTCCGTATGAGGAGGAAAGGTCGGCCCGCAGGCTATGGCGGGCGATCAGATGCCCGAACGCCTTGTATCGCGCTGCTGGAGCAGCGACACGTTCGGCGCGTCAAATGTCTGGAAGAAATTTGGTGGAGCCAGGCGGAATCGAACCGCCGACCTCTTGAATGCCATTCAAGCGCTCTCCCAACTGAGCTATGGCCCCACACTTTGGGAACCGCATCAGGCCAGTGACCCACTCGCTGTCTGCGGCAGGACCCGTGAGGCGTTTGCCTCCGCCGGGTCGACGGCGCCGGATATACTGACCGCCCGGCGCCGGATCAAGTCTTTTTTTCGTTGGCCGGCGAATTCGCCGGAATGACCGGAAATTCGCCTGTCGCAACATCGTCGCCGGGCCGGCTCCCGAGATGGGACGGCCCGGCAACCGGATCAGCGTTCCTCGTCGTCCTCGACGCCGCCGCCGATGATTCCCGTCACGTCGTCGCCTTCGTCCTCGTCATCTTCGAGGAAGGTGTCTTCGGCCGCATCGTCGTCTTCCTCGATCCCGGCGTCGTCGATATCCGGGATATCGTCATCGTCGCCGTTCTCCGCGTCAGCCTCCTCGAGGGACACGAACTCCGGCTTGCCGACGACGTCGTCCTCCTCCAGATCCTCTTCGTCTTCCTCGGCGACCGCCTTGGCCGCCCGCGCCTTCGAGGTCACGTGCGGATCGAACGCCGCGCCGCAGCGCGGGCAAAGGATCGGATCGCGGTTGAGGTCGTAATATTTCGCGCCACAGCTGGGGCAGAGGCGCTTCAGTCCCAGGTCAGGTTTCGTCACGGAAGGCCTCTCTGTCGAACGAAAGGTCAGGAAAAAAGCGGCCTCCACATAGTCGCAATGGCTGCATCTGTCAAAGCCTTTGAACCGCCGTCTCCACCGCGCGCCCCGCAACTCCGAGGATGACGCGGGCGCGGAGGCCATGCTATGGGGGCGCCGACACGAAACGAGAAAAGGCGGAAGGACGCAAGGCCTCCTTCCGGCATTGTCCGCGCCGCGCATCCAGACTGCATGGAAAATAGCGCTGCGGCAATGCCTTGGAGCGGAAGGCATGCATCCCGCAACGCCCTCGCCGCCTTGATGCCCTGCCTGGAAGGCCCGCCCGCCATGAGTGCCGAAGCCGCTCTCCGCCCGCTCTCCGCCCATCGCTCGCCCGCGCTGAAGGGACGGGTGCGCGTCCCCGGCGACAAGTCGATATCCCACCGCTCACTGATGTTCGGAGCGCTCGCCATCGGGCGCACGACCATCACCGGGCTGCTGGAAGGCGGCGACATCATGAGCACCGCGGCGGCCATGCGTGCCTTCGGCGCGAACATCCATCGCGGCGACGACGGCACCTGGACCGTCGACGGCGTCGGTGTCGGCGGCCTTCTGGAGCCGGCGGGCGTCATCGACTTCGGCAATGCCGGCACCGGCGTGCGCCTCTGCATGGGTCTTGCCGCCGCACAACCGATCGCCGTGACCTTCACCGGCGACGGCTCGCTCATTAAGCGGCCGATGGGCCGCGTCCTCGATCCCCTGCGAAAGATGGGCGTCGACGTGATCGCCCGCTCCGGCGACCGCCTGCCGCTGACCATGCGCGGCGCGATGACGCCGATCCCGATCGAATACACCGTCCCGGTGCCGTCGGCGCAGGTCAAATCGGCCGTGCTGCTGGCCGGCCTCGGCACGCCAGGCGTTACCACGGTGATCGAGCCCGTCTTCACCCGCGATCACACCGAGCGCATGCTCGCCGGCTTCGGCGCGGCGATCGACATCGAGACCGCGGCGAATGGTGCCCGCACCATCCGGCTCGAAGGCCGACCCGACCTGAAGCCGCAGACGATCACCGTGCCCGGCGATCCGAGTTCCGCCGCCTTCCCCATCGTCGCGGCGCTGATCGTTCCGGGCTCCGACGTCACCGTGGAGGGCATCCTGATGAATCCCTCCCGCATCGGCCTCATCGACACGCTTCTGGAAATGGGCGCCGACATCACGATCGAGAATGCCCGCGAGACCGGCGGCGAGAAGATCGCCGACCTGCGTGTGAAGCATTCCGCGCTGAAGGGCGTCACGGTCCCGCCCGAACGGGCTCCCCTGATGATCGACGAATATCCGGTGCTCGCGGCGGCCGCCGCCGTCGCCGAGGGCAAGACGGTGATGCTCGGCATCGAGGAAATGCGGGTCAAGGAGTCCGACCGCATCGCCGCTGTGGCCGCCGGCCTTGCCGCCAACGGCGTCGACCACGAGGAGGGCCGCGACTGGCTCTCCGTCACGGGCGGCAAGGTTGCGGGCGGCGGACGGGTCGTCACCCATCTCGACCACCGCATCGCCATGACCTTCCTCGTCCTCGGCCTTGTCGCCGACGCGCCGGTCACCGTCGACGATGCCGGCGTGATCGCAACGAGCTTCCCCGAGTTCGAACCGCTGATGCGCGGCGCCGGCGCACTCTTCGAGGACGCGGAGGCCGACGCGGCATGATCATCGCGATCGACGGGCCCGCCGCCTCGGGCAAGGGCACGCTGTCCCGGCGCCTTGCCAGCCATTTCGGCTTTTCCCATCTCGACACCGGCCTGCTCTACCGGGCGGTAGGCGAAGCATTGCGGGCAAAGGGGCTCGATCCGGCCGATGAGCCGGCCGCCGTGACGATCGCCGAGACCCTCGACACGTCGGCGCTCGATCGCGATCGTCTGTCCGGCTCCGCGATCGGCGAGGCGGCGTCCATCGTCGCCGCCATTCCGGCGGTCCGCGCCGCTCTCCTCGACCTGCAGCGCCGCTTTGCCCATTCCGGCAAGGGGGCGATCCTCGACGGCCGCGACATCGGCACGGTGGTCTGCCCCGAGGCGGAGGTAAAGCTCTTCGTCACGGCAAGCCCGGAGGCCCGCGCCCGCCGGCGCCATCGCGACGATCTCGCGATCAACCCGTCCGTGACCTACGAGAGCGTCCTTGCGGATATCCTCAAGCGCGATGCCCGCGATTCCGGCCGCACGGTCGCCCCGCTCGTGCCGGCGCCCGACGCCAGGCTGCTCGACACCACCGACCTCGACATCGAGGAAGCCTTCCAGGCGGCCGTCAGGCTCGTCGAGGCGGCCGGCTAGCGCCCGCCCTCTTCGCGAACCTCGACCGGAGCGGAGAATTCGGCAAATTCGCCCGGTTTTCGGGCCGGTTGCCTTGCGCTCGGCCATCAACCGGTGTATGGACCCGCCCAACGTCGGTGTGCCTGATCGCACGCCGCGCCGCACTGGTGTTGCCGGAGCGGCTTCGCCCGGCCCCGCTCGCGTAGCGAAATGCCGGTCGGTTTTTCCCGATCATGAGGACTTCCGGGTCTTTCATGCCGGGCCCTGAAGACCCATCTGGACGGCATTGCCGTCCCGACACCACTGCCTTGAGTGGCCTGCCACTGCGCCGGCCAGCCCCTTTTGGGGGCGGATGTCTCCCGACTGGGGGGCCAGGACACCTTGGCAGCGATCTGAAACACCAACCGCCGGCGCCGCCAGAATTGGCACCAGGAGAATTTATGTCAGCCACCAACCCCTCCCGCGAGGATTTCGCGGCTCTTCTCGAAGAGTCCTTTGCCACCACCGAGCTTTATGAAGGCGCGGTCGTCAAGGGTATCGTCATTGCGATCGAGAAGGATCTCGCGGTCATCGACGTCGGCCTCAAGGTCGAAGGTCGCGTGCCGCTCAAGGAATTCGGCGTGCGCGCCCGCGATGGCGAGCTGAAGGTCGGCGATGAGGTCGAAGTCTACCTGGAGCGCGTCGAGAACGCGCTCGGCGAGGCTGTCCTGTCGCGCGACAAGGCTCGCCGCGAAGAGAGCTGGGTGCGCCTGGAAGTCGCCTTCGAAAAGGGCGAGAAGGTCATCGGCCACATCTTCAACCAGGTCAAGGGCGGCTTCACGGTCGACCTCGACGGCGCGACGGCCTTCCTGCCGCGCAGCCAGGTCGACATCCGCCCCGTGCGCGATGTCGCTCCGCTGATGCACTCGCCGCAGCCCTTCCAGATCCTCAAGATGGACAAGCGCCGCGGCAACATCGTCGTCTCGCGCCGTGTCGTTCTGGAAGAGACCCGCGCCGAGCAGCGCTCCGAGCTCGTCCAGAGCCTGGAAGAGGGTCAGGTGGTCGAGGGTGTCGTCAAGAACATCACCGACTACGGTGCGTTCGTCGACCTCGGCGGCATCGATGGCCTGCTGCACGTCACGGACATCGCCTGGCGCCGCATCAACCATCCCTCGGAGGTCCTCACCATCGGCCAGACGGTCAAGGTGCAGATCATCCGCGTCAACCAGGAAACCCATCGTATCTCGCTCGGCATGAAGCAGCTCGAGGCGGATCCGTGGGCTGGCATCGAGGCCAAGTATCCGGTCGACACGCGCTTCACCGGCCGCGTCACCAACATCACCGACTACGGCGCCTTCGTGGAGCTGGAGCCGGGCATCGAGGGCCTCATCCACGTCTCCGAGATGAGCTGGACCAAGAAGAACGTCCATCCGGGCAAGATCGTCTCCACCTCCCAGGAGGTCGAGGTGATGGTGCTCGAGGTCGATCCGGTCAAGCGCCGCATCTCGCTCGGCCTCAAGCAGACCCTGCAGAACCCCTGGGATGCCTTCTCCGAGAAGTACCCGGCCGGCAGCGTGGTCGAGGGCGAGGTCAAGAACAAGACCGAGTTCGGTCTCTTCATCGGCCTCGACGGCGATGTGGACGGCATGGTCCACCTCTCCGATCTCGACTGGAACCGTCCGGGCGAGCAGGTCATCGAGGAGTTCAACAAGGGCGACATGGTCAAGGCGGTCGTGCTCGACGTCGATACCGACAAGGAGCGCATCTCGCTGGGCATGAAGCAGCTTGCCGGTGACCCGATGGAGTCGGCCGGTGATCTGCGCCGCAACGCGATCGTCACCTGCGAGATCCTCGAGGTCAAGGAAGCCGGTCTCGAAGTCCAGATCGTTGACACCGACATCACGGCCTTCATCCGCCGTGGCGACCTTGCCCGCGACCGCGCCGACCAGCGCACCGAGCGTTTCGCCGTTGGCGAGAAGGTCGATGCCCGCGTCACCCAGTTCGACAAGAAGACCCGCAAGGTCGGCCTGTCGATCAAGGCGCTGGAAATCGCCGAAGAGAAGGAAGCTGTCGCTCAGTTCGGCTCGTCCGACTCCGGCGCTTCGCTCGGCGACATCCTCGGCGCGGCCCTCAAGGCCCGTCAGGACGACGACGCGGCGTAATCCTTTCGCGGCACGGGTGGTTCAACCGCCCGTGCCGCGCAGGAACTGCAAGGACCGGCCCTGCATCGCGGGGCCGGTTTTTTGTTTCCCCCGCTTTCAGTTCGCCTGTTTTTGTTGCGGCGGCAAAAGTGCTTTCCGCCTTTGCCCTGCCGCCCGATGGCCCCGGATGCCGCACACGCCTCGACGCGCCGCCCGAATTCGGATAATCAGGCGGACACTGAAAGCGGCCGGACAGCCCTGAAACCGTCCGCCGCAACGCCGGGATGCCGCTGCGTTCGCGCCATCCCTGCCCCAACGGACATGATGCCGCCGGCCCTGAGCGAGCCTTTTCGCATCCGGTGGCAAGACCGGCCGGACAGAATGGCCGGTCGATGATGACATTTCGGAAGGTGTCGACTTGAACTGGATCAACAGCGTCGTGCGCCCCAAAATTCGCCAGCTCGTTGGAGTTGGCAAACGGGACGTGCCGGAAAACCTCTGGGTCAAATGCCCCGATTCCGGCGAGATGGTGTTTCACCGCGATCTCGAGGCCAATCAGTGGGTGATCCCGAAGTCGGGCTACCACATGCGCATGCCTGCGGCACGCCGCCTGGAATCGCTGTTCGACGGCGGCGAATACGCGCCGATCGCGCTTCCCTCGGTCGTCCCCGACCCGTTGAAATTCCGCGACGAGAAGCGCTATGCCGACCGTCTGAGGGACGCCCGCGCAAAAACCGGGCGCGATGACGCCGTCATCGCTGGCACCGGGTTGCTCGAAGGGCTCGCCGTCACCGCCGCGGTCCAGGACTTCGACTTCATGGGCGGCTCGCTCGGCATGGCCGCCGGCGAGGCGATCGTGACCGCAATGCTCGAAGCCGTCTCCCGCAAGACGCCCTTCATCATGTTCACTGCCTCCGGCGGCGCCCGCATGCAGGAAGGTATCCTGTCGCTGATGCAGATGCCGCGCACGACCGTGGCGATCGAGGCCCTGCGCGAGGCTGGCCTGCCCTATATCGTCGTGCTGACCAACCCGACGACCGGCGGCGTCACCGCCTCCTACGCGATGCTCGGCGATGTCCACGTCGCCGAACCCGGCGCCCTCATCGGCTTTGCCGGTCCGCGCGTCATCGAGCAGACGATCCGCGAAAAGCTGCCCGAGGGCTTCCAGCGCGCCGAATATCTCTTCGATCACGGCATGGTCGACATGGTCGTCCACCGGCACCAGATGCGCGAGACGCTTTCCCGTCTCTGCCACCTGCTGATGCGCCAGTCGCGCGGAGCAAAGCAGGACGCCATGCCGCCCCTGTCGGCTGCCGAGGCGATAACCCCCGAAGCGGCCGCTCCGGCGCCGACGGCGTGACGAAGGCGACCGTCTGATGCCAGAGGCCCTCGAAATTCTCGATCGTCTCTCGGCCCGCTGGCCGAAGGGCTACGACCTGTCCCTGTCGCGCATCGAGCGATTGCTCGGCGCGCTGGGAAATCCGCACCTGAAGATCCCGCCCGTCATCCATGTGGCGGGCACCAACGGCAAGGGATCGACGATCGCCTTCATGCGCGCGATGCTGGAGGCGGCCCGCTTCCGCGTCCACACGCACACCTCGCCGCATCTCGTTCGCTTCAACGAACGCTACCGGCTGGCGAGCGGGCCGGGCACCAGCGCCTTCGTCGACGATGCCACCTTCACCGAGGCGCTCGCCCGGGTCGAGGCGGCCAACGGCGACGAGCAGATCACGCTGTTCGAGCTTCTGACTGCCGCCGGCTTCATTCTCTTTTCCGAGCATCCCGCCGATGTCGTTCTCCTGGAGGTCGGGCTTGGCGGGCGTTTCGACGCCACCAATGTCATCCGCGATCCGCTGGTGAGCGTCATCACCTCGATTTCGCTCGACCACCAGGCCTTCCTTGGCGACACCGTGGCGGAAATCGCCTTCGAAAAGGCCGGCATCTTCAAGCCGGGCCGGCCCGTCGTGATCAGCCAGCCGGACGACGACGCCGTGCGCGCCGTCTTCGAGGCCGAGGCCGCAAGGGTCGGCGCAACGCTCGCGATGGGCGGCGAGGACTGGACGGTTCATGAAGAGCACGGCCGCCTCGTCTACCAGGACGAAAGCGGGCTTCTCGACCTGCCGCGCCCGCGCCTGACCGGACAGCACCAGTTCGCCAATGCCGGAACGGCCATCGCTGCGCTCCGCCGCAGCGGTCTCAACCTGCCGGTATCGGCCATCGAGGCCGGCCTCGACACCGTCGACTGGTCGGCCCGGCTCCAGCGGCTCGCGATGGGGCCGCTCCTTGAGATGGCCCAGTCGGGCGCCGAGATCTGGCTCGACGGCGGCCATAACGTCGGCGCCGGCGAGGTCGTCTCCGCGGCCATGGCCGACCTGGAGGAGCGCGTCGCCCGGCCGCTCTTCCTCATCACGGGCATGCTCAGCACCAAGGATCCGGTTGGCTTCTTCGCCTCCTTCAAGGGCTTGGTGCGCCATGTCTATTGCGTGCCGATCGAATCCTCGGACGCTGGATGGCCGGCCGCAGAACTGGCGGACTTTGCCGTGAAGGCCGGCGTCTCCGCGGAAGCCGCCTTGAGTGTCAGTGATGCGATGGAGCGCCTGTCCGCACGCGGCCCTCTCGACATGGCCCCGCGGATTCTCATCTGCGGATCGCTCTATCTGGCCGGTGAAGTCCTTGCCGCCAACGGACAATCGCCCATTTGATCATTCATGTGGTCGACGCCGGATTCCTTGTCTGCTAGACCAGATCATCTGCTGTTGCGCTTGTCTTGGGAGCATCGGGCCGAAAGGCATGTCCTCCGCTTGAATCAGGATGGAACCGGTGCCGGAGCCGGCCCGTTGCTCAGTCAAGGATCAGCAGCGTCGCGCCGGACCGATATGACGGCACGACGCTCGGGCGCATGATCGGACGTGACTTCGCGCATGATCCATGCGCCCCGCCAGGAGTCGCAGACCCATTGAGAGAGAAACAATGACATCGAAGCTCGATCAACTGCGTGACATGACAACGGTGGTTGCCGATACCGGCGACATCGATGCCATTCGCAGGCTCAAACCTGTCGACTGTACGACCAACCCCACGCTTGTGCTCAAGGCCATCGGACTGCCGAGCCATGCGTCCCTCGTGGACAATGCCGTGACCTGGGGCAAGAGCCAGTCCGGCAGCCGCGACGCCGTTGTCGCCGCCGTCGCCGACCGCCTCGCCATCGCCATCGGCGCCGAACTTGCCCGTATCGTCCCCGGAAAGGTGTCCACCGAGGTCGACGCCGACCTGTCCTTCGATACCAAGGCCAGCATCGCCAAGGCGCACGAGATCATCGCCGGCTACGATGCGCTCGGCATCGACCGCGACAAGATCCTCATCAAGCTCGCCTCGACCTGGGAGGGCATCCGCGCGGCGGAAGTGCTCCAGTCCGAAGGCATCAACTGCAACATGACGCTGATCTTCTCGCTCGCCCAGGCGGTCGCATGCGCCGAGGCGAAGGCCTTCCTCATCTCGCCCTTCGTCGGCCGGATCCTCGACTGGTATGTCGCCAAGGAAGGCCGCCAGTTCGAGCCGGAGGAAGATCCGGGCGTCATCTCGGTGCGCCAGATCTACGCCTACTACAAGACGCATGGCATCGACACCGTCGTCATGGGCGCGTCCTTCCGCTCCGTCGGCGAGGTCGAGGCGCTCGCCGGTTGCGACCGGCTGACGATCTCGCCGGCCCTGCTCGACGAACTGGCCGCCGACACGGGAACGCTCAAGCGCGTCCTCTCGCCCGAAGCCGTGACGGAAAAGCCCGCGCCCTTCCCCTCCGACGAAAAAGCCTTCCGCTGGGCCATGAACGAGAACGCCATGGCGACCGAGAAGCTCGCCGAGGGTATTCGCAGCTTTGCCAAGGACCTGCGGTCGCTTCGCAGCCTGATCGCCGAGCGCCTCGCCAGTTGACTCGGCTTTCGGCATCGCCGGCCCATGAGGCCGGGGCACAGTCCGACGAGACCGTGCCCCGGCCTTTTATTTTGGCAAACAGCGATCCACCTGCGGCGGCGGCCCTGCTTCCGCTAAGATACTCAGTATCCTGAACAATCTGGCATGCCACTGGACCAGATCGCGTCTACATCATCATAAATCACGGAAATCATTTCAACTTCGGTCAAAGCGGGTGGCACGAAACCTGCTGAGAATGGCTCCTGGCGCAACAATTCATCATTGTGCGAAGACAAAGGAGACCCCGATGCAGAGACGTGCCTTCCTCAAGGGTGGAGCCATCGCGGCCGGTGCGACAGCGCTTGCTATGCCGACCGTCGCCCGTGCCCAGCAGACCTTCAGCTGGAAGATGACCAACGCCTATGGCCCCGGTTCTCCCTTCTATGTCGAGGGCCCCGGCAGCCCGACCGACTTCTGCAAGAAGGTCGAGGCGATGTCCGGCGGGCGGCTGAAAATCCAGCATTTCGCCGCCGGCGAGCTCATCCCGGCGCTCGAGGGTTTCGATGCCGTGCAGAACGGCGTCGTGGAGATGAATGCCGCCAACGCCTATTTCTGGGCAGGAAAGCTGCCCGCTGCACAATATTTCACCACTGTGCCCTTCGGCATGGACGTCAAGGGCACCAACGCCTGGCTCTACAGTGGCGGCGGCATCGAGCTCTGGCATGAACTCTACGCGCCGCTCGGCATGCTCGCCTTCCCGATGGGCAACACCGGCGTCCAGATGACCGGCTGGTTCCGCAAGGAAATCAAGACCGTCGACGATTTCAACGGCCTGAAGATGCGCATCCCCGGCCTTGCCGGCAAGGTCTACGCCAAGCTCGGCGTCGACGTGAAACTGCTGCCGGGCGGCGAAATCTTCCCGGCGCTGGAGCGCGGCGTCATCGACGCGGCCGAATTCGTCGGCCCCTTCCAGGACCGCCGCCTCGGCCTCCAGAAGGCCGCCAAATACTACTACACCACCGGCTGGCATGAGCCGAACAACGTCACCGAGTTGCTCATCAACAAGGCAGCCTGGGACAGCCTGCCGGAAGACCTGCAGGAGGTCGTCAAGACCGCCGCCATGGCCTGCAACGTCGAAAGCAATGCCTGGTGCGACGCCACCAACACGGAGGCACTGGCCGATCTCGTCACGAATTTCGGCGTGATCACCAGCCCGCTGCCCGACGAAGTCGTCGCCAAGCTGCGCGAGGTCACCGTCGCAACGCTGGAGGAAGGCGCCAAGGCCGATCCGTCAGTACGCAAGGTGCATGACGCCTATTTCGCCTTCAAGGACCAGTATGGCGCCTGGGCCAAGGTTTCCAACGAGCCCCTGCTTCCGGTGCTCTACGGGAAATGAACGCGATGATGCGACTGGCACGCGGCGCGGACAGCTTTGTCCGCGTCGTCGGGCAGGTGATGGCCTGGTCGGGGCTGGCGATGGTGCTCGTCGTCGCCTTCGACGTCATCGCCCGCTACCTATTTTCCTATGGCACCGTGGCGCTGCAGGAACTCGAATGGCACCTGATGGCCGTCGCCGCGCTTTTCGGCATGTCCTACGGGCTGAACCGGGGCGAGGAGGTCCGCGTCGACATTCTTTATGCCAACTATCCGGAGCGGCTGAAGCTCGCGATCGACTTCCTGAGCGCCATCCTGCTCACGGCCGTGGCCCTGACGATCGCCTGGCTCGCCATCAAATACGTCCAGCAGAGCTACGCCCTCGGCGAGGGCTCGCCCGATCCGGGAGGCCTGCCCGACCGCTGGATCCTGAAGGCCGCCATCCCCGTGTCCTTCCTGCTCCTGGCGCTCCAGTCCGCCGCCCGCGCGGTCATGACCGCCAGTCAGTTCTTTTCCCATGCCCGGCCGGATGCCGGGCCGCTTGACGGTTGAGCGATGCCCACCAACGAAATCCTGTCCCTATGCATGATCGGCGGCTTCTTCGTGATGCTGCTGGTCGGCTTTCCGGTGGCTGTCTGCCTTGCCGTCTGCGGCTTCGTCTTCGGCTATGCCGGCTTCGGCATGTCGCTGTTCCAGCTCCTGCCCGCCCGCATCTTCGGCGTTACGACCAACTACACGCTGCTGGCGCTGCCGCTGTTCATCTTCATGGGCATCATGCTGGAGCGATCCAAGATCGCCGAGGATCTGCTTGAGGTGATAGGACTTGCCATGGGCGGCCTGCGCGGCGGCATGGCGCTCGCCATCGTCCTCGTCGGCGTGTTGATGGGGGCTGCCTCCGGCGTCGTCGGCGCCACCGTCGTCACCATGGGCCTCATCGCGCTCAACCCGCTCATCCGGCGCGGCTACGACAAGGGCGTCGCGGCCGGCGTCATCTGCGCCTCCGGAACGCTCGGTCAGATCATTCCGCCGAGCCTCGTCCTGATCCTGCTCGCCGACATCATGGGCGAATCGGTCGGCACCCTCTTTGCCGCCGCCCTCATTCCCGGCCTGCTGCTCGCCGGCCTTTTCGTCATCTACATTCTCCTGATCGGCGTCTTCCTGCCGGACCGCGTCCCCGCGATTCCGCTGGAGGAACGCCGGGCCGTCAGCGGCAAGGAGCTGGCGGGGCGTCTGCTGCGCGTCGTCCTCCCGCCATTGGCACTCATCTTCATGGTGCTCGGCTCCATCATCGGCGGCATTGCCGCGCCGACGGAGGCCGCCTCCATGGGCGCCTTCGGGTCGATCCTGCTGGCGCTCTTTTCCGGCCGCCTCTCCTTCGCCGCGTTGAGGGACGTCGTGCGCGGCGCCTTCGTCACCAGCGCCATGGTCTTCTTCATCCTGATCTTCGCCCAGGTCTTCTCGCTGGCTTTCCGGGGCCTTGGCGGCGAGCGGCTGGTCCAGGACGCCTTCGCCTATGTGCCCGGCGGCATCCACGGCCAGCTTCTCTTCCTGATGATCCTGCTCTTCGTGCTAGGCTTCTTCCTGGAGTGGATCGAGATCTCCTATATCGCCCTGCCGCTGTTCCTGCCGGTGCTGCATTCGGCCGGCGTCGACATGACATGGGTGGCGATCCTCATCGCGGTCAACCTGCAGACGTCCTTCCTCACCCCGCCCTTCGGCTGGGCGCTGTTCTTCCTCAAGGGCGTCGCGCCGCCAGAACTGAAGACGACGGACATCTACCGGGGCGTCATCCCCTTCATCCTCGTCCAGCTCTTCGGCCTGCTGCTCGTCTATCTCCTGCCGGAGACGGCGACCTGGCTGCCGAACGCCATCGGCTGGTGACGGGATAGGCGGCCGCGATCCGATCTGGTGCCACGGTCCCTTGAGGGGCCGTGGTCAACGCTTGCGGAGCAAAAGGGATGACGATATACCGACGCGCATTCCGCGCGTTATGCGCGGCGGATTGGGGCGTCGCCAAGTGGTAAGGCAGCGGCTTTTGGTGCCGCCATTCCCAGGTTCGAATCCTGGCGCCCCAGCCAATTCCCACGGCAGACCAGCATCGCCGACGACGGCAGGCCTCACCCCTCATCCTTGCGCAAGGCCGCATAGGCGGCCGAGAACCCGTCGAGGATCAGTTCGATCTTGACGGTCGCCTCGTTCGGC
The DNA here is from genome assembly GCF_900231165.1 of Hartmannibacter diazotrophicus. Taxonomy (GTDB): domain Bacteria; phylum Pseudomonadota; class Alphaproteobacteria; order Rhizobiales; family Pleomorphomonadaceae; genus Hartmannibacter; species Hartmannibacter diazotrophicus. Next base: position 5,008,576 of record NZ_LT960614.1, read on the forward strand.
CGCTCCCCGGCCTTGGCCGGCTTTTTCTCGACAATCTGCGGCGGTGCCTTGGCAATGACCGTCGCCCGGCTCTCCTTCTTCATCGCCTCGATCATCTCCGGCGGAACCATTCCATCGACGATGCAGCCCTGATAAAGACACCGGCTGATCGGGAAGTGCGATTGGAAATCCCCGATCGCGATCGTCACCCCCTCCGCGACGAAGACACCGAGGGGAACCGCCATCTGCATAGTGGTCGCGCCGGTGCCGGCATCATAGGCGAGGGCCAGCACCAGACTGATCTTCCCGTCCGGGGAAACCGTCTGGCCGGCGATCTGGCAGCGCCCGTCCTTGAGACAGTCGAGCGACCAGGCGCCGTGGGTCTTCGAAGCGCCGCCTTCGAGCGTCGGCGTCTTGCGCGGCGGCGGAGCGCTGGACGGCACGGCCGCACGCGGTTTCGTCGGCGTTGCCGCCGGCGCGCCGCCGCCTGCCGAATCGATGATCTGGTCCTTCCGCGTTCCGTCCGGATTGGTCAGGATCGGCGTGCCGGTCGTGGAACGGGAGGCCGGCGTGGAAAACATCGGTCCGCCGCTCTCCTGCCCGTAAAGACTGGCCGGGATCGCAGCGGCGGCGACGAACGCCAGACCGGCGACAAGCACCTGTGATGACCGGGATTTCTGCATCGCTCCCCTCCTTCCGCGCATCGGCCCCTTGAACGGCTCCGGCCTGACATCCGGCCTGCTGCGCCTGCTGGAAACAAATATCAAAAGTTGCTGAATGAACGAGACACAACTAATATCAGGTGAACTCGACATTCAAGGAGGAAGCGACATGGCGTCCCTGAAAGGTTGCCTGCTCGGAGGGATCATCATGCTCGCCGGGGCCTTGCCACAGGCCGCGAGCGCTCAGGCCTATGTCGACCAGCCCCTCGAGAGCGGACCGGGCGGCGCCTATGTGCCGCAGATGCCGCCGGGCCTGCGACCAATTGCCCAGCCGAAAGTCCCCGCGGTGATCAAAAAGCAGCGCGCGGCGCCGGCGCAGGTCAAGAAGGCTGCAACCCGATCGACGCCCGAGACGCCGCACATTGTGCTTCCGACCGTCGGGCACGGCACCAATACATTCATCGATCTGGCGGCGGAGCGGGAATGGCCGTCGACCGCGCGGGCGCGAGAAGTCCTTGCTGCTTCGAAGGATACGGGGAGCAGCGAAAAGCCGAGGTAAGCCGCCGGCGCCGGACCGGAGCCGGCGATCGTTCCATGCTCACCCCTCGCCGCTGTGCACGCCAGATCGCCGCTTTCGCCTTTGCACATCTTTTGATTGTTTACGTTGTATATTTACAACTTTTTTAGAATTTGATCGGCCTGCCCCGTTTGGTAGTTGCCACGATCCAAAAGGTTGTATTTCATGCTGGCATTAATCAGAAGTAGAACTCACATTTCGTGAGCGGGCGGGGTTACGATAATGAATTTCAAGATTCTGGCGGCCTTTATGGCCGCGATGTCCGTTGCTGCCTGCCAGACGGGTCAGCATCTCAACACGCCAAAGGCAGCGCTGACGGTTCCGACCAAGACGACACCGAAGGTGACCGGCATGCCCGCGCCTGCGGTTCCGGTCGACGTCGCGGTCTACGATTTCCCGGATCTCACCGGTCAGGCGAAGCCGAACGAGACCTTCGCCGAATACAGCCGCGCGGTGACGCAGGGCGGCGCCTCCATTCTGATCGACGTGCTGAAGTCGGCAGGCAGCGGACAATGGTTCCGCGTTGTCGAGCGCACCGGCCTCAAGGATCTGGTGCAGGAGCGCACCCTGATCGAGAACACCCAGCGCTCCTACGGGCGGTCGAGTGGCCTCCAGCCGGTCCGCTTCGCCGGCCTGCTGCTCCAGGGCGGCATCGTCGGCTATGATTCGAACGACATTACGGGCGGCGCCGGCGCCAAATACCTGGGCATCGGCGGCGACGTGCAATACCGCTCCGATGTCATCACCGTCAGCCTGCGGGCCGTCAGCGTGCAGAACGGCGAGGTCCTCGCCTCCACGACCACGACCAAGCAGATCTACTCCGTCCAGGTGCGCGGCGGCGCCTACAAGTTCGTCGTGCCCGGAGAGCTGCTCGAGATCGAGATCGGCCAGTCGCGCAACGATCCGACCTCCCTTGCCGTGCGGGAAGGCATCGAGCTGGCGGTCTATTCGCTGGCGGTCGACGGTGTGCGCAGCGGCCTGTGGCATTTGAAGAACCCGGCTCTGGAGGCCGAGTTCGTCCGTAAATTTGACAAGAGTTATCGCTCGGCGGTCGTCGGCGGAACCTGATTTCATCAAGGCATGGATTCATGCAGGGCTTGATTTAGAGAAGATCTGAAACAGCAGATTCAAAATACATCGGCACCGTGCTCATCCATCAGGTGAGCGCGGTTGTCGTGTTGCTTAAGTATAACTCTCATAATCGAATCAATGATCGACATAAGTATTTATCCATTTGCCCAACAATGGATTTATTAACGGACGCTTAATTAATGTTATCTTTCTCAAGGCGTATTTGCTTGGATTTTAAACTTGGCAATCGGTTTCATCAATGCTACTTAATAGTGCGTTAATCAACCCTTCAATCAAAGGGCGAGACGAGCGCTCGACGCGCACATATGAATGGGAGCACTTTTCCAATGACGAAATCGACACTCTACGCGGCGCTGCTGGCCAGCGTCGTTCTCGGTGCCCTGGGCGGCATCGCGCACGCGGAGGACGGCGTTGACGGCCTCGTGACGCAGACCGGCAAGGGCAACTTCGGGCTGGTCAACCAGCATGAGGAGGATGGCTCGAAGGCCCTCATCGGCCAGAGCGGCAAGGGCAACGCCGCCGTGACGGAGCAGACCGGCGGCACCAACAACACGGCCGGCACCGTTCAGGTCGGCAACAACAACGGCGCGATGACGTATCAGATCGACTCCGCCGACGCCACGGCGACGATCGGCCAGTTCGGCAACGGCAACGACGCGGTCGCCGTCCAGAACAACGTCGACCCGACCAGTTCGACCATCCTGCAGTTCGGCAACGGCAACAACGCCTACAACACGCAGCTCGACGTCAACAATTCCAACGCCGCCACGCTGCAGGTGGGCAATGGCAACACCGCTCTCAACACCCAGCAATACAACACACTCGGCGGCAACAACTTGAATGCCGCCATTGGCCAGTTCGGCAACGGCAACTTCGGCAACAACGTGCAGGAGAACAGCGAGGACGGCAACGCCGCCATCCTGCAGGTCGGCAACGGCAACGGCGCGACGAACCTCCAGACCTACACCTCGGGCGCAAACGCCTTCGTCGGTCAGTTCGGCAACCGCAACGGCGCCTTCAACAGCCAGACGGCCAGCAGCAACGTCAACACGACCATCGTCCAGCGCGGCAACCGCAACGGCGCCGTGACCATCCAGACGGACACCACCGACTCCAACGCTCTCATCGGCCAGGACGGCAACCGCAACTGGGCGTCGAACTATCAGGCCGACAGCCAGGACGTCGATGCGGCGATCCTCCAGAAGGGCGACGCCAACTTCGCCTTCAACAGCCAGACCGACACCGATCCTTCGGTGGCCGGCATCCTGCAGAATGGCAACGGCAACTTCGCCTTCAACGTCCAGAACAATGTCACGGACTCAACGGCGCTGATCGGCCAGTTCGGCAACGGCAACGTCGCCGGCAACATCCAGCAGGCGGACAGCAGCAACGACATCGCGGGCATCCTGCAGGTCGGCAACCGCAACACCGCCTTCAACACCCAGGGCGAGACCCAGACGGTGACCTATCAGTTGACCCCAACCGTTGACTGGACGACTGAGGAAACACTCCAGGGCGGCAAGCTCTGGGATTCAGAGGATCAGGGACCATTCACGATCGGTGCTCTTTTCGGTCCCGTGATGGTCACCGGCTCCGGCTCTGCCCCGGCCGAGAATTCGATCGCCGTGATCGGTCAATTCGGCGATCGAAACACCGCCGCGAATGTCCAGGTTGGCCAACTGATTTTGCCGGCTGAAGGAACCGCAACCCAGACAACAACCGCTTACTGGGCATCTTCGACGGGAAGCTACCTGAATCCCTTCAAGCCTGACCTTGAATGGCAGCAGGAAAGCGCCTCGACGACGAACGAGTGGGAAGTGACCAACCCGCTTGGTGAAGTCAATCTCCCCACCATCGCCTCGGCGGCTGGCATCGTGCAGGTCGGTGACGACAATGCCGCCTTCAACTTCCAGACCGTCACGGCCGGCTCGCTGGCTGCCACGGTTCAGGTCGGCGACGGCAACTTCGGCCTGAACACCCAGACCTATACCGCAGGCACCGTCGCAGCCAATGTGCAGGTCGGCGACGGCAACGCTGCCGTCAACACGCAGCAGTTTGCGGCCTTCTCCGCGGCCGGCATCGTCCAGATTGGTGACGACAACGCCGCCGTGACCACCCAGGTCGCCAGCCTCGGCGACCGTGCCCTGACGATCCAGAACGGCTCGAACAACTTCGCGAGCACCGCCCAGATCGCCAGCGCCGGCAACTCCTCGCTGATCGTCCAGAACGCCGATTATTCGGTCGCGCTGGTCGGCCAGACGGATGGCGGCAACAACGCGGCCGTTCTCCAGAGCGGGGCATACTCGAACGCCTGGATTTCGCAGTCCGGCAGCGCCTCGAACGCCGCCATCGTCCAGTATGGCTCGGGCTCCAGCGATGCCGACCGCAACTATGCGACGGTCGTCCAGCAGAACGGTGGCCACAACGCGGCCATCTTCCAGGCCGGTTCGTCCAACGTGGCGGCCGTCTTCCAGAACTGAGTCTGACAGCAACCGGAGGCGCGCCATCACGGCGCGCCTCCTTTTCCCAAGGGGATGGGACGATGCCGGCATGCCGCCTGACGGTTCTCCTTCTTGCGATGCCGCTCGTTGCCGCCTCACCGGCCAGCGCGGAGAACGGGGCGATGACGGGCATGTTCATTCCGGGCCAGCCGCTCGATTCCCGTGTCCTTCGCTGTGGCATCGGGATCGAGGAACGGAGCATGGCGATCATTTCGCCCGTCCTTGAAACCTCGACCCCGCTCGACGGCCGCTACAGCCTGACCCTCGTGAAGCAATCCGCCTCCGGGACCAGCACCAGCAGCCAGTCGAACCGGTTCCACGGGTCCTTCGGCGGGGTTCGACTGATGGTCGACATCCCCGCGACCATAAAGATTTCGATGCAGGTCTCCGACAGCGCGGGTTCGCCGCTCTGCGAGATCAACGAGACAATCACGGTGCCGACGCGGATCTGAGACCGCCTGGGCAGGGAGTATGCCGATGACCATGGCAAGACACATCCGGATAGCCGCATGCGCGGCCGCGCTCGGTCTCCTGACGGCCGGCGCCGCGCCCGCCACCGCCGAGGACCTTCTGGTTCATGGCTTCGAGAGTGCCGCATCCTCCGCCGGCAGCCTGATGCAGCCGATCCAGCCGGCGGGCGCCGGCGCCGCCACCGGATCGACGTCCTCGATCATCCAACTCGGCACGGACAATCATGCCACCGCCGCGCTGACCGGCAGCGGACATCTGGCCGTCGTGCAGCAATCGGGCACCGGCAACCGCGCCATGCAGGCCATCGAGGGCACCGGCTCCACGGCGCTTCTGGTCCAGGGCGGCAGTAACAACACGGTGGCGCAGGTCAGCCGCGGCAATGACAATTTCCAGCTCGTCGGCGTGTCCGGCTCCAACAACGACGTCGGCTATGTCCAGGTGGGCGATCAGCTCGCCGGCGTCCTCGATGTCCGCGACGCCGAGAACACGTCGGTGTTCGCGCTGCAGACGCCCCAATCGGGACGCTTCCTGATGCCGACGGGCATCCGCGGCCTTGAGAACAAGGTCGTCGTCGTCGTGCCCGGGCGGATGTACGTCCTGCCCAAACGCTGACCCAGACTCCAGCATCACTGAAGAGGATCAAACCCATGAAAACCAGTAGTCTCTGTCTCGCCGGAAGCCTTCTGGCGCTCGCTCTTGTCACGGCGACGACCGCCGGGGCGTCGCAGCTCACCTACAAGCCTGTGAACCCGAGCTTCGGCGGCGACCCGCTCAACGGCAATTGGCTTCTGTCGCAGGCGAGCAGCCAGGGCGAGGGGACCAGCGACAGCCCCGGCTTCACCATCGACTTCCCGGACATCGGCAGCACGACCCCCACGCCGACAACGACGACGGACGTGCCCTCCACGCCGACCGACAACCCCGCAAACTGACGGCGAACGGAACGGGCGGCTTCGGCATGTGGGGTCGCCCGAAATGCGCTAGCGCTGCGAGATGACGGCGACGTTGCCCTGACCCTGCTGGACGACGAAGGCCTGGTGGCCGCTGCCGGTCTGGCTGATCGTCGCGGCGTTGAAGAAGCCCGTCTGCGAAATGAGACCGGCGTTCCGCGCGCCATCCTGCATCAGCGTCGCCGCATTCCAGCTCCCATGCTGGTCGATCAGCGACAGATTGCCGTCGCCGTCCGGCGACAGGGTGCTCAGCGATGCGGAGAGTTCCGCAACGCCGGACAGCAGGGCATCGGAGGACGCAATCAGTGTCGAGGATGCCACCTCCCCGGCGGCCGATGGGTCGATCTGGTCGATATAGGCAAGGGTCGAACCCGGGCCGGCTGTCGCCGCACAGGTGGCGGACACAAGCAGGGCAGCGGCGAGAGCAACAGTCTGTTTCATGACGCGAACCTCCAGACTATCTAAACTGGAGGTAGAGTCTTAAGCCCGCGTGTATGGGACTGGTGAATAGCGCCCGACCCGTTCGATCAGCCCGTCCGATCAGCCCGTCACCACCCGCGCGATGTCGACGGGGACCAGCGCGCCCCTCTGGCCGATCACCTGCGCGGCCAGCGCCGTTCCCGACCGGACCGAGACATCGAGATCGCTCCCCTGCAGCCATGCCGCCAGGAAGCCGGCATTGAAGCTGTCGCCTGCGGCGGTCGTGTCTACGACATCCGCGACCGGTTCCACGACACACCAAGAGGTCTTCTCGCCGGAGCGGACCAGAACGTCCTTCCCGCCATCCTTGACCACGACGAGAGAAGCTCCGAGGCCGGCATAGCGCGCGGCTGTCGCCTCCGGGTCGCGGTCTGCGAACCAGCGCGCCTCGTCTTCATAAGACGGCAAAACAAGATCGCTGACGGCGGCGGCGCGCTCGATCCACTCGGTCATTTCGCGCTCCGACGCCCAAAGACGCGGCCTCAGATTCGGATCGAAGGCGACGCATCCGCCGGTCTGCCGATAGTCGGAAAGCGCAGCCAGCAGCCGCTCCCGATCCTCCGGGATCAGGATCGCCAGCGTGATGCCCGAGATGAGAACGCAGTCTGCGTCGGCAAAGGCGGATCGCAGCCAGCCCGCCTCGCGCGCGAATGTTCGTGCCGCGCTGTCGCCGCGCCAGTAGGAAAAGCTGCGCTCGCCGCCGGCAAGCTCGATCAGATAGAGCCCCACCGTCTTGTCGGCGCGGCGCGCGACGTGATCCGTCCCGACGCCGGACGCGGCCATGAAGGCAAGCATCTCATCGGAGACCGCATCGGTGCCGACGGCGGTGAGATAGTCCACCTGCCATTCGGCCGGCAGACAGTGGCGCAGATACCAGCCCGTGTTGAAGCTGTCGCCCGCATAGCCCATGCGAAAGGTGCCCGGCTCGGCCAGCGGGCTCATCTCGACCATGCATTCGCCGGCCGTCACAATACGGGGCATCAGGCTTCGTCTCCGGCAAAAAAGTCGTGGTTGTCCGCGCGGATACGATCGATCTGCTCGCGGATGCGGCTGAGATGCTGCCGCATCGCTTCGGCCGCCTGCAACTCGTCGCGGGCCTTCAGCGCATTGAAGATCGCGACGTGATCGTTGAAGGCCGTCTGCGAGGCAAAGGCGAGCGACAGCATCCGCACCCGGTCCATGTGGCCCTTGTTTTCAAGAATGAGATCCCAGGCGAAGCCGACGCCGGAACGGTCGCAGATTTCCTTGTGGAACCGGTCGTCGAGCTGATGGAAGGCGCTTCGGTCTCCCGCAGCGACCGCGTCCTTCTGCCGCTCCAGCACGCCCCTCAGCACATCGAGATCCGCGTCGGTCAACGACTTGGCGCCCGCCCGAACGGTCTCGACCTCCAGGGCAGTGCGGATGAACCGCGCCTGCATCACTGCTTCGGACGAAATCAGCGTCACGGTCGTCGCGCGCTGCGGACGGATCAGCAGGAAGCCGAGCTTGGAGAGCCGATAGAAGGCATCGCGCACCGGCTGCCGCGAGACACCCATCTGACGGGCGACCTCCACCTCGGAAAGCTTTGCGCCGGGCTTCAGTTCCAGCGAGAGAACCTGCCTGTGCAGCTCGCCAAACACCTGGTCGGCGACCGATGGGCGGTCGACCTGGCGCAGGACCGGGAGCTGAAGACTGTCCGACATTGGGGCCTCTCGTTGACTGTCATTGGATACTAGCATATTAGATTATCAGATCGGCGCAAGATCGATCGGGGACCGGCACTTGCCGGCAGCAAGCAATAACAGAACCGGCCGCTTCGGTTGGGGAGGAAAATCCGGCAATGGCGCTCTTGAGGGACGACAGGCTTTTTCCGACGGACGACCGCGCCCGGCCAGTCGCCGAAGCGCTCTACGCCAGCGTGAAGTCCCTGCCGATCCTCAGCCCCCACGGGCACACCGATCCCCGCTGGTTTGCCGAAAACGAGCCCTTCCCCGATCCGGCCCAGCTCTTCGTCACGCCCGACCACTATGTCTTCCGCATGCTGCATTCGCAGGGTGTGCCCCTTGAGGCCCTCGGCGTGCCGCGCGTCGACGGCGGTCCGACCGAAACGGACGGACGCAAGATCTGGCGTCTCTTTGCCGACCACTATCATCTCTTCCGGGCAACGCCCTCGCGGCTCTGGCTCGACCATGCCTTCCAGGACGTTTTCGGGTTCGATGTGCGCCTTGGACCGAAGACGGCCGACCTCTACTACGATCATATCGCCGACTGTCTCGCGCGCGACGACTTCCGCCCCCGCGCCCTCTTCGAACGCTTCGGCATCGAGGCGATCAGCACCACCGAGGGCGCTCTCGACGAGCTGAAGTGGCACCGGATGATCCGCGACAGCGGCTGGAAGGGCCGTGTGATCACCGCCTATCGGCCCGACAGCGTCGTCGACCCGGAATTCGAGGGCTTTGCATCGAATGTCGAGGCCTTCGGCTCGCTCGCCGGCGTCGATGCGACCACCTGGGCCGGCTATCTGGAAGCCCATCGCATCCGGCGCGCCACCTTCAAGTCCTTCGGTGCGACCTCCACCGACCATGGCCACCCGACCGCCCGCACCGAAAATCTCGGCACTGCCGAGGCGGTCGCCCTCTTCGACAAGGCGCTGACGGGCCGCTGCTCGCCGGAGGAGGCCGATGCCTTCCGCGGCCAGATGCTCACCGAAATGGCGCGCATGAGCCTTGAAGACGGACTGGTGATGCAGATCCACCCCGGCGCTATGCGCAACCACAGCGGTCCGATACTGGCCGCTTTCGGCCGCGACAAGGGCTATGACGTGCCGACCCGCACCGACTACGTCCGCGCGCTGAAGCCACTTCTCGACGCAGTGGGTGAACGGTCCGACCTCACTGTCATCCTCTTCACCCTCGACGAGACCGCCTACGCCCGCGAACTCGCTCCGCTCGCCGGCGTCTATCCGGCGCTGAAACTCGGGCCCGCCTGGTGGTTCTACGACAGCGTCGAGGGCATGCGGCGCTACCGCGAAATGACCACGGAAACCGCCGGCTTCTACAACACCGTCGGCTTCAATGACGACACCCGCGCCTTCTGTTCGATCCCGGCCAGGCACGATGTCGCCCGGCGGGTCGACTGCGGTTACCTCGCCACGCTGGTCGCCGACGGGCGGCTCGACGAGGACGAGGCGTTCGAGGTCGCAAGCGACCTCGCCTACGGATTGGCCAAGAAGGCCTACCGCCTCTAGGGGCCAAGGCTTCGGAAGCAACCGAAGCGCCGACAAAAAGCTGGATCGGGGCAGCTCGCCGCTCCGGTCCCGGCAAATCCAAAGGGAGGAAACAAGACGATGAACAATATTCTGAAGACGGCGATCTTTGCGCTGCTCGCCGGCGCCGCCATGACTGTGACCGCTTCCGCCTGCGAACGCACCCTGCGCTCGTCCGACACCCATCCCGACGGCTATCCGACCGTCGAGGCGGTGAAGGCCATGGGCAAGATGCTGGAGGAAAAGACTGGCGGAAAGCTCTGCATCGAGGTCTTCTTCGGCGCCCAGCTCGGCGAGGAAAAAGACTCCATCGAGCAGACCCAGTTCGGCGTCATCGACATGGACCGCGTCTCGCTCGGGCCGTTCAACAACATCGTGCCCGAGACGCAAATCCCATCCCTGCCCTACATCTTCCGCTCCGTCGAGCACATGCACCACGTCATGGACGGACCGATCGGCCAGGAAATCCTCGATGCCTTCCAGCCGCACGATCTGGTCGGTCTCGCCTTCTACGACGGCGGTTCGCGCAGCTTCTACAACAGCCAGCGCCCGATCACGTCGATGGACGACCTCAAGGGCATGAAGTTCCGCGTCATGCAGTCCGACATGTTCGTCGACATGGTGTCGGCGCTCGGTGCCAACGCGACCCCGATGCCCTATGGCGAGGTCTATTCGGCGATCCAGACCGGCGTCATCGACGGCGCGGAGAACAACTGGCCGAGCTACGACACCTCCGGACACTATGAGGTGGCGAAGTACTACACGCTCGACCAGCACCTGATCGTGCCGGAAGTCCTCGTGATGTCGAAGAAGACCTGGGACAGCCTCACCCCCGAAGAGCAGCAGGCCGTGCGCGACAGCGCCAGGGCCAGCGTGCCGGTGATGCGCGACCTCTGGGACAAGCAGGAAGCCGAATCCGAGGCCAAGATCGAGGCCTCCGGCGTCAAGGTCGTCAAGGACATCGACAAGACCCCGTTCATCGAGGCGATGAAGCCCGTCTACGACAAGTATGTCACCTCGGACAAGCTCAAGGACATGGTCAAGCGGATCCAGGCGACCGAGTGATCCAGGCGAACGGTCCCGGCCCCCGCAATGGGGCCGGGACCCGCCGGAGCATGAGGGCTTCGCACGAACCCGGCTGAACGAGGACGCCATGCCCCAGATTCGACAGCGGACGGACTATGCCCGAGCGCGGGAGACGACGTTGCGTGACCACATGGCCAAGGCGGCAAGGCTGACCGGCCTTATTGCCAATCTGGCGCTCTGGGTGTCGGGCATCTGCCTCGTCGCCATGACGGGCGCCATCGCCGCCCAGGTCTTCTGGCGCTATGTGCTCAACTCCAGCCTGATCTGGACCGAACCCGGCTCCGTGATGATCATGGGCTGGTTCATCTTTCTCGGTGCCGCCGTGGGTATCCGCGAGGGCTACCACCTCTCCTTCGACGTGCTTCTCTATGTCCTGCCCGACAGCGCCAAGCCCTGGCTCCATTCGCTGTCGGATCTGGCGGTCAGCATCTTCGGCTTCGGCATGGTGCGCTACGGCAGCGAGCTTGCGATCAATGCTGCGAAGACGACCGTGCCATCTCTCGGCATCTCCGGCGCCTTCGATTTCGTGGCACTGACGCTCGGCGGCGTTCTCGTCGTGCTGTTCTCGCTGGAGCGGATCCTGCGCCGGCTTGCCGGACTTCCAACCGCCCGCTTCGGCGAGCCCGAACCGGTCGAGGAATAGGCACCATGGACCTCTGGATTCTCTTCGGCAGCTTCGTCTTCCTGCTGGCAATCGGCACGCCCGTGGCCTTCTGCCTCGGCATCTCCTCCTTCGCGACGATCCTCTACCTCGGCCTGCCGCCGGTGGTCGTCTTCCAGCGCCTCAATTCCGGCGTTTCGGTCTTCGCGCTGATGGCCATCCCCTTCTTCATCTATGCCGGCGACCTGATGGTGCGCGGCGACATCGCCCGCCGCCTCGTGGCCCTTGCCGGCGCCATGGTCGGGCACATGCGCGGCGGCCTCGGCCAGGTCAACATCATGGCCTCGGTCATGTTCGGCGGCGTGTCCGGCTCGGCCGCGGCCGACGCCAGCGCCGTCGGCGGCCTGATGGTGCCGCAGATGAAGGAACGCGGCTATGCGGTCGACTATGCGGTCAACATCACCGTCGTCGCCTCGATCATCGCGCTGATGATCCCGCCCAGCCACAACATGATCATCTATTCGATCGCCGCGGGCGGGCGGATTTCCATCGCCGACCTCTTCACGGCGGGCATCGTCCCGGGCTTCATCCTTGCCCTGTCGCTGATGGTCGCCGCCTGGTTCGTCGCCAGACGCCGGGGCTATCCAACGGAAGCATTCCCGGGCTTTTCCGCCCTCGGCGGCCTTTTCCTCAACGCCGTGCCGGGCCTGATCCTGATCGCCATCATCTTCGGCGGCGTGCGCTCGGGCATCTTCACCGCCTCCGAATCCTCCAACATCGCGGTCGTCTACGCCCTTCTCGTCACCTTCCTGATCTACCGGACGCTCTCGTGGCACGATTTCGTCGAGGCCACCAAGGCGGCTGTCCGCACGACGGCGATGGTGCTGATGGTGATCGGCTGCGCGGCCTCCTTCGGCTGGCTCCTTGCCTATCTCCGCGTCCCGACGGCCATGGTCGCCCTCTTGAAGGAGATCTCGGACGATCCGCTGATCATCCTCCTGCTCATCAACGTGACGCTGCTCATCCTCGGCACCTTCATGGACATGTCGCCGCTGATCGTCATCACGACGCCGATCTTCCTGCCCGTCGCCACGGCCTTCGGCGTCGATCCGGTGCATTTCGGCGTGATCCTCATCCTCAACCTCGGCATCGGGCTGTGCACCCCGCCCGTCGGCGCCGTCCTTTTCGTCGGCTGCGCGGTCGGCAAAATCCCCATCTGGCAGGCCATGCGAACGATCTGGCCCTTCTACGGTGCCGCCTTCGCGACCCTGATGCTGGTCACCTACATTCCGCAGCTTTCACTCTGGCTGCCCTCGCTCTTCCATTGAGGCAACGCATGGTCGTCAAATCCTTCCCGGCGGTTCCCGCCGATCCGGGCGTCACCCGGCAGGTGCTGTCCGAAAGCCCCGAGCTGATGGTGGTGTCCTTCACCTTCGAGGAAGGCGCTCAAGGCAAGCGGCACAACCACCCCCATGTCCAGTCGACCTATGTCGAAAGCGGCCGTTTCCGCTTCGAGATCGACGGCGAGACCTTCGAGATCGGCCCAGGCGACAGCTTCGTCATCCCCTCGCTGGCGATGCACGGCTGCGCCTGCCTGAAGCCAGGCCGCCTGATCGACACCTTCACGCCGCGCCGCGACGATTTCCTCTGACCCGCCTCGGGCAAGGCCGAAGACACCGACGGCTGCCGCTCGCGGATTGAACCGACATGCGAAAGGACCAGCGATGCTGAGCGTCGAGACCCGCCACGCCATTGACCCACAAGCCGCCGAGGCGATGGACACGGCGGCGCTGCGCCGGAATTTCCACGTCGGCGGCCTCTTCACCGATGGCGAGATCCGCCTCTGCTACACCCATTACGACCGCATGATCGTCGGTGGCGCGGTGCCGGCGGGCGGTTCGCTGACCCTCGACCATGTCAAGGAATGCGGCACCGCCAGCATTCTCGACCGGCGCGAGATGGCCGTCGTCAACATCGGCGATGCCGGCACGGTCGCAGCAGGAGGCGAGACCTACACGCTGGAAAAGGGCGACGTGCTCTATCTGCCGCGCGGCGCAGGTCCCGTCACCTTTTCCGGCAACGGCCGTTTCTACATCCTCTCCTCGCCCGCCCATCAGGCCCACCCGGCGCGGCTCCTGAAGATCGGCGACGCCAACCAGCTGAAACTCGGCTCGGCGGAAACGTCCAACGAGCGCACGATCTACCAGTTCCTCGTGCCGGAGGTCGTTCCCACCTGCCAGCTCGTCGTCGGCTACACCCAGTTCGCACCGGGCTCGGTCTGGAACACGATGCCGGCCCACGTCCACGACCGGCGCATGGAGGCCTATCTCTATTTCGACCTCGCGCCAGATGCCCGTGTCTTCCACTTCATGGGCCGGCCGGAAGAGACCCGTCACATCGTGATGAAGAACGAGGAAGCCGTGCTCTCGCCGCCCTGGTCGATCCACTGCGGCGCCGGCACCGGGGCCTACACCTTCATCTGGGCCATGGCTGGCGACAACGCCGACTACCGCGACATGGACATGGTCGCCATGGAGGACCTCAAGTGAGGCTGTTTTCGCTGGAAGGACGCAAGGCCCTCGTCACCGGCGCCAACGCGGGCATAGGGCAGGCGATTGCCGTCGCGCTCGCGGAAGCCGGAGCGAGCGTGACCCTTGCCGGCCGCACCCCCGCGACCGAGACGCTGGCGATGATCCCCGGCGCGACGGACCTGCGTCTCGATTTCTCCGACCCGATGGCGGCAAAGGACGTTTTCGGCAGCGCCGGCTACGATATCCTCGTCAACAACGCCGGCATCATCCGCCGCGCCGACAGCCTCGATTTTTCCGAGGACGACTGGGACGCGGTGATGGACGTGAATCTCAAGTCCGTCTTCTTCACCTGCCAGGCCTTCGCCCACGAACTTGCGGCGAAGGAGAAAGGCGGCGCCATCGTCAACATCGCCTCGCTGCTCTCCTTCCAGGGCGGCATCCGCGTGCCGTCCTATACCGCGTCCAAGCACGGCGTTGCGGGCCTGACCAAATTGCTCGCCAACGAATGGGCGTCCAGGGGCATCAACGTCAACGCCGTCGCGCCGGGCTATATCGAGACCAACAACACGGCCGCGCTCCGCGCCGATCCGGACCGCTCGAAGGCAATCCTCGACCGCATTCCCGCGGGCCGCTGGGGCGCGCCGGAAGACATTGCCGGCAGCGTCGTCTATCTCTGCTCGCCGGCCGCCGCCTATGTGCACGGCGCGATCCTCAACGTCGATGGAGGCTGGCTTGCCCGCTGAGCGCCTTTCCCGCAGCACCGCACCGCGCCCCGGCGTCGGCATCGTCCATCTCGGCCTTGGCGCCTTTTTCCGTGCCCACGGTGCGATCTATGTTACCGAGGCCATGGCCGCCTCGGGCGGTGACTGGGGCATTGTCGGCGTGTCGCTGAAAAGCCCGACCATGCGCGACGCCCTGAAGCCGCAAGGCTGCGCCTATACGGCCGTTGAACTCGGCCCGAGCGGCGAGACGGCGCAAACGATTGAGGTCATCGAGGACGTTCTCGTGGCCCGCGAGGACCCTGAAGCCGTGCTCGACCTGATGGCCGATCCGCGCATCCGCATCGTCACGCTGACGGTGACGGAAAAGGGCTACTGCCACGAGCCCGCCACCGGCGCGCTCAACCTCGCTCATCCCGATATCGTCCACGACATCGCCGAGCCGCTGCCGGTCTCCGCGCCGGGATTCCTCGTTCGCGCGCTGCAGCGTCGCAAGAAGGCGGGTCATCGTCCCTTCACGGTGCTGACCTGCGACAACCTGCCGGAAAACGGCCGTGTCGTCCGTGGCGTCGTTCTGGCTCTCGCCCGTGCCATCGATCCCGGACTTGCCGACTGGATTGAACGCGAAGGCCGTTTTCCCTCCACCATGGTCGACCGCATCGTACCGGCGACCACCGACGCCGATATAGCCCGCGTCGAGCAGCTCACCGGCCGGCATGACGCGCTGCCCGTTCTGCACGAGCCTTTCCGGCAATGGGTGGTGGAAGATAATTTCGTTGACGGCGCGCGCCCTGATCTGGCGGCCGCAGGCGTGGAACTGGTCGAGGATGTGACGCCCTTCGAGCACATGAAGCTCCGGATGCTCAACGGCACCCATTCCTCGCTCGCCTATCTCGGCTACCTCGCCGGCCACGAGACCATCTCGGAGACTGTCGCCGACCCGGCCTTTGCCGCATATGTCAAAGGCCTCTGGCGCGACGAAATCATCCCGGCGCTCGAAGCCCCGCCCGGCGTCGATCTTGCCGCCTACGCGGACGCGCTCTTTAAGCGTTACGCCAACCCGGCCATCCGCCACCGCACCTGGCAGATCGCCATGGACGGCAGCCAGAAACTACCGCAGCGCATTCTGGGAACCCTCGCAACCAACCTCGACGCTGGCCGGCCGAGCCCCGGCCTCTGCCTCGCCGTTGCCGCGTGGATGCGCTATGTCGGTGGCACCGACGAAAAGGGCGAGCCCATCGACGTGCGCGACCCACTTGCCGCACGGCTGAAGGCACTCTGTGATGCGACCGATGACCCGGACACACGCGTCCGCTCGCTTCTGGCCGTGGAGGACGTCTTTCCGCCGGCGCTCGCCGACCGGCTGGCTGGACCGATCATTGCCGCCTACCGCAAATTGCGGGCGGTGGGAGCGCGCGGCGCCCTGCTGGAACTGACCGGCGTCGCATCCTGACCCGCGGCCGGGGGCGGCCAACCGGATGAACGGCCCTGTTCGTGGAAACGCCGCCCTGTCGGCGCGCGGCCTGCGCGTGGACGCGAAGACGGATAACAAGAAAGCACACGCATGCCTGAACCGCTGGTACTCAACGAGCGCGATTCGGTGGCGATCCTCACCGAGGGCGCAGCAGAAGGCGCCGACCCGCTCGGGATCGGCAAGCCCCTCGCGGGCCCTGTCAACGCAGGCCACAAACTCGCCCGGCGCCCCATCGCCGCCGGGGAACCGATCCTGAAGTTCGGCCAGATCATCGGCACGGCAAGCACGGATATTGCCGCCGGCGAACACGTCCATACCCACAACTGCGCCTTCTCCGGCCACGATCAGAACTATGCCATTGGCATCGGCCTCGATGCGGCGCGCGCGGCGATCCCCAGGATTTCGCCTGCGACCTTCCAGGGTTACCGCCGGGCGGACGGCGGCGTCGGCACGCGCAACTACATCGCCCTTGTCGCCACGGTGAACTGCTCGGCGACGGTGATCCGGAAGGCGGCCGCCGAAATCGAGGCATCGGGACTTCTGGCCGGCCATGAGAATGTCGACGGCATCATCGCCCTTGCCCACGGCACCGGATGCGGCCTGGCGGCCGAAGGACCGGGGTTCGACCTTCTCGACCGCGTCCTCTGGGGCCACGCGACGCACCCGAACGTCGGCGCCACGGTCTTCGTCGGCCTCGGCTGCGAGGTGATGCAGGTCGCCCGCATGCAGCGTCGCTTCGGCGCGTCGGGCAACGAGCGCTTCCATGCCCTCACGATCCAGGACACCGGCGGCACGCGGGCGACGATCGAGGCCATCAAGGCCCATGTCGCCACCATCCTGCCGGAGGTGAATCGCGCAAGACGCGAGCCCTGTCCGGCGTCCGCCCTGCGCGTCGGGCTGCAATGCGGCGGCTCGGACGGCTTCTCCTCCATCACCGCCAACCCCGCCCTCGGCGTCGCCTCGGACCTCCTCGTCGGCATGGGCGGCACGGCGATTCTCTCCGAGACCCCGGAGATCTACGGCGCCGAACAGCTCCTTCTGCGCCGCGCGGTCGATGCCGGCGTCGCCGAAAGGCTTCAGGCGGTGATCCGCTGGTGGGAGGACTACACCGCCACCAACGGCGGCTCGATGGACAACAATCCATCGCCCGGAAACAAGCAGGGCGGCATCACGACCATTCTGGAGAAGTCACTCGGCGCCGCCATGAAAGGCGGTATCACGCCGCTCACCGCCGTCTACGACTATGCCGAACCCGTCCGGGTGCCGGGGCTCGTCTTCATGGATACGCCCGGCTACGATCCTGTGTCGGCGACGGGCCAGATCGCAGGCGGCGCACAGATCATCGTCTTCACGACGGGCCGCGGATCGGCCTTCGGCTCCAAGCCGGCGCCGACAATCAAGCTTGCCACCTCCGACCGCCTCTATGCCGCCATGCCCGACGACATGGACATCAACTGCGGCGACATCGTCTCGGCCGGCGTCAGCCTGCAGGACAAGGGACGGGACATTCTGGAGGCGATTCTGGCAACGGCCTCAGGGGCTTCGACCAAGTCGGAAATGCTCGGCCTCGGCGACAACGAATTCGTTCCCTGGCAGATCGGCGCGGTCATGTGACCGTCGCTAAGCCGGCGAAAGATCACATCGCCCTTCAGATCTCGGCGACGTCCGCCGACGGCTTGAAGAAGGACAGGCCGATCTCCTTCGCGTTCTTCCAGATCACCCAGGCCGACCGTGGCATCGTCTGGCCCACCACGTGAAGCTGGACCTCGTAACCGAAGACAGTTGGGTTGCCGTGCTGAATCCGGCATCCGTAGGGGCTGACATCGACGATCTTGCAGGCGTATCCCCGGCTGCCGACATAGGCAAAGGCGCTCATCCGAACGGGAACGCGCCGCGCCCGCCTGCGCTCCTTTGAAGATTGCAATGTCTGCGTATCCATGGTTGCCGGCGACCCTCCACGCCTTTCATTTGCTGTCAGTTTGCATGATGTCAAAATGCCGCGATAGACAAACAACCTGTGACTGAATCGATTAGTAGCACACCAATCGGGCACCGAAGCCCGAATTCACGCGCCTGTCAGGCTGGACCCAACCGGCAACGGCCGGCACTGCGTCACGGACCGACAGCGATCCGATAATCCCGGTACCAGTCGACAAAGGCCGCAACGCCGTCGGCAACCCGGGTCTCGGGGCAATAGCCCGTCAGCGCCTTCAGAAGGTCGGCCGAGGCATAGGTACGCGGCACGTCACCCGGCTGCATCGGCAGCATCTTGCGGATGGCCGGCCTGCCGACGGCGGCTTCCACCGTCTCCACGAAGGTCATCAGGCCCACCGGTTGCCCGCCGCCGATATTGACGACCCGGAACGGGGCATGGCGCGACAGCGTGTCGATGCCGGCGGGCTCCGCGACGCGGTTCTCCTCCGCCGGCGGGATCGCGATCAACCGCACGATCCCTTCGACGAGGTCGTCGATATAGGTGAAGTCGCGGCTCATCTGGCCTTCACCGTAGATCTCGATCGGCCGGTCGTTCTCGATTGCCTCGACGAACTTGAACAGCGCCATGTCCGGACGGCCCCACGGACCGTAGACGGTGAAGAAGCGGAAAGCGGTGGTCGGAATGTCGTAGAGATGGGCGTAGGAGTGCGCCATCACCTCCATCGATTTCTTCGTCGCCGCATAGATCGTCATCGGCTCGTCGGTCTTGTCGGTCTCGGCGAAGGGCACCTTCTCGTTGGCGCCGTAGATCGACGAGGTCGAGGCAAGCAGCAGGTGCTTCACGCCCGCCTGCTTGGCAACCTCAAGAATGTTCCAGGAGCCGACGACGTTGGCGTCCACATAGGCCTTGGGATTCTCCAGGCTGTAGCGCACGCCGGCCTGGGCGGCGAGATGGACGATCACCTCAGGCTCGGCAAGCTCCGCCGCCCGGGTGAGGGCGTCGGCGTCCTCCAGCATGCCGATGACCGGGCGAAACCCGTTCGACCGGGCAAGCACTGCGTGGCGCGCCTCTTTCAGCCGCGGATCGTAATAGGGCGTCATGCCGTCGAAACCGACGACGAAATGACCCTCGTCCAGGAGACGGCGGGCAAGGTGAAAGCCGATGAACCCGGCGGTTCCTGTGATCAGGTAGCGCATGCGCCCTTGACTCCTGACGGGTGGACGAAGGCCGGATCAGCCCGGACAGGCAGCGGGTGCGGCCTCAACGGCCACGGCCGACGCCGACATAGGAAAAGCCGTGCTTGCGGACCTCGTCCTCGCTGTAGACATTGCGCAGATCGACGAGAACCGGCGCCGCCATCACATCGCCGAGCCGGCGGAAATCGAGCGCCCGGAAGGCATCCCATTCGGTGACGATCACCAGCGCGTCGGCGCCTTCCGCGATGTCGTAGGCGCTCTGCCCGTAGGCGACGTCGGCGAGGAGTTCCCTCGCCGCCTCCATGCCTTCCGGATCGTAGGCCCGGATCTTCGCACCCGCGTCCTGCAACGCCTGGATGACCGAAAGCGAGGGCGCCTCGCGCATGTCGTCGGTGTTCGGCTTGAAGGTGAGGCCCAGGATCGCGATCGTCTTGCCGCGCACGTCTCCGCCGCAGGCCGCGATCACCTTGCGCGCCATCGCCCGCTTGCGCGTGTCGTTGACCGCCACGGTCGTCTCGATCAGCCGCACCGGGGTGGCGTTGTCCTGCGCCGTCTTGACGAGGGCGAGCGTGTCCTTGGGAAAGCAGGAGCCGCCGTAGCCCGGTCCCGCGTGCAGGAATTTCGACCCGATGCGCCCGTCAAGGCCGATGCCGCGCGCCACCTCCTGCACGTTGGCGCCAACCGCCTCGCACAGATCGGCGATCTCGTTGATGAAGGTGATCTTCATCGCCAGGAACGCGTTGCCGGCGTATTTGATCAGCTCCGAGGTGCGCCGCGAGGTGAAGAGCAGCGGCGACTGGTTGATGTAGAGCGGCCGGTAGACCTCGCTCATCACATCCCGCGCGCGTTCGTCCTCAAGCCCGACGACGATGCGGTCGGGCCGCTTGAAATCGCTGATCGCGGCGCCCTCGCGCAGGAATTCCGGATTGGACACGACCGCCACGTCGGCGTCGGGGTTCTCCTCGCGGATGATCCGCTCCACCTCGTCGCCGGTCCCGACCGGCACGGTGGACTTGGTGACCACGACGGTGAAGCCCTTGACCGAGCGGGCGATTTCTCGCGCGGCCGCATAGACATAGGAAAGGTCGGCATGCCCGTCGCCGCGCCGCGAGGGCGTGCCGACGGCGATGAAGACCACGTCGGCCTTGGACACCGGTTCGGCAAGGTCGGTCGTGAAGGACAGCCGCCCAGCCTTCGTGTTGCTGGCGACAAGTTGGTCGAGGCCCGGCTCGTAAATCGGGATAATGCCCTTCTTCAGCGCCTCGATCTTGGCCTCGGCCTTGTCGATGCAGACGACCTGATGCCCGAAATCGGCGAAACAGGCGCCCGAAACAAGCCCCACGTAGCCGGAACCAATCATCGCGATATGCATATGCCGTTACCTGTCACCAATCTCGTTCGTGCAGCGCGCCGGCGCATCCGGCGCGTTCGGCCCCGGACGATTCCTTTGCCCGCGTACCAATGCCATGCCAAGCTTGCGCTGCCAATTTATGACGGCCTGGCGAAAATCGGCCGGCGCCGCCGGTCTCCGTGACATGCGGCGAGGAAACGGCATAGACCGCCGCAGCGCCGAGCGCAATGCGCCTCCGTCCGGCCGGCCTGCAACGACGTCGGCCGAGCAGCCGAATCGCACGGGCGCCTGCCCGCCGGCCAGCACCTTCCCCCTGTCCCGGAGGAAGGACGCCGCCAAGGCGCGGCCCGCCTCTTCTCGTCCCTCCGGCAAAGGCCGGGCTTTCCTTTGGCGTTAACAAAAACCCAATTCTTGCATTGAAAAAAATATGCCGATGACGAATTGTTGCCGCGCTTATTTGCTGATTTTTATCCAGAGGCCACATGACATTTCCAGCCCCCAAGTCTGATATTCTGCCGAACACTCTTGCCTTCGAGACCTTGCCGCTGGTGAAGCCGACGGGCTTTCGCGAATATGACGCGCGCTGGTGGTTTGGCCATCCGGGCTCCGACAAGGCGCCGGAGCTGAACCTGATGGGCGTCCAGGCCCTCGGCATGGGCCTTGGAACCTTTCTGCATGAAAGGGGCATCCGGCCGGAGATCGTCACGGGGCATGATTTCCGCGGCTATTCCTCGTCGATCAAGATTGCGCTCACCCAGGGCCTGATGGCCACGGGCGTCACCGTGCACGACATCGGCCTCGCGCTCTCGCCCATGGCCTATTTCGCCCAGTTCGCGCTCGACGTTCCCGCCGTCGCCATGGTCACCGCCAGCCACAACGACAACGGCTGGACCGGCGTCAAGATGGGCTGCGACAAGCCTGTGACCTTCGGTCCGGAGGAAATGTCGCGCCTGAAAGAGATCGTCCTGTCCGGCGCCTACCGCCTGGCGCCCGGCGGCGGCTACCGTTTCGTGGAGGATTTCTTCTCCACTTACATGAAGGAACTCACCGAAGGCCGGACCCTTTCGCGCAAGCTCAGGGTCGTCTGCGCCTGCGGTAACGGCACCGCCGGCGCCTTCGCGCCGCAGGTGCTGGAAGCGATCGGCGCCGAGGTCATCCCGCTCGACATCGAGCTCGACCACACCTTCCCGAACTACAATCCGAACCCGGAAGACATGGAGATGCTCCATGCCATCGCCGCCAAGGTGAAGGAGACGGGGGCGGATGTCGGCCTCGGCTTCGACGGCGACGGCGACCGCTGCGGCGTCGTCGACAATGAGGGTAACGAGATCTTCGCCGACAAGATCGGCGTCATGCTCGCCCGCGACCTCTCCGGTCTTCATCCGAATGCGCAGTTCGTGGTCGACGTGAAGTCCACCGGCCTGTTCATGACCGACCCGGTTCTGAAGGAGCGCGGCGTCGCGACGGACTACTACAAGACCGGCCATTCCTACATCAAGCGCCGGGTCCGCGACCTCCAGGCGCTTGCCGGCTTCGAGAAATCCGGCCACTTCTTCTTCAACGCGCCTGTCGGGCGCGGCTACGACGACGGTCTCGTCACCGGCATTGCCGTGCTGGAAATGCTGGCGCGCAATCCGGAAAAGTCGATGGCCGATCTCTACCGCGACCTGCCGGTGACCCATGGCTCGCCCACCATGTCGCCCCATTGCCCCGATGAGGTGAAATACGGCGTCATCGAAAAGGTGACCGCCCGCTTCACCGCCATGAAGGAACAGGGCGAAACGCTCGCCGGCGCCGCGATCGAGAGCCTCGTGACGGTCAACGGCGTGCGCGTCACCACCGGCGATGGCACCTGGGGTCTCGTTCGCGCCTCCTCCAACAAGCCCGAACTCGTCGTGGTCGTGGAGAGCCCGGTCTCAAAGGAGCGGCTCCATGCCATGTTCAAGGCGGTCGACACGGTTCTCCGCGAGAACCCGGAAGTCGGCGCCTACAACCAGACCATTTGACCGGCACCCGAAACGGCCCCCAGCTTTCAAGGATCGATCTTGATGTCCGCAGATGAGCGCATTGTTCCCGTCCTCCTTGCCGGAGGCTCCGGTTCCCGGCTGTGGCCGGTCTCGCGGGACGACATGCCCAAGCAGTTTCAGCCGCTGACCGGAGAGCTGTCGTCCTATCAGGAGACCTGCAAGCGGGTCAGCGACAAGCAGCTCTTTGCCGAGCCGCTGGTGATCACCAACGAGACCTTCCGCTTCTTCGCCCGGCGTCAGGCCGAAAGCGTCGGCACGAAGCCGCTTGTGGTGCTGGAGCCCGCCCGCCGCGACAGTGCCGCGGCCGTGGCTGCGGCCGCCGTTCTCGCCGAGCGCCAGAACCCCGGCGGTCTCGTGCTCGCGCTTGCCGCCGACCATATCGTCCTCGACAACGATCTTTTCCTTGCCGCCGTCAGCCGCGGCGCGGAGGCCGCCCGCAAGGGCCGGATCGTCGTCTTCGGCCTCACACCGACGGAGCCGCGCACCAGCTTCGGCTATATCTCGCCCGGCAAGCCGCTCTACGGACACGACGACCTGTTCGAGGTCGCCAAATTCGTCGAGAAGCCCGATCACGGGACGGCCATGGGCTACGTGAAGGACGGCTATCTCTGGAATTCAGGCAATTTCCTGTTCCGCTCGGACGTGATGATCGCCGAGTTCCAGAAGAACGCCCCGGAAATCCTGAAGGCCGTGACCGCGGCCGTTGACAACGGCGCCGAGGATCTCGGCTTCCTGCGGCTCGAAAAGACCGCGTTCGAGCAGTCTCCCGCGATCTCGATCGACTATGCCGTCATCGAGAAGGCCTCGTCCATCGCCGTCGTCGCCGGCAAGTTCCGCTGGTCCGACATCGGCTCCTGGGATGCGATCTGGGAGGTCACGCCCCGTGACGAGGCCGACAACGCCGTCCTCGGCGCGGCGCTGCTCATGGACACCCGTGGCTCGCTCGTCCAGTCCCAGGACCGGCTCACCACCGTGATCGGCATGGAGGACGTCATCGTCATCTCCACCGAGGACGCGGTCATGGTCGCGCCGAAGGCCCAGGCCCAGAAGGTGAAGGGCCTCGTCGAATCGCTCAAGGACGCCGGCCACCGCGAGGCGAGCCTGCATCCGGGCGAACATCGTCCCTGGGGCTCGTTCAAGACGCTGGCCAACGGTGAGCGCTATCACGTCAAGCGCATCACCGTGAACCCCGGCGGCATTCTCTCGCTGCAGAAGCATTTCCACCGTGCCGAGCACTGGATCGTCGTCAAGGGCACGGCCGAAGTCACCTGCGGCGAGGACATCAAGATCGTGCACGAGAACGAGTCGGTGTACCTGCCGCTCGGCGTCGTCCACCGCCTCGCCAACCCCGGCAAGATTCCGCTGGAGGTGATCGAGGTGCAGACGGGATCCTACTTCGGCGAAGACGATATCGTCCGCCTCGAAGACATCTACAGCCGCAAGTAATCGCTTTGAAAACAAGCGTGGTCGAATGAGGAAAGCCGGCGGATCATCTCCGCCGGCTTTCCCGTCTCTGGCTTTCGAAATGACAGTCCGGGGTCAGAGCGACACCCGAGGCTCCGGCAGGCCGACGGCATCGGCCTCAAGGATGAAGGTTTTGCCTGCGTCCGGCTCGCTCTCGCCAACATCGATGCTGGCCGAGGTGACGTAGAGCGTCGCAAGTCCCTCGCCGCCGAATGCCGGACAAGTCGTGCGCGAGGCCGGCAGGTCATAGGTTTTGAGAAAGACGCTGTCCGGGCTGTAGCACGCGACGCGCCCTGAGCCCCACTGGGCATTCCACAGCCGGCCGTCCGCGTCGACCACCGCACCGTCCGGTATGGGACCGTCCGCACCGAAGTTGATGAAGATCTCCGGCTCGCCGCTCGGCCAGCCCGTCTTCTGGTCCAACGGCAGGCGCCAGATCGTCCGTTCGGGCGAATCGGCGAAATAGGCGTGGCGGCCGTCCGGCGAGAAGCAGATCGCATTCGACACCGTCACCGACGGCACGACCCGGCGAAGCTCGCCCCTGTAGAAGCGGTAGATCGCGCCAGCCCCGGCCTCCTCGGCCTTGCCCATGGTTCCGATCCAGAAGCCGCCATAGGGGTCCGCGCGACCATCGTTGGACCGCGTGACCGGGTTGTCCGCCTCCAGCGCGCAAAGGGTCTGGTTCGCACCGGTTTCCAGATCGAAGACGGACAGCGCCCGCTCGCTGGCGACAAGCAGCCGGTCGCGATCGATCCAGCCGGCGGCCGACACCATGTCGTCGAAGAGCCATCGCCGGGTGTTGCCGCCCTCGCGCGAATAGAGTGTCCGGTTCAGGATATCGAACCAGAAGAGCTGGCCGCGCTCGGGATGCCAGAGCGGCCCCTCGCCGAGGGTGCAGACGGTCTCGTCAAAGATCCGGGCGGTCATGCGGCAGCTCCGGTCTCCGACACGGCCCGGTCAAAGGCCTCGACGACGGTTCTTGCCGCCTTGGCGACGTCGGCGGCGGATTTGCCCGGCTTGTAGAGCGCCGAGCCGATGCCGAAACCGTCGGCGCTCGCCTCGATCCAGGCCCGGAAATTGTCGGGTCCGACGCCCCCCACCATCACGACCTCGGTCTTCGGCGGCAGGACGGCGCGGATCGCGACAAGGCCGTCGATCCCCATCAGGAAGGACGGAAAGACCTTGAGCCCATCGGCGCCGGCCGCCAGGGCCGAAAAACATTCGCTCGGCGTTAGAACGCCCGGATAGGAATGCAGGCCGAGTTCGCCGGTGGCCTTGATCACCTCGGTATCGCAGTTCGGCGAGACAACGAGGCGGCCTCCCGCATTCGCCACCCGGCCAACCTCCTCGACCGTGATCACGGTGCCAGCGCCGATCAGCGCATCCGCGCCGAAGGCATGCGCGAGTTTCTCCACGCTCCTGAACGGCTCCGGCGAATTGAGCGGCACCTCGATGCGCGAGATGCCGGCCTCCAGCAGCGCGCCCCCGACGCCTTCGACCTCGTCGGGCGTGATGCCGCGCAGGATGGCAATCAGGTTTCGGCTCATCGTTTGTCTCCCTGATAGGCCCGATAGGCCGCAAAAAGGCCGGCGAGCGTCACCTGCACCGTATCGACCGCCCTGGACTCGACGCCGAGATGGCGCAGGGCGTCGACGGTAAAGGCGCCAAGCCCCACCGTCCCGATCACGACAACGGGCAGACCTTGCCAGAAGGCGCGCATCGCCGCGAGTTCCGCGCCGACCATTCGGCCGATGAGCCGCGAGCGCGAAACGGCCGCCCGGTCGCTGTTGAGAAGGGCGCTCGCCCGGATGGAGAAAAGCTGGGCGAGCAGCGACCCCGGATCGGCCAGCATCTCGTCGAGCGCGGCCCTGAAAGCGGCATCGTCCCAGTCGCCAAAGGTGCCGGCCGAATGGCGCAACACGGAGCGGTTCGACAGGAGATCGATCATCTCCCCGGTCATGGCGGTGCGGAACCGCTCCACCCGCCCGTCGCGCACGCCGACCCACTTGGTATGCGTCCCCGGCAGGCAAAGGGTTCCCTCAAATCCCGGATCGCCCGCAAGATATCCGGCGATCTGGGTCTCCTCGCCGCGCATCACGTCAGGCGGGTCCGCCTGCGAAAGACCGGGAAGAATCATGACCTCAAGCCGCGAATCGCGCACCGGCGCCCGGATCATGCGGTCGACGGAGGACGGCGGACAGGGCACCGCGCTGTAGGGCGCCTCGATCCAGCCTTGGCGCGCGCCGACCATGCCGCAGGCCATGACCGGCATGACACGATCCTGGGAAAGCCAGGGCCAGACGAGTTCCAGAAGCGCTTGTTCGAACTCGTCCCGGGCAAGGGTTCCCATGCCCTTTGTCGATCTCTTGTCGGCAAGAACCTGCCCCGCCTCGTCCATCGCATAGACGCGCAGGTTGCTCGTGCCCCAGTCGGCGGCGATCCAGGCGATGTTTTCGTCCTGCGACATCAGCGGGCTCCCGCGAGGGCCTCAGCCCTCGCTGAATTCGACCGGAAGCAGCGCTTCGGGCAGGTCCTGATAGGCGACCGGCCGCAGGAACCGCCGGATCGCCAGCGATCCGACCGACGTCGAGGAGACGCTGGTCGAGGCCGGATAGGGTCCGCCGTGCATCATCGCATGGCTCACCTCGACGCCCGTCGGAAAGCCATTGGCGAGGATGCGCCCGGCCTTGCGCTCCAGCACCGGCATCAGCCGCTTGGCCAGCGGCGTATCGCCAGCGTCCATGTGCAGCGTTGCCGTCAGCTGGCCTTCCAGACCATGCGCCGCACGCAGCATCTCGTCGGCGTCCCGCATGCGCACGAGGATGCCGAGCGGCCCGAAGACCTCGTGATGCAGCTCCGGATTGGCGAACCACTGCTCGCTTGAGGTCACGAAGAGATCGGGGCCCGTGTTCCGCCCACCGTCTTCCGAGCTCACCAAAGACTTGACGCCCCGGGCCTTGCAGACCCGGTCGCGTCCGCCGCGATAGGCAGAGGCAATCCCGTCCGTCAGCATCGGCTGGTCCGAGACGTCCTTCAGAGCCGCAGAGGCGGTCGTCTCGAACGTGTCGGCGTCCGGACCGTCGAGACAGAAGACCACGGCCGGATTGGTGCAGAACTGGCCGACGCCCATGGTCAGCGAGCCGGTCCATTTCTTGGCGATCTCGGCAGCCCTTGCCGCCATTGCCTCCGGCAGCATGAACTGCGGATTGACCGAGCCGAGCTCACCGAAGAAGGGAATCGGATCGGGCCGCGACTGCGCCAGATCGAACAGCGCCCGCCCGCCGCCGAGCGAGCCGGTGAAGCCGACCGCGCGGATCAGCGGATGCGTGACGAGGGCCTCGCCGGCCTCGCGCGTGTTCGACTGGATCAGCGAGAAGACACCCGGATCGAGCCCCTCGGCGCGGATCGCCTCGAAGATCGCCTCGGCGACGATTTCACCCGTTCCGGGATGCGCCGGATGACCCTTGACGACCACCGGGCAGCCGGCGGCAAGCGCGGAGGCCGTGTCGCCGCCGGCCGTGGAGAAGGCCAGCGGGAAATTCGAAGCCCCGAAGACCGCGACGGGTCCGATCGGGCGCTGCACCAGCTTGATGCCCGGCTTCGGCAGCGGCTGACGGTCCGGATTGGCCGGATCGTCGCGCCGGTCGAGATAGTCGCCGGCAAGGATGCAGTTGGCAAAGAAGCGCAACTGCCCGGTCGTGCGTCCGCGCTCGCCTTCGAGGCGCGCCGTCGGCAACCCGGTCTCGGCATGGGCGATCTCGGTGATCGCTGCGCCGCGGGCCTCGATCTCGTCCGCGATGCGGTTGAGGAAGGCCGCCCGCGCCTTGCGGCTCGAATAGCCGTAGCTCCAGAACGCCGCCTCGGCGGCGACCACCGCGCGATCGACCTCCGCGGCCGTACCACTCGGATAGCTCGTCGCTTCGCCAACGACCGGCAACGACAGGAAGGCCTCGCCTCCGCTCGTCCAGTCCCCGGCAATGAGATGCTTTCCACGCGGCCGGAAATGTTCGGTCATGGCTCTTTCCTCTTTTCTGGAAGGCAGCAACGGCAGAAGCAACGCGCCGTCGGGTCCTATTCGTGAAACGGTTCCACGGCGACACGCCGGCCAAGCAGGCAGGCATCGGCGACGAGCCGCAACGGACGCATGTCCATGTCGCTCTCACCGGCCTCGATCAGGTCGGCAAACCGCTTGTAGATACCGTCATATTCGGCTTCGGGTTCGTCCGAAACAACCTTGCCGTCGACGGCCATCGTCTTGCCGCCGCCGGTAAGCGACATCAGGCCACCGTCGGTTTCGGCGGCGATTTCCCAGGTCTGCGGACCCTCCTGGCGCCAGTCGAAATCCGCATCAATCTCGTAACCGCCGCCGGCAATGCCCATGGTCATGGTCACGCCGATCGGCGTCGCCGCGTTCTCTGGCACCTCGAGGCGGGCCGCCCGCAGGAGCGCCTCGTCCGGCAGGATCTCGGTGAGGATCGAAAGTGCGTTGATGCCCGGATCGAAGACGCCGAAGCCGGCGGGCTCCCAGACCCAGCCCTGACCCGGGTGCCAGCGCCGGACATCCTCGCGCCAGGTGATCGTCACCTTGCGGATCGCCCGATCCGCCAGAAAGGCTTTCGCCGGCTGGACGGCGGGTGCGAAACGCGAATGCCAGGTTGCGAAGATGGTGACGCCCTTCTCGCGTGCAAGATCGGCGAGCACATCCGTCTCGCCAAGCGTCGCGCCCGGCGGCTTTTCCAGAAGCACATGGCACCCCGCTTCAAGCGCCGTGATGGCGGCGGCAAAGCGCGGCTCCGGCGGCAGGCAGAGTGCCACCGCCTTCACATCGGGCCTTGCCGCAAGGCAGGCCTCGATGTCGGTGAAGTTCTGGACGCCGTCCACCTCGGCGTTCCGGCTCACCGCCGCCCTGAGCGCGAAGGCGGGCGTGCGGGAGATCGACGGCAGGTGCTGGTCCCGGGCGATCTTGCCGACGCCGACGATGGCGAGCGGAATGGGCGAATCCATGGTCATCGCAGGCATCCGTCAGTGCGAATCGCGGGGGATCGGCGCACCGCGGCACCCCTTCAGGAAGTCGAAGTCCGCACCCGTGTCCGCGCCCTGGACATGCTCATGGAAGAGCCGCGCATATCCGCCGGAGGGCGGCGCGACCGCCGATGTCCATTCCGCGCGCCGCTGCGCCAGCTCCTCGTCGGAAACGTCGAGATGCAGGCGCCGCGCCGCAACGTCGAGCTCGATCATGTCGCCGGTCCGCACGAGCGCCAGCGGGCCGCCGACCGCCGCTTCCGGCGAGGTGTGCAGCACGACGGTGCCATAGGCGGTGCCGGACATGCGGGCGTCGGAAATCCGCACCATGTCGGTGATGCCCTTGCGCAGCACCTTCGGCGGCAGGCCCATGTTGCCGACTTCCGGCATGCCGGGATAACCGCGCGGGCCGCAGTTCTTCATCACCATCACGCAGGTCTCGTCAATGTCGAGGTTCTCGTCCTCGATCCGCGCCTTGTAGTCGTCGATATCCTCGAAGACGACGGCCCGGCCGCGATGCTTCATCAGGTGCGGCGAGGCGGCAGACGGCTTCAGCACGGCTCCGTTCGGGGCAAGGTTGCCGCGCAGGACCGCGATGCCGCCCTGCTGCGTCAGCGCCTTCTCGACCGGACGGATCACGTCCTCGTTCCAGTTGCGAACGTCCTTCACCTCGTCCCACATCGGACCGCCGGAGACGGTGAGCGCGTCCTTGTGCAGCTTGCCTGCCTCTCCGAGCATGCGGATCACCACCGGCAGGCCGCCGGCATAGAAGAACTCTTCCATCAGGTACTTGCCCGACGGCATCAGGTTCACGATCGTCGGGATATCCCGGCCCATCCGGTCCCAGTCGTCGAGGCTGAAGTCGATACCGACACGGCCGGCGATGGCGAGAAGATGGATCACCGCGTTGGTCGAGCCGCCGATGGCGCCATTGACGCGGATCGCATTCTCGAAGGCCTGCTTGGTGAGGATGTCGG
The DNA here is from genome assembly GCF_900231165.1 of Hartmannibacter diazotrophicus. Classification (GTDB taxonomy): domain Bacteria; phylum Pseudomonadota; class Alphaproteobacteria; order Rhizobiales; family Pleomorphomonadaceae; genus Hartmannibacter; species Hartmannibacter diazotrophicus. The sequence goes on from NZ_LT960614.1 coordinate 5,038,916, forward strand.
ACGGCTTCAGGTCGTCCTTGACCATCTGCACGATCCGCCGGCCGGTCAGATGCGCCATCACGCGGCGCCGGCTGTCGACGGCCGGAATTGCCGCGTTGCCGGAAAGCGCCATGCCGAGCGCCTCGGACATCGAGGCCATGGTGCTCGCCGTGCCCATCGTGTTGCAGGAGCCCGGCGAGCGGCTCATGGCGGCCTCGGCATCGAGGAAATCCTCGCGCGTCATCTCGCCGGCCTTGATCGCCTCGGACATCTGCCAAAGAGCCGTGCCCGAGCCGACCCGCTCGCCCCGGAACCAGCCGTTGAGCATCGGTCCGCCGGAGACAAGAATCGAGGGGATGTCCGTGCTGGCGGCGCCCATCAGCAACGCCGGCGTGGTCTTGTCGCAGCCGGCAAGCAGCACGACGCCATCGATCGGATTGGCGCGCAGCGCCTCCTCCACGTCCATGGCCGCAAGGTTGCGATACATCATCGCCGTCGGGCGCAGGGCGCTCTCGCCGGTGGAGAAGACCGGGAATTCCACCGGCAGGCCGCCGGCTTCGTAGATGCCGTGCTTCACCCGCTGGGCGAGGTCGCGCAGATGCGCATTGCAGGGCGTCAGCTCCGACCAGGTGTTGCAGATGCCGATCACCGGGCGTCCGTCGAAGAGATCGGCGGGCAGGCCCTGATTCTTCATCCACGAGCGATGATAGATGTGGTCCCGGGAGGTCCCGCCGAACCACTCCTGCGAACGCAGTTTGCGGGGCCACGCGGCGGGTTTGAATGCGGACATGATCTTGCTCACCTGCACTGGAATGCGGAGCGGCGCGTGCCGTCCACGATTGCCCTTTGTCGAATGAGACCCCGACAGGGCGGGTTGGGGCCTGAAAACTCCCGGCGATCCGGAAGGAAACCGTTTTGCGTCTGACCCTTAGGTTGACTTGGTCTTGTTGTAGACGTCGAAGATGACGGCCGCCAGCAGCACGAGACCCTTGATCACCTGCTGATAGTCGATGCCGATGCCCATGATCGACATGCCGTTGTTCATGACGCCCATGATCAGCGCGCCGATGACCGCGCCGGTGATCTTGCCGACGCCGCCGGACATCGAGGCGCCGCCGATGAAGACGGCCGCGATGACGTCGAGTTCGAGACCAACGCCGGCCTTCGGCTGCGCCGAGTTGAGCCGGGCGGCGATGATCATGCCCGCGAGCGCGGCGAGCAGACCCATGTTGGCGAAGGTGAAGAAGGTCAGCCGCTCGGTGTTGATGCCGGAGAGCTTGGCCGCCTTTTCGTTGCCGCCGACGGCATAGATGCGTCGGCCGAGCGTCGTGGAGTTGGTCAGGAACATGTAGATCGCCATCAGGACGCCCATGGAGATCAGCACGTTCGGCAGGCCACGGAAGGTTGCGAGCAGCCAGGCGACATAGAGAATGGCGACCGTCACGATGGCGTTCTTGACGATGAAGAACTGGAACGGCTCGTCCTCGATGCCGTAACGCACCCTGCGCGCCCGCGACCGCATCGCCATGACCAGCAGCGTGCCGGCGACGACGACGCCCGCCACGACAGCGGTGATGTTCAGCCGCTTGATGCCCAGCGCCTCGCGCACGAAGTCGAAGATATCCGGCACGAAGCCGTTCGAGATTGCCTGGAACTCGCGCGGAAACGGTCCGACCGACTGGCCGTCCAGCAGCCAGATCATCAGGCCGCGGAAGACCAGCATGCCGGCGAGCGTCACGATGAAGGAGGGAATGCGCCAGTAGGCGATCCAGTAGCCCTGCGCCGCGCCGATCAGCGCGCCAACCGCAAGGCAGATCGGAACCGCCAGCAGCGTCGGCACATGCCAGTCGACCATGAGCACGGCCGCGACCGCGCCGATGAAGCCCGCGACCAGACCGACCGACAGGTCGATGTGCCCGCAGACGATCACCAGCAGCATGCCGAGCGCCATCACGATGATGTAGCTGTTCTGGAGGAAGAGGTTGGTGAGGTTCACCGGCTTCATCAGCGTGCCGTCGGTGACGATCTGGAAGAAGACCATGATGGCGACGAGCGCGGCAAGCATGCCGTATTCGCGCAGATGGGTCTTGAGATAAGCCCCGACCGACTTTTTCTCGGTGGCGACGGCCGTGTTCGTGGCGTCCATGTTTGTTGTCTCCCTCACGCCTTCACGATCATCGACATGATCTTTTCCTGGCTCGCCTCATGGGCGGCAAGCTCACCGGCGAAGGTTCCTTCGTTCATGACGTAGATGCGGTCGCACATGCCGAGCAGCTCGGGCATCTCCGAGGAGATGACGATCACGCCCCGGCCCTGCGCCGCCAGATCGTTGATGATGCTGTAGATTTCGAATTTCGCGCCGACATCGATGCCGCGCGTCGGCTCGTCCAGGATCAGCACCTGCGGATCGGTGAACAGCCATTTGGCGAGCACGACCTTCTGCTGGTTGCCGCCGGAAAGATTCATCACCTTCTGGAACACGCTGGGGGTGCGCACGCCGAGCGCCCGGCGGTAATCCTCCGAGACATGCCGTTCCGCCGTGGCATCGATCACGCCCCTGTTCGACACGCCGTCGAGATTGGCGAGCGTCGTATTCTTCAGGATCGTTTCCTCAAGGATGAGGCCGAGCTCCTTGCGGTCCTCGGTGACATAGGCAAGGCCGTTCTGCACCGCCCGGTTCACCGTCGAGGTGTCGATCGGCTTTCCGCCGAGCTTCACGGTGCCGGAGATGTTGCGGCCATAGCTCTTGCCGAAGAGGCTCATGGCCAATTCGGTGCGGCCGGACCCCATGAGCCCGGCGATGCCGACCACCTCGCCTTTGCGCACGTGGAAGCCGATGTCGCGGATGACCTGACGGTCGGAATGTTCCGCGTGCCAGACGTTCCATCCCTCGACTTCAAACAGAATGTCGCCGATCTGCGGATTGCGCTGCGGGTAGCGGTGCGCCATGTCGCGGCCGACCATGTCGCGGATGATCCGCTCCTCGCTGACCTCGCTGCCCTCCGCATCGAGGGTGGCGACCGTATGGCCGTCGCGCAGTACGGTGATCGAGTCGGCAACGCGGCTCACTTCATTGAGCTTGTGGGAAATCAGGATCGAGGTGATCCCCTGCTCCTGGAATTCGAGCAGGAGGTCGAGCAGCTTCTGGCTGTCGTTTTCCTGCAGCGCCGCGGTCGGCTCGTCGAGGATGAGCAGCTTCACTTCCTTGGAAAGCGCCTTGGCGATCTCCACCAGCTGCTGCTTGCCGACGCCGAGCGTGTCCACCTGCTGCTGCGGGCTTTCCTTCAGGCCCACCTTCTTCAAGAGCATCTCGGCCCGGGAATAGGTTTCCGGCCAGTCGATGACACCACTGGAGGCGATCTCGTTGCCGAGGAAGATGTTCTCCGCGATGGAGAGCAGGGGGACGAGCGCCAGTTCCTGATGGATGATGATGATGCCGACACGCTCGCTGTCGCGAATGCCGGAAAAGGCGGCGGGCTTGCCCTCGAACAGAATCTCGCCGTCGTAGGAGCCGTGCGGATAGACGCCGCTGAGCACCTTCATCAGCGTCGATTTTCCAGCGCCGTTCTCGCCGACAAGCGCATGGATCTCGCCGCGCTTCACCTTGAGATTGACATCGTCCAGCGCCTTCACACCGGGGAAGGTCTTGGTGATGCCGCGCATCTCCAGAATCGTGTCCACGATCTCGTCACTCCGCCGGGTCCGCTAACGCCGCATCTGGGCGTCGCTCCGGGCTTATTGCATCGCCAGTCCGGCGAACACCACGCCGGCGACCTGCGCGGCCGGTCATGGCGATCGGGCGGCGCGGGCCAGTGGCGGACCGCCGGAAGGCCGGCGATCCGCGATTTGAAGAAGACGCTTACTTGATCTGGTCTTCGGTGTAGTAGCCCGATCCGACCAGCACCTTCTCAAGGTTGCTGGCATCAACCGCCACCGGCTCCAGAAGGTAGGACGGAACCACCTTGACCCCGTTGTCGTAGGTCTTGGTGTCGTTGATCTCCGGCGTTCCATCCGACAGCAGCGCGTTGACCATGCCGACGGTGACGCGGGCGAGCTCGCGGGTGTCCTTGAAGATCGTCGAATACTGCTCGCCGGCAAGGATCGACTTGACCGAACGCAGCTCGGCGTCCTGTCCGGTGACGATCGGCATCTTCATGTCGCCGGAGCCGTAGCCGACGCCCTTGAGCGAGGACAGGATACCAATCGACAGGCCGTCATAGGGCGAGAGCACGCCGTTGACCTGCTTGTCCGTGTAGTAGGCCGACAGCAGGTTGTCCATGCGGGCCTGGGCGACCGCACCATCCCAGCGCAGCGTGCCGACCTTGTCCATGCCCATCTGGCCGGACACGATGGCGACATCGCCGGAATCGATCATCGGCTGCAGCACCGACATCGCGCCGTTGTAGAAGAAGAAGGCGTTGTTGTCGTCCGGCGAGCCGCCGAAGAGCTCCACGTTCCAGGGCTTGCTGTCGGGGAAGCGCTCCTTCAGGCCGTTGACCAGCGAGGTCGCCTGCTGGACGCCGACCTTGAAGTTGTCGAAGGTGGCGTAATAGTCGACATTCGCGCTCTCGCGGATCAGCCGGTCATAGGCGATCACCTTGATGTCCGCCGCGGCGGCGTTTTCCAGCGCGTTGGTCAGCGTCGTGCCGTCGATCGCGGCGATCACGAGCACATTCGCGCCCTTGGTGATCATGTTCTCGATCTGCGCCAGCTGGTTCGGGATGTCGTCCTCGGCATATTGCAGGTCGGTGTCATAGCCCGCAGCCTTGAACTGCTCGACCATCGAATTGCCGTCCGAAATCCAGCGGGCAGACGACTTGGTGGGCATCGCGATACCGACAAGGCCCTTGCTGGCGGCAAGTGCTGGCGTCGCGAGGAACGACGCGCCAAGCGCCAGGGCGGCGCAGATCGATACGAATTTCTTCATAGTATCCTCCCTCGGGACCGAAAGCGGTTTCAACCTTCTTGGCGAAATTTTTGGCTTTCCTGCCCGGATCATAATGTGGATCGGGCGATCCGAGGGCACTCTAGAAAGGTGAAACATACCATTCAAATGCCATTTTATGGATTTAGATATATCACCTATGATATGATGTGCGAATGCTCACGGATTCCGCGCTCCATCTGAAATTCAATCATTTTCGGCTGATTTCGGCCATTTCCGCGCACGGGCAACTCAGCCCCGCCGCCGAAACGCTGGGCATGACCCAACCGGCCGCCTCACGCATGCTTTCGGAAATCGAGCGGATCGTCGGCGTTCCGCTCTTCGAGCGCCATGCCAAGGGCATGATCCCGACGGAACTCGGCGGCCTGCTGGCCGAGCGCGCCCGCAACCTGTTGCGTGACCTGCGCGAGACGGCGCAGGAGGTCGACGACTTCAAGGCCGGGATTGCCGGCCGGGTCCGCGTCGGCGCGGTGACGGGTGGCGCCGTCGGCTATCTTGTCCCGGCCATTCACCGCCTGAAGCGATATGCGCCCAATGTCGATATCTATGTCGATGTCGCCCCCAGCGAAGCGCTGATCCGGGCCCTCCTGGCCGACGGCCTCGACTTCGTCCTCGGCCGCATTCCCCCGCAGTTCGACGCCCGCGACTTCCGCGTTGCCCTTGCCCGCAGCGAGAAGGTCGATCTGATGGTGAGGCGCGATCATCCGATGGCCAATGCCACGAACATTTCGATCCGCGACCTCCAAAGCTACGAATGGGTGATGCAGGCCACCGGCGCGCCGCTTCGTCAGGCCGTCGAGCGGCTCTTTCTCGACAACAACGCCGAAATTCCGGATCGGATCGTCAACACCACGTCACTCGTGGTGATGATCGCGATGCTCGCTTCCTCCGACGCCATCTCACCGGTGGCGCGCGAGGTCTCGCAGCTGCTCTGCGGACTGCAGACCAATCTCGGCCTGACGACCCTGTCGATCGCCCATGACATCGTGATCTCGCCCTACTACATGCTGTCGATGCGCTACCGCCAGCTTTCGCCGCTCGCGCTGCGCCTGCACGACTTCGTCCGCGACGAACTCAACGGCCCACCGCGCTGACTGGCGAACCGCCATCCCGATCCTGCTTTTTCCATCGCAATGTCACAAAATCGATAGGCCGCATCGCTACAGTGCCCGCGCGCTTCGGTGACTCGGAGCGCGCAACATAGTTATTTGATATTATTAGTTATTTTGCGTTGCGAGGTCCGGAGTAGCACCGGTCCACCGGCGTTGTTCCGGCCTCGCGGTTTATACGGCCCTTCCGTTGCCGAAAGGCCTAGTCGTCAAGATCGTCAAGGCGCCGCCGCACCGGATCCAGCGCCTCGGAAAGCTCCACGAGCTTTGCCGCGAAATGCGGCCGGAGCCGCGCCGCCGTGTCCGGATATTCCTCGAGCATGCGGCGAAAGAGATTGCGGCGAATGCGGATGATCTCGCAATCGCCCCGGGCGACAGCCCGCGACAGGCGCTCGCCCGTCACGATCAGCGACCGCTCGTCGATCATCCGTCCGCTGCCGCAGACCTCCAGCAGGTGATTGGCCCGAAAGGGAGAATAAAGCGCGATTTCGCCCGAAACGATCACATAAGCCGAATCGGCCGTATCGCCCGCCTCGAACAGGACCTGGCCATCCTCGAGCCGCAGGCTTTCGGCGGAAAAGGCAAGGAGCCGCAAACGCTCCGCGCCGAATTCCGCAAGCAGCGGAACCCTGCCGAGAAGACTGACATCCGACTCAAGGCTCATTCACATCTTCCCGCCCGCATCGGACCTCAACGGACGTTTCGCCCCGTCCACGCGATTTCGCAGCATGACCGGGAGCAACTGCCTTTCGATCGGAGGAGTACACACCCTCGAAAGGTCTTCGACCCGACGCACGCCCGCTCGATCGGTCACGGACCAGGGGTCCGGTCAACCACGATCGATGCCTCGCAGGAACGATTGGCAAAAAACGTCCCCTCGCGCAAGCGTGCACCGCCTGCCCATGCGCAAACAGCATGGCCAGGTCTCAGGCGATCTGAAGGACGTTCGGTCAATGACGGCAAGAATTCGGCCGTGTTCAGCCCTTAGGGAACGAGCTTGTAGCCACCGCCCTCGGTCACCAGAAGCTGGGCATTGGACGGGTCCCGCTCGATCTTCTGGCGCAGCCGGTAGATATGCGTCTCAAGCGTATGCGTCGTGATCCCGGCATTATAGCCCCACACCTCGTGCAGGAGCACCTCACGGGTGATCACCTTCTCGCCGGCACGGAAAAGGAACTTCAGGATCGACGTCTCTTTTTCCGTCAGCCGGATCTTCGATCCCTTGCCGTCGACAAGCAGCTTGGCGCTCGGCCGGAAGGTATAAGGTCCGATGGTGAAGACCGCCTCTTCCGACTGCTCGTGCTGGCGCAACTGGGAGCGGAGACGGGCCAGCAGCACCGCGAACTTGAACGGCTTCGTCACATAATCGTTCGCACCCGCCTCAAGTCCGAGGATGGTGTCGGAATCCGAATCGTGCCCTGTGAGCATGATGACGGGGGCCGCGAATCCGCCCTTGCGCAGAAGCTTGACCGCCTCGCGTCCGTCCATGTCGGGCAGCCCGACGTCCATCAGCACCAGATCGATGTGACCGCCGCGCGCCACCTGGACCGCCTTGGTCGCATTCTCCGCCTCTACGGGCTCGAACTCCTCATAGAGGGAGAGCTGCTCGACCAGTGCTTCGCGAAGGTCGTCGTCATCGTCGGCAATCAATATTTTGCGGGCGGTCATGATGGCACCTGGGTTGAAAATCTCTGGCCGCGATCGGACCCTGATCGCATTCTTGTGATAGGGAGAAGAGACCACTCTTTGGGAAGTGAGGCAAGGGAGCCACGATGAGGCTTTCGCGATCAGGCGGCGGTCAAAGCTCGCGATTTCGTGATCACGCGCCGGACCTGACAGTACACCTGATTTCAGCGAGCCGCACGGCCGGTCGACTGGCTGGCGCCGGATTCGACCTTCGTTGCGCGATTGGCCGCGCCGGCATCACTGCCCGCAAGCGCGAGGGAGACGGTGCAAGCCCCGCAGGCCGCTTCGCCATCCTTGGCGGCTATTACCGGGCCGACCGGATCGGACGACCTGAGACCGCGCTGCCGCTGCGGCCGATCCGGTCGCAAGACGGCTGGTGCGACGCGCCGGGCGATCGCAACTACAACAGACCCGTCCGCCTGCCCTATGCTGCCTCGCATGAAAGGCTCTGGCGCGACGATCATCTCTACGACATCGTCCTCGTTCTCGACGCCAACCTCACCCGGCGCCGGCGCGGCCGCGGCAGTGCGATCTTCTTTCATCTCGCCCGTTCGGGTTATGCGCCGACCGAAGGCTGCGTTGCCGTCAGCCTCGCGGATATGAAAAAGCTGCTGGCAAAAATCCGACCGGGATCCGCTATCGTATTTCCCTTGCGATGACGACAATCACTTCACTTGGGTCCAGGTTCACGGCATTGGTGATCGGCGCCTCCGGCGGAATTGGCAGTGCCGTAGCCGAACAACTCGAGGCGGACCCGAACTGCGCCCGCGTCATTCGCCTGTCGCGGAGGACGACGCCCGATTTCGACCTCGAAGACGAAGGCGCCATCGCCGGGGCGGCGGCCACGATCGCCGAAACCACGCCTCGTCTCGACCTCGTATTCAACGCGACAGGCGCCCTGTTCATCCACGATGTCGGTCCGGAAAAGACAATCCGCGCCCTCGACCCGCAGGCAATGGCGCAGCAGTTCGCGATCAACGCCATTGGGCCCGCCCTGCTGATCAAGCATTTCTCGCCGCTCCTGCCGAAAAACCACCGTTCGCTCTTTGGCTCGATCACCGCCCGCGTCGGGTCCATTGGCGACAACCGTCTCGGCGGCTGGATCTCCTATCGCGCCGCCAAGGCCGCCCAGAACCAGATCGTCCGCACGGCAGCGATTGAACTGGCACGCACGCGCCCGCTGGCGGTCCTCGCGGCCCTGCATCCCGGAACGGTGGCGACCTCCCTCTCCGACCCCTTCGCAGCGGGCCATGACCGCCTGTCGCCGGAAAAATCCGCCGCGATGATGCTGGCCGTGCTTGACGGCCTGGCGCCGGATCGGAGCGGCGGCTTCTTCGCCTATGACGGAAGCCGGATCGAATGGTGACGGACGGACGCTCCCTTGTCCTCATTCTTGTCCTCATTCTCGGCGACCAGCTTTCGCCGGCGATTGCCAGCCTCTCCGTCGCCGACAAGTCCCGCGACGTGGTCCTGATGTGCGAGGTCGCCGAGGAGACAACCTACGTCCGCCACCACAAACAGAAGATCGCCTTTGTCCTCTCGGCCATGCGCCATTTCGCCGGCGAGTTGCGCGATCTTGGATGACAGGTCGACTGCGTCACGCTCGACGATCCGCAGAACACCGGCAGCTTTGCCCTTCTCGCGGGCATCGATCCGGCAAAGGTCCACGACTGGTATCTGTCGATCTACATCGATGCCTTCGAGTGGGTGGAGCTTCCCAACACGCTCGGCATGAGCCAATACGCCGACGGCGGTCTTCTGGGCTCAAAACCCTATGCGGCCAGCGGCGCCTACATCAACCGCATGTCGGATTGTTGCACGGGATGCCGCTATGACGTGAAGCAGCGCACCGGTCCCGATGCCTGTCCCTTCAATGCGCTTTACTGGGATTTTATGGCCCGAAACGGGAAGACGCTGCGCGGCAATGCCTGGCTGAGGCAGATCTATGCCACCTGGGACCGGATGACGCCGGACGACCAAGAGGCCCTGCGCACGAGCGCCGCCACGTTTCTCAAGTCGCTCGACTGACCGCCCCTCAGGCAGGATAGTCGCGATGGCCGAAAATGGCGCTGCCGACCCGCACATGCGTTGCGCCCTGACCGATGGCGATCTCGAAATCCGACGACATGCCCATCGACCGCCAGGCGACCTGTGCCTCGTCGGCAAGCTGGTCGAGCAGCGCGAAATGCGGCGCGGGATTTTCGTCGACCGGCGGAATGCACATCAGCCCCTCGATCTTGAGGCCGTGTTCCTTCCGGCAGCGCTCCACGAAGGCGACCGCCTCCAGCGGCGAAATACCTGCCTTCTGGTCTTCCTCGCCGGTGTTGACCTGCACCAGCAATTTCGGATGCCGACCCTGGCTCTCGATTTCCTTGGCGAGTGCCGCCGCGATCTTGTCCCGGTCCACCGTGTGGATGACGTCGAAGAGCATCACCGCCTCCTTCGCCTTGTTCGACTGCAGCGGCCCGATCAGATGCAGTTCGATGTCCGGCGTCTCCTCCCGCAGGATCGGCCATTTCGCCATCGCCTCCTGCACCCGGTTCTCGCCGAAGACGCGCTGGCCGGCCTCGATGACGGGGCGGATATCCTCGATCGGAAACGTCTTGGAAACGGCGACGAGCGTCACGCTGGCCGGATCGCGCTTGGCCGCCTTGGCGGCCTCCTCGATGCGACGGCGAATATCCGCAAGGCGTTCGGGGGCTCCGCTCAACGGTCGTCTCCTTTTTCTGGCAGGGGCCGGTCGGGAATCACGTGCCTTGCTGAGGTCGAACGCCGCAAGGTCTTTGTCAAGCATTCGCCGCCTTCGTCCGGTGCTCTATCCTCTTGTCTGTTGACCATTGTTGACATTTCTGGTGAAGGTCGCAGGGCAAAATGCCGGGCCGACGACCCTGGCCCTCCCAAGACTGACATCCTGAACAGAACGGCGATCTGAAGAGACATGGCATCCGAGCGTTACAATGCCCGCCCGACGGAGGCCCGCTGGCAGGCGGCCTGGGCCGCGGCGAATGTGTTCGAGACGAAGAACGACGACCCGCGCCCGAAATACTACGTGCTCGAGATGTTCCCCTATCCCTCGGGCCGCATCCACATGGGCCACGTGCGCAACTATGCGATGGGCGATGTGGTGGCCCGCTACAAGCGCGCCAGGGGCTTCAACGTCCTTCACCCGATGGGCTGGGACGCCTTCGGCATGCCGGCCGAGAACGCGGCCATGCAGAACAAGGTCCATCCCAAGGGCTGGACCTATTCCAACATCGCCACCATGCGCGATCAGCTGAAATCCATGGGCCTGTCGCTCGACTGGTCGCGCGAGTTCGCGACCTGCGACGTGGCGTATTATTCCCGCCAGCAGCGCCTCTTCCTCGACTTCCTGGAAAAGGGCCTCGTCGCCCGCAAGAAGTCCAAGGTCAATTGGGATCCGGTGGACATGACCGTGCTCGCCAACGAGCAGGTCATCGACGGCCGCGGCTGGCGCTCCGGCGCGCTCGTCGAGCAGCGCGAGCTCGTCCAGTGGTTCTTCAAGATCTCCGATTTCTCCGACGAACTGCTCGCCGCCCTCGATACCCTCGACCGCTGGCCGGAAAAGGTGCGCACGATGCAGCGCAACTGGATCGGCCGCTCCGAGGGCCTGCGCGTGCGCTTCCCCGTGGAAGGCGCGGTGCCGGACGGGCATGACTTCGTCGAGGTCTTCACCACGCGGCCCGATACGCTCTTCGGCATGAGCTTCCTGGCGCTGTCGCCGGATCATCCGCTGACGACCGAGCTCTGCAAGGCCTCCCCCGAGCTTGCCGCCTTCGTCGAGGAATGCCACCGCATGGGCACCTCGGTCGCAGCGCTCGAGACCGCCGAGAAGAAGGGCTTCGACACGGGGCTGACCGTGAAGCATCCCTTCATGGACAAAGCCTTCCCGGTCTATGTCGCCAATTTCGTGCTGATGGACTACGGCACCGGCGCCATCTTCGGCTGTCCGGCCCACGATCAGCGCGACCTCGATTTCGCCCGCAAATACGGTCTCTCCGTCACGCCGGTGGTTCTGCCGGAGGGAGCGGCCCCCGAGGACTTCTCGGTCGGCAACGAGGCCTATGTCGGCGACGGCAGGATCTTCAACTCCGACTTCCTCGACGGCATGGCGGTCGAGGCGGCGAAGGAGGCAGTTGCCAGCCATCTCGAGGCGACCATCCTCGGCCAGCAGCCGCAGGGCGCGCGGCAGGTCAACTATCGCCTGCGCGACTGGGGCATTTCGCGCCAGCGCTACTGGGGCTGTCCGATTCCGGTGATCCACTGCGAGGCCTGCGGCGTCGTGCCGGTGCCGAAAAAGGACCTGCCGGTCGCCCTGCCCGAGGATGTCGACTTCGACCGTCCCGGCAATCCGCTCGACCGTCATCCGACCTGGAAGAACGTCACCTGCCCCGACTGCGGTGCGCCCGCGCGGCGGGAGACCGACACCATGGACACCTTCGTGGACAGTTCCTGGTATTTCGCCCGCTTCACCGCGCCCTGGGCCGACGATCCGACTGAGCCCGAAGCCGCCAATGCCTGGCTTCCGGTCGACCAGTATATCGGCGGCATCGAGCACGCGATCCTGCACCTGCTCTATTCGCGCTTCTTCACCCGCGCGATGAAGGTTGCCGGTCACCTCGATCTCGACGAGCCCTTCAAGGGTCTCTTCACCCAGGGCATGGTGATCCACGAGACCTACAAGACCGCATCGGGCGACTGGGTTTCTCCGGCCGACATCCGCATCGAGGCGGACGACAACGGCCGCCGCGGCTACCTTCTCTCCGACGGGTCCGAGGTGACCATCGGCTCGATCGAGAAGATGTCGAAGTCGAAGAGGAACACCGTCGACCCGACCGAGATCATCGAGAGCTTCGGTGCCGATACCGCACGCTGGTTCATGCTCTCCGATTCTCCGCCCGAGCGTGACGTCGAATGGACCGATCAGGGCGCCCAGGGTGCGTCCCGCTTCCTGCAGCGCGTCTATCGCCTTGCCGGCGAGGCCGCCGACCTGTGTCCGCCCGCCGGCACGCCGATCGGCAAGGATCTCAGCCCGAATGCGCTCGCCATCCGCAAGGCGGCCCACAAGGCGCTGGCCGCCGTGGGCGAAGCCATCGAGGGACTTCGCTTCAACGTCGGCCTTGCCAAGATCTACGAGCTTGTGAACACCCTCGGCTCGGCGCTCGCCAACGATCGCGCCCTCTTCGAGGAGCCGGGCAATGGCGCCGTCCTGCGCGAAGCCTTCGACATCCTCGTTCACCTGATGGCGCCGATGACCCCGCATCTCGCCGAGGAATGCTGGTCCATGCTCGGTCACGAGACCCTGCTGGCCACAAGCTCTTGGCCGGTGGTCGACCCGACTCTCCTGGTGGAGGATGAGATCACTCTCCCCGTCCAGATCAACGGCAAGAAGCGCGCCGACATCACCGTGCCCCGCGATGCGGCCAACGACGATGTCCAGGCGGCCGTGCTTGCCCTCGAAGCCGTCCAGAAGGCCCTCGACGGCAAGACGCCGAAGAAGGTGATCGTCGTGCCGCAAAGGATCGTCAATGTCGTCGCTTGAGCGCACCCTCTTCACCCGGCGCTCCGTCGTCCTGGGCCTCGCCCTTGGCGCCGCCGCGCTCGCTGGCGGCTGTCAGGTTCGTCCGCTTTATGCCGATGTGTCCGGAACAGGCGCTTCGACCGACGACGACATGCGCTCGATCCGCGTCAAGTTCGACCGTCCGGACGACAACGACGAAACCCGGGTGCTCCAGCGGATCCGCAACGAACTCATCTTCGCCTTCACCGGCGGCGGTGAGCCGGCCGCGCCGAAATACGAACTCAACCTGCTCCTGTCGCAGCGCGAGGCGGAAATCGGCATCCAGAAATTCGAGGACGTTCCGACGACCCGGCTCGTCTCCTTCGTCGCGACCTTCACGCTCAGCGATCTTGCGAAACAGGAGACCGTGATCAGCGCGACCAGCTTCGCCAACGCGTCCTACGATTTCTCCTCGCAGCGCTTTGCCAACATCCGCGCCAAGCGCGATGCCGAGGACCGCGCGGCAACGGCGATCGCCAACAACATCCGCACGCGCGTCGCCGCCGCCCTCGCGTCCAAGAAGTGACGGGCCCGGCTTTCGCCGCCGGACCTGCAGCGATGCAGCCCATGGCCCTCGCAGGAGAGAAGTGATGGTGGCCGCCAAAGCCGCCGACGCGGACAGGATCGCCGCCAGTCCTCCCGCCGGCATTTCGCTCTTTCTGGTCTACGGCCCCGATACCGGCCTTGTCAGCGAACGGTCGGAGAAGATCGCAGCGGCACGATGCGATGCCGCCGATCCCTTTTCCCTCATCCGGCTCGACGGAACGGCCCTCGCCCAGAACGCCAGCCTTCTCGCCGACGAGGCCTATGCCGTTTCCATGTTCGGCGGCAGGCGCACGATCCTTGTCCGCGACGCCGGCGGGCGCACCAACCTCGCGCCGATCATCGCCCCGCTGATCGCGAACCCTCCGCCCGAGACCACCGTCGTCGTGGAAGGCGGCGACCTGAAGAAATCCAACCCGCTGCGTTCGCTCTTCGAAAAGGAGAAGTTGGCCTATGCCATCGCCTGCTATGTCGACGACGAGGCGGCGGTCGGCCGATTGATCGAGGAAGAGACCCATGCCGCCGGGTTGACCATCGAACCCGAAGCCCGGCGGCTTCTCATCTCGCTCCTCGGCGGCGACCGGCTTGCAAGCCGCGGCGAGATCGTCAAGCTCTGCCTCTTCGCCCATGGGAAGGGCCAGATCACCGTGGCGGATGTCGAGGAGGTCACCGGCGATGCCGCCAGCGTGACGCTGGACGAGATTCTCGACGCCACCGCACTCGGCGATCTCGAAACGCTTGTCCAGGCCCTCTCCCGCTCGGAGGCCGAGGGCATTCGGGCCGACGTTCTGGCCGGCGCGGTCCTGCGTCATTTCCAGACGCTCGATCTGGCCCGAAGCGATGTCGACGCCGGCGCCACGGCCCAGGCGGCCGTGTCGTCCATGCGGCCCCCGGTCTTCTTCAAACGTGCGGACAAGATGGCGCGGTCCCTCAACATCTGGAACCAGCCTCGCCTCGCACGCGCCCTCGAACTGCTCTCGGCCGCAGCGCGCGATTGCCGGCTGAATGCGCATCTTGCACCGGAGATCCTCACCCAGACGCTTCTGACCATTGCCCGTGCGGCGCGGCGATAGAACGCTGAGGTAAGTGTCAGATCGGATTGGGATTCAAATCGAGTCCGAATCGATAGCCTATTGAAAAGACTCGTTTTGATTGTGAATCGAGTCTCGGGCACCCAATAGGCTCATTCGGGACGTTTCGAATCCGAATCGAGTCGGCCCCTACGAAGCAGGTCCCGACGGCGGCGCCGGCACTATACTCTCCCCGTAACGTAGGGCTTTCGCCTCCCGCCCACATCTTGGCAAAGGACCAATCGCACTGCTGTCCGAGCCAATACCGCGCCAATCCCACGACACAAAAAAACGGCCGGATCACTCCGGCCGCTTCATTCCTCAAATATCGTTTCTGGATCGACTCAGATCGAGGCGCCCAGCTTGCGCACCACGTGGTCGAGCTGCTCCAGCGTCTTGTATTTGATCTTCAGCTCACCGGACCCGTTCGGCTTGTGGCCGATCACCACCTCGACGCCGAGGAGGTCGGCCAGCTGGCGCTCCAGGGCCCGCGTGTCCGCATCCTTGTCGGGCCGTGGTGCCTTCTCGGCCTTGACCGGCCGACCCGACGCATCCTGAGCCAGCGCTTCCGTCGCGCGCACAGACAGGCCTTCGTCGACGACCTTCTTCGCCAGCATCACTGGGTCCTGTGCCGTGATCAGGGCACGGGCATGGCCAGCCGTCAGCTCGCCCTCATTGATGTAGGTCTTCACCTGGTCCGGCAACTTCATGAGGCGCAGGGTGTTGGCGACGTGACTGCGGCTCTTGGCGATCACGTTGGCAAGATCGGCCTGCGAATAGTCGAACTCCTGGATGAGCTGTTCGTAGCCCATCGCCTCTTCGAGAGGGTTCAGGTCCTGCCGCTGGACGTTCTCGATGATGGCGATCTCCATCGCCTCCCGGTCCGAGACCTCCTGGATCACCACCGGAATTTCATGCACGCCGGCGCGCTGGGCGGCCCGCCAGCGGCGTTCGCCGGCGATCAATTCATAGGCGTTCGGATCGTTCGGCGCCTGACGGACAAGAACCGGCTGGATGACGCCATGCTGCCTGATGGAGGCCGTCAAGTCTTCCAGTTCCGCCTCGCGGAAGATGCGGCGCGGGTTCTTCGGATTGGCGTGGATGAGATCGATCGCGATCTTGCGCGTTCCCCGCGCCCGCTCCACCACCTCGTAATCGTTGCCCGCATCGCCGATCAGCGCCGCGAGGCCGCGTCCAAGACGCCTGCGACCACTGTTGTCATCCGTCATTGCCATTACTGCCTCCACATCCGCCGCTTCATACGCCCGCTGATCACGCCGCGGTCTTCAGCCGGCGCTCGCGCTGGATGATTTCCGATGCCAGTTTCAGATAGGCCTGGCTGCCCGTGCACTTGAGATCATAGAGAAGGGCCGGCTTGCCATAGGACGGCGCTTCCGACACCCGCACATTGCGCGGGATGATCGTCTCGTAGACCGCCTCGCCCATGTGGGTGCGCACATCGGCCACGACCTGGTTGGAAAGGTTGTTGCGCGCGTCGAACATCGTCAGCACGATGCCATGGATCGACAGGGTCGGGTTCAGGGTCCGCTTGACCTGCTCGACCGTCTGCAGCAGCTGCGACAGACCTTCCAGCGCGAAGAACTCGCATTGCAACGGCACCAGGATCGAATGGGCCGCGCTCATGGCGTTGATGGTGAGAAGGTTGAGCGACGGCGGGCAGTCGACCAGGACGTAGGAAAACCGCTTGGCCGTCTTGCCCTGGATGTCCCGTTCGCAGGCCGAGACGTGATCGGCAATCGCGTTGCGCAGCCGGAAGGCCCGGTCTTGCTCGCGCGCGATCTCCAACTCGACACCCAGGTTGTCGAGGGTCGAGGGCGAGACGGACAGCCGCGGCACCACCGTCTCCACGATGGTTTCCGCCAGCGTCGCTTCGCCGATCAGCAGATCGTAGGTCGAAATCTTTCGCGACGCCCGGTCGATCCCGAGACCCGTCGAGGCATTGCCCTGCGGGTCGAGATCGACGATCAGAACCTCCTCGCCGATCGCGGCAAGGGCGGTTCCAAGGTTGATCGCCGTGGTCGTCTTGCCGACGCCGCCCTTCTGGTTGGCGAGCGCGAGAACACGCGGATGCTCTGGCAGCTGGTTCATCGAAGCCTCTTCTCCATCACCGGGCCGCCTGTTTGCCAGGCCATGCCCGCGAACGGCCCATTGCCGCTTTCCGATCACCGTTCTCCGGCCTTGGGCCTCATGGTCCGGAGTCAGAATCCCTTATCGCCGGTGCGCCTTCAGGCACTCCGTGATGTCTCGGCTCTCATGTGTCTGACATTGCGAAGGACGGCAATCGTTCCGCCGGGATCGGTCTTGCTCTGATGTTGTAGCAGATCGAAAGCCCAAGATTGAGTGGTTTCCGCAAGCTCGGACGCAAAATCTTGTCCTTTGTGGAAAACGCCGGTCGCCCCGCGAACGAGAAACGGCCCCGCCAGATCAAGGAGTTTCGGCAGGCTCGCAAGCGCCCTTGCCGACACCGCATCGATGGATCCGAGTCGATCCGCATATCGTTGCGCAAACGATTCGATCCGATCGGGATGCACCGTGACCGGCAGGGAAAGCTCCCGCGCGACGGTCCTGAGGAACGCGGCCTTGCGCTGGTTGCTCTCGACGAGATGCACCTCGGCCTGTGGATCATTGGCAATCAGGATCGCCGTGACGAGGCCGGGAAAGCCCGCACCCGATCCAATATCGACCCAGCGCCGCGCCTCCGGCAGGGCCGCGAGCGCCTGCGCACTGTCGGCGACATGCCGCGACCAGAGGACATCGAGCGCAGCCGGAGCCACGAGATTTTTCGCCGTCTGCCATTTGCGGACAAGGTCGACGTAAACCGCGAGACGTTCGCGGGCAACGTCGTCGACCTCGACGATCCCCTCAAGCGCCTCCGGACCTTCCGGCATGGATGCCATCACGCGGCTCCCTTTGCCGGTTGACGGTCTCTCTTGCGCACATGTGCCAGGAGCAGCGTCAGCGCCGCCGGCGTGATGCCGTCGATGCGCGACGCCTGGCCGAGCGTTACGGGACGGACGACTTCAAGCCTCTGGCGGGCCTCGTTGGAAAGACCGACGACGGCGCCGTAATCGAGATCGGGATCGATGCCGAGCGCCTCGTCACGCTGGAAGGCGGCGATGTCAGCCTCCTGGCGGCCGAGATAAACCGCATAGAGCGCCTCGGTCTCCAGCTGCTCGCGCGTCCGTTCCGAAAGCGAATCGAATTCCGGCCAGATCGCGGCCACCCGCGTACAGTCGATGTCGGCATAGGAGAGAAGATCATAGGCCGACCGGCGGATGCCATCCTGATTGAGCTGAATACCCTTCGACACCGCCTGGGCAGGCGTGACGTTCAGCGACTTCGCCATCGTCCGGGCCGCATCGAGAGAAGCCATGTCACGCGAGAAGGCCGACGCTCGCTCCCCTCCCACAAGGCCTAGATCGACCCCATAGGCCGTCAGGCGCTGGTCGGCATTGTCGGCCCTCAATGTCAGGCGATATTCGGCGCGAGAGGTGAACATGCGATAGGGCTCGCTGACACCGCGCGTCACGAGGTCGTCGACCATGACGCCGAGATAGGCCGTGGAGCGGTCGATCACGACCGGCTCGCTCTCGCCAGCCCGGCGTGCGGCGTTGAGGCCAGCCAGAAGACCCTGTGCGCCGGCCTCCTCATAGCCGGTCGTTCCGTTGATCTGCCCGGCAAGAAACAGGCCGCGCTGCCTCTTCACCTCCAGCGTCGGCAAGAGCTCGCGCGGATCGACATGGTCGTATTCGATCGCGTAGCCCGGCTGCAGGATACGCACGGTCTCCAAACCGGGGATCGTCTTCAGGAGGGCCTCCTGGGCGTCCTCCGGCAGGGACGTTGAAATCCCGTTGGGATAGATGGTGTCATCGTCGAGCCCTTCCGGCTCGAGAAAAATCTGGTGACCGTCGCGATCGCCGAAGCGAACGATCTTGTCCTCGATCGACGGGCAGTAGCGCGGCCCCCGGCTCTCGATCCGGCCGGAATACATCGCCGAGCGATTGAGGTTTGCCCGGATCACATCATGGGTCGCCGGCGTCGTCCGGGTGATGTGACAGGGCACCTGCGGCGTGGTGATCGCCGCTGTCATCGTGGAGAAGGGCGTCGGCGGTGTGTCGCCCGGCTGTTCTTCAAGGCTCGCCCAGTCGATGGTCCGGCCGTCGAGTCGCGGCGGCGTACCGGTCTTGAGACGGCCGAGCGAGAGGCCGAGCCGAGCCAGCGTCGCGGACAACCCCATCGCCGGAGCCTCGCCAACCCGGCCGGCCGGCGTGGTCTTGTCGCCGATGTGGATGAGGCCGCGCAGGAATGTCCCGGTCGTCAGCACAACGGTCGCCGTGCGGATCGAGCGCCCGTCCGACAGCAGCACCGAACGGATATGACCGTCAGCACCGATGTCGAGATCATCAACCTCACCCTCAATCACGTCGAGGCCGTGGATCATCCTGATCTCCGCCTGCATTGCCTCGCGATAGAGTTTGCGATCAGCCTGTGCCCTCGGTCCTCGCACCGCCGGACCCTTGCGGCGATTGAGCAGACGAAACTGGATGCCGGCGCGATCGGCCACACGGCCCATCAAGCCATCCAGGGCATCGATCTCACGGACAAGATGGCCCTTGCCGAGACCGCCGATGGCCGGATTACAGGACATCACGCCGATGGTGGCGAAGCGATGAGTCACGAGCGCGGTGCGGGCACCGGCACGGGCCGAGGCGGCTGCCGCCTCCGTACCTGCGTGACCGCCACCGATCACCACCACGTCATACTGCGAGGTCTGAGTCATTGAAGCTGAACCTGGGGACGAGAGGCAGCGGCGGAAAATGGTCTCCGCACTGCGCCCGCCAATGTCATGATTGAGCCCAGCTTCTACCTGAATCGCCCATCACCGTCAAAATGATGGACCCTCGAACGCCGAATGCCTGTTTCACGTGAAACATTTCGAAGGCGAATCGGAATCCGGTCATCGCGACCGAAGCGGAGCGCAATTCACAAATTCACAGGTGTTTCACGTGAAACATCCACAGCGCGCCTGCTTCATTCCGATAGCGAATCCAACGCTATTTGCCCACGCAAAAGCTAGCGAAAATGACCCCCAGCACATCTTCCACGCCAATTCGTCCAGACAATATCCCGAGGATATCCCCAGCTTCGCGCAAATGCTCCGCTCTCAACTCCAGCGGCAAATGATCTCCCTTCACGCCGATATCCAGCGCCGCCAGAAAATCCTCAAGGCACCGGCGCTGGCGCTCCCGGGTGACAATCGATGGCGTGGTGGGCGCCTGCTCCGCCAGGAACGCGCCAATCGATCGGATCAGATCGTCAAGCCCCTCCCCGCTCCGCACCGAGATGGAATGCTCAACCTCTGACGGATTTACCCAACCCTCCCGAACCAGATCGCGCTTCGTCTGCACCGCCCAGACAGGCCGGCGCTGAGACCGCAGGTCGGCCGGTGCCGGCTCACCAGTCTCCGTCAGCCAGAGCACGAGATCAGCATGCTCGGCCCGCTGCCGGGCGCGCCGAATGCCCTCGGCCTCGATCACGTCAGCCCCTTCGCGCAGGCCAGCCGTATCGACGAGCGTCACAGGATAGCCTCCAAGATCGAGGTGAACCTCCAGGCTGTCCCGCGTGGTGCCAGGGATATCCGTGACGATGGCGACATCGCGCCGGCTGAGGGCATTGAGGAGGCTGGACTTGCCGGCATTGGGCGGACCGACCAGAGCCACCTCGAAGCCGCTTCGAAGACGCTCGCCGAAATGGGCGCCGACAAGATGGCCGCGCACCTCATCGGCAAGATCGCCCATGTCCGACCAGATGCTGTCGGCCACCGACCCGGGCACATCTTCCTCGTCGGAAAAATCGAGTTCCGCCTCGATCATCGCCCGTGCGTGGAGCAGCCGCGAACGCCAGCCTTCCACGAGCACTGCCAGCCCGCCATCCGCCTGCCGCAGGGCCTGCCGGCGCTGAGCCTCCGTCTCGGCATCGATCAGGTCGGCGATGCCCTCCACCTCCGTGAGATCGAGCTTGCCGTTCTCGAACGCCCGACGCGTGAAGTCTCCCGCCTGCGCAAGGCGAAGCCCATCCAGCGATCCAAAAGCCCGCAGCATGGCCGCGACGACGGCACGGCCACCATGCAGATGCAATTCGGCCATATCCTCCCCGGTAGCGCTGGCCGGCCCTTCGAAGAAGATGAGGAGACCCCGGTCGATCAGTCCGCCATCCGCCGGGTCGCGAAAGGCGCGAAGCACAGCGCGGCGCGGCGGTGGCACGGAACCCGAAATCTTTTCGAGTCCGAATCGAACGCGCGGACCGCTCAGCCGTATGACCGCAATGCCGGAGGGCGGTGCGCCGGACGACAAGGCAAAGATCGTATCCGTCGTTTCATCGGCATGAACCATGCCGGGTCTCCTGTCTTCTATCGCGGGTGCAAAGCCGTTAGCTTCGGGCCGTCGCCGCGCCAGCCAATGCCACGTTCAGGCCAAGATGAGAAGAGGACGCGATCAGGATGACCAATCGCCTCGCTGGAGAAACCAGCCCCTATCTCCTGCAGCATGCGGATAACCCGGTCGACTGGTGGCCTTGGAACGCCGAGGCTCTTGCCCATGCAAGGGATGCCGGCAAGCCCATCCTGCTGTCGATCGGCTACGCCGCCTGCCACTGGTGCCATGTCATGGCCCATGAGAGCTTCGAGGACAGCGAGACGGCAGACCTCATGAACCGGCTCTTCGTCAACATCAAGGTCGACCGCGAAGAGCGCCCGGACATCGACCAGATCTACATGTCCGCCCTGCAGGCCCTTGGCGTGCCGGGCGGCTGGCCGCTGACGATGTTCCTCACGCCCGATGGCGCTCCCTTCTGGGGCGGGACCTATTTCCCGAAGGTCGGACGCTATGGCCAACCTGCCTTTGCCGACGTCCTCAACGGCATTGTCGCGACGATGGCCTCCAAGCCCGACGACGTCGGCCAGAATCGCGACGCGTTGCTGCATCACCTGCGTAAGAAACGCCAACAGCGCGGCACTAGGCTCGACGGCCAGATGCTCGACCTTGCCGCCGACAAGCTGTTCTCCATCATGGATGCCGTCAACGGCGGCTTCCAGGGCGCACCGAAATTCCCGCAGGTCATGGTTCTCGATCTTCTCTGGCGGATCGGCCTGCGCCGGCCGGAGCCGAAGTTCGTCAGCGTGGTGGAACATACCCTGGAGCGCATTTCGAACGGCGGAATCTACGACCATCTCGGCGGTGGCTATTCGCGCTATTCCGTCGACGAGAGATGGCTCGCACCGCATTTCGAAAAAATGCTCTACGACAACGGCCTGCTGCTGGAGCTTCTTGCCCGCGCCTGCCGAAAGTCCGGGTCGGAACTGTTTCGTCGCCGAATCGAGGAGACGGTCACCTGGCTGCTGCGCGACATGGCTCTCGAGGGCGGGGCCTTTGCCGCCAGTCTGGATGCCGACTCCGAGGGCGAGGAGGGTCGCGCCTATGTCTGGTCCCGCGAGGAGGTGGAAGACATCCTCGGCGCGGGGGCCGATGACTTCTGCGGCGTCTACGACGTCACGGCCGGCGGCAACTGGGAAGGCCACAACATTCTCAATCGGCTCGCCTCCCATGGCGGGCCATTGACGGAAGACCAGCTGGCGCCCCTGAGGCAGAAACTTCTGGAGCACCGCAACAGGCGCGTCCAGCCCGGGCGTGACGACAAGTGTCTTGCCGACTGGAACGGCCTGGCCATTGCCGGTCTCGCCGAAGTCGCCATCGCCCTCGATCGTCCCGACTGGCTCGACGCTGCAAAATGCGCCTATCGTTTTGTCGCCGATTCAATGCAGAAGGATGGACGGCTCTGCCACAGTGCACGCGGCGCGCAGCGCGTCTTCCCCGGAATGGCGACGGACCATGCCAACATGGCCAAGGCCGCCCTTGCCTTGCACCAGGCGACCTTCGATCCCGTCTATATCGACGATGCCAGCCGTTGGATCGAAGAGCTCGACCGGCATTATCAGGCCGAGGATGGCAGCTACTGCCTTTCCGCCGACGATGCCGACGATCTCATCGTCCGGCCGCAATCAGTGATGGACGAAGCAACGCCGAATGCCAACGGCATTGCAGCCGGGATTTCGGTGGACCTCTATCTCCTGACCGGCAGGTCCGCGCACCTCGAACGGGCCGACCGCATCCTGGGCTCGGCCGGAACGGCGGTCGGGCGCAATGTCGTCGGAACGGCAAGCCTGATGTCGGCGTTCGCCCGGCGGCTCGATCTGCAAACGGTCGCGATTGTCGGACCATCGGGTCCGGTTCGCGATGACCTTGCAAGAACGGCCAGGCATTATTGGCCGATGGCCGTTCTTTTCGTCGCCGAATCGACCGGCGATCTCGAGGATGGACATCCGGCCGCCGGCAAGACCGCCATCGAAGGATTGCCCACCGCCTATGTCTGTTCCGGCCAGCAATGCTCGTTGCCGATCCACGAGCCTGAAGAGCTCGCCGCCCTGGCCGTCAACGCACTCTAGTCCCGAGACATCCGACGCAAAAAGGCCGCCGGACATGACGCCCGGCGGCCTTTGTTTTGAATCCGAATCGATGATCCGTCCGATCGTGTCGATCAGGTATTCATGGAATCGAAGAAGTCGCTGTTGCTTCTCGTCTGCCGCAGCTTGTCGAGCAAAAATTCCACCGCGTCGGTCGTCCCCATGGGATTGAGGATACGCCGCAGAACGAAGGTCTTCTTGAGCTTGTCCGGAGGCACCAGAAGGTCCTCCTTGCGGGTACCGGAGCGCTGGATATCGATCGCCGGGAAGACGCGCTTGTCGGAGATCTTCCGGTCGAGGATGATTTCCGAGTTGCCGGTGCCCTTGAACTCTTCGAAGATCACTTCGTCCATGCGGCTGCCGGTGTCGATCAGCGCGGTCGCGATGATCGTCAGCGATCCGCCTTCCTCGATGTTACGGGCCGCGCCGAAGAAACGCTTCGGGCGCTGCAGGGCATTGGCGTCGACACCGCCGGTCAGCACCTTGCCGGAGGACGGCACGACGGTGTTGTAGGCGCGGCCGAGACGGGTGATCGAATCGAGCAGGATGACGACATCGCGTCCATGCTCGACGAGGCGCTTGGCCTTCTCGATCACCATTTCGGCGACCTGGACGTGGCGGGCGGCCGGCTCGTCAAAGGTCGAGGAGACAACCTCGCCCTTCACCGAACGCTGCATGTCGGTGACTTCTTCCGGACGCTCGTCGATCAGGAGAACGATCAGATAGCATTCCGGATGGTTGGTCGTGATCGAATGGGCGATGTTCTGAAGCAGCACCGTCTTGCCGGTCCGCGGCGGCGCGACGATCAGCGCGCGCTGGCCCTTGCCGAGCGGTGCGACCAGATCGATGATCCGCGCCGACAGGTCCTTCGGCGTCGTTCCCTCGACCTCCATCCGGAAGCGCTCGTCCGGATAGAGCGGCGTCAGGTTGTCGAAGTGGACCTTGTGGCGGGCCTTGTCCGGATCCTCGAAATTGACGGTGTTGACCTTGAGGAGCGCGAAGTAGCGTTCGCCTTCCTTCGGGCTGCGGATCTGGCCCTCGACCGTGTCACCCGTGCGCAGCGAAAACCGCCGGATCTGGGAGGGCGACACGTAGATGTCGTCCGGACCCGGAAGATAGTTGGCATCCGGAGAGCGCAGGAATCCGAAGCCGTCCTGCAGCACTTCGACAACGCCTTCGCCGATGATGTCGACGTCCTGGGCGGCCAGCTGCTTCAGGATGGCAAACATCAGTTCCTGTTTGCGCATGGTGGAGGCGTTCTCGACCTCCAGTTCCTCCGCGACCGTCAGCAGTTCGGTCGGCGTCTTGGATTTCAGATCCTGGAGTTTCATCTCCGGCATAAATCGTTCGCTCGCTCAGTGTGAAAATTCGCAATCGCAGGCTTGTGGGCAGGCGATCAGATAGAAGGTTGGAGACGGCTTCACCCCTAAATCTATCGGAAGTGAGCCGGAACAGGAGAGTGCTTGGGCGGAGCTTTCGGGACCGCAGACTGGGTCATCAGGTCCGCCGCCCTGCCAATGTCGGCGCCGGAGATCGGACGGCACGTTCGATTTGATCGAACAGCCATGCTTCGCCCGGCGACCCAGTCCATATGAACAGAGACACGATTCGTATAGTCGCTTTGCTCGCCAATCACAAGACCAGCATTTCTGCGGATGGTGCGATCAAAACGGTTTCAACACCACTAGAAGCACGATGCCCACCAGAAGAAGCGTCGGCACCTCGTTGATCATCCGGTAAAACCGGGCGGTATGCCTATTCTGATCCTTGGCGAAATCTTTGACCCATTTCGCGCACAGCCCATGGAAGCCGGACAGGATGACCACAAGCAGAAGCTTGGCATGGAGCCAGCCCGACAGAAAGAAACCGCCTTCGTAGGCCGTCCAGAGACCAAAAACCCAAGTTGAAATCATGGCCGGCGTCATGATCGCCTTGAGAAGACGGCGTTCCATGACCTTGAAGGTCTCGGACTTGTCCGATCCGGCCACGGCATCAGCATGATAGACAAACAGCCGCGGCAGATAAAAGGTTCCGGCCATCCAGGCGATGACGGAAATGATATGGAGAGCCTTCAGCCAGTCATACATCGTCCGTCGCCCCGTCTATCGCGTCCCGCTCATTGCCTTCAAAACTCTGTGACAGCCCGCTCAGACCGGTTCTCCGCGAACCCGCCGGACCATTCGCTCCACGTTCTCGACAGGGGCGTCAGGCGTGATGCCGTGGCCGAGATTGAAGATGAACGGCCCGTCCGAAAAAGCCTCAAGCACCATGTCCACGCCGCGGTCCAGCGCATCTCCGCCGACGATCAGCCGCATCGGGTCGAGATTGCCCTGGATCGCGACAGCCTTCTGAACCTCGTTGCGGGCAAAATCGAACGGCACCGACCAGTCGAGGCCGACCGCATTGACGCCCGTCTCCCGGACATAGA
Organism: Hartmannibacter diazotrophicus; assembly: GCF_900231165.1. GTDB lineage: Bacteria > Pseudomonadota > Alphaproteobacteria > Rhizobiales > Pleomorphomonadaceae > Hartmannibacter > Hartmannibacter diazotrophicus. The sequence goes on from NZ_LT960614.1 coordinate 5,064,793, forward strand.
GCGGCAGGAAAGCATTGGCGCCTTTTGGAAAGCCGATGATGCGCGCACCGGGCACCTGCTGGCGCACGCCCTCCACGATCCGGCGCATTGGCTCCATCGCAAAGGCCCTGAAGCCTTCCTCGTCGAGAGCCCCCGCCCAGCTGTCAAAGACCTGGACGGCATCCGCCCCCGCCCTCAACTGGGCGACAAGGTAACGGATCGAAGCCTCGACCAGACGGTCGATCAGGATCGTGAAGGCCTTCCTTTGCCCGAGAGCGGCCCGTCTGGCCGGTCCCTGGTCCGGGGTGCCCCGTCCCGCCACCATATAGGTCGCAACCGTCCAGGGAGCCCCACAGAAGCCGAGAAGCGTTGTCTCGCCCGGAAGAGCCTGCCGGATGCGTGACACGGCCTCCAGCACAGGCTCAAGCTTGCCAAGGACAATCTCCGGATCGAGGTCTTCGACCTTGTCGAAATCGATCGGATCCAGTCTCGGTCCCTCTCCTTCGACGAAACGGACCCGTTGCCCCAGTGCGTCAGGGATGACGAGAATATCCGAAAAGAGAATGGCCCCATCAAAGCCAAAGCGGCGGATCGGCTGGAGTGTGACCTCCGTGGCAAGATCCGGGGAGTAGCAGAGATTGAGAAAGCTTCCCGCCTTGGCACGGGTCTCGCGATATTCGGGCAGGTACCGTCCTGCCTGACGCATCATCCAGAGAGGGGGTCGTTCCAGACGCTCTCCGTCGAGAACACGGATGAGCCTGCGCTTGGGCGCATTGTCTGTCATCGCCGCTTACCCCCAGTCATGAAAACAAAGAATCTTATGATTAGGATTCTTTTTGGTTTCTGTTTGGTGGGTGGATATCAGGGATCGATATGGATTCACAATCCATTCCGATCCGGCCCGTCACGGCGATATGGCGGCACAAATGCAAGGCTGTCGGGACCAATCGTGAGGACAGAAAAATTCCTTATGAATTTCATGTCGTTATGCGATTCATATCGCAGCCGATCCTGTGGATAGGGACTGCAAAGCACCGGAAGGCTGTCAGAAAAGCCGCGCTCGTACCATCTTTCCACAGCGGCGCCGGGAAAAAGCCAGATCGCCCGGACCTGTGGACCGATTTTCGGGTTATCGACAGCCCCGGGACGCTCCGGCGATTCCGGGCCGAGTTGTCAGCCATTTCAGCAAGTCTGGGGAAAACAACGCGGACAACAGCCGAGTTTCAGGAATAAGTCTCTGAAACAAATGAAAAAATTGAAAGACCACTCATGAGATGGCTCAGGATATGCCGACGCCAAGCGAGGGATCGATGACTCAGGCCAAGACCTATTTCCATCTCCACCTGATTTCGGATTCCACCGGAGAAACGCTCCTGACGGTCGGCCGCGCCGTCTCGGCCCGCTACGAGAACATCGTCGCCATCGAGCATGTCTACCCGCTGGTGCGGACCGCCCGCCATCTGGAAAGGGTGATCGAGGACATCGAGGCCTCGCCCGGCATCGTTCTCTATACGATCGTCGACAGGGACCTGTCGCAGCGCCTGGAAAAGGCCTGCGCCGAGACCGGATTGCCGGCCGTTTCCGTGCTCGATTCCGTCATCGATGCCTTCCACAAGTTCCTGAATCTGCCGGCAACCTCCAAGGTCGGGGCCCAACATGTCCTTGATTCCGGCTATTTCGATCGCATCGACGCGCTGAATTTCACGATGGCCCACGACGACGGGCAACTGCCGGACGATATCGAGCAGGCCGATGTCGTGATCGTCGGCATCAGCCGGACGTCGAAGACACCGACCAGCATGTATCTGGCGATCCGCGGCGTCAAAGTCGCCAACTTGCCGCTGATCCCGGGGGTTCCGGTGCCCGAAGCGGTCGTCAATGCCAAACGGCCGCTGGTCGTGGGCCTCATCGCCAGTGCCGAAAGCATTCTCCACATTCGCCAGAACCGCCTGCTGGCCCTTGGCGCCGGTTCGCAGCCAAGCAACTATGTCGACCGCGCGACCATCGCCAGGGAGGTGGGGCAGGCGCGCAGCCTGTTCGTCGAGCACAAGTGGCCGGTGATAGACGTTACCCGCCGCTCGATCGAGGAAACGTCCACCGCCATCCTTTCGCTCCTGAACCAGCATCGTTACGGCGAGGACCAGACGACCTGAAGGTTCAGGCAGACCCGGGCAAGGCGTCCTCCGCGCCAAGGACGATGTCCGCTGGCCGGCTCGATCGAAGAACGGTCAGGGCGTTCGGAAGGTCATTCTCGTCGATCTTGTGCTTGCGCTCCTCCGCCGTCAGCCCGAATCCGATCCAGCGCTCGGTGAGGCGCTGCCGCAGGAGATCCTCGTCAGCCTCGATCATGACGGTGAGGTCGAAGGAGGCCGCCAGTTCCGGCCAGGGCTTCTGGTCCAGCAGCAGGTAGTTGCCCTCGACGACGATGTGACGCACCGAGGCGGGAATGACGGCCGCTCCCGCCCGGGCAATCTCCACCGCACGGTCGAACAGTGGCACGGCAATCTCCGCCTCGCGGTTCTCCCTGAGGCGACCGAGCATGGCCTTCAGACCGCCGACATCGAAGGTGTTGGGCGAGCCCTTGCGCGGACGCAGCCCGCGCGGCACCAGCACCCAGTCGTCATAATGATAGCCGTCCATCGGCAAGAGCGCGGCCGACCCGTCTTCGCGTGCATTGAGTTCGCGCACGATCCATTCCGCCGTTGTCGACTTTCCGGCGGCCGGAGGCCCGGCGATCGCCGTGATGAAGCGACGATCGCGGCCTTTGTCCTCCAGAAGGTCGACGAGTTGGGAACGGGTGAACTGCTGGGTCATTGCGCTGGCCTCTTGCGCCGCTCGGTCTATCGGCGGGATGGTTGGATGTTGCCGGCCGGGATATCCCGGAACCGTGCAGGATTGACTGGGTCCGAATGCGCTCGCATCTCGGCCGCAACGGGGATCGCGGCTTGATAGGGCAGGGGCCCGCGTGCTAGCCCAAGACGAACCTTGGCGCGGGGTCCTTGTTCTCAAAGGCTGCTGCGCGTTCCCGACGTCCCTTTTTGCGAACGAGATCCGATATGAGCTCTGTCGAGCCCGGCAACAACAGCCAGCCGAGCGCAACCGCGCAGCCCTCCCTCAATGTGGTCGCCCAGTATATCAAGGACCTGTCCTTTGAAAATCCGCGCGCGCCCATGAGCCTCGTGCCGCGCGACAAGGCGCCCTCGATCAACGTCAACGTCAATGTGGTGCCGAAGGCCCGCGCCGAGGGCGAATACGAGGTCGACCTCAAGCTCGAGGCCATGGCCAAGCACGACGACGACGTCGTCTTCGCCCTTGAACTCACCTATGGCGGCGTGTTCCGGGTTCAGAACGTGCCCGAGCAGCACCTGCATGCCTTCGTGATGATCGAATGCCCGCGGATGATCTTCCCCTTCGCGCGCCAGATCATTGCCGAGACGACGCGCAACGGCGGCTTCATGCCTTTGATGATCGATCCGATCGATTTCGTCGCGCTCTACCAGAACTACCTGCAGCGCATGGCCCAGCAGGCCCAGCAGCAGCAGGAAACGCCGGTCAACTGATCGGCTGAACCTGGTTCGAAGGTATTTTGCATCGGCCGGCGGCCTTCAGGCTTCGCCGGCCGTTTCGCTGTCGTCGAGCCACTGGTGCCACATGGCCTTCTCGCCGAGCGTGGCGACGAATTCCTGGTGTGCGACGATTTCCGCCGCGGTCAGGCGCGGCATCAGCGGTTCCGGCCGCTTGCGGGCGGCGAGGCGAAGGCCTGCCCGGTCGCGCACCCGTGCCTCTGCCTCGCTGGTCAGCCCGAGATCGGCCTGCCGTCCGCCCAGAAGCTCGATATAGACTTCGGCCAATAGCTCGCTGTCGAGCAGGGCGCCGTGCTTGGTGCGGCGCGAATTGTCGATGCCATAGCGCGAGCAGAGCGCATCGAGGCTGACGGGCGAGCCCGGATGCTTGCGCCGGGCAAGGGCAAGCGTGTCGATCACGAATTCCGGCGGCACCGAAGACCGGCCCGACTGCTTCAGCTCCATGTTGATGAAGCCCATGTCGAACTGGGCATTGTGGATCACAAGCTTCGCGCCCTCGATGAAGGCGCGGAAATCATCGGCGATGTCGTCGAAGCGGGGCTTGTCGGCGAGGAACTCGGCCGAAAGGCCGTGGACGTTGAAGGCCTCGATCGGCACGTCCCGTTCCGGGTTGATGTAGACGTGATAGGTCCGGCCCGTCGGAAAGCGGTTGACGAGTTCGACGCCGCCGATCTCCACGAGGCGATCGCCGTTGCGGGGATCGAGGCCCGTCGTTTCGGTATCGAGGACGATTTCGCGTTCCATGCCGGTCAATCTTGTCGGAGGTCGGTGAAGCCGGGCGAGATTGGCAGTCCCTATGGCGCGGCGCAATCATGCAGCCGGCTCAGCGCCGCCCTTTCCCCATGTTCCTCGCCGCGAGAGCCGCAAGAATGGCGGCAACATCGGCCCGGGCCTTCTCCAGGCCCTGTCCGCTGTCGACGATGAAGTCCGCCCGTGCCCGCTTTTCGCTGTCCGGCGTCTGGCGGCCGAGGATCGCGGCGAATTTTTCTTCCGTCATCTCGGGGCGGGCAAGAACCCGCGCGCGCTGGATATAGTCTGGCGCGGAAACGACGACGATCGCGTCGACATCTTTGTCCCGGCCGGTCTCGAAGAGCAGGGGAATATCGAGGACGACGACCTCCGCGCCCTTTGCGCGGGCTGCGTCGAGAAAGGCCTTTTCCTCGGCTCTGACAGCCGGATGCACGAGCGCTTCCAGGGCCTTGAGCCGGTCCGGCTCCCCGAGAACGGTGGCTCCGAGCGCCTTGCGGTCGACGACGCCATCCCGGGTCGTGCCGGGAAAAAGGGCTTCGATGTCAGCGGCCAGCGGCCCCGAATAGAGCCGGTGAACGGCTTCGTCGGCGTCATGCACCGGCACACCAGCTTCACGGAACATGGTCGCGGTCGTGGATTTTCCCATGCCGATCGAACCGGTCAGCCCGAGAACGATCACGCGGCGACCCCGAGATCGGACAGGATGAGGTCGCGCAGTTCCGGGGTGACCTTGGGCGTGACGCCGAACCACCGGGCAAAGCCGGGCACGGCCTGGTGCAGGAGCATGCCGAGCCCATCGACGGCGACAAGGCCGTTGCGGCGGGCTTCCCGAAGCAGCGGCGTTTCGAGCGGAACGTAGACCGTGTCGGAGACGACTGCATCCGGCCGGGCCCGCGACAGATCAATCACGAGATCGGGCTGGCCTTTCATGCCGAGCGAGGTCGTGTTGACGATAATGCGCGCGGTCGGCACCAGGAGCGCAATGTTGGACCACGCGGCGGCGCGGGCAACGCCCGGAAACTGCGCTGCGACGGCCTCGGCCTTTTCTTCCGTCCGGTTGACGACGTGGATCGGCGCAAAGCCGCGTGAGGCAAGGCCGTGGACAATGGCCCGCGCTGCGCCGCCAGCGCCGAGCACCAGCGCCGGCCCGGCATCCCTGTCCCAGCCTGGCGCGCTGGTGTCGAGGTTGGCGAGAAAGCCGGTGACATCGGTGTTGGCGCCGTAGAGGAGGCCGTCTTCCAGCCAGATCGTGTTGACCGCCCCGAGTGCCCGCGCCGCCGGGTCGCAGCGCTCGCCGACCGCCGCGAAGGCCGCTTCCTTGTGCGGCAGGGTCACGTTGGCGCCGACGAAGCCGCTGTCGGCGAAATTGGCCAGAAAGGAAGCGATCTCCTGCGGCGGAACCGGAATGAGATCGTAGGAGCCGTCGATGCCATAGGCGTCGAGCCAGCTGCGGTGAATGATCGGCGATCGGGAGTGCGCGACGGGCCAGCCGATGACGCCGGCGCGGGGATGGGTCTTGGTCATGTGTCGATCACGCCTTCTTCCCGAAGAAACCCCAGGAGAGGCAACAGTGGCAAGCCGAGGATGGTGAAATAATCGCCGTCGATGGCCTCGAAGAGCTGGATGCCCATGCCTTCGAGCTGATAGGCGCCGACGCTCGTGAGCGCGCGGTCGCCGACGATTTCCAGATAGTGGCGGATGAAGGCGGGGCTGAGACGGCGTATCGACATCCGCGCCTCGCTGACATGTCGCCAGACGATTTCGCCGCCGCGAGCGCAGGAGACGGCGGAGCTGAGGATATGGGTCCGGCCGGAAAAGGTCATCAGCTGGTCATAGGCGCGGGCAAGGTCGCCCGGCTTGTTGTAGCGCCTGCCGTCGAGCGACAACGTCTGGTCTGCGCCGATGACGAGCGCATCGGGATCTCCGCCGCTGACATCGAGGGCCTTCACGTCGGCCAGCACCTGCGCGATGTCGTCCGGGCCCGCGCCGGTGCCTTCCAGCGTCGATTCCACCGCGCGTTCGTCAACGCTTGCGGCCCGGCGCTCGAAAATGAGCCCGGCATGGGTGAGCAGCGAGGCTCTGGCGGCGCTGTTGGAGGCAAGGACGATACGAACCATGACGCAGACTGGCCGGCGGTCTTCTTCTGTTTGCGGAACCGGATCCGACAATCGGCCCCGTTGGACCGTTCGGAGCGCCTGTCCTACACGATTTTAACTCTTTGCGAGAGTCGATTTCGCTGAAAAGCACGAGAATGCGACGATCCGGGGACCTTCGGCATGCGATCGGCGGATCGCGCTGGCCGCTCTTGGCGGCGTCTTCTTGGTGCGGTGCCGCGCTCGGGCGCCATTTTAGTGCCGCGTCCGGAAGGGGCCAAAACCGACACTTGCAATTGTTCTCAAGGCCCGTCATGTCACGATCTGGAAGGACGATCTGAACGGGGGCAAGCCGCTTGGAAGACCACGCCAGACTTGAAGAGGCCGTCGCCGAAATCGCGGCGGACATGGCACAGCGCACCGACCGCGGCGCAGTCGCAAGCTATATTCCGGAACTTGCCCGCGTCGATCCGAACCAGTTCGGCATCTGCGTCGTCACCAATGACGGCAAGGTGGTGGCCGGCGGCGATGCCGATGTTCCGTTCTCGATCCAGAGCGTCTCCAAGGTCTTCACCCTGACGCTGGCGCTCGGCCTTGTCGGCGACACTCTGTGGAAGCGGGTTGGGCGCGAGCCGTCCGGCAATGCCTTCAACTCCATCGTGCAGCTCGAGCATGAGAACGGCGTGCCGCGAAACCCCTTCATCAACGCGGGGGCCATCGCCGTCACCGACGCGGTGCTCGGTCATCACCAGCCGCGCGAAACGCTGGGTGAGATCCTGCGCTTCATCCGCCATCTTGCCGACGACGAGGCGATCACGATCGACCAGACCGTCGCGCGCTCGGAGACCGAGAATGGTTTCCGCAACGCGGCGCTCGCCAATTTCATGCGCGCGCACGGCGTCATCGACAACGCGGTCGACCATGTCCTTGGTGTCTATTTCCACCACTGCGCCCTGACGATGACCTGCCGGCAGCTCGCCATGGCCGCAAGGTTTCTCGCCAATGGCGGCCGCCATCCGACCGCCGGCCATTCGGTGGTTTCAAGCGAGCGCGCGCGGCGCATCAACGCCATCATGCTGACCTGCGGCCACTATGACGGATCGGGCGAATTTGCCTTCCGCGTCGGCCTTCCGGGCAAGAGCGGCGTTGGCGGCGGCATCATGGCGATCGTGCCTGGCAAGGCCTCGATCGCCGTCTGGTCGCCGGGGCTCGACAAGGTCGGCAACTCGCGGCTTGGGTCGCAGGCGATGGAGCGGCTGGCAAAGACGATGGGCTGGTCGATCTTCGGGCCGTGAAGCAGCCGTTGGCCTGACGCCGGGCATTCAAGAACGCGCCTCCATCAAGGCGAAGTCCTTGATGCAATGGAGGCAGCATACTCGGCGATGTCTCTTTGGCGGTCCGCCGTCCCGGGGTGGGTTCCAAGCAGGCTCGTCCCTGCCTTGTCGCCGTATCGCGATGCGATCAAGGCAAAGAAGCGGCCGATCGCCCGGGGATCCTTTCCGGCAGCGGCCATCAACTCGACGGAGCGATGGTCCGCCTCGGCTTCCGCCTGTCGCGAGTAGGACAGGGCCATCAACCCCCCGCCTTGGAAAAGCAGGTCTTCGACACCGGAGCCCACATCGCCGGCCATCAGCATGATCATGCCATAGGTGCCCGCGGCCCTGTAAAGCTGCCGCAACGAGTGCTTCAACTCCACATGGCCGATTTCATGGGCAAGCACGCCGAGTGTCATCTCGTCATCGCCATTCGCCAAGGCGACGAGTTGATCCGTCAGGATGATGCTGCCGTCCGGCAGGGCGAAAGCATTGGCGCCGATCACGCCACCGTCGCGATAGAGCAGGGAGAAGCGTTGCACTTCTCCATCGGAATGAGCGGCAAGGGCGGAAAAGGCTCTCGTGATTTCGGTGCGCCGGTCTTCGGGCAGTCTGGACGGGGCGAGGACCGTCCTGTCAAGCGAGGCGATCGTCGTCGCCGACATGATATCTGGCACCGCCGGTGGCGTGACCACGATGGCAGCCTCCACCAGCAAAGGCAGGGCAAGGCGATAGACGGCGCCAATCAGCAGGAGGGCGGCTGCGGCGACGAAGAGCAGGCGAGGCCGAAACGCCTCGAATGCATGGACGAGACCCTGATTGGGTCGGGTCACGGCCAGAATTCTGTCGATGGCGTCGTTGTCCCTGGTTTCGAACAGCGATTCGTCCGGAAAGCGCAGGTGCCTGGCGATGGTGCCGACGCGGTCCGAAATGGCAATTCTATCGAGGAGGGCGACGGCCAGCAGACGATCGTCGGCGCTTGCGAGGATCCGCAAGCAATCGTCATCGCGCCTGAGGACGGAGGGAACGGATCTGTTGGCGTTGGCCGGATACCAATCCCCCCGAGCGATGTCGTCGCCCTCGGGCCTTTCCCCCTCCGCCGCGTCAGATGCCAAGATCGATTCCCTCCAGGGCGACGAATTCCGATCCGACCGCGGCGCCAGCCGGCTTGGCCTGCGCGATGACATCGTCGATTTCGCCGTCCGGGGCGATTGCGCAATGGCTGGCTACAAGCCTGGATTCGCGGACGGCTGCCCATGGACGCATGAGGCCGAGCGTGCAGAGTGTGACAACCAGATTGGAGAGAGCGACCCAGACGTAACGCCGCTGCGGAATATCGGCCTGAAAGGCGTGCTTTTCGTCGTAGGTCATCGCAGTCCATACGATATTGTGCACGGCGACACGGAAAAGAAGGCCTGCGAGGACGAAGGCGAGAAGGAACCCGTAGACCGCCACCACGGCGGCCGTCCCATGCACGGAACTGGACTCGCCGTTCGAAGATATGATCTGGATACGGCTCGCGTTGATCAGGAAGAACGCCAGAACGGCACTGCCGACAACAATCAGGAGCGGCGGGACGAAGGCAGCGTAGAAGCGCCCGAGCGAAGGCGTCGTCCTGAACGCTCTGTCGCCGTAGCGCAGATTGTTGACGATATAGGTCTGTGCCCAGTGGCTGGCGACAGGGGCAAGCAATCCGAGACTGACCAGCGACACGATCGGACCGAGCATGAAGGCCTTGTAGGCGCCCACGTTCTCTCCGACAAAATCGAAGCGGATGTTGCGATAGCTGGTGACGCGCGCATTGAAACGCAGCGAACGGAGGATGAGGATTGGCACGGCCGCGATGACCGCGAGGCCGATGACGACCGCCAATGGCGGCGCAATTGATGCCGCGATATTGTAAAGGACGAACACACCGAAGACGATCAATCGGCCCTTCAATATCTGGGGGCCGGTCGCATGATAGTCGAACCGCCTTCCGAGAATATACGTATTTCCAAGGAAATAACGCTTGCGGCGTACCTTGGCCCAGGCTGAATAAATGCCGAGGGTCAGGATCGACAGGATGACATTGACGATCCAGATACCGAAATACTCATCGGCTCTTCCCGTGAATGTTGCGCGGGACCAGGCGCGTCCTTCAAACTGGGACCTCGGGACAGACGGAACTTGCATGAGAATATCCATGACTGAGATGAACTGAGACATGGACTATCGGGCAGCAGGGTTGAAATTCAACCGATGGTTTGTATTGAGTGAATTTATTCGCTTCCATAGTAAATGACGAATTGCTCGCGATCGCGCCAAACAGCGACCCGGTTGGGGCGCCGATGCCAGATCATCGAAACACGGCCCCAATCTGCGTGGGTTGCATTCGAGATGGCTTCGTGGCGGAGGATTGGCTCACTGGGCGCCGGCGCCCGATCGTAGTGAAAGATGCTCCCAGACCGATACCGCGACCAGAACGAGGCTCGCGAGCGACAGGATCTGCAGCGGTGTCAGGACGGCTGCGGCAATCCCCAGGACGATGAAGGCGGCCAATCCGACGAGGTGGGACAGTGGCCACCAGCCTGCCGTGACGCGTTTGAACAGCGTGACGCCGGCAAGGAACAGGGCCGGGCCGCCGACGATGGCATAGGCGATGGGGTGTTCCTGATGGCCCGTGTCTCCGGCAAGGGCGAACTGGTCGCCGGCGGCGGCGAGCACGATGCCGGCGACGATCGGGATATGCATGTAGGTATAGGCAAGACGCGCGATCCGGCCGGGGTCCTCCGAGGCGGCGATCAGATGGCTCGCCCGTTCCGACCCGACGTTGAAATAGACCGCCCACATGGCGACGCTGCCGGTGAAGGCGGCAAGGAAGGCGAGGACGTTCGGCGCATTTGCCGGCAGGTCGGCAAAGGTCGCGCCCGTGATGAGAACCGATTCACCGAGCGCGATGATGATGAAGAGGCCGCAGCGCTCGGCCATGTGCCCGCCTTCGACATCCCACTCCGCCGATTGCGTCCGGCCAAGGCCCGGCGTCCAGAAGCCGGCGGCTGGCGCTGCGTATTCGATGCCGAGCGCGATGAGCCAGGCGGCATAGCGCGCCTCGTGATGCAGCAGGCCGCCGATGATCCAGAAGACGGCCGCGACAGCGAGCCAACTGCTGATGCGCAGGAAATTCCGGTAGCGCGAGGCACTGTGATGGCGCAGGGCAAAGGCGGCGAAGACCGAGCGTCCGACCTGCATGGATGCATAGGCGATCGCGAAGGCTAATCCCTTGTCCTCGAAGGCCTCCGGGATGGAGGTGGAAAGCACCAGCCCGGCCAGCATCAGGACGAAGAGCATCAGCCGAACGGGCATCTTGTCGGGATCGAGCCAGTTGGTGACCCAAGTGGTGTAGATCCACACCCACCAGACCGCCAGCAGGATGAGCCCGGCTTCGGCGACCCCGGCGAGGGTGAAATGATGCAGCAGCGTGTGGGAAAGCTGCGTGATCGCGAAGACGAAGACGAGATCGAAGAAGAGCTCGACGAAGCTGACCTTGGCATGCTCGTGCCCGGCCTGCTGGCGGACAAGACGAGCGTGTCGTTCACTCATGGCGATCTCCATCCATGCGGGCTTCCGGCTTATACCGTCAGCACATTGCGCCTTAGTTCATAGAGCATGATGCCCGTGGCGATGGCGAGGTTGAGGCTGTCGGCCCGCCCGGCCATCGGGATCTTGGCCCTGATATCGCAGGCCTCGGCAAGCCGGTCCGGCAGACCCGCCTGCTCGTTGCCCATCAGCAGGATCGTCGGCTCGCTGGAGGCGAGCGTGCGATAATCGTGCGTGGCCTTGAGATGCGTGCCGATCAGCCGGGCGGGGGACGCCGCGGCAAAGGCAAGGAACTCGTCGACCGAGCACTTGACCAGCGGCACATGGAAGAGCGAGCCCATGGTCGCGCGCACGCCTTCGGGCGAATAGGGATCGCAGGTCTCGCCGACAAGAATGACGCCCTTGGCGCCAACCGAATCCACCGTACGAACGACCGTGCCGAGGTTGCCCGGATCCTTGATCCCCTCGAGAGCGACCCACACGTCGTTTTCCTTGAGGGCGACCTTCGCAAGCGGCGTCAGCTTCTGCTTGAAGACGCCGACGACCATCTGCGGGTTGTCCCGGCGGGTGATCTTGGCAAGCACGGCCTCGGTCATTTCGGCAACGAATCCACCCCGCGCCTTGACCTTGGCGGCCGCCTGCATCACCCGGTCCTGTCCGCGCGCTGCGGCGGCAAAGCAGATCATGTCGATCGGCCAGTCCTCCTCCAGCGCGTCGGTGACGAGTTTCAGGCCTTCGCCGACGAAGAGCTGGCGCTCGTCGCGGGTCTTCTTCATGGCGAGCGCGCGCAGGTCCTTGACCAGCGGATTGGCAAGGCTGGTGATCTGCTTGTAGCCGCCGGCCGTCTGTCGGTCGTCGCGGTGCTCGCTCATGGGGCGCTCCAGCGGGTGTACATCGAGGTGGAAAGGGCCCGGCCCGGCGTTCCGTCGGCCGTGGTCTCGCGCAGCACCAGTTCGCCGGATTCAAGGTTGCCGGCAAGATCGCCGAAGAGATCGCCCATCAGTTCGTGCCCGGCGATGAAGGAGGCCCGGATCGAATAGGCCGTGAGGACGACGAAGGACGGCTTCGGCGACAGGATCTGCCGGCAGAGGTCGAGCATGTGCGGCAGGTCCTCGAACAGCGACCAGACCTCGCCGTCCGGCCCGCGGCCGAACTTAGGCGGGTCGAGCAGGATGCCGTCGTAGCTGTTGCCGCGCCTGACCTCGCGCTCGCAGAATTTCACAGCGTCGTCGCAGAGCCATCGGATCGGAGCCGAATCGAGCCCGGCGAGCGACTGGTTCTCGCGCGCCCAGCCGATGGCCTTCTTCGAGGCATCGACATGGGTCACCTCGGCGCCCGCCTTGGCGGCGATCAGCGAGGCGAGACCGGTATAGCCGAAGAGATTGAGCACCTTGAGCGGCCGGTCGGCGGCGCGAATGCGCCCGGCCATCCAGTCCCATTGGACCTTCTGCTCGGGAAAGATGCCGACATGGCGGAAGGCGGTGAGGCGGCAGATGAAGTCGATGCCGTCGATGGCCATCGGCCAGCTCTCGCCGATACCGGGAGCCTGCCGCCAGCGCCCGGGGCCCTCCTCCTCGACATCGCCGGTAAAGACCGCGCCGGCCGCGTCCCATTCCTTCGCCGGCCGTCGCCGCGCACCCATGGCCTGCGGTTCGGGGCGCACGACCACGAGATCGCCGTAGCGTTCCAGCTTTTCGCCCTCGCCCATGTCGAGCAGCCGATACTGGTCCCAGCCGTCGGTCTGAAGCAGCAGGCCGAGTGTTTCACGTGAAATGCGCGGACCGCGCGGCTTCGGCGCCGGGCGCCGTGGAACCGGCGCGGCCGATGGCTTCATCAGTCCGCGCGGCCGGCCGGTCGCGTCGGCGTCCTCCCGCCGTCGCTTGTCCGGCTGGGGGCGCTTGTCCGGCTGGGGGCCATGCTTGCCGCTGCCCGGCCTGGCGGCGCGCGGCTCCTGGCTCTTGTCACGATCGCGGTTCGGCGGGCGGCGGGCCAAAGACTGTCTCCGGAGATGGGCGGCAAGTGGAACGGGAAGTGAATGCCGCTGCCTTCCTCATAGCCGCCTCCGTGCGCGGAATAAAGCGGGCAGTCCTCAAAGCACTACGACGGCAAATCGCCGCCGCGTTTCCGTTTCGCTCGACAGCGACGATACGCCGTCGTATTGCCATTTCATGCGTCTGCTTGCGATCGATACATCTCTGGAACTCTGCTCCGCCGCGCTGGTCTTCGGCTCCGGTCGCGGAGCAGTACGGTCGGAAGACCTGACCCGCGGCCATGCGGAACGCCTCTTTTCGATGATCGACGAACTCCTTGCCGAGGAAGGCGAAACGCTCGCCTGTGTCGACCGCATCGTCGTCTCCATCGGCCCAGGCAGCTTCACCGGCATTCGGGTCGGTCTCGCCGCCGCGCGCGGCTTCGGCCTTGCTCTTGGCAAACCCGTTGTCGGCATCTCGACGCTTGCGGCGCTCGCCCGATCCTATGAGGAACCGCCCGGCGGGCCGGTGGTCGCCGCCATCGATGCGCGCAAAGGCGAGGTCTATCTGGCCGTCTACGCCGAGGACGGCGCCGAACTTGCCGCCCCGATCGCCGTATCGATCGAATCCGCCGTCGATCATGTCCCGCAGAATGCGCGGCTCATCGTCGGTTCCGGCGCGCCATTGCTCGGCCATGCCGCCACATGCGCCGGTCGCCGCCTGCCGCCTCTCCTGCCGCTCGCGGGACCCGATATCCTGTCGCTTGCGCGTCTCGGTGCTGACGCACCCGTTCAGGAAAGCCCGCCGGTACCGCTTTACGTTCGTCCGCCGGATGCCAAGCCGCAGAAGCGCGCGGCTCTCGTAAGCGCTGGCCCGATCAGTGTGGGGGATCGGTAATGTTTTATCCCTGGTACGATCCCTTTCCGGTGATCCTCGACAAGGCGGATCTCTCCGAGGCCGACGATCTCGCCGAGATTCACGCAAGCGGCTTTCATCGCGGCTGGAGCCCAGCCGAGATCGAGGCATTGCTGGTTCAGGACAACATGATCGCGCTCGTCGGGCGGCGCGGGTCATGGTTCGGATCCCGTCGTCCTGTAGGTTTTCTGCTCGTGCGGGCGACAGGGGACGAGGCCGAGGTGCTGACGCTCGCTGTGCTGCCGGCGCATCGGCGCCGCGGTATCGGCCGCCTGCTCATGGAGGAAGCGATGCGGCGGCTCTATGCCGACCGGGTGGCCTCGCTCTTCCTGGAAGTCGACGAGGGCAATGAGGCCGCCGTCACGCTCTACAGACGCCTCGGCTTCAAGCAGGTCGGCCAGCGCGGCAACTATTACGCCGTCAAGGATGGCCCCCCGGCCACGGCGCTTGTCATGCGGGCGGACATCGTCTAATCCGGCCTGGCGCCGGCGATGCGATCGCTTCGGCGAAAATGGTCGACAAAGAGTAACGGGCATGCGGGCAGACCGCTCGGTTCATCCGGTTCCGGAAGAGACGAAGACGTCCGGCGGGCATTGGCTGCGGCAGACCGGCGCCATCGTCAAGCTGTCCGGATTGTTCGTCTTCACGTTGCCGCTCATTCCCGTGCAGATGGTCGCCATCCGGCGGAACTGGCCGCTGGCGCGGACCCTTCCGGTCTTCTGGCATCGGATCGCCTCGCGTCTGCTCGGCCTCAGGATCACGGTCAAGGGCATGCCGGCTGAAGCCCGCCCTCTGCTGATCGCCGCCAATCACGTCTCCTGGCTCGACATCGTCGTCTTCAGCGCGGTCATGCCGGTGAGCTTCGTCGCCAAGTCCGAGGTCGGCACCTGGCCGGTCTTCGGCACGCTGGCGCGGCTGCAGCGCTCGGTCTTCGTGGAACGCCAGAAACGGGGCAGGACGGCCGATCAGGCACGCGATATCGCCGACCGCCTGACACTGGGCGATGCGATCATTCTCTTCCCCGA